>NZ_JARXYJ010000001.1:5652000-6280000 GCF_029894425.1 Streptomyces sp. SAI-127
TCGCAACGCGAAGGCGGCCGTCGAGGAGGGCATCGTCGCCGGTGGTGGCGTGGCCCTCATCCAGGCCTCCTCGGTCTTCGAGAAGCTGGACCTCGAGGGTGACGAGCTGACCGGCGCCAACGCCGTGAAGCTGGCCCTGGAGGCCCCGCTCAAGCAGATCGCCGTCAACGGTGGTCTCGAGGGTGGCGTCATCGTCGAGAAGGTGCGCAACCTGCCCGTCGGCCACGGCCTGAACGCCGCGACCGGTGAGTACGTCGACATGATCGCCGAAGGCATCATCGACCCGGCGAAGGTCACGCGCTCTGCCCTGCAGAACGCCGCCTCCATCGCCGCGCTGTTCCTCACCACCGAGGCCGTCATCGCCGACAAGCCGGAGAAGGCGGGCGCTGCCCCGGCCGGCGGCGGCATGCCGGGCGGTGACATGGACTTCTGATCGACCCCCGGCCGCCAGGCCTGACGGTTGATCAACGTCCTTCCCGGGGGCGGCACTTCCTGGAAACAGGGGGTGGCCGCCCCCGGTCTTTTCCTGCGCTATGCTTGATCACGAGCCGCTCGACGTGAACTCCCGTCGGTCGACTACGCGTTGGTGGTCCAAGGAAAGACGCCCCGCTTCCTGCGGGGAGATGCAGGTGCAAGGCCTGCCCGGCGCTCGACAAGAAGCCCGTCCCACGATGGTGGGGCGGGCTTCTTTCATGCGTGGCCTCGATGCGTGACTTCCATGCGTGGCCGGTGTCACAGCGCATCGGGAAATCCTGAGGCGGACGAGGCGGTTGGCACCTGGGTAGTGTCCATGCGCATGCACATACCGAGGAGTACTGCCACGTGACCGCCCCCGCCACCTCCCGCGCCGCCGAGATCCTCTCCCGCCCGGCCCACATCAACGGCCTGACCGTCCCGAACCGCATCGTCATGGCGCCCATGACCCGCATGTTCTCCCCGGGAGGTGTCCCCGGCGCGGACGTGGCCTCGTACTACTCCCGCCGCGCGGCCGCCGGAGTCGGTCTGATCGTCACCGAGGGCACCTACGTCGGCCACGAGTCGGCCGGGAACAGCGAGAGCGTCCCGCGGTTCCACGGCGAGGAGCAGCTGGCGGGCTGGGCGAAGGTCGCCGAGGAGGTGCACGCGGCGGGCGGCACCATCGTCCCGCAGCTGTGGCACATCGGCATGGTCCGCGAGCAGGGCCAGCAGCCCTACGTCGACGCCCCCGCCGTCGGTCCCTCCGGTCTGCGACTCGGCTCCGACGAGCCCACCGGCAAGGCCATGACCCAGCGCGACCTGGACGACGTCATCGGCGCCTTCGCGGAGGCGGCGGCCGCGGCCGAGCGCATCGGCTTCGACGGTGTGGAGATCCACGGCGCCCACGGCTACCTCGTCGACCAGTTCCTGTGGTCGGGCACCAACCGCCGCACCGACGCCTACGGCGGCGACCCGGTCGCCCGTACGAAGTTCGCGGCGGAGATCGTGGCGGCCGTACGGGAGACGGTGTCGCCGGAGTTCCCGATCATCTTCCGCTACTCGCAGTGGAAGCAGGAGGTCTACAAGGCGCGGCTCGCCGAGACGCCGGAAGAGCTGGAGGCGATCCTCGCGCCGCTCGCCGCCGCCGGAGTCGACGCCTTCCACGCCTCCACGCGCCGCTACTGGCTCCCCGAGTTCGACGGCTCGGACCTCAACCTCGCCGGCTGGACCAAGAAGCTCACCGGCAGGACGACCATCACCGTGGGCTCGGTCGGCCTCGACGGCGACTTCATCCGCGGCTTCATGGGCGAGGGCTCCCCGGTCAAGGGCATCGACGACCTGCTCGACGCCCTGGAGCGCGAGGAGTACGACATGGTCGCCGTCGGGCGGGCACTGCTTCAGGACCCGCAGTGGGCCGCGAAGGTGCTGGCGGGCCGATTCGACGAGCTCGAGCCGTACGACGCGTCCGCGCTGAAGTCTTTGAGCTGATCGCACAGGGTCCGCGACTTGGTTGACTCACGCAAGGGAAATGGGCTGAAGTGAATCGGACAGCCCCTTACCCGTGAGGAGTTCGACGATGACGTCAGCCGAGAATCTCGAAGCACGCACCGGGGCCGGTTCCGTGCGCGGGCGGGCCGAGGGCGGACTGGTGGTCTTCCGGGGGATCCCCTTCGCCGAACCACCGGTCGGGGAGGCCCGGTTCCAGGCGCCGCGGCCCGCGAAGGGCTGGGAGGGGACCCGGGAGGCGTACGACTTCGGGCCCCCGCCTCCGCAGGAGTCGGGCTTCCAGGGCCGTGCCGCCGAACTGCCGGTACCCACCGGCGACGACTGGCTGACGGTCAACGTCTGGACGCCCGGCACGGACCCGTCGGCCCGCCGCCCCGTCATGGTGTGGATCTACGGCGGTGCCTACAAGCTGGGCCACGCCGGCAGCCCCGGCTACGACGCCCAGCACCTCGCACGCGCCGGTGACGTGGTCGTCGTGACCTTCAACTACCGCGTCGGGATCGAGGGGTTCGCCCTGCTGGAGGGGGCGCCCGCGAACCGGGGGCTGCTGGACCAGGTCGCGGCCCTGGAGTGGGTGCGGGACAACATCACGGCGTTCGGCGGGGATCCCGGGCAGGTCACGGTGTTCGGGGAGTCGGCGGGGGCGGGGTCGGTGGCCTCGCTGCTGGCGATGCCGAGCGCGCGGGGACTGTTCGGGCGGGCCGTCGCGCAGAGCGTGCCCGGCACGTACTTCTCCGCCGAACTCGCCCGGGACATCGCGGTGGAGATCGGCAAGGAGGCGGGTCAGGCTCCGACGGCCGCCGCGCTGTCCGCCGTGGACCCGCTCGAACTCCCCTCGGTGGGCGAGCGGTTGAGCCGTCGGATGCGTGAGTACGACGACCGGTGGGGGCAGGTGGCCCCGACCGTCACACCGTTCTCGCCGGTGGTCGACGGCGAGGTGCTGCCGACCACCCCCTGGGAGGCGCTGGCGGCGGGCGCGGCCCGGGACGTGGAGCTGCTGGTCGGGCACAACCGCGATGAGTACCGGCTCTTCCTCGCCCTCGCCGACCGGCTCGGCCGGATAACCGAGGAGCAGGCGGCCGCGGCCCTGCGGATGTTCGCGCCGGGCCCGGACGGCGAGCGCGCCTACCGCGAGGCCTTCCCGGACGCCACACCGACCGAACTGTACGAACGCGTGCAGACGGACTGGCTGTTCAACATGCCCTCCCTGCGGCTGGCCGAGGCCCAGGTCACGGGCGGCGGCCGCACCCACCTCTACGAACTGGCCTGGCCCGCACCGGGTTTCGGCGGTGTGCTCGGAGCGTGCCACGGCCTGGACATCCCGCTGCTCTTCGGCACGTACGACGCCGACCTCGGGAATCTGCTGTTCGCGGGGAGCGGGGTGCCGGACGAGGCGAGGGCACTGACCGCGCGCTTCCAGGCGGCATGGACGGGGTTCGCGCGGACCGGGGATCCGGGGTGGCCTGCGTATGACGTCGCGGGCGGCCGGCTGACCCAGGTCCTGGACGCCGAGCCGGAGGTGCGGCCGTATCCGGAGGAGGTCTCCCGGCGGCTGTGGGAGACGTACGACTTCTCGGCGCTCCCGCTGCTGAAGTAGGGCTCTCGCGCTAGTGCTCTGACCGCATAGGTTCGCCGGGCCGGTGGTCGTGGCGGTTGGATGTGCGGTGACGTCCGATCCGACCACTTGGGGCGCGATGGCTGAGCCTGTCCGTGTGCGCAGACTGACCGACCAGGAGGGGCAGAAGGTGCAGCAGATCGTGCGCCGCGGCAGCACCAGCACGGTGCGCTATCACCGCGCGATGATGCTGCTGGCCTCGTCCGGCGGGAACCGCGTGCCGGTGATCGCCCAACTGGTGCAGGCTGACGAAGACACCGTCCGGGATGTGATCCACCGGTTCAACGATCGGCCTTGCCTGCCTGGACCTCGGTGGGCGGGGGGCCGTCCCCGCCTGCTCAGCCCTGACGACGAGGACTTCGTCATCCAGACGGCCACCACCCGCCCCACCAAACTCGGCCAGCCCTTCACCCGCTGGTCAATGCGCAGACTCGTTGCCTACCTGCGGAAAGTCCACGGCCGCGTGATCCGTATCG
Source organism: Streptomyces sp. SAI-127 (assembly GCF_029894425.1). Classification (NCBI taxonomy): domain Bacteria; kingdom Bacillati; phylum Actinomycetota; class Actinomycetes; order Kitasatosporales; family Streptomycetaceae; genus Streptomyces; species Streptomyces sp. SAI-127. The sequence goes on from NZ_JARXYJ010000001.1 coordinate 5,656,054, forward strand.
GCCGCGAAGCGTTACGCGGCCTGCTCGCCCGTCGCGGCGTCACCTTCCAGCGCACCAAGACATGGAAGGAATCCCCCGACCGCGATGCGAAGCTGGACCGGATCGAGGAGGTCATGGACCGCTTCCCCGACCGGGTCTTCGCGTTCGACGAGTTCGGCCCGCTCGGGATCCGGCCCACCGCAGGCTCGGGCTGGGCCGAACGGAAACATCCCGACCGCGTGCCGGCCACCTACCACCGCGCCCACGGGGTGCGCCAGTTCCACGGCTGCTACTCGGTTGGCGGCGACCGCCTGTGGGGCGTCAATCACCGCAGGAAAGGTGCCGCGAACACGCTGGCCGCGCTGAAGTCGATCCGCGCCGCCCGGCCCGACGGCGCCCCGATCTACTTCCGCTGGACGTCGGTGCAGTAGACGTTCTTGCCCGGCAGGTGGCCGGTGGTCAGGAAGTCGACGGTCGCCTTGTCGGCGCAGGCGGAGCCTTCGTTGTAGACGTAGTGTCCGCCGTTGTCCACGCCGACGAAGGCAGAACTGTCGCCGAGGGCCTTGTGCAGCCCTATGCCGCCCTCCCACGGAGTGGCGTTGTCCCGGCGGTTCTGGAGGATCAGGGTGTTGCGGGGGCCTTCGCCGGTCACGGTGACGGGCTGCTCGGCCGGCTTCTTCCAGTAGGCGCACGCCCAGATGTTGCCCGGCATTCCCGCGGTGAGGGGCCACGCCTTGCGGTCGGCGGCGCTGCGGGTGGCGTAGCCGTCGGTGTCGTGGGGCCATTCGGCGTCGCCGCAGACGAGAGCCAGGAACATGGTGGCCTGGTTGTCCGCGGGGACACCCGGAGGCAGCGGGCTGTCGGCGAGGATCTGCTGGAGAACCTCGTTGTCGGCGTCGGTGGCGCTGCCGTCGGCCAGGTCGGCGGCGGCTTTCCAGAAACCGACCAGCGGTGGAAGCGTGTCGTTGTGCAGAAGCATGCCGTAGGTGATGTTCCGCAGCAGCGGTCCGTCCAACGACAGCCGCATACCGGGCACGGGGACGGGCTTGCGGTCGAGCCGGTCGGCGAGGGCGAGGTAGCTCTGGGTCACCTGCTTGACGCTGTCGCCCAGCCCGAGGGTGCCGTCCTGGGCCGCGGCGACGGCGGCCGCGTCGGGGAACCGGTCGGCCATGCCCTTGCCCCAGCGGTCCGCCACTTCGTCGGCCCACGCATTGGTGGCGTCGATGTTGCCTTCCAGGATCATCCGGTCGGTCCGGTCCTGGAACAGGGCCCTGTAGACGGTGCCGAGGTAGGTGCCGTAGGACTGGCCCCAGTAGGAGATCTTCCGCTCACCGAGCGCCTGGCGGATGCGGTCCATGTCGCGGGCGGTATTGGCGGTGGTGAAGTACTGCAGGGTGTCGCCCACCGTGTCTGCGCACTTCTCGGCGTTGGTCTTGGCGAAGGCCACGTTCTTGGTGATCGAGCCGTCCGCGGCGGGATAGGGGAAGAGCCCGAACACACTGGGGTCCTTCAGACCGCAGCTCTGCGGAGTGCTGTGCTCGACGCCGCGAGGGTCGAAGCCGATCAGGTCGTAGCTGTCCAGCACGGACTTCGGCAGCGTGGACGCCATGGTTGCGGGCATGTCGAGACCACCCACGGCCGGTCCGCCGGGGTTCAGCAGCAGGACGCCACGCTTCTTCCCGGGTTTGGCGGTGGCCAGCCGCGAGACCGCCACCTCGATCTTCTTGCCGCCCGGATCTCGGTAGTACAGCGGGACCTTCAACGTCCCGCAGGTCAGACGAGGATTTCGGCTCGTTCCCTCGGCCGGCTCAGGGCACGTGCCCCAGGTGATCTCGGGCTTGTCCGCGGCCTGCTCGGCCTCCGCGGTCTGCTTGGCGGCCTTGGCCTGCGGCGTGTCCTCGGCGTCCCCGCCGCATGCGGCCAGCCCGGTTCCGGCCAGCGCCGAAACCACCAGGGCCGTGGCGAACCGACGGCCGCCGGGGAACCCGGACTTCCCGGAACTGCGCGTCCTTCTCATGGTGTTGCCCTCCTGCTGCTCGCACGGTCGGACCGCTGGTCCGATCGCTGCGTTGACAGTCACAGAGTCAACAAGAGAGCGCCGGTGCCGCACTTCACCCCTGGGTGGACACATCGTGTAGCTCGCTCGGGGGACAACGCTTTCGAGGACAACGAGGTTCGAGTCGGGCTCAGTCCCCGCGCCCCGCCAACCCCGCCCGATACGCCAGGACCACCGCCTGGACGCGGTCGCGGAGGTTCAGTTTGGTGAGGATGCGGGAGACGTAGGTCTTCACGGTCTCAGGGCTGATGACCAACTCGGTGGCTATCTCGGCGTTGGACAGGCCCTCACTGATGAGGAGGAGGACCTCGTGCTCGCGGGGGGCGAGGACCTTGAGGCGGTCCCGTTCGGGGGACGCGGAGGCGGCGGAGGGGCGTAGGCGTTCGGCGAAGCGGCCGATCAGTGCGCGGGTGACGGCGGGGGCCAGGAGGGACTCACCACGGGCAACGGTGCGTACCGCGTTGATCAGTTCGGGCGGTGCGGCGTCCTTCAGCATGAAGCCGCTGGCACCGGCGCGGAGTGCCTCGTACACGTACTCGTCGACGTTGAAGGTGGTGACGACCAGGATCTTCGCGGGGCTGAGGGAATCGGGGCCCGCCAGGTGGCGGGTGGCCTCGATTCCGTCGAGCAGGGGCATGCGAATGTCCATGACGACGACGTCTGGCTTCAGCTCCTCCGCGCTCCGGATCGCCGCTCGGCCGTCCACGGCCTCCCCCACGACCTCCATGTCGGGCTGGGCGGAGAGGATCGTGACGAAGCCGGTGCGTACGAGGGCCTGGTCCTCGCAGACCAGCACCCTGATCACGGCGGGCGGAACACTCACGCGGTACCTCCCGTGGGGATGCGTGCGTACACGCGGAACCCGCCCTCGGGGCGGGGCCCTGCCGCGAACTCGCCGCCCAACATCTCCACCCGTTCCCGCAGCCCGGTCAGGCCCCGGCCTCCCGAGACCTGCGGGGCGTCGTTGCGGAAGGCGGCGAACGCGGGCGCGCCGTCGGCCGTCCCGGCGGTGGTGACCTCGACGTCCGTCCAGCCGGGGGTGTGCGCGAGCCGTACCAGCGTTCGTTGGCCCGCGGCGTACTTCACAGCGTTCGTCAGGGATTCCTGCACGACGCGATACGCCGTGAGGTGGGCACCTATGGCCATGTCCGGCTGTTCTCCGTCCTCGACCAGCCGGATCGGCTGGCCGCCCGCTCGTGTCTGCTCCACCAGGTCGGGCACCCGGCCCGGCAGCGGCGTCCGGGCCGCCGAATCGCCGGTCGCCTCCAGCACGCCGAGCAGGAACCGCAGTTCGGCCAGCGCGCGGCGGCCGGTGCCGTTGATGGCGACGAGGGCCTCGTTGACGCGGTCCGGCGACTCGGTGACGTACTGGGCCGCGCCGGCCTGCACCACCATCGCGGTCACATGGTGGGTTACCACGTCGTGCAACTCCCGGGCCATGCGGCTGCGTTCCACGGCGATGGCCGCCTGCGCGGACAGGAGCCGGCGCTCGGCCTCGCGTACCCGCCGCTCGCGGACCAGGACGCCCAGGGCCCACATCGCCGTCAGAGCCACGTAGTAGACCAGATAGTCGGTCAAGCCGTTGGGCGAATCCAACATGTACAGGACGGCACAGAGGACCGCGTATCCGCCCGTCGCCATCAGTGGTACGACCCGCGGGAGGCGTTCCTGGTGGGCACCCACCGAGTACAGCGCGATGTACAGCCCGAGGCTGCCGAAGGTCGGTGGGTAGCCGAGGGACTCGTGGACCGCGAACGAGATCCCCACCACCGCGAGACAGGCGGTCGGCCACCGGGTGCGCACCGCGAGCGGCAGGGTCTGCCCCAAGGTCACCAGCACGCTTCCGTCGGACGCGCCGTGGGCGGTAAGGGCGCCGAGTTCTGCCCCGATCCGCGACAGCGGCGCCGCGAACGACAGCACCGTGAAGACGAGCGCGAACTCGCGGTCCCTGGTGGCGGTGGGGCGTGATTCCCACCACCGCGACAGCAGGCGGAGCCGGGCGGTTGCAGCGGACACCGGGCTCGTGCGTGCGAGGTCCGTTGGGGTGGGGGATGCAGAGCCCGATGGTGCACGGGCTGCTTGGTCTTCCATCATCCCCCATGATTCGGCGGGTCCAGCGCTGAGCGACTTGAGGACCGGGCCACGGCCCGCGGGCCGCCAGCCCGTTCGGTACGACCCGTCCGGCATCCGCACCACACGGCACGGCAGGGCAGGGCCGGACAGTCTAGCCCGGTGAATGTAGCGCCCGGTGGCAGAGGGTTCCCCAGGGTGTCCGCCCCAGCGGATGCCCTTCTCGCTTCGGCTACGGGTGTGTTCCTTGCGTTCGGCGGCCAGGGCGTCGCGGTGATTGGCGTTGGCGATGGTGAACTGCCTCAGCGGTCCGAGGTGCGCCTCGGTGGGGTTGCCCAGGAAGGGTAGGTCAGGGTGAAGCACAACTCGACCTTGTTCTTCTTCGCCCAGCGGCGGATCTTGTCACCGGTGTGGGCGGAGAGGTTGTCCGTGATCACGTAGATCGGGGTGCCTCGGGGCGGGCGGCGCGTATCGGCTTCAGCGCGGCCAGGGTGTTGGCTGCGCCTTTACGGCGGCGATTGACACCCCGCAGGCGACCTGCTGCAACCACTACCCCTCCTGGTCGGTCAGTCTGTGCCCACGGACAGGCTCAGCCACCGCTCCTCCAGCGGTTGGATCGGACGTCGCCGCACATCCAACGGCCACGACCGCCGGCCCGGCGAACCTATGCGGTCACAGCACTAGAGATTGCCGAGCGGCTCGATGTCCACCTTCACCGGCGTGCCCCACACCCGCAGCACCTCGTAGTCGGTGAACTCGTGCACGAGCCGGTACGCCATCGCGGCGCGCGGGCCGCGGCGCTGGGCGTTGATGTACAGCTCGGCCTCGTGCCGGTCCCGCCTCGGCGTCCCGCACAGCTGCCACTCCTGGCCGGTCCACTGCTCCGGCAGCCAGCGCTGCTGGGGCTGCGGCCGGTCCTCCCGCACCCCGTACCTGGACGGGGTGGGACCGGCGGTCCTCGGGCGCGCGCCGGGCCCGTTGATCTCGGCACGGCGGGCCGCCCGGCGCCGCGTCTCGCACAGCAGGCACAGGTCGGGTGCGTTCTCGTCGACCGGGCCGTTGGGGTGCTCGGCGCAGCGGGTGGTGGGGACGGCGGTGGTGACGGTGGCCTCCAGCAGCTCCAGGGCCCGCTTGAGGTCGGTCCTGACCTCGTGCAGCTTGGCGTCCGGAGAGTCGCCGGAGAGGGCGTCGCCGTGCTCGCCGAGCACACGGAGGGCACGGCCTAGGGCGGTGAGCTGGGCGTGGTTCATGGTGTCAGTCTGCGTAATGCTTGAGTTTTTCGGTATCCAGGGTGACGCCGACGGGTGCCGGGAGTTCCACCCCGGACCCGTACGGGTAGGCCGGGCTTTGGTGCCCCGGGGCGGTGACGGCGGACCGTAGGAGCGGTCATACGGTCGTCCCTTCTTCTCGTTTCAGGGACATCGCGGCCCGGATCTCGTTCGCACGGGCGTGGATCTCGAGGGCGGGCAGTAGCGCGGCGGGGCGCGCGGGGGCGTATCCGTCTCGGCAGCTATTGCATACGCCCCCCGGCAGGGCCTCAGGAGGCCCGGGCACTCTGCACTCCGCGCACTCCAGGATCCGGTGGGGCGCTTGGGGAAGCGGCAGCTCCGGGGGCATTTTGTCAGTCAGGCGGCGGCGGAGCAGGGCGGCCGGGTGGTGGACCGGTGTGGGCAGTCCGCTGGTCAGGGCGTGGCGTACGACCTCCTCGCTCGCCCCCCGGGCGAACCACTCGCCCACCAGCGGGGCGAGGGCCGCGCATTCGGCGGCGGAGAGGGACAGCGAAGGGGTCTCGCGGCCCAGTGCGGCGAGGAGGATGTGGGCGCGGGAGCGGGTCGGCGGGCGACTCGGTGGGTCCTGCGGGACGTCGCCCCTCGTGAATGCCGCCCACCAGTCGTCGTCGCGTGCGGTACGGGAGAACCACGATCGTGTGATCCAGCGATGCCCTCCGGAAGCGGAGTCCAGGCGTTCGCGCCCCCGGCGCAAGTGGCCTGCCTGATGGAGGCGGTTGAGGGCCGTACCGAGCGCACATTGCCCGTACGGCAGCGTCTTGGCCAGCGTCTTTACGGAGATGTCGGCGCCGTCGGGGAGGCGGTCGAGGTATGCGGCGATGGCGGCTTCGCGGGGCGGGAGGTGGGCGAAGTCGTGTGCGGTGTGGGGGCGTTGGTCGGGAGCGGACCGTTTGCCGTAGCCCGGATTGGCCAACGGGTGGGAAGGGGCGTGCGCGGGCAGGAAGGCAGCACTAAGCTTGGCGTCAGCCATGGGGATCGAACTTGTCCTTCGATCTCGTAGGTCAAGCCCCCGCAGGTGTTGCTAGCACCTGGCGGGGGCTGTTCTGTCTGTTATCCGGGCACGCTAGACGATCGTGACTCTGCGTGGCAAGCCGAACGCGTCAAGTCAACACGCGGGGTGGGAGGGCGGGTTGGGGCCCTCCACCCATTCCTTGCAAAGAGAGCTCGGAGCTGGTGGCTTGAGCTTCGGGGCCGGTCAGCCCATGCTCTTGGCGCCGTCCAGGGACTCGCGGATGATGTCGGCGTGGCCCGCGTGCTGGGCGGTCTCGGCGGCGATGTGCAGCAGCACCCTGCGGGCCGACCATCGAGCCCCGGGCTCGTTCCATGGCGCCTCGGGCAGCGGGTGGCCGGCGTTCAGGTCGGGCAGGGCCATGACGAGTTCGTCGGTCCTGCGGGCCGTCTCCTCGTAGTCGGCCAGCACACCGGCCAGCGTCTCGCCGGGCTGCATCCGGAACTCGTCGGCCCGCCGGGCGAAGTCGGCCTCGGTCATGGCGGTGAAGTCGGGCATGGCCGAGGGGCCGTTGAGGATGAAGTCGGCCCAGTGCCGTTCCACCGACGTGACGTGTTTGATCAGGCCGCCCAGGCACAGTTCGCTCGCGGTGGTCCGCTGCCCGGCCTGCTCGTCGGTGAGGTCACGCGTCGTGAAGCGCAGGAAGCGCCGGCTGTGCGCCAGCGCCTCCAGCAGGTCGGTGCGCTCGTCGGTGGTGAGGGTGTGTGTGGTGTCGGTCATGGGGCCACGCTAGGAGCCGTCTAGGTCAGATCCTGACCTCTACGACCGCCTCGACGAAGGCGGACCATGCCTTGGGCCGGAGCATGAGCTTCGGGCCGTGGGGGGTCTTGGAGTCGCGGACGGGGACGGCGGTGGGGTGGCCGAGGGCCACTTCGAGGCAGTTGCCGCCGCTGCCGCCGCTGTAGCTGGACTTGCGCCAGGACTCAGGGGTGTTCCTCATGCGCGTAATCCTGCGCCATCGCCTCGATGAGAGCCAGGGAGTTCTGCGGGGAGAGGGCGCAGGCCGTGAGGAGCTGGTAGGTGAAGCGCTGGTGTCTCACGATGGCCGGATCGTCCTCCAGCCGTCCAGTGCCGACGCCCTCGAAGTAGACCAGTGGAGGTGCGTCCTCGAAGTCCATCAACTTCAGGGAACCTTCCATCGCGGCGTGCGCTCCCGCCTCGAAAGGGAGCACCTGCACGATGGCCCGACCGCGCCGAGCCAGCTCGGCGAGGTGGCACAGCGCCTCCGCCATCACCTCGCGCCCGCCCACCGCCCGACGCAGCGCCGCCTCGTCAATCACCGCCCACAACAGAGGCGCTGTTGGATCGCCGAGGACCCGAGCTCGCTCCACCCGGGCTGCCACCAACTCTTCGATCTCATCTTCCTTGGCTGTCGGCTGATACGCGCGGCACACGGCCCGTGCGTATGCGGGCGTCTGGAGCAGGCCGGGGATCAGGAGCTGCACGTATTCCCTGATCTCCGTCGCCCCGGCCTCGGCCTCCGCTGCCTCCGCAAAGTGCTCCGGGTACTTCGACTTCGCTGCTGCCCCACAGTTCCGCTGGAAGAAGTCCTCCGTCCCCAACACCTCGTCCAGCAACCGCGCGTACTCCGGCTGCATCGTCCGTGTTCCCGCCTCCAGCTGCCCCACGAACGACCCGCTCACGAACAGCCGTTGCCCCAGCTCCTCCTGGCTCAGCCCGGCCTTCTCTCTCGCGTGCCGCAGTTCCGCGCCCAGCAGCGCCCTCGGTGACGACGACGGGTCGAGGTCCTTCGGTCCCGGCATGTGCGACTCCCCATCCACCAGGTGAGGTTGTTGGACTGGTCCGTATGGCCAGGTTAGGGGCGTACCGGACACGCTGTGTTGCGAACATCAAACTCACCGTGCCCATGGAGGAAAGCGTGCGGTCCACCCAAGAAGTCCTGGAGTCTCTGCGGGAGGCACTCGTCGGCGTCGGCGTCGTCCTGCCGTCCCTCTCCGTCGACCCCCTCACCGGCGCCGGCGACGAACCCTTCCCCCTGGTCGACCTCGGCCGCTGCAACGTACGCACGGCCGAGCGGCTGGCGTCAGTGCTGCGCGGGGAGAGGCCGCCCGTGGGGTCGTACGTCGTCGACGAGCGGGACGGACGCGTGGGGGAGGTGATGGGGCACCTGGGGGGCAAGGTGCAGCTCAGGCCCCTCGGCGGGGGCCGGGAGTGGGACTGTGAGCCCGGGGCCACCAGGCCAGCTCCGCAAAGCGACGTGCTGCGGGCCAGGGTGCGCAAGGTCAACAACGAGGGCCGCATGCCCTGTTGAAATGAACCCATGGCCCTCCTGGACGCCCTCGCTCGCTTCAACGACGCCCACCCGTGGTCCCACAACGCCCACTTCCACCCTTGGCTCATGCGTCAGTTGCCCCGCCGCTTCGACCGCGCCGTGGACGTCGGCTGCGGTTCCGGCGACCTGGCCCGGCTGCTGGCCACGCGCGCGAGACAGGTCCACGGCATCGACGTCGACGAGCGGATCATCGACAGGGCACGGGAGTTGACCGATCCCAACCTCCCCGTCACCTTCTCCGTCGCGGACGGGCTGTCGTACGACGAAGGTGCCCCCTACGACGTCATCACCTGCGTCGCCGTACTCCACCACCTCCCCCTGACCGAGACCCTCACCCACTTCCGACAGCAGCTGGCCCCCGGCGGAACCCTGGTGATCGTGGGGCTGACGCAGGAAGACACCCGCGTCCAGACACTCCTCGGCCTCGCGTCCGTTCCGCTCAACCTGGTCACCGGCTGGGTCAAGAACAGGGGGCGTACGGCCCCACAGCGCCCCGTCGCGATGACCGCCCCGACCCGACCGGCGGACATCCCTTACACCGAGTTCGCCCGCGAGGTCCGCCGCCTCCTCCCCGGCGCCCGGCTGAGGCGGCGGCTCTTCTGGCGCCACACCCTCGTCTGGAAAAAGGTGCGCGGGGATGTCGATCCAGGCAGGCTCTGAACGACGCAGAGGTGAGAGCACGCCACCACACGAGAGGTGAAGGCCATGCCCAAGGTCCGGGTACACAACGTGACGATCTCCCTCGACGGCTTCATGGCCGGTCCGAACCAGCGACTGGACGCCCCCTTCGGTGACGGCGTCGGCTGGGGCGACGACCTGCACAGCTGGTTCATTTCCGCGTCCCAGGACGCGGCCGCCGGGAAGTCCGGGATCGATGTCGACTACTTCGTCCGCGGTGATCAGAACATCGGCGCCACGATCATGGGGCGGAACATGTTCGGGCCGCAGCGCGGGCCCTGGGAGGACGAGTCCTGGCAGGGCTGGTGGGGCGACAACCCGCCCTACCACCACGACGTCTTCGTCCACACCCACCATCTGCGCCCTGCGCTGGAGATGGCCGGCGGAACCACCTTCCACTTCACCGACGAGGCGCCGGAGGCGGTCCTGCGGCGCGCGTTCGAGGCCGCGGACGGCAAGGACGTCCGGATCGGCGGCGGGGCGGCGGTCATCCGGCAGTATCTGCGCGCCGGGCTGATCGACGAACTCCACCTGGTGATCGCGCCGCTCCTCATCGGGCGCGGGGAGCGGCCGCTGGACGACCTGGGCGACGGGATCGACGGCTACCGGGTGTCCGAGCTGGTCAGCTCACCGAACGTCACCCACGCGATCCTCGTCCGCAGCTGAGCCTGTCAGCGGGCCGTCGCCGCCAGTGCCGCCCGCAGATGGCCCCCCGACTCCTCCAGGAGCCGGGCCGCCGTGGGGCCGTCGACGTCGGCCAGGATGGTCAGGATGGCGTTCTTCACCTCGCCGTCCGTGGACGCCAGGGCGCGCTCGACGTCCTCGTCGTCGGCGCCGGTGGCGAGGGCGACGATACGGCGGGAGCGGGCGCGCAGCTTCTCGTTGGAGGCGCGGACGTCGACCATCAGGTTCCCGTACGTCTTGCCGAGGCGGATCATCGTGATCGTCGACAGCATGTTGAGGACGAGCTTCTGGGCCGTGCCCGCCTTGAGGCGGGTCGAGCCGGTGAGCAGTTCGGGGCCGACGACCACCTCGATGCCGTGATCGGCGGCCGCGGCGAGCGCGCTGTCCGCGTTGCAGGACAGGCCGACCGTCAACGCCCCCTGCGCGCGGGCGTGTTCCACCGCGCCCACGGCGTAAGGGGTACGACCGGACGCGGACACCCCGACCACCGTGTCCACGGCCGTCACCGCGAGCCCGTCGAGGTCGGCCCGCGCCAGCTCCGCCGAGTCCTCCGCCCCCTCGACGGAGGTGACCATCGCCTCGGGACCGCCCGCGATCAGGCCCACGACCTGGGCGGGGTCGGTGTTGAAGGTCGGCGGACACTCGGAGGCGTCCAGCACGCCGAGGCGTCCGGCGGTGCCCGCACCGGCGTAGATCAGCCGTCCGCCCCGGGCCATCCGGTCGGCGATCGCGTCGATGGCGGCGGCGATCTCGGGCAGCCGTCGCGCGACGGCCGCGGGGACGGTGGCGTCCTCGCCGTTCATCAGCCGGGCGATGTCGAGGGTCGGCAACTGATCGATGTCGGCAAGCTCGGGCCGGAAGGCCTCGGTGGTCAGCGACTCCAACGCGGCACGCAGCTCACGGGATTGGGACGTGGACGTCATGGCGGTGACTCTTTCAGAGTTGCGTTCCGATCAACTATCGACGATGCCGGTGCGCCAGCGCCTCGTAGGACGCGGCCAGCGCCGGCGCCGCCGTCTCGTACGTCCGCTGCGCCACCCCCACGAACAGACAGTCCACCACCAGCAGCTGACTCGTCCGCGAGGACATCGCCGCCGGCCGCAGCTCACTCTCCCGGGCCGTGGACGTCGTCAGCACATGGTCGGCGTACTGCGCCACCGCTCCGCCCGGTCGCCCGGTGATGGCGACGGTCGTGGACCCGTGCTCGAAGGCGACCCGCAGCGGCTCGATGACATCGCCGGTCGCCCCGGAGTGCGTGATCGCGATAGCCACATCGCCCGACCGCAACTGCACGGCGTTCGTCACGGCGAGGTGCGGATCACTGTGTGCCTGGGCTATCAGCCCTATCCGCAGCAGCTTCTGCGTGAGGTCCTGCGCGACGAGACCGGAGGCCCCCACCCCGTACACGTCGATCCGGCGCGCCGAAGCCGTCGCGGCCACCGCCGCCCCCAACTGCACGGTGTCCAGCCCGGCCGCCGTGTCCGCGAGGGTCTGCTGCTCGTCGTAGGCGAGCTTGGCGACCACGTCCGCGAGCGGGTCGTCCACCGCGATGTCCGTGGTGATCGCGGGCGACCGCCCGGACTGCTGCTGCGCGGCCAGACCGGCGAGGGCGAGCCGCAGGTCGCGGTACCCGGGATACCCCAGCAGCCGCGCCGTCCGCACGACGGTCGCCTCGCTCGTCCCGGTCAGTTCCGCGAGGCCCGTGACGGTGAGCGCCGCGCACCCCGCGGGGTCCTTCGCGACGGCCTCGGCGACCCGCTGCATCGAGCGGGTCATGGACGGACCCAGCGTGCGCACCTTCGAGGCGAGAGCGCTGCCGAAAATTTCCTTCACTTCCTGGGGCACGTATGAAAGATATTTTCGGCTCCGGCCCGTGGTCAAGAGCGCGCACAATGGCACCATGGAGTCGATCGGTCCACTTGAACAGAGCCTGCACACGGCACGCGCCCTCGTCATCGCCGACCTGGCCGCCGGTGAGGTCGCCGCCGCGGACGTGGTGTCGTTGGTCGAGGACTCCGTCGTACAGCGGCGCTGGTGGGTGGAGCAGTGGCCCGAGGGCGCCGAGTTCGTGGCGGGCCTGGTCGCCCAGGATGTCCAGGACGCCCTTCTCGAGCGCTACGGCCGCTGGCCCCTGTGCCCGGTGTGCGGCTCCGGTGACCCGCACGCCCTGGAGGTCGAGCCGGAGCTCGGCCCCGACCCGCACTGGGTGTGCCACAAGGCGGGTGTGAAGGTCGCGGCGGTCGGCTCGCTCGAGGCCGCGATGGGCGGGACCTCCTCGTGACCGTCTACATCGACCCACCCACCTGGCCGGGACACGGCCGGATGTGGTCACACCTCGTCAGCGACGTCTCCTTCGACGAACTGCACGCTTTTGCCGACGAGTTGGGCGTCCCGAGGCGTGCCTTCGAGCGCGACCACTACGACATCCCCTCGCACCGCTACGCGGACGTCGTGGCGGCCGGCGCGGTGGAGGTCAGCAGCCGCGAGGTGGTGCGGCTGCTCACGGGGGCGGGACTGCGGCGGCCGAAGGGGCGGGGGGTTCCTCCGGGGCTGGGGTGAACCAGGTCTCGGCTTCGTGGCGGATGTTCAGTGCGGTCGCCATCTGGGACGCCTCGCGGAGGGACTTTCCTGCTCGCATGGCGGTCACGGCGAGGGTGAGGAGGGAGATCTCCTCCTCGGGGGCGGGTGGCCATGTCCTGCGCGGGATTTCGCGCTTCGGGTCGGTGAGCCACTGATAGAGGGTGTACTCCACGCGGCGTTCCTCGCCCCACTCGTGTGTGGGCTCTGCGACGTCGAAGCCGAGCGAAGTGAGGGAGCCGGCGATCAGGTTCCAATTCCAGCGATGCTCGTCCACGTGGTGCGTGACGGCGTGCAGCGCGGCGGGAGAAACCGGACCGTGTTCCTGCGGATCTTTCCAGCCCCCGTTTTCGGCGTTGCGGACCAGGACGTCGACGTCCTGTTTTCTGAAGCGTGAGAGCACACCAGGGTCGAATTCGAAGCCATACCCCAAGGAGCGCAGCCGGTCGGCCGCCTCCTCCAGGGTGCGGTCGGCGCGGTCGGCGACTCGTACCACTTGGAAGAAGGACACCGGACGCTCGGTGTCGGTGAGTTCGAGACCGGTTCCGAGAAGGTCAATCTCATCAGGGGGCGGCAGCTCTTGTTCCTCGGAGATCTGCGCCACCTGATAGCCGAGTTCGCGCAGTCTGGAGGCGATGTCGCGGGCAGGCTGGTTGAGCCGACGCGCGGCGGCGGCCACATAGCGCAGCGGAACCTCGCGGTCCACTCGGAACACGGTCGGGTCGATCAGCACCCGGTCGTCGTCCGCCAGCTCGGGGAGTGGCGAGGCCTCCCGGGGCAGGACGAAGTCGAGTTCTCGAAGAAGGTCCGTGACGAAGCTCCGAGGCAGGCCCGTGAGGTGCGACACCGACGTCAGCTGGGCCGCCGAGACGTGCACCGCCGCCACGGTGGAGGGAGCTTTCTCGTATGGCTCCCACAGCCTGGAGAGGACGCTGCGTTCCTCGTTGGTCCACGTCTCCCGGACCGGGTATCGCGTGGGGACGGTGAAGCCCAGCTCGGAGAGCCTTCGGGCGGCTTGCGCCGTGCTGCAGTCGGACCGGGCGGCGCTGACGCCGATCTGGGCGGAGGACAGCGTCGCCCCAGGGGACAGCCAGCCGTAGAGGTCGCCCAAGGGGCGGAGGAGGGGCAAGTCGGAGCAGACGGCCGCGGCACAGCCGCCCAGGCTCTCCACCTCGTACCCGAGGCCGGTCAGGCGCGCCGCGATCTCGGCCGGTGGGCGCTCGACCGCCTTGCTGAGGTCGAATACGGTCCCCCGAGTGATCGGAGCGGCGGGATCCCGCCAGGGAAACAGCAAATTGATGCTGATCAGGCCGGTGTCGGCGAGCGCCTGCGAGGGCGCGTAACTGCTCAGGAAGTTGGATGCGCGAGGGCCCATTAGCCAGTCCGTGAGCCAGTCGTTCCAGGCCTGCCACCCGACCAGGCCGGAGGATAGCAGGACGAGATCCGACGGGCGGGCCGACAGCTGGTCCATGCCGTCGGTGTCCGTCGGCGTAGCGTGGCCGCCGAAGCCGGCTCGGTACAGGGTCCGCAGACGCCAGCGCAGCACCTGCGGAGGCATGTTGGCCAAGAACGAAGCGGTCTGCGCGTGGTCGGTGTGCCGGTAGTCGCCAGTGATCAGCGGCAGCAGGTCGGTGTCGGGCGCGAAAAAGCCGATCTTGTCAAAGGGTACCGGCGGCAGGTTCTGCAGCTGCCAGGGCAGATTGGCGCGGATCACTTCTTCGGCTGCCTGGTCACTAAAGGATATGGACCAATTACTGGCGTTTTCCAGCCAGTTGCTGTCAGGCAGGCCGCATCCGGAGTCCGTGAGGCTGGGAAGTGCGGCGATCAAGCGCGCCGTAACATCGTCCTGGTCGTAGGAGCGCACATTCTTGCGGTCCACCGTGAGTTCCGGCGTCTTGTCGCCGTGGAGATTGACCACGGCGCCGAATATGAGATTCCCGCTTTCCGCGTACAGACCGTCCGCCAGGATGGTGCCGTAACCGTCGACCCACCAAACGTCGGGGTCCTGGGAGCGGACATAGGACGGGCGCTCCCGGCGACCGGTCCGGCCGCCCCGGAAGGTGTCGAGCGCAGCCTCCGAGAGTTCGCCCGGCAGCCATTTCCGGATGCGTGCCCCACGCTCGGCTGTGGTAAGAAAAGGCGCCACCCACAGCACCTTTTCCAGTGCGTCCACGCAGGACACCCCCCGCTGCTCCTGGCTCAGCAGCAGCTGAACCGTTGTCCCAGCGTCCTCGCCCGGCCCCAAGTCCTCCACCCCGAAGAAGTTCCCCGGACCCGCGATCGTCACCCGAAGCCGCCTGCCCTGCTGCCCCTCCCGTCCCATCCGGCAGGTCTCCACGACGATTTCGTCCGCCAGCATGAAGTAGCTCAGCACACCGATCCCGAACCGGGAGTTGGGGTACAGACGCAGCTTCTCTCCGGGCAGTTCCTCCCAGGCCGCCTGTTCCTCGATGTACTCGGAGAGGTCGACGAAGCGGGCGCCGCCCTGGGAGAAGACGGTGCTCAGCTCCTTGATACCCATGCCGATGCCGTTGTCACGGCACTGGAGATAGGGGCGCCCGTCGGGGCGGACGCCCTGGGAGAACTCGATGCGGCCCTCGTATCGCTCCAGGTTCTTGCCCTTGCGCCGCAGGAACTCCGTGCGGCACTCCCGGTAGCGGGCGGCGTCCAGGGCGTTCTGGTACAGCTCGCGCACGGCCAGCTCGCTGTCGCCGTACAACTGCTCGCCCATGAGCAGTTCCTGCACACGGTCCTCGGCCAGCTGGAAGCGGATGCCGTCAGAGAGCTGGCCGGGTGTGTTGCCGTGCAGGCTCACGAGGCTGCCGTCGGCATACGGCGGGAGCCCTTCGAGCGGGCCGAGTGCCGGGTCGTCGCCGCGGTTGATGTCGCGCAGGAGAACGTCGAAGCGAGCCGCGTGCTCACGCAGGGCGACCTGGACGGCCGGGTGCATGCATACGGCGTTGAGGGAGCGGCCCAGACCGGAGACCCGCCAGTCGGACTCGCGCACCGTGGTCCGGAGCTGTTCCAGGTTGACGCTGCCGTGCACACCGAGGTGCTCGACGACGATCTCGGGCAGGTCCAGCGGGTCCACGGCCATGGCCTGGGCTGTTTTGACGAGGGCGGCGACCAGGATCGTCCGCAACGGTTGTTCGTCGTCGGTGCTGGCCTCGATGACCTCCCGATCCTCGTGCAGCGGCCGGTAGCCGTACTGCGCCTGGTCGGCGTCTGTGCGGCGCATGGTGAACGGGGTGGTCCGGTGCTCCTTCACCAGCCGCATCAGACGCTCGGCGGAGAGGACGTCGGCCACCCACCTCGGGTACTCCCCGTCGGATGTCACATCACCGAGGAGTTCCTTGAGCCGCTCGGCGGTGTACAGGTCCGGCTGCTGGATGAGCCAGCGGTGGAAGAGCCACCAGCGGATGCGCTGCGTGGCCTCGTCGGCGGCCGCTTTGCGCGGGGCGGAGCCGCCTGCGCCCTCCAGCGCGACCAGACGCCGCCGGAGCCGAGGAAACCCCCGGGCGAACTTGCGGAAGCGGGCCTGGTCGGGTCCGGCAGCCGTGGTGTCGGCGGTGAGGACACCGACCCGCTGGGCCGCCTCCTGGGCCCAGAAGGTCTGGGCGACCAGGGGGGACAGGAAGGACAGCGCGGCCTCGGCCGGTGACAGGGTGCCCTCGTCCAGTCGGCCGACCAGGAAGCCGAGCCGCTTGTGGACGCGTTCGGCCAGCTCGGTGTCGTGCCACGGGTCGTCGTCCAGCACCCGTGCGGCTCCCTCGTACGCCGAGGCCAGCCGACCTGCGAGTGATCGGCAGACGTCCTTGAGGGTCTCCCTCGCAGGGTGCCCGGAGGTGCGGTGCCACGGGTACTTCTCGACGTTGCGCACCCAGGCGTGGTCTCCGGTCCGCCGCTCAGCGCCGGGCAGCAGCGGGAAGTCCCCGCCGTCGGCGTCCGTCTCGCAGGTCAGCTTCACCTGCTGTGGGGGATTCGGCTTGCCGTAGGCGCGGTAGTACTCGTCGACCCGCTGCTGCACCTGCATGGTGAACTCCCGCAGCCGCAGGGCGTGCGGGTCGGCGTTGATCACGTCGGCGACTGCGCGCGAGAAGATACTGAACGACTCGCCTTGCTGCGTGCCCATGTCGTAGCCGGCCTGGAGCGTGTCCGTCTCTCTGACGAACCGGGCCACCTCGGGCGCGGCGCAGGCATGGACGTAGGCAACCCTGCGGCGCAGGGTGGCGAGGATCTCCGGGGGCTTCCAGCGCCGCATACCGGCAATCGACTTGGTGTCCGGCGTCATGCCCTCGCGGCAGGTATCGATCAGGAAGACGACTCGTTCCGCGAGAGACCGCTCGACCTCCTCGTGCCAGCCGATCTCGATACAGCTCTTGGTGAACGAGTCCGCGTCGGGCGCATCCTCGGGCACCAGATAGTCCTTGCCGTCGATGTGCAGCCCGTGCCCGCTCACCACGACGAACAGTGTGTCGCCGCGCCGGGCGCCGCGCAGGAACGTGTGGACGGCACCGCGCACGGTGTTCAGCGTTATGCCACGCCGATGCTCGAAGACGTCGGCTTGGATGTCACGGCCGGTCAGGACCTCCCGCAGACGTTGGAGGTCGTCCCGGACGAACGGCAGATCTCCGAAACCGGGACTGTCGGAGTAGTCGCTCGCCCCGATGAGCAGCGCCTTGTGTTGTGACATGGGCCGCACCGGTCACGCAGGGCGCTTGAACGTCAGCGTCAGGCTCCGGGAGTTCTGCACCTGACCGGAGCCGACGAACTGGACGCCTCCACTCGCGGTGACCTGGAAGGAAAGCTGGGCTTCGGCCAACGGAAGCGGGCCGCCGCGATCGGAGACCTCCTGGAAGATCCGCTGGAGGGCGTCGACGGCGTCGGCGAGGTTCTTGCGGAGGGGACCGAGCGGCACCGCGCGCAGCACGGCCTCGCCGTCGCGGCTCAACAGGCCCATGGTGTCGCTGTCCTGCGCGGCGAGTGCGACGTCCTCCTCGGTCGCCGTAACCCAGAAAGGCAGGGTCTGCCCGTCCAACGACCCGCTCTGCCCGTCGTCTCCGACCCGGTCAAGTGCCTGCTCGCTCATGCCGTTACCATCCCCCTCGGCCGTGCCGTGTCCGTCGTCAGCTGTGCTGGAGAGACAACTCTAGTTCCACGAGGGGCTTTTGCGGTCGGAGTCAGTCGGCCCGGCCGGGCAGCACGTACAGCCGTAGGCCCGGCTCCGCCTCCCCGTACGCCTGCTCCTCCTCCACCGTCGCCCGGATGTACCCGGCCCGGGCGATCACCCGCTGCGAGGCGGCGTTGTCGGGCTCGATGGTGGCGCAGAGGCTGCGCACGTCGTCGCGGGCCAGGGCCCAGTCGCTGAGGGCGCGCAGGGCCTCCGTGGCGTAGCCCTGGCCTCGGGCGCTCTCGGCGAGGTCGTAGCCGACCTCCGCGCGGCCGTCCTCGTCGGGGGCGCCGTGGAAGCCCATGCCGCCGATCGCGCGGCCGTCCTCCCGCCGTACGAGGGCGAAGAGGCCGAACTCCGGGCGGTGGACGCCGGCTTCGTAGGCCTTGATGGTCATGCCGGCGGCCTCGCGGGTGCCTTCGAAGGGGCCGTCCTCGACCCATTCGAAGTCACCGTCGCCGCCCGCGGCCAGTTCGGCGGCGGAGGCGGGGGTGACGCCCTGGAGGGTGAGGCGTTCGGTGGGCAGGACGAGGTTGTTGCTCCAGCGCCACTCCGTGCGCGGGGCGCGGCCGGGCAGGTCGCCGCGACCGGTGGCCCACAGGAGGGTGCGCCAGGGGTCGGGGCCGGGCTGGACCTCGGGGAAGATCCGGGTGAGGACGTACTCGGGGAGGTGGGCAGGGGGCTCGTAGTCGAGGTCCAGGCCCTGCGCGATGTCGTACGTGTGCAGCAGCACCTCGGTGACGCCCATCGCGGCGAAGCCCGTGCGGTTCGCGCTGCGGAAGGGGTACGGGTGGAAGGCGCGGGCCTCGCGGGGCGCGGTGCGGACCGCCGCGGTGAGCAGGGCGCCGCCTGTCTCCAGGACATGCAGCAGGCCCGTGTTGTCGGTGCCCTCGTCGAGCGTGATGTCGAAGGGGACGTAGGCGTCCTGGGCGCCTCCGGCCAGGTTCGCGGCGTACGCGATCAGGCAGCCGCAGATGTGGAAGGCCGTCTCGTGGACGTTCCACTCCATCCCGGCCGGCTTCACGGCCGTCCAGTCCCGGTCCACCGCCGCCCGCAGAACCGCCACCGCGTCCGCGACGGCCTCCGTCACCCGTTCCCCGCCCATGTCTGCCATGCGGGCAGGCTAAGGCGCCGACCGCCTCAGAGCGACAGCATTTCCAGCTCCGAGGTGAGGTTGTAACGGGCTGTGGCCTCCCATTCCCGTTCCCCGTACG
The DNA here is from genome assembly GCF_029894425.1 of Streptomyces sp. SAI-127. Lineage (NCBI taxonomy): Bacteria > Bacillati > Actinomycetota > Actinomycetes > Kitasatosporales > Streptomycetaceae > Streptomyces > Streptomyces sp. SAI-127. The sequence goes on from NZ_JARXYJ010000001.1 coordinate 5,675,073, forward strand.
GCGTCCTGAACAGATGTGGCAGCTCCAGCAGTTGGCGCAGGATTCCGGACCGGCCCTCACGGAAGGCGTCGGTCGGGACGAAGCCGTACTCCTCGCGTACGGCGGCCGTGTAGGCGGCGTAGCCGGAGGGCGGGGCGGCGAGGATCGCGAGGTCGGCGTCGCAGAGGACCTGGCCGTTGCGGTCGTCGTCGGCGGGGGCGTGGGTGGTGGTGAGGCGGACGAGGCGGGCGACTTCGGCCGTGCCTTCCTGGGAGAGTCCGGCCTCGGGGAGGGCGCGTTCGGCCAGTCGGGCGGAGCGTTCCTCGTTCTCCGAGCGGTCCGGGAGGTAGACGGCGTCGTGGAACCAGGCCGCGAGACGCACCAGGTGCGGGTCGTCCGCGTACTCCTCCAGCACGTCGATGTGGTCGAGGACCGCTGTCAGGTGGTGGACGGTGTGGTACCGGCGCTGCGGCTCCTGCCAGCGGGTCAGCAGGTTGTCGGCGAACGGCGCCGGGTCGGGGCCCTCGGCCCCGGGACGGGCCCTCTCCAGGGCATGGGCGAAACGGTCGCGGAGGTCGTCGAGATCGGCCATGGCCTCATTGTCCCGCGCGGCGCCCCCTGGCAGTTTGATCCCATGACCACAGACATGACTGCGGACGCCGTACGCGACCCCGACCTCCCCGGCCGCCTCCTGGCCGGCGAACGCGACGCCCTGATCCCCCTCCTGCGCTCCCGCCCCGACGCCGATTTCGCGTTGCCGACGCGGGCGTGTCCGGGGTGGAGCGTGCGGGACGTGCTGGCGCACTGTTCGTCCGTGCTGATCCGGGTGGTGGAGGGCCGGTTCGAGAAGGGGGTCTTCTCGCCCGAGTCGAACGACCGGGACATCGCCGAGCGCGCGGACTGGACGAACCAGCAGGTCGTGGACGAGCTGGAGCGCGGGATGACGGAGGCGGGCCCGGTGATCGCCGCGGCGGGCGGGGTGCTGGACATCATCGGGCTGGGGGAGTGGGTGCACGCGGGGGACGTACGGGACGTCCTCGGGGAGCCGGGGGCGTACGCGGGTCCCGGTCTCCCGGACGCGCTCGCCCTGCTGGCCCTTACGACCCGGCAACGCGGCCACCTGCCCCTCCACGCCGACGTCGACGACCTGGACGAACCGCTCCGCCTGGGCGATGCGGCCGGTGACCGCACTCCGGCGCGGTACATCGGGGACGCGGCGACCCTCGTACGGCTCTACTCGGGGCGTCCGGTGGAGGGGCGGGCGTACGAGCTCGCGGGGGCGGAGGCGAAGGAGTTGAACATCTTCGGCTGAGATGCGCTGGTGAGGGGGACCCCGTAGCGGCGTATTCTGGAATTGGACTAGACCTGTAGCCGCCCGAGACCGTCGACGAATGGGGTCCCATGAGCAAGCGTGCAGTCCTGGAGGTGATCGCCCTGGACGCCGAGGACGCGATCGCCGCCCAGGCCGGAGGCGCGGACCGGCTGGAACTCGTGACCGACATGGCGGCGGACGGTCTGACGCCGACGGTCTCGACGGTCGGCGCGATCCGGGCCGCCGTGGACATCCCGGTGCGGGTGATGCTGCGGCTGTCGGACGGGTTCGGGGCGGGGGAGGTCTCGCGGGTGGTCCGGGCGGCCCGGGAAGTGCGGGACGCCGGGGCCCAGGAGTTCGTGCTGGGGTTCCTGGATGTGGCCGGTGAGGTCGATCTGGCCGCCGTGGAGCGGGTCGTCGAGGTGCTGGACGGGTGCCGCTGGACGTTCCACCGGGCGATCGACCATGCCGCCGACCGGAACGCGCTGCGGAAGCAGCTGGCCGATCTGCCGGGCCTTGACACCTACCTCACCGCGGGCTCGGCAGCGGGCGTCGACGAGGGGCTGCCGGTGCTCCTCGCGGAGGCGTCGAGGGCGGGGGAGCCGGGGTACGAGCAGCAGCTTCTGGTGGGTGGGGGGCTGCGGCTGGACCATGTGCCGGGGCTGCGGGCGGCGGGGATCGACGCGTTCCACATCGGCGGGGCGGCGCGGCCGGGCGGGTGGGAGGCACCGGTTTCGGCGGACGCGGTACGGCAGTGGCGGCGAGTCCTCGACGTGCCCCACCAGCCCCCCACACCCTCACCTGGCAGGCAGCAGCACGCGGCGCCCTAGTCGGCGAGTGCCGTCGGCAACGGCGCCGAGTGCGTCACGATCAGGCCCGACACCGCTCGGGTCAGCGCCACGTACAGCCGCCGCAGGCCCGTGCGTTCGTCCGGTTCGCCGTCCACCACCGCCTGCGGCTCGTCCAGGACGACGTAGTCGTACTCGAGGCCCTTGGCGAGGGACGCCGGGACCAGGGTCAGACGGGTCTCGGCCGTGGTCTCCTCACCGGGGGCCAGGTAGCCGATGCCGGCCGCGGTCAGCGCCGCCGCCAGCTCCGGGACGCGGGCGTCGGCGGCGATCAGGCCGGTCGAGCCCTCGTTGTGCAGCAACTCCTCGCACGCGGCGACCACTTCGGCCGGTCCGGAGATCTCCCGCAGGTCGAAGAAGCCCGGGTTCTCCCGGACCGACGCGACCGGGGTCAGGCCCGGCGCGATGTGCGGGAGGAGGCGGGAGGCGTACGTGATGACGTCCGTCGGCACGCGGAAACCGGCCGTCAACTCCTCGATCACACCGTCGGATTTGCCCAGGTGGGCCAGCGCCTCGTCCCAACTCCGCGTCGCCCAGGGTGTGGTGCCCTGCGCGAGGTCGCCGAGGACGGTCGCCGAACCGGTGGAGCAGCGGCGGCCGACCGCGCGGTACTGCATGGGCGACAGGTCCTGCGCCTCGTCGAGCACCACATGCCCGAGCGAGTGCGTGCGCTCCACGATGTCCGTCGTCTCGTCGATCAACACCGCGTCCGCCGCGGTCCACTTGGCCGACTTCACGCTACGGACCGGCTTCGCCCACAGGATCGTCTTCTGCTCGTCCTCGTCGAGGATCCCCTCCGCGTGGACGGCGAGGAAGTCCGCGTCCGTCAGCAGCCGGAGCACCAGCTTCGCCGGATCCACCGGCGGCCAGATCGCCTTGACCGCCGCCTTCACCGCCGCGTTGCGGGCCACCGCGTCCTGCACCCGGTCGTCCGGCGCCTCCCCTGACCGCTCCATCTGCACCAGCACGGCGTGCGCGATGCGCTGCGGAAGCGCCTCGCGGGCGGCGCCGTAACGGATGCCCCGGTCGAGCAACTCCCGGACGATCTCCTCGATCTCGTACGCCGGGACCCGCCACCTGCGCGACCCGCGTACGACCATCACCGGCTCGGCGGGCATGGTCACGTGCGAGTACACGGCCCGCTTGAGCACGTCCGCCATCCTCGCGTCGCCCTTGAGGACGGCGGGAGCCGCGTCATCGGTGCCGCGCACCTCCAGGCCCGCCGCCACCAGGTCGTCGACGGTCGCCTGCTTCACCGTCAACTCACCCAGCGCGGGCAGCACTTGCTCGATGTAGTGCAGGAAGGACCGGTTCGGCCCGATGACGAGGGTGCCGGTGCGGGCGAGCCGCTCGCGATGGGCGTAGAGCAGAAACGCGACCCGGTGCAGGCCGACGGCGGTCTTCCCGGTGCCGGGACCCCCCTGGACGCAGACCGTGCCGCCGAGCCCGGACCGTACGATCTCGTCCTGCTCGGGCTGGATGGTCGCGACGATGTCGCGCATCGGGCCGACGCGCGGGCGCTCGATCTCCTGCTGGAGCAGCTTGCTGGTGGTCGCGGCCTCGGCGGGGTCGGAGAGGTGTTCGTCCTCGTAGGCCGTGATCTCGCCGCGCGTGTAGCCGAATCGGCGGCGCAGCCCGATGTCCATCGGGTCCTTCTTGGACGCCCGGTAGAACGGCTGCGAGACCGGCGCCCGCCAGTCGATCACCATCGGGTCGCCGTCGTGGTCGTGGACGTGCCGGCGGCCGATATAGAAGCGCTCGCCCTCCGCGCCTTCCGCCCGGTCGGCGCCGGGGGAGTGCAGGTAGTCGAGGCGGCCGAAGAAGAGGGGGGTGTCGCTGAGGTCGGCCAGCGACTTGATGCGCTCGCCGATCTGACGGGCCAGGACCTCGGCGTTGACCCAGTTCGCGGTGACGTCCTTGATGTCCAGCGACTCGGCGTCCTCACGCATGGCGCGCAGTGCGGCTCGGGAGCCGGCGAGGTGGGAGCGTTCGCGGGCGAGGGGGTCGTCGGCTACGGACACGGGCGTGGGCGGCCTGGACAAGGGGGTGCCTCCGAAGGTGCTGCGGGGTGGGGCTGCCGGGTGGACGGCAGCGAGGTGCCGACCGGTTTCCGTCCGGTCGGCGGCGCTCCGGGAGGGAGGCGGGCAAGAGCGGAGATTCTAGACCGGCGGGGTGTGAGGCGGCCAACGAATTTTCCCGCGTCTCAGGGTCGGGCCCGCCGACCCGTAGGGGTGGCTCCACCCAGTGGGTGTACTCAGGTAGCACAGGAAGTGGCTACCTGGGACCGATGCCCTGCTTATGCCTCGAGAGCCACCATGGAGACATGAGTGCAGCGACCTTCACCCCAGCCCCCGGTCGCCCGTCCGGGGCGACCCCCGTCTCCGGCCTCACCCCCCGCCACCGCGTCGGCCAGGCCCTCCGAGCCGTCCGCGTCCTCGCCGGTGCCGTCTTCGACGTGGTGATACTCGGCGAGTACGGCGAGGAGGCGGGCGTCGTCCGGCGTCGCCGGTGAGTACGGGGCACGGTCCGGGATGAGTACCCGAGCCGATGCCTGCCCGCCCCCTCGGGCGGTTCACTCGGACGCATGACGACAGCGACCGCACCGGTTTACGCCACCGACCAGGACCGTCGCGCCTGGGTGGCCCCTCTCGTCGCGACGATCCTGCTGGTCCTCCTCGGCCCGGCCGCCCTGTTCCTCGGCGGTCTCTCCGCGATGGCCACCGACTCCTGCGGCCCCGACGACTGCCCGCCGGCGCTGATGACCTCGCTGACCGCGATCTACGGGATCCTGGAGTTCGGGATCCTGGTCACCCTGCCCGCGTACGTCGCCTCCTGGGCCCTGCCCCGGCACCGCCGCTGGTCGGTCCTGCGCGCATGGCTGGCGGCCGTGGCGGTGCTGCCGCCGCTGACCGTACTGGTGCTGGTCTTCACCCTCCCGATGCCGTGACCGGGGCTCCGGTTCAGGCGCTGTCGTCCGCCAGGATCTCGTCCGCGTCCACGATCCGGTAGGCGTACCCCTGCTCCGCGAGGAACCGCTGGCGGTGGGCGGCGAAGTCCTGGTCGAGCGTGTCGCGGGCGACGACCGAGTAGAAGTGCGCCTGGTGGCCGTCCGCCTTCGGGCGCAGTACCCGCCCCAGCCGCTGCGCCTCCTCCTGCCGTGATCCGAACGTCCCCGAGACCTGGATGGCGACCGTCGCCTCCGGCAGGTCGATCGAGAAGTTCGCGACCTTGGACACCACCAGCACGCTGATCTCGCCCTGCCGGAAGGCGTCGAAGAGCTTCTCGCGCTGGGCGTTGGAGGTCTCGCCCTTGATGACAGGAGCGTTCAGATGCTCGCCGAGTTCGTCGAGCTGGTCGATGTACTGGCCGATCACCAGGATCTGCTGGCCCGCGAACCGCCGTACCAGAGCCTCCGTGACCTTCCGCTTCGTCGCGGTCGTGGCACAGAAGCGGTACTTCTCCTCCTGCTCGGCGGTGGCGTAGGCGAGCCGCTCGGAGTCGGTCAGGTTCACCCGCACCTCGACACAGTCGGCCGGCGCGATGTATCCCTGCGCCTCGATCTCCTTCCACGGCGCGTCGAACCGCTTGGGCCCGATGAGCGAGAAGACGTCCGACTCCCGCCCGTCCTCCCGCACGAGGGTCGCGGTCAGACCGAGTCTGCGCCGGGCCTGGAGGTCGGCGGTGAACTTGAAGACGGGCGCCGGCAGCAGGTGCACCTCGTCGTAGACGATGAGCCCCCAGTCCCGGGAGTCGAAGAGCTCCAGGTGCGGGTAGACGCCCTTCCGCCGGGTCGTCAGCACCTGGTAGGTGGCGATGGTGACGGGCCGGATCTCCTTGCGTGTCCCGCTGTACTCGCCGATCTCGTCCTCGGTCAGGGAGGTCCGCTTCACGAGCTCGTGCTTCCACTGCCGGGCCGAGACGGTGTTGGTGACGAGGATCAGCGTGGTCGACTTGGCCTGCGCCATGGACCCGGCGCCGACGAGGGTCTTCCCCGCACCGCAGGGAAGCACCACGACCCCGCTCCCGCCGTGCCAGAAGTTCTCCACCGCCTGCTTCTGGTAGGGCCGGAGCGCCCACCCGTCCTCGGCCAGCTCGATCGGGTGCGCCTCGCCGTCGACATACCCCGCGAGGTCCTCGGCGGGCCAGCCCAGTTTCAGCAGCGTCTGCTTGATCTGCCCGCGCTCGGAGGGGTGCACGACCACGGTGTCCGGGTCGAGCCGCGCCCCCACCAGCGGGATGATCCGCTTCGAGCGCAGGATCTCCTCCAGCACCGGCCGGTCGGTGGTGGTGAGCACGAGCCCGTGCGCGGGGTGCTTGCTCAGGGTGAGCCGCCCGTACCGGTCCATCGTCTCGGCGACGTCGACGAGCAGGGCGTGCGGCACCGGATACCGGCTGTACTGCACCAGCGCGTCGACCACCTGCTCGGCGTCGTGCCCGGCGGCCCGCGCGTTCCACAGCCCCAGCGGCGTCACCCGGTAGGTGTGGATGTGCTCGGGCGCCCGCTCCAGCTCCGCGAACGGCGCGATGGCCCGACGGCACTCGTCGGCCTGCTCGTGATCGACCTCGAGCAGCAGGGTCTTGTCGGACTGGACGATGAGAGGACCGTTCACGTACATGCATCCTTCCGCACGGGCCAAACGTCCAGTGTGCCTCAATCAGGGACGATCAAGGGAGGTCGGCGGCGTGCAACCCCGGACCCTGCTCGTGTGTCTTGACTGACGGGAGCGCGGCGGGGAGGACGTATGGGGATGTCTGCGGGCAGATGGGTGGTCGGCGGGGGAGCGGTCGCGGTGCTGGTGGCGACGGGTGCCTACGCGATGTGGCCGGCGGCCACTGTCGACACGCGGCTGTGGGACGAGGTCCGGCCGGTGATCGAGGCCCGGATCTCGTCCGACGCGCGGGGCAGCGGATACGGCGAGACGGTGCCCGCACTGAGGGCACGCTGGTTCTGCCGGGCGGAGGCGCTCGGTCTCCAGGAGCACGGGGGCGACGTGCGGGCGGACGTCACCACGCTGTGCGTGGAGTACGGCGTGCACGACGACTCCCTGGTCGAGTGCAGCGCCGGGCAGGTCCCGCAGGTGGTGCGGCTGGAGCGGGACGACGCGGCCGCGGGCGGCTACCGGGTCGTGTCGCGGGAGGAGGCCCCCGACGGTGCCGGGAACGCCCGCTGGACGAGGGAGCGCTTCGGGGTCGTCGGGGCCTCGCTCGCGCAGGACTCGATGTCCTCCCGCGCCCTGGAGGACAAGGCCCGCGCCCACTTCGGGCTGCCCGCGGGCGCCGCCGTCGTGGACTGCTGACCGTCAGGGCCGGTCCTCGGCGAGCTCGGCCAGCCGGCGCAGGTGGGGGCCGTACTCCGGGTCGGCGAGCGCGGCGGCGAACTGGGCCGTGAGGTAGGCCAGCGGATTGCCGGTGTCGTACCAGCGGCCCTGGATGACCTGGCCGTAGACGGCCTTGCTGCTCGCGTAGGCGTTGATGGCGTCCGTCAGGTAGATCTCGCCGGTCCGGTGCTCGTACCAGCGCTCGGTCTGGCTGCGCAGCTCCTCGATGATGCCGGGAGTGATGACATAGCCGCCGATGGCCGCGTAGGCGGAGGGCGCGTCCTGCGGCTTCGGCTTCTCGACCAGGCCGGTGATGCGCAGCAGCCCGTCGCCGAGGTCCTCCTTGACCCGGGGCACGCCGTAGCGCTGCGAGTCGGCCGGGTCCATCGGCAGCAGGGCGAGGACCGGGCAGCTGGTCGCCTCGTAGGCGCGGATCAGCTGCTGGGCGCGCGGGACCTCGGCCACGAAGACGTCGTCCGGCCACAGGACCAGGATCGGCTCGTCGCCGACGTTGCGCGCGGCGTTGAGGACGGGCGTGCCGTTGCCGTACGGGCCGTGCTGGTCGAGATAGGTGATGTGCCCGAGCCGGGAGAGTTCGCCGACCTCCTCCACGGCGTCGGCGTAGGCCGTCTTGTTGTCCGTCCGCAGTTGCGCGACGAGGGTCGGATTGGGGCGGAAGTGGTCCTGGATCAGGCCCTTGCCGCCGGAGACGACGATGGTGATGTCCGTGATGCCGGACGCCACCAGTTCCCGGACGGTGTGCTCGATGACCGGCTTGTCGCCGACCGGCAGCATCTCCTTCGGGGTCGCCTTCGTCAGGGGCAGGAGACGGGATCCCAGCCCCGCCGCGGGGATGACCGCCCTGCGGATCGTCGTTGCCATGAAGTCCCCTTCGCCGAAGACACCGAATGTGCCGGACACGCGGTCCTGTCCAGGAGACGTTTCCCATCCGCCCGCCCCGGAAGCGCCGGTTTCGAGCCCTACGCCTCGTCCGCCAGCTCCGCCACCCCGGTCACCCGGTGCAGCGGATACGTGCGGACCTCGTCCGCGGTGTGGTCGTAGGCCGTGACGAAGCCGCCCTCGACGCGCACGGGGGCGATGAGGCGCTGGCTGGCGGCGCCCTCGGCGTTGACGTAACCGATCCACAGCGCCTCGCCGGTGAGGACGGCGGCCTGCATGGTGGCGAGGGTCTCGGCGGAGTTGGTGCGGGGGAGCTCGCCGGTGGCGGGCGGCGGCCGGTCGGTCTGTCTGCGGGGGGTCGTCGAGGCCAGGTCACCTGCCCGGATCGCCCGGATCGCGGCCGTCAGGAGGGTCGCGTCGGGGATCGGGGGGCCGTCCGGGACGGGTTCGGGGGCCGTGCGGGGCGGGGTGCGGTGGGCGTGGGCACGGGTGATCAGGACGTCGCCCTCGGCGGACTCGGCGGCCGGTGCGAAGCCCATCGCGCGCAGGCCGTCCAGCAGTGACGCCGGGTCGGCCTGCGCGGCCAGCACGGTCGGGGCCAGGCGGCGCAGGCGCAGGCCCGCGGCGCGCTTGTCGGCGAGGATCTCGTTGAGGAGGGCGTCGTCGTCGCAGCGGACGTACGCGGAGGCCGCGCCGACCCTGAGGTGGCCGTGCCTGCGCGCCACGTCGTCGATCAGATACGTCAGCGGCTGCGGCACCGGCGTCCGCGCGTGCGCGGCGAGGAAGGCGTGCAGGTCGGAGGCGGACTGGCCGGCGTCCAGGGCACGGCGTACCGAGCCGGGGGTGAAGCGGTAGACCGTCGCCCCGCCCTTCGACTCCACGTCGGCCAGCACGTCAAGGACCTCGGCCAGCGACCGCTGCAACGGGCCGGGGGCCACCGCGGTCAGGTCGGCCTGCAGCAAAACGTGGTCCAGCGGCTCGGGCAGCAACGGCGCGAGCAGCCGGGCGGCCGCGGCGGACGCGGAGGCCTGCTCGGCGGGGGAGAGGGGTTCGGCGACGGTGGGGCGATGGTGCACGGGCAGCTTGTCCCCGGGGCCCTCCGGTGCCTGGTCCGGCGTCTTCGGCGCGGCCGCGCCCAGCAACGCCCGCCCGTGCCCCGACAGCGCCCCTCGTCCCGTCACGCCCAGCAGCTCCGCCTCCGCCAGCGTCCACTCGGCGAGCCGTGACCGCAGGTCGTCCTCGCGCTGCGGCCCCCGCAGCGGACGCTCCCAGCGCAGCCGGGCCAGCACCGACTCCTTCGACGGCGACGCCCCTTCCGGCAGCCCCGCCAGCAGCGTCAGCACCCGGTGCCGTACCTCCGGCGCCGCACTGCGGTCGAGTCCCGGGCCCAGCGTCGACAGCGTGCGTTCCTTCGCGTCCCGGCCGCCCACCAGGCCGGACACCCGCGTCGCCGTCAGCCACGCCTCCACCAGACGGGCCCAGCGCTGTGCCGCGGGCTGCTCCAGCCACTCGTCGTGGGCCGGGGTCGCCGCGTACCGTTCGTCCGCCTCGCCGTCGGAGGCCAGCAGGCCCGCCGCGTACGCCAGCTCGACCCAGAACGCGGCGACCGGTTCCGCCACGTCCAGGGCGACGGCCGTGCGCTTGAGGTCGCGGACGCTGAGGCCGCCCGCCCGCAGCACCGCGGGCCCGCCCTCGTCCCAGTCCTTCAGCAGCTCCTCGACGGTCGCGAGCGCGGTGTACGCCTGCCCGGCCGCCGTCGCGTCCACAACCTGTGGACGGTGCGTCGCCGCGGGCTCCACGGCCGGCGGCAGCGGCTCCACCGCGCGGTGCGCACGGCCGCCGCGCAGATGCAGGGCCACCTCCCGGGGGAGTACGACCGTCCCGGGCGCCGTCGGCACCAGCAGCCCCAGGTCCAGCAGGCGCCGCAGATGGGCCGCCGGGTCGGCGGTGACCTGGCCGTACGGCGGACCCCACACCAGCCGGGAGAGCACCTCCCGCGACTCCTCCGGGAGCCCGGCGAGCAGCGCGGACATCCGCTTCCGGTCCGTGAACAGGGCCGTCAGCGCCACCACCGCCGAGACCGAGTCGTGGGTCGAGCCGAGCCCCGTCGCCGTCACGATGTCCTGGATGCGGCCCGGCGACATCCCCGACGTGGCCTCCTGCACGGTCGGCCCGAGCCCGGTCGGCGACGGATGCTGCGGCGAGGGCGCGAGCAGCTCCCGGGCGGTGCGCACCAGCCGCAGCCGGTCGTCGTCGCCCCACACCAGGGCCTGCTCCCGCAGCGTCGCAAGGGCGCGGGGGAGCGCCGCCGAGACGGCCGGGTCGCCGCCGTCACCGGTCAGCAGCGCCAGCAGTTCCTCGTACGGCGCCGGGTCCGCGGCCACCGCCAGCGCCTCCGCCGTCTGCAGCGCGAAACGGTCCAGCCGCTCCAGCGCCCGCACCACCGACGCCCGTGTCCCGGCCCGTGTCGCGAGCTGGGTCAGGTCCGTGGGCACGGGGGTGATGAGGTCGGGGCGGGCACGCAGAAGCGCGGCCAGGGAGACGTCGTCCCTGGCCCGGAGCGCTTCCGCGAGGGAGCGCGGCGGAACGGCCGGGTGGCTCATCCGACCAACGGTAGCGGGTTGCCTGCGGCGGCCGGACCGAGCAGGTGCGGTCGGCGGGGGTGCGCGCCCCCGGGGGCGGTGCGCTAGTTTCGTCCCACGGGGGAGCCAACGCACCAACCCCGGAGGGGACTTCGTGGGTATCGAGAGCGACCAGGTCGTCTACGAGTATCTGAGCCGCGTCGGAGACGTCGCGCAGCAGCGGCAGTTGCCGTCGTCCACCCGCATGAGACTCGTCTCCGAGTTGCGCAACGAGATCGACCGGCGGCGCGCCAAGGTCACCGTGGACTCGCCCGCCGCCGTCCGCCGGATCATCGCCAGACTGGGCAGCCCCGACGAGGTGGTCACCGCCGCCGGAGGCACGGCGGGCAGTGCCCCGCAGACACCGGTCGTCTCCATGCCCGTACAGCGGGACCGGGAGCCGGAGGAGACCGAGCGGCCCAAGGGACTGCGCAAGGTCGTCCCCCGGCCGCGCCCCGGGACCCCGCCGCAGCCCGCCCCGGCCGCCGACCGCGACACGTCCCACGGCCCGCATCTGGCCGGCCTGGACGAGCTCGGCGACAGTGCGGCGCAGCCCGACTGGTGGCGGGTGGACAGCAGTCCCTTCGGCGTCGGCGACAGCGTGCCGGGCTTCGTGGGCGGAGTGGAGATCCCGGAGCTGCTGAAGCCCCCGCCGCCCAAGGAGGAGAAGAAACCCGAGCCCCCGCCGGCCGTGGAGCAGGTGGCGCAGGCGCCGGTGGTGAGGACCCGTACGGCCTGGTGGAGGCCGAAGACGGTCACCAAGGCCGCCGAACCGGTCGTCGAGGCCGCCCCGGCCCGCCGGCGCCCCTTCTTCCGGGCCGCGGGCTCCGGAGGAGGAGGCGGCTGGAGCAACCCCCTCCTCCTGCTCGCCGCCGCCGCGCTCGTCGCCGGTGCCGTGCTCGGCAACCTGCTCGTCCTGGTCGTCGGCTGGCTCATCGCCTGGGCCTCGCGCCGGCTGACCGACACCGAGACCAAATGGGCCGTGGTGTTCCTGCCCGGGCTCTCGCTCACCGCGGGGCTCGTCTGGCTGTGGGGGCGCAACGAGGGCCGCTGGGGCGAGCCCATCGCCCAGGGCCACATGAACGACGCGATCTCCGAGACCTGGCCATGGGTGGTGCGGGGCGCGGCCGTGGCGTCGGCGCTGTTCCTGGTGTGGCGTTCGCAGCGGCAGCGGTAGGCCGCGGAAATCCGGTGTCTGCGCGCCCCGCCGCCCGGGCACAATGGCCCATATGGCCTCTACGAGCATCACCGCCCCGACCGTCGGCTTCGACCTCGACATGACGCTCGTCGACTCCCGCCCCGGCATCCACGCCTGCTGGGTGGAGCTGTCGGAGCGGACGGGGACGTACGTCGACGCCGACCTGGTGGTCACGCGGCTCGGGCCGCCGCTGGAGGAGGAGATGGCGCACTGGTTCCCGGCGGACCGCATACCGGCCATGTCGGGCCTCTACCGCGAGCTCTACCCGTCGTACGCCATCACCGGGACCCTGGCGTTGCCCGGCGCCCGCGAGGCCATCGGCGCCGTACAGGCGGCCGGAGGGCGGGCGATCGTCGTGACGGCCAAGTGGGAGCCCAACGCCAAGCTGCACATGGAGCACCTGGGCATGGAGCCGGACGCGGTGATCGGCAACCTGTGGGCCGAGCAGAAGGGCGAGGCGCTGCGCGAGCACGGCGCGAGCGTGTACGTCGGCGACCACACCGGCGATGTGCGCGGGGCGCGGATCGCCGAGGCGCTCTCGGTCGCGGTGCCCACGGGACCGTGCACCGCCGAGGAACTGAGCGAGGCCGGAGCCGATGTCGTCCTCGGAGATCTCACCGAGTTCCCGGGGTGGTTTTCGGACTACCGTGCGGGCTGCCTTCCGGCCCGCGCCTGACGCCTTCCCGCGGCGACCGATTGCAGAACGCCCGCGCCGGCCACCACGAACCCGACGGCCATGAGCATGCTCAATCCGAACATGTACGTCGGAAAAGGCGTCGTTCCGAGCAGGAACGGGGCCACGGTGACCAGAGTGGCCACCGCACCGATGAAGAAGACGATGGCTCCGGCACGGATCAGTCGGTCACCGGGAGCGGCGGAATTCGTTTGGGTTTTGTCACGCACCGGACCAGGGTAGTTCCCTGCGCGAAGGAACAACCGGGCGACGTCTTGTCACCGGCCTGAAGACCATTAGCCTTGGTACCGGCGGGTCCCGACGACCCGCCCCAGTGCTATCAAGAGCCATTTCAGAAGCAGTTTTCCGACGAGTACGAGGACGAGGACAGACGTGCCTACCGGCAAGGTCAAGTGGTTCAACAGTGAGAAGGGCTTCGGCTTTCTCTCCCGCGACGACGGCGGTGACGTCTTCGTCCATTCCTCCGTCCTCCCTGCCGGAGTCGAGACGCTCAAGCCCGGTCAGCGGGTGGAGTTCGGAGTGGTCGCCGGGCAGCGCGGTGACCAGGCCCTTTCGGTGGCCATCCTCGACCCGACCCCCTCGGTCGCGGCGGCGACGCGCAAGAAGCCGGACGAACTGGCCTCCATCGTCCAGGATCTGACGACCCTTCTGGAGAACATCACGCCGATGCTGGAGCGCGGCCGCTACCCCGACAAGGCAGCGGGCGGGAAGATCGCCGGTCTCCTGCGAGCGGTGGCCGACCAACTCGACGTCTAGTGAGCGAGATACGGACCGAGGCGCCGTCCCCGCAGCTGCTGGAGCACATCCGGCGGCAGCGGCGGCACACCCTGGAACTGCTCACGGTGTGTGCCGTGGGCCTGGTCCCGTGGACGATCCTGCTGGCGTTCACGCTGCCCAGCGGCTACACGGTCCGCCAGTGGCGTACCACCTGGGTCGGCTTCGACGTCCTGCTCCTGGTGGCGATGGCCGCCACGGCCCTGCTCGGCTGGCGCCGCCACCGGGGGGTCGTGGTGGCGGCCGTGTCGACGGGTGCCCTGCTGGTCTGCGACGCGTGGTTCGACGTGTCGCTGGCCCTGGGCACCCCGGATGTCTGGTGGTCGGCGGCATTGGCGGTGTGCGTGGAACTGCCGCTCGCCGGCTTCCTGATCCACCGAGTCCTGGGAATGGTCAACTGCCCAGCGCTAAAGCGCCGGGCTTGCACAACGGGCATCACTGGCGGTGATGCTGCGTTTGCGTCCAGTCCCGCCCCGAAGTGTCCGGGGCGGGGCAGGGGCCGCTGACTGGGCCCCGCGTCGCCACAACTCCCACGCTCTGGCGCGGATGTTGCGGGAGCTGTTGCGGTCTGCGTGATCAACGAATCCGCAGGACCGGCACGCGAACCAGGCCTGGGAGACGCGGTTCGCCTGGTCGATGTGGCCGCATTCGGCGCAGGTGCGGGAGGTGTACGCCGGATCGACGTACATCACCGGCACCCCCGCCCGGCGGGCCTTGTACGCGATGAACTGCCCCAGCTGGGCAAACGACCAGCTGGAGTGGGTGGCCCGTTGGGGCTTGCGAAGCCGTACCCGCTCGCGGATGCCCGTGAGGTCTTCCAGGGCGATCCCGCGACCGGTGCGTTCCGCCTCGGCCACCACATGTTTCGCGATCTTGTGGTTGATGTCCTTGGCCCTCCGGGCCTCCTTGCGCCGCCGCTTCTTCAGTCGGCGCTTGGCGGACGGAGTGTTCTTCTTCTGCAGCTTGGCGCGCAGGCCGCGCTCGCGGGCACGGATCCGGTTGAGTTCGCGTCCGGCCAGGATCTCGCCGTCGGAGGTGGTGGCGATGTTCACGATGCCCAGGTCGATGCCGAGAAAGTCCACCGGCTCGGTGTTCAAGGGTGCTTCGGGCACCTCGCAGGTGGCGTTCAGGAACCACATGCCGTCCCGCTCCAGCAGGTCGGACTCGCCCTTGCGGTACAGGGCCAGGGTGGCCAGCTGCTCCGCAGAGGCGGTGAACGCCACACTCTTGACCCGCCCGCCGGTGGTCCAGATCGACACCGTGCGGCCGGGGATCTGCCAGGACAGCATGCGGTCGTCGTAGGGCTGCGCGCCCTGCGGGCGGAAGACGACCGGCTTCTCGGCCGCCCGGCGGTAGCGCCTGGAGCCGGGCCTGCCGAGGTTTCCGGCCTTCAGGTTCGCCTTCAGCGTGGTGTACGCGTCACACGTCTTCTTGATGACGTGCTGGGCTGCCTGGGCGCCCAGGCCCCAGCGGGACTTGACGGTGTCGTAGGTGTGTCGGCGCAGGGTGAAGTTCTTGAACTCCCCGCGCGCGAAGGCCACCTCGCTCACCCAGGTGGCGGACTCGTTGCAGGCGTGCAGAGTTGCCTCCAGGGCCGCCGCCTGCTCGGGCGTCGGCAGCAGCCTGACCTGCACCACCAGCTTCACAAGCACCGAACGTACACACCCGCACGACAGCCCACGGCACGTTCGAAGTCGATCACCTGAACGAGTGAACCGCTTGTCGTGTGCCAGCGCTGTGAGCGGACGAGAGACTCGGCCGCCCCTCGCCGGCCGAGCAGACGCGATGGCCCTGCGGCGCTCCGCGCCTCCTGGCCCAGGATGCGATTCCTTGAGAATTGAAGTGGTCCGGGAGGACCGGGTATGGCTGATGCGATTCTGCTGTTGATGGCTCGGGAGGATTGGCGGCCTGGTCCTCCGGGGCGCTCCGACTGCTGATTGAGAGCTGCGGCCATCGCCGGTTAAGGAAACTGTTCAGCGGAGTGTGAACGACAACGCGTCGGGCCCCAGAGCGGGCACAAGGCCTTCCGCCGCCGCCCGGGTCAGCAGTCCCCGAATCGCCGCGTATCCGTCCTCCCCGAGGTCCGCGGTGAACTCGTTGACGTACAAACCAATGTGCTGATCGGCGACAGCGGGATCCATCTCCTGCGCATGTTCCATGACATAAGGCCGGGAAATCTCGGGCTCGTCCCAAGCGGCCCGCACGGACGTACGGATGGACTCGGCGAGCGACTTCAGCCGCTCGGCACCGAGAGCGCGCTTGGCGATGATCGCCCCCAACGGAATCGGCAACCCCGTCGTCGACTCCCAGTGCTCGCCCATGTCCGCGAGCTTGTGCAGCCCGTAGTTCTGATACGTGAAGCGCGCCTCGTGAATGACGAGCCCCGCGTCCACGCGACCGTCCCGCACGGCCGGCATGATCTCGTGGAACGGGAGCACGACGATCTCCCCGACCCCGCCATCGAGGACGTCCGCCGCCCACAGCCGGAACAGCAGATACGCCGTCGACCGCTCGGACGGCACGGCGACGGTACGGCCGGTGAGGTCCACGCCGGGCTCCCGCGTCAGCACCAGCGGCCCGCATCCCCGCCCCAGCGCACCCCCGCACGGCAGCAGCACGTACTCGTCGAGGACGTACGGCAGCACGGCGTACGACACCTTCAGCACATCGAACTCACCGCGCTCCGCCATCCCGTTGGTGATGTCGATGTCGGCGAAGGTCACGTCCAGCGAAGGCGCCCCCGGCACCCGGCCATGGGCCAGCGCGTCGAAGACGAACGTGTCGTTCGGGCAGGGGGAGTACGCGATCTGCAGCGGCTCAGTCGTCATGGTGTTTCCAACCCTCCAGTACAGGCGCCAGCTTCCCGAACCCCTCCGTCAGGGCCGCGAGCGCGTCGCCGATCCGCCAGGCGGCCCGGTCGCGCGGACCGACCGGGTTGGAGACGGCACGGATCTCCAGCACGGGCACCCCGTGCGCCCCCGCCGCCTCGGCGACCCCGAAGCCCTCCATGGCTTCGGCGAGGGCGGTGGGGTGGCGTTCTCGCAGGGCGGTCGCGCGGGCGGCCGTACCGGTCACCGTGGAGACGGTGAGCACGGCTCCGGCCCGGCCTCCGGTCGCGGCCACGGCGGACCGTACGAGTGTTTCGGGCGGACGGTGGGTGACGACCCCGAACCCCAGCTCGGTCACCGGCACGAACCCCTCGGCGGTCTCGGCCCCGAGGTCGGCCGCGGTGATCTCGTCGGCGACGACGAGCGACCCGAGCGGCGCGTGCGGCAGAAACCCGCCGGCGATCCCGGCGGAGACGACGAGGCCGTAGGGAGCACCCTCCACGGCGGCCATGGTGAGCGCGATGGCGGTGGAGGCGGCGGCGAGAGCGGGCCCGACCCCCACGGCGACGACGTCGACGGCCGTCGCCGTGCCCTCGAACGCGCGGGCCACCGCGTCCCGTTCGACCGGGACGGCGGTGGCCACGAGGATGCGCATCAGCTACGGCTCCGACGGATCAGTAGTCGGAGTTCTCCAGCTTGAAGTTCCACACGCCCTTGTGTTCCTTGCTCTGGCCCGAGGTCGTCTTGTCCTGCTCGACGATGCTGATGTACAGCGTCTTCTGCGGGGCCTGGCCCTGCTGCTGGGCGAAGAGGTCGACGCCGTCGAAGGCGTAGTACGACTTCTTGTAGACGTAGGTCATCTGCTGGCCGTTGATCCACAGGGCCCAGCCGGTGTCGGCGATCTTCTCGTCGACGCCGACGCGCAGGGTCTCGCTCTGCTTGACCTTGATCGTCTTGACGTCGTCCTTCTCCAGGGCGCACTTGGCGACCTTGGCCTGGCCGAGGTCGTTGCCGTCGTCGTAGCAGGCGGCCTCGGAGCTCACCGAGGTCGAACCGACCGTGACGGTGACGCGCGGCGTCGGCTTGTCGCAGGCCGACAGGACGAGCAGTCCGGCGGAAACGAGGCCGGCGGCGGCGACTGCACGGCGGCGTCGCACATCGGATTGCAGCGTGGTCATGGCGGAAGGCTATCTGGCACGTCCTACGGTCCCCTTATGCGGGGTACGGCGTGCCGTGCGTCGGAGCCGGGTTAGGCCACTCGCGCCTTGGGCGCGCTGCCCTGCCGGGCCGAGCTGAGCAGCCCCTTCGCGGTGGCCAGCCAGCCCGCGGCGACGACCGCGGCGGCCACGGACAGGCCCAGGTAGCCGTTGAGCGGCATCACGATGCCGACCGCGCCGCCGAACACCCAGGACACCTGGAGCAGCGTCTCGGAGCGGGCGAACGCCGAGGTGCGGACCAGTTCGGGCACGTCCCGCTGGATCAGCGCGTCCAGGGACAGCTTGGACAGGGCCTGGGAGAATCCGGCGACCGCCGCCAGACACGCCACCAGGAACGCCCCGAAGAAGATCGCCGCCGTGATCGCCGCGCCCAGCACGAACGCCACCACCGTCACGATGATGATCTCCGGCGCTCTCGAGCGCAGCCAGGCCCCGACCGCCGTACCGAGCGCGTTGCCCACGCCCGCCGACACGGCCACCAGGCCCAGGGAGACCGCCGCGCTCTCGCCGGTCAGCGGATGCTCGCGCAGCAGGAAGGCGAGGAAGAAGGTGAGGAAGCCGGAGAGCCAGCGCAGGGCGGCGTTCGCGCCGAGGGCGTGGGTGACGGCGGTGCCGACCGTGCGCAGCCCCGGCCGCTTGAGGGGCTTGAGGTGCGGTCCGTGCAGATGTTCCTCGTCGGCGGCGAGCAGCGCCACGTCCTCGCCCTTGGCCGAGTCGACCTTCGGCGGCAGGGAGAAGGACAGGAACGTACCGGCGATGAAGATCACGAAGGCGCCGTACAGCGGCCAGCGCGGTCCGACGGCCTGGAGCCCGGCGCCGATGGGGGCCGCGACACCGGTGGCCAGGAGGCCGCCGAGGGTGACTCGGGAGTTGGCCTTGACCAGGGAGAAGCGGGGCGGGAGCAGCCGGGGCACGACCGCGCTTCTGACGACGCCGTACGCCTTGGAGGCCACCAGCACGCCCAGAGCCGCCGGATACAGCTCCAGGCTGCCCGTGGCGACCGCCCCGGAGATGATGAGCGCGAGCATCGCCCGGGCGAGCATCGCGCCCGCCATGGCGGCGCGGCGGCCGTGCGGGAGGCGGTCCAGGAGCGGGCCGATCACGGGCGCGAGGACCGTGAAGGGCGCCATGGTGATGGCGAGGTAGAGCGCGACGCGCCCACGGGCCTCGTCGGTCGGCACGGAAAAGAACACGGTCGAGGCGAGCGCGACGGTGATCATCACGTCACCCGCGCCGTTGACGGCGTGCAGTTCGATCAGCTTGCCGAGGCCGGACTCGCCCGCCCCGTGCGCGTGGGTCGCCTTGCGGATACCCCGGGCCGTACCGGTGAACGGGAAGTGCAGGGCACGCCCGACGGCACGGACGGGCCCTGTCATCTGGGTAATCCGGCCCGTGCCGCCACCGATCCCGGTGGCTCCCTGGGGTGTCCTCGCGGCTGCCACCCCGTCATAGTGCCCCGAGAAAGCTGTGAGTAGTGCGGTTACCGCGCGTATGAACGCATATGAAGCGCCACCGGAGGCAACGGATCATCACGTCGGTGTAGGCCGAGCGGCGGCGAACAGGTAGCGTGCGTAGCGCGCCGTGGCGAACGTTCTCGGCCGCGCGCCTCTCTGACATCCCGCAGAATGGATAGGAGCAGGTGCGCCCGAGCGCGATCGGGCGCGGACGTCGACGCGGTCCTCCGGTCCGCTCCGTCCGCATCCGCCGCCTTCAGGCCGGCGCACCCGAGTGACGGCGTAGGAGAGAAGCGATACCTGTGAGCGCAGCGACAACGCGAAGCCGCACCCCCGACCGCTTGTGCGCCGAGGCCGTCGACCTCGCCCGCGCCGCCGCCGAGGAGGCCGCCGCCCCCGGGGTGGTGGGCGAGCACTCGGGCCTGGTCTCCGAGGGAGATCGTGTCGTCACGCACTTCTTCGAGTGCAAGGAGCTCGGATACCGGGGCTGGCGCTGGGCCGTCACGGTGGCACGCGCCTCCCGCGCGAAGCTCGTGACGCTGGACGAGGTCGTGCTGCTCCCCGGCCCCGACGCGCTGCTGGCACCGGAGTGGGTGCCGTGGAGCGAACGCCTGCGCCCCGGCGACATGGGCCCCGGCGATCTGCTCCCCACCGACGCCGAGGACCTCCGGCTGGAGCCCGGCTACACCGGCGAGGACGAGCCGCTGCCGAGCGCGCCGGTCTCCGAGGAGATGGCCGAGCTGGTCGAGGCGGAGGACGCGGAGCTCACGGCGGGCACCCCCTCGAACCTCCCGGTGGCCCCGACCCGCGGCTCGATCGCCGCGGTCGCCGAGGAACTGGGCATGCGCCGCGCCCGGGTCCTGTCCCGCTACGGCCTCCATGTCGCCGCCGACCGCTGGGAGGACTCCTTCGGCGCGAAGACGCCGATGGCCCAGGCGGCCCCGGCGCCCTGCGTCAGCTGCGGCTTCCTGGTCCCGCTGGGTGGATCCCTGGGCCAGGCCTTCGGACTGTGCGCCAACGAGTTCGCCCCGGCGGACGGCCGAGTGGTCTCCCTGTCCTACGGCTGCGGCGGCCACTCGGAAGCGGCGGTCATGCCCAAGCCCCCGCAGCCCGCCCCGCCGGTGATCGACGAGACCCGGGTGGACCCGTTCCCGCTGCGCCCGGCACCGGACTCGGGGTCGGTGCCGGTGCTGGCGGACGAGGACACGGCGGAGCTGGGTCACTCGTAGGACGGGCCCCGCTCAGGGGCGCTGCAGCACCCGGTCCACCACCCCTTGGGCGGTCACGTGCTGATACTGGTCGTACGACTTCCCCCCGGCCGTGACCCGCTCACGCAGCCCGAGGTACTGGTACGACGTCGCGTCGAAGAGCAGCACCCGTCGCCCGGACGCCCACGGGCCACCGGCCGGGCCCCCCACGTACCGGACACCGACGGCCGCGCGCCCGTCGACGTCCGTCCGGCCCGGCAGCACCTGGACGCCGGGGACGGCGGCGAGCGCCTCGAAGGCCGCGGAACGCAGCCCCTTGGGCAGGACGGGAGCGCGGAGCAGGCCGGAGAGGAAGATCTGGACCATCGGCCACTCGTCGGCCCTGGTCGGCCGGCCGAAGTCGGGCTTCGTGCCCGACTCGCGCAGGGTGATCGTCAGCCTGCCCGGATCGAGGGGCAGCCGCTCCAGCTTCGACCACTCGGCCGGCGGCCAGGAGTACTGGCCCTTCTGGGCCGGCGGCACCCACTGGGTGTGGCCCAGCTCGCTGACGTAGGACTTCTTGGAACCGTCGACCGAACTCCAGCTCTCGTCGACGTACGTCTTCCCCGGGCCGCCCGAGACCGGCGTCCGCTCGATGACCTCCTTGGTGTAGATGAACTGGTCGTCGCGCGGGGCGAGCGGCTTCTCCAGCCGGAGTGCCTCGGCCGCCGCCCCCCGCAGCACGGTGTTCGCGCTCACCGTCTGCGTGCTGGGTGCGCCCTCCCCGGTGTTCCGGGCGACCACCACGGTCGCGGTGACCGCGGCCGCTGCCGCGCAGGCCACGGAGATCCGCAGCAGCTGACGACGGCCCACGGCGGCGGGGGCGGCGGGAGCCTGCATCGCCTGGTGGAGGCGGAAGCGGGCGCGGGCGCGGGCGGTGTCCGTGAGAGGGGGCGCGTCCGCGTCCCACTCCCTCAGAAGCTCGATCTCATTCATCGTCGGATTCCTCTCGGAGAGCGGTCGGATCGGATCCGCCCAATGCCTCACGAACCTTTCTGCGAGCCCGGTGCAGCCGCGACCGGACCGTCCCCACCGGCACGCCGAGGGCGCGCGCGACCTCCTCGTAGCCGAGGTCGGCCCAGGCGACCAGCAGCAGCACGTCCCGGTGCCGGGCGGGTAACCGGGCGAGGGCACCGGCGAGTTCGCCGCGTACCGCCTGGGCGCTGACCCGTGCCGCCACCCGGTCCGCGACCGTCTCCTCGGCCGTGCCACCGGGGGCGGCCGCGGGCAGCCGACCGAGTGTCTTCAGCCGCCGGGCCTCGGCGCGCCGGTGGCGGCCGATGAGGTTGGTCGCGATGCCGAACAGCCAGGGGCGGGCGTCGGCCGCCTCCGTGCGGTACCGGAAGCGCTGCTGGAACGCGGTGGTGAAGGTCTCCGCCATCACGTCCTCGGCCGCTTCCGCACCCAGTCGGCGCGCCGCGTAGCGGTGCACCGAGTCGGCGTGGCGGTCGAAGAGCGCGGCGAACTCCTCGGGCTCCTCCCAGGACCGTTCGATCACCGAGGCGTCGCTGTCCTGCCCCACCCTGACGCCTGGTTCGACGGTCATCGGGGCTCCTTTCGTCGCTGTGGCGCTGTGAAGGCCGGGCTTTCACCCGTACTTCGCCGCTCGCGGCGATCCGGTTCCCATGGAGACAAGGTGTGAGGGCCACCGGGGCGGAGTTGCCGTACCCCCTCCTCGCGGTACCTTCATCGTCACGCCGACGAGGAGAGTGTGAACGTGAGCAAGTTCGTGCGGCCCGCCGCCGAGGGTGCCGACCCGTTCGGGACCGCCCGGCTCAGGCGAGGGGTGCTGGACGCCTGGGCCACCAGCCCCGCCCGGTTCCGGGAGGACGCCAACGCCGAGGAGGACCTCGTCCTCGGCGGGTACCGGGACCGACTCGTCGTCGAACTCGCGCAGAACGCCGCCGACGCGGCGGCCAGGGCGGGGGTGCCGGGACGGCTCCGGCTCACCCTCCGCGAGGGCGTTCTCTTCGCCGCCAACACCGGCGCCGCGCTGGACGCGGCCGGTGTCGAGTCGCTCTCCACCCTGCGTGCCTCCGCCAAGCGCGACAACCAGGACGGCTCGATCGGCCGCTTCGGCGTCGGCTTCGCCGCCGTGCTCGCCGTCACCGACGAGCCCGCAGTCGTCGGCCGGCACGGCGGGGTCCGCTGGTCCCTCGCCGAGGCCCGCGAGCACGCCGCCGACACGGCACGGCACAGCCCCGGACTCGGCGACGAGATCCGCCGCCGCGACGGCCATGTCCCGCTGCTGCGACTCCCGTTCGCCGCCGAGGGCACCGCGCCCGACCCCTACGACACCGTCGTCATCCTCCCGCTGCGCGACACCGCCGCCGCCGACCTCGCCGAGCGCCTCCTGAACGCCGTCGACGACGCTCTCCTCCTCGCCCTCCCCGGGCTCGAGGAGGTCGTGATCGAGACGGACACGAGCCGCACGATCAGCCGCCGCACCGAGGGCGACCTCATCGTCGTGGAGGACTCCCGAGACGGTACGACCCGGTGGCGTACGGCGTCCGCGCACGGGCCGCTCACCCCCGAACTGCTCGCCGGCCGGCCCGTCGAGGAGCGGCTGCGGCCGCACTGGTCGCTCACCTGGGCCGTGCCCGCCGACCCCGACGGCACCCCGGCCCACCCCCGCACCAGCCCCGTCGTGCACGCCCCGACGCCCAGCGACGAGCCGCTCGGCGTCCCCGCCCTGCTCATCGCGTCCTTCCCGCTGGACACCACCCGCCGGCACGCGGCACCCGGACCGCTCACCGACTTCCTCGTGCAGCGCGCGGCGGACGTGTACGCCGAACTCCTCGCCGGCTGGCGGCCGGTGAGCGAAGGGATCATCGGGCTGGTGCCCGGCCCGTTGGGGAAGGGTGAGCTGGACGGGGCACTGCGGCAGGCGATCCTCGACCGCCTCCCGCGAACTGCGTTTCTCCCACCCGCCCTCCCAGCGTTTCCCCCACCCGCCCCTGAGCCCGGTGATGACTCGGAGCTGCCGGAGGTCCTGCGCCCCCGTGAGGCCGAGGTCGTCGAGGGCGCCGGCGCCGACACCGTGCGAGTGCTCGCCGAAGTCCTGCCTACCCTGCTGCCCGCCGGTCTCGAACGGCGTGTGGAACTGCGGACGCTGGGCGTCGCCCGCATCCCGCTGACCGACGCCGTCGACCGGCTCGCGGGGCTCGAGAAGGAGCCGGAGTGGTGGCAGCGGCTCTACGACAGCCTCGCGGGCGTCGACCCCGACCGGCTCTCCGGCCTTCCCGTGCCGCTCGCCGACGGGCGGACGACCATCGGGCCCCGGCAGGTGCTCCTGCCCACCTCCGACGCGTCCCTGATCGACCCCGAGATCCTCGCCCGGCTCGGCCTCAAGGTCGCCCACCCGGCCGCCGCCCACCCGCTCCTCGAGAAGCTCGGCGCGCTGCCCGCGACGTCACGCGCGGTGCTCACCACGCCCCAGGTACGGGCCGCCGTGGCCGCCTCCCTGGACGACGACGGCGGGATGAGCTGGGAGGAGGACACCCCGGACGCCGAGGAGTTGGCCGACACCGTCCTCGCGCTCGTCCGGGACGCGGGACTCGAGCCCGGCGACGAGCCGTGGCTGGGCGCGCTCGCCCTGCCGGACGAGGAGGGTGAACTGGTGCCCGCCGGCGAACTCGTCCTGCCCGGCAGCCCGTTCGCCCAGGTCATGCGTGAGGACGAACTCGCCTACGTGGACGCCGAACTGGCCGGGAAGTGGGGCGAACAGCCCCTCGCGGCCTGCGGAGTGCTCGCCAACTTCGCCCTGGTCCGGGCCACGGACGTGGTGCTGGACCCGGACGAACTGGAGCCCCGCGAGGGCGACTTCGCGGAACCCGACGACGCCGGTCTCCTCGACGCCGTGGACGTGTGGTGCGAGGACATCCTCGACCGCTTCCCGGACACGCCGGTACCGCCGGTCGCCACCGAACTGGTCGCCGTACGCGACCTCGACCTGGTCGACGAGGACAAGTGGGCCGAGGCGCTCGCCCTGCTGGCCCGGCCGCCGCTCCGGGACGCGATCACCCAGCAGGTCCGCATCCTCCTGCCGGACGGCACACATGAGGTCGTACGGCCGTACACGGCCTGGTGGCTGCGCGGGAACCCGGTGCTCGACGGCCGCCGCCCCGCCGGTCTGCTGGCGGCCGGGGGAGACCCCCTCCTCCGCAGCCTGTACGACGAGGCGGACGCGACCGGGTTCGACGACGAGCAGGTGCTGCGGGCGCTGGGCGTGCGGACGTCGGTGGCCGCGCTGCTGGAGGAGCCGGGCGGAGCGGCGGAGCTGCTGGACCGCCTCGCCGACCCCGGCCGAGCGGTGACCGGCGCCCAACTGCACGCCCTCTACAGTGCGTTGGCCGACCTGGACCCCGAACAGGTCACCCTGCCCGACGAGCTGCGGGCGGTGACCGACGGCCGGGTCGAGGTCGTGGACGCGGCCGACGCGGTGGTCGTCGACTCACCGGACCTGCTCCCCTTCACACAGGGCGTCCCCCTGCTGCCGGTCCGCCCGTCCCGGTCCGCCGAGCTGGCCGAACTCTTCCAGGTCCGGCGCCTGAGCGAGTCCGTCACCGGTTCCGTCGACTCCGAGGGCACCGAGCACGACGTACCGGAGCCGGTACGGCTGCTGCTGGGCGCGCGGACCCCGTCGACCTACGTCGAGCACGAGGAACTCGTCGTCGACGGCGTGGAGATCGACTGGCGCCTGACGAACGACGGCGTCCTGCACGCTTCCACCCTGGAGGGCGTGGCCGCGGGCCTGGCCTGGGCGGCGGGCCAGTGGCCACGGCGCTTCGAGGTGGCGGCACTCCTGGAGGACCCGACCCGCACGGAGGAACTGGCCAGGGACCGCTGGTTCGACTGAGCGTCCCAGCGAGAGCTGGGGTCCAGGAAGTAGTCGTACGTCTCCAGGTCGAGCGTGATTCCGGTCAACTGCCGGACACGCTCGGCATGCTCCTGCGTCAGGGGCACATCGCCGACGAGCTCGGCCGGCGGAATGCCCACGAGGTCCGCGAGGACATCTACGCCGACCGAGGTGACATCGACGGACGAGTCAAGGAACTCGTCATCCTTCGGGAAACGGGAGATGGCGAGTCGGCCGTTCACAGGGAAGGGTCCTCCTCCGGTTCCAGGAAGTACTCGTACTTCTCGAGGTCGAGCGCGAGGCCGGTCAGCTGTCGGACTCGGTCGGCGTGCTGCTGCGTCAGCGGATACACGTCGGCCAGCTGCTCCGGCGCCATCCCGAGGAGCTCTCCCCAGGCTTCCGCGCCGACCGCGGTGACGTCGGTGGTCGAGTCCGGACAGTCGTCATCCTTCGGATAACGGACGAGGGTGTAGACGATGCTCACACAAAACTCTTACCAGTCGCGCAACCTTTCGCCCCACTGGTTTATCTGATCAGTGGGTCACACAGACTCACTCATCTCACGTGGGGAACACATGCGTATTCGTGCCACCGTGGCCGCCGTCTCCGGCGCCCTGGCCCTTTCCGCCCTCGCCGTTCCGGCCTCGCAGGCCGCCGATGGAGGCGTCGACAAGACCACCGCCGCCGAGCGCTTCGGCGTTTCCCGGTCGGCGATGAGCACGGCCGCCGCCGCGGAAGAGCTGCCGGTCGTCTCCAAGGTGACGATCAACGGTGCCAAGGACGTCGTCGTCGGTACGACGGCCGCCAAGAAGTTCACCGTCTCCCTGACGGCCAGCCACTCCGCCGGCATCCAGGACGCCTACATCGACCTGTGGCACGGCAAGGACCTGGACAACGTCGACGGCTGGCTGCCGCCGAACGAGGAGGCCGCCAGCTGCACCGCGGTCAACGCCACCACCTCGAACTGCAAGCTCACCATCACGGCTGTTCCGGGCAGCGACCTGTACATGAACTCGCTGGCAGGTACCTGGCACGTCACGGCCGGTGTCCTCGCCAACGACGAGGCCGGCAGCATCTACTGGAACGACTTCTACGGCACCCACCGGGTGCAGCGCCTCTCCAAGCTCACCGTCAACGCGTCCCCCGAGCCGGTGAAGAAGGGCAAGACCATCACCGTCACCGGCAAGCTGACGCGGGCCAACTGGGAGACCCGGGCGTACGCCGGTTACTCGACCCAGCCGGTGAAGCTGCAGTTCCGTAAGAAGGACTCCGACACCTACACCACCGTGAAGACCGTCAAGACCAACACCAAGGGTGACCTGAAGACCACGGTCAAGGCCACGGTCGACGGCTTCTTCCGCTGGAGCTTCGCGGGCACCTCCACCACCCCGGCGGTCAACGCCGCGGGTGACTTCATCGACGTCAAGTAAGTCGGCCTGAAGTAAAGCGTTGCGCATGTGCGGTCAAAATCACGCCTCACGCGTACAACCTGCCCCGTGAGTCACGGATCTACGGAGGGAGTCATCAGACTCCGAGATCCTTCTCTCCTCATGGGGAACGCACATGCGCATACGCGCCCTCGTCCTCGTCGCCTCCGGCGCCGTGGCACTCTCCGCCCTCGCCGTGCCGGCCGCCCAGGCCGCCACGGCCGGGCCCGCCGTCACCTTCTCCAGCCTGAAGGTCAACAGCGGCAAGAACATCGTGGTCGGCTCGACGACGATGGTCACGGTCTCGGCGACCTACACCGTGACCAAGCCCGCGACCCTGAGCGCGAGTTCCTTCCAGACCGGCCCCGTCCTCTACCGCGGCGCCACCCTCGGCGAGAACTCCGACGACCTGCTCGGCGGTGACGCCCCCGGCACCTGCACGGCGTCCTCCTCGACGGTGCTGAAGTGCACGGCGAAGATCCAGTTCCGTCCGAAGGGCTCCGACGAGGACGGCGACCTCATCAACAGTGAGGCGGGCACCTGGAAGCTGGGCGCTCTCGCGGTCAACGCCGACGACGGCATCACCTGGCAGGGCGGTCTCGGCTCCACCCACCTCCAGCGCAGGTCCACCCTCACCGTCAACGCCTCCCCCGAGCCGGTGACGAAGGGGAAGACGATCACCGTCACGGGCAAGCTCGCCCGCGCCAACTGGGACACCAACACGTACGCGGGCTACTCGACCCAGCCGGTGAAGCTCCAGTACCGCAAGGCGGGCAGCAGCACCTACACGACCCTCAAGACCATCAACACGACGTCCACGGGCACGCTGAAGACGACGACCACGGCGACGGCTGACGGCTACTACCGTTACAGCTTCGCGGGCACGACGACGACGCCGGCCGTGAGCGCGGCGGGCGATTACGTCGACGTCCAGTAGAACGTGCCCCATAGGGGCGCGAGGCCGTATCTGATGTGCGGCTCCGCTCTGACGTGCGGCTCCGCCGCGCGGGCGCGACCAGCCGCGACGGCGCCGCACACGACACACAGCGAACCCGTCCCGGCTGAAGCCCAGCGCTAAGCGGAAACGCGGCGGTCCACCCATCTCCACAAAAGTTCCAGGGTGGCCGCCGCCACCACCGAGATGCCGACCGCGATCCACGGCATCGTCACCCCCACCAGCTTCAGCGCGAAGAAGTCCTGGAGCCAGGGCACCACCAGGACCAGGACGAACCCGAGGCCCATCGCCGCGACCAGCGCGAGGCGCCACCAGGTGTACGGGCGGGCGATGATCGCCAGCACCCACATCGAGATCAAGAACAGGGTCAGGGTCGCCGCGCTCGTCTCCGCGTCCAACGCGCCGCTGCCCGTGTAGTGGTGACGGGCGATCAGATACGTCACGAAGGTCGCGATCGCCGCCACCACCCCGCCCGGGACCGAGTACCGCATCACCCGCCGCACGAAGTGCGGTCGCGCGCGTTCCTTGTTGGGCGCGAGGGCCAGGAAGAAGGCCGGGACGCCGATCGTCAGCGTCGACAGCAGGGTCAGGTGCCGGGGCAGGAAGGGGTACTCGACCTGCCAGCACACCACGAAGATCGCCAGCAGCACCGAGTACACGGTCTTCACCAGAAACAGGGTCGCGACCCGGGTGATGTTGCCGATGACCCGGCGCCCCTCGGCCACGACGGACGGCAGCGTCGCGAAGCTGTTGTCGAGCAGCACGATCTGCGCGACCGCCCGCGTGGCCTCCGACCCGGAGCCCATGGCCACCCCGATGTCGGCGTCCTTCAGGGCGAGCACGTCGTTGACCCCGTCACCGGTCATCGCGACCGTGTGTCCGCGCGACTGCAGCGCCCCCACCATGTCCCGCTTCTGCTGCGGGGTGACCCGCCCGAACACCGTGCCCTCGTCGAGCTCCTTCGCCATCCCGTCCTGGTCGGCGGACAGCCGGCGTGCGTCGACCACGCTGCCGTTCAGCCCGAGCTTGGCCGCCACCGCCCCGACGGAGACCGCGTTGTCGCCGGAGATGACCTTGGCGCGGACGTCCTGGTCGGCGAAGTACCGCAAGGTGTCGGCGGCGTCGGGCCGCAGCCGCTGTTCGAGTACGACGAGGGCGGTCGGCCGCGCTCCCCGGGCGACCTCGGGATCGTCGAGGTCGCGGGAGGCCCGGGCCAGCAGCAGCACGCGCAGTCCCTGCTCGTTGAGCCGCCCGGTATCGGCGAGGGCGGGGTCGCCGGGCGGCAGGAGCACGTCCGGTGCCCCCAGCAGCCACGTACTGGACTCGCCGTCGCCCTCGCTGAAGGAGGCCCCGCTGTACTTGCGGGCGGAGGAGAAGGGGAGCGACTCGGTGCAGCGCCACTCCTCGACGTCCGGGTAGGCGTCGATGATCGCCTGGAGGGAGGCGTTCGGCCGCGGATCCGACTCACCGAGGGCGCCCAGGACCTTTCGTACGTACGACTCGTCGGCGCCCTGCAGCGGCCTGAGCTCGGTGATGTCCATGCCGCCCTCGGTGAGGGTGCCGGTCTTGTCGAGGCAGACCGTGTCGACGCGGGCGAGGCCCTCGATGGCCGGGAGCTCCTGCACGAGGGCCTGTTTCCGGCCAAGCCGGATGACGCCGATGGCGAAGGCGACCGAGGTCAGCAGGACCAGCCCCTCCGGGACCATCGGCACGATCCCGCCGACCGTCCGGGCGACGGAGTCCTTGAGGTCGTTGTCCTTCACGAACAGCTGGCTGATCACCAGGCCGATCGCGGTCGGGACCATCATCCACGTCACGTACTTGAGGATCGTGGAGATGCCCGAGCGCAGTTCGGAGTGGACCAGGGTGAACCGGGAGGCCTCCTCGGCGAGCTGGGCGGCGTAGGCCTCGCGGCCGACCTTGGTCGCCTCGAAGGCGCCGCCGCCGGCCACCACGAAGCTCCCGGACATCACCTGGTCGCCGGGCCGCTTCACCACCGGGTCGGCCTCACCGGTCAGCAGTGACTCGTCGATCTCCAGGCCGTCGGCCTCGACGACCACCCCGTCGACCACGGCCTTGTCACCGGGCCCGATCTCGATCAGGTCGTCGAGGACGATCTCCGAGGTGCTCACCTGGGACGCGGTCCCGTCCCGCCGTACGGTCGGCCGGGCCTCGCCGATCACCGCGAGTGAGTCGAGGGTCTTCTTCGCCCGCCACTCCTGGATGATGCCGATCCCGGTGTTGGCGAGGATGACGTACCCGAACAGGCTGTCCTGGAACGGTGCGACGAACAGCATGACCAGCCAGAGCACACCGATGATCGCGTTGAACCGGGTGAAGACGTTCGCCCGGACGATCTCCCCCATGCTCCGGCTGCTGCGCACCGGCACGTCGTTGACCTGTCCGCGCGTCACCCGCTCGGCGACCTCGGCCGCGGTGAGTCCGCCCGTCGCCGGTGCCCGGAGCCTCGTGGGGTGCACAGGGTCGAGTTCGGCGCCCGCGTCGGTGTGCGTCATGCATTCGACGGTACGTGCGGTTTTGCGGCTTCACCCGCCGAGTGACCGGAAGTTCCGACCTGGGGAGGAGACGGGAACGGGCGAGTGATGCCGTGGTATTAGGGGACGTTCGTCACTCGGCAGCAGGGTCGGCGGCGGAATCGGTGCCGGCCGCCCTCTTGATCGCCGCGTCCCGCTTCCGCACGTACCAGGTGCCGTACAGCCCGAGCACGCCCCCGGCCAGGCAGGTCCACAGCCACCAGGTGTGGTCGTGGTCCGCGAACCAGCCGTAGAAGGGAAGCTGCACGAGGAAGAGCACGAACCAGAGGATCGTGCCACCGGTGACGGTGGCGACGACGGGCCCTTCCAGGGGCTCCGGCGCCTCGTGCTTGATGGGTCCCGAAAAAAAACCGGCCATGGGGACAGCTTACGAGGCGATCACATCTACGCGCGGAGATGGTCATGGTCGACGTTATACGTTCATACTGAAACGGTTTGTGTCTGACCTTGTCTAAATCCACTCGTAGGAACATCCAATGCCGACCGCCCTCGACCGCTACTTCAAGATCTCCGAGAGGGGCAGCAGTCTGCCCCGGGAGGTCCGGGGCGGCTTCGCCACGTTCTTCGCGATGGCCTACATCATCGTGCTGAACCCGATCATCCTCGGCAGCGCCAAGGACATGTACGGCCACCAGCTGGACAACGGCCAACTGGTCACCGCGACCGCCCTGACCGCGGCCTTCACCACGCTCCTCATGGGCGTGGTCGGCAACGTCCCGATCGCGCTGGCCGCCGGCCTCGGTGTGAACTCGGTGGTCGCGCTCCAGCTCGCGCCCCGGATGTCCTGGCCGGACGCGATGGGCATGGTGGTCCTGGCGGGCTTCATCGTGATGCTGCTGGTCGCCACCGGTCTGCGCGAGCGCGTGATGAACGCGGTGCCCTTCGGGCTGCGCAAGGCGATCTCCATCGGTATCGGCCTGTTCATCATGCTGATCGGGCTCGTGGACGCCGGCTTCGTCTCCCGCATCCCGGACGCCGCCCAGACCACGGTCCCGCTCCAGCTCGGCGCCGACGGTCACCTCGACGGCTGGCCGGTCCTGGTCTTCATCCTGGGCGCCCTGCTGACCCTCGCGCTCATCGTCCGCAAGGTCTCCGGCGCCATCCTGATCTCGATCGTCACGATGACCGTCGTGGCGGTGATCATCGAGGCGGTCGCCAAGGTCCCGTCCTGGGGTCTCACGGCTCCGAAGTGGCCCGGCAACCCGGTCGCCACCCCCGACTTCGGTCTGCTCGGCAAGGTCAGCCTCTTCGGCGGATTCGACAAGGTCGGCGTGCTGACCGGCATCCTCTTCGTCTTCACGGTCCTGCTGTCGTGCTTCTTCGACGCGATGGGCACGATCATGGGCGTCTCCGACGAGGCCAAGCTCACCGACGCCCAGGGGCAGATGCCCGGCATCAACAAGGTGCTCTTCGTGGACGGCCTCGCGGTCGCCGCGGGCGGCGCGAGCTCGTCGTCGGCGACGACGGCCTTTGTGGAGTCGACGGCGGGAGTCGGCGAGGGTGCGCGCACCGGTTTCGCCAACATCGTCACCGGCGGTCTCTTCACCCTTGCACTGTTCCTCACGCCGGTCGCGACGATGGTCCCGTCCCAGGCGGCGACCCCGGCCCTGCTGGCGGTCGGCTTCCTGATTCTGGCGGGGAACGTCAAGGACATCGACTGGGCCGACCACACCATCGCGATCCCGGCCTTCATCACCATGGTGATGATGCCGTTCACCTACTCGATCACCAACGGCATCGGCATGGGCTTCATCACCTTCGTGGTGCTGCGGCTGGCGGCCGGACGGGGCCGGGAGATTCCGGTGCCGATGTATGTCGTGGCCGCGGTGTTCGGCTTCTACTACCTGATGCCGGCGCTGGGCCTGACGTGACCCGCACGCACGTGATCCGCTCTCACGTGATCCGCTCTCACGTGACCCCGTAGAACTTCTCGGTCTCGTCGACGGCGGTCTGGAACCGCTCGTCGAAGTCGTCTCGGATGAGCGTTCGGATCACATAGTCCTGGACGCTCATCCCCCTTTTGGCCGCATGGTCGCGGAGCCGCTCGAGCAGCTCCCCGTCTATCCGCAGGCTGAGCACGCTGGTCCCCATGAGCACGAGGGTCGCCGCCCGCGCCGAGCGGCGTTCACATTCCGCTGTCGACTCACTCGTATGGGTGAAGATCGGGTTTCAGTGGCCTGAGTCACGGGAATCCCCGTGCGCGCGAGCTTGTTTAGCGAGAGTAATGAGTTACGCTAAAGAGATGCCGGACCTTACCCATGGCGACGACGTTGCCGCCGTGAACTCCCTGCGATCAGCCGTGATGCGACTGTCCCGTCGGCTCAAGCACCAGCGGGTCGACGAGTCGCTCAGCCCCACCGAGATGTCGGTGCTGGGCACCCTCTCCCTCTGCGGCAAGGCCACCCCGGGCGAGCTCGCCCGCAAGGAGCACGTCCAGCCGCCGTCGATGACCCGCATCGTGGCGCTGCTGGAGGCCAAGGGACTCGTCCGGCTGGAGCCGCACCCCGAGGACCGGCGCCAGAAGGTCGTCACGAAGACCGAGCAGGCCGAGGCCATGCTCGCGGAGAGCCGCGCCAAGCGGAACGCCTTCCTGGCCACCCTGGTCGACGGCCTCGACGAGGACGAGTGGGCGAAACTGCGCGAAGCCGCCCCCGTGCTGGAGAAACTCGCACACCTGTAAGCCACAAAGAGGAGGCGAACGCACTTTGAGTACGGGACCCGGAGCAGACTCCGCCCCCGCACCGACCACCCACGACCCCTGCAAGTCCTCGATGTTCAGCTCGTTGAAGGTCAGGAACTACCGCCTGTTCTTCGTCGGCCAGGTCGTCTCCAACATCGGCACCTGGATGCAGCGCATCGCCCAGGACTGGCTGGTGCTCAGCCTCACCGGCTCCGCCACCGCCGTCGGCGTGACGACGGCCCTGCAGTTCCTGCCGATGCTGCTCTTCGGCCTCTACGGCGGTGTCCTCGTCGACCGGCTGCCCAAGCGCCGCGCGCTGCTGTTCACGCAGTCCGCGATGGGCGCCACCGGCATCGCGCTCGCCGCCCTCACCCTGACCGGCCACGTCCAGGTCTGGCACGTCTACCTCGCCGCCTTCGTCGTGGGTCTCGCGACCGTCGTCGACAACCCGGCCCGCCAGTCCTTCGTCTCCGAGATGGTCGGCCCGGCCCAGCTGCAGAACGCGGTCAGCCTGAACTCCGCGAACTTCCAGTCGGCCCGTCTGGTCGGCCCCGCGGTCGCGGGTGTCATGATCACCGGCGTGGGCACAGGCTGGGCGTTCCTCGCCAACGGCCTGTCCTTCGTCGCCCCGCTCATCGGCCTGATGATGATGCGGGCGCGTGAGCTGTACGTCGTCGAGCGCGCCCCGCGCGCCAAGGGACAGCTGCGGGAGGGCCTGCACTACGTGGCCGGACGCCCCGAGCTGATCTGGACCATCGTCCTGGCCGGGTTCGTCTCCACCTTCGGCTTCAACTTCCCCGTCTTCCTGTCCGCCTTCGCCGACGACGTCTTCCACGCGGGCGCCGGCGCCTACAGCCTCTTCAACACACTGATGGCCGTCGGCTCCCTCGCCGGCGCCCTGCTCGCGGCCCGGCGCGGCACCGCCCGGATGCGGGTGCTGCTGGCGGGCGCGGTGGCCTTCGGCGCACTGGAGATCGTGGCCGCGATCGCTCCATCGCTGTGGCTGTTCGCCCTGCTCATGGTCCCGATCGGGATGTTCGGCATGACGGTCAACGTCACCGCCAACAGCAGCATCCAGATGAGCACCGACCCGGCCATGCGGGGCCGCGTGATGGCCCTGTACATGATGGTGTTCATGGGCGGAGCGCCGGTGGGCGCGCCGATCGCCGGCTGGATCACCGACGCGTACGGCGTCCGCGCCGGCCTCGCGTCGGGCGGCGCGATCGCCGCGGCGGCGGCCGTCACGATCGGCCTGGTCCTGGCCAGGGTCGGCAACCTGCGCCTGTCGGTGGGCTGGAACCACGGTCACCCGCACGTCCGGTTCGTGCCGCGCGAGACGCAGGAGCAACTGGCCGCGGCGGCCTGAGTGCTACGGCAGCACCCGCCTGGCCAGTACCTGGCCCGGCCAGTCGTTGTTCGCCCCGGCGGTGTACGTCTCCGTCGGGGCGAAGCCGTTGGCCTCGTAGTAGGCGACCAGCTTGCGGTCGTCGCCCGCGTAGCAGTCCACCCGCAGCAGGGCGACGCCCGCGCGCCGGGTCTCCTCGGCGGCGTGCGCGAGGAGGGCACTGCCCACGCCGTGGCCCTTGAAGCGTCGGTCGGAGGCGAGCCAGTGGATGTACCGCTCGGGCTCGCCGGGCGGCGGGAGATGAGCCAGATAGGCGCCGGGCGAGTCGGTGATCGTGAGGGTCGCGGCCGGGACGCCGCCGGCCTCGGCGATGAACACGCTGCCCTCGTCGACGTACCGGGCGACGGACTCCACGGTCCTGGGGCTCCCGGACAGCGGCTCGGTCCCCCACTGGCCGGGACGTCCCTGCGCGACCAGCCACTCCACACAGCTGTCGAGCATGCCGAGGATCACGGGTATGTCGTCGGGTCCGCCGTCCCTGATGCTGATCTCCATGCCCTCATGGTGACAGGCTGATCCCATGAGACTCTTCGCCGCGGTGCTGCCTCCCCAGGACGTGTCCGACGAACTCGCGCTGAAGGTCGCCGAGTTGAGGCGGCTCCCCGGAGCGTCCGAGCTACGCTGGACCGGCGTTGCCGGCTGGCACTTCACCCTTGCCTTCTACGGCGAGGTCGACGAGGACGTCGTACCGGAGCTGTCGGCACGGCTGGAGCGGGCGGCCCGGCGGACCCCGTCTTTCCCGCTGGCCCTGCGCGGTGGCGGGCAGTTCGGGCACGGCCGGGCGTTGTGGGCGGGGGCCTTCGGCGATCTGCCGGTGCTGCGGCTGCTGGCGGAGCGGGCGGAGGCGGCGGCGCGGAAGGCGGGGGTGGAGATGGGGGAGCACCGGCGGTACAAGGCTCACCTGACCGTGGCTCGCAGTCGGGAGGCGGTGGAGGTGCGGCCGTATCTCTCGGTTCTGGACGGATTCACCAGCCGCACCTGGACCGTCGACGAGCTGGCGCTGGTGCGGAGCAACCTTCCGAAGTCCGGGGTGCCGGGGGAGCAGCCCCGCTACGAGGTGGTCGGCCGCTGGGCGCTGGGCGGGGCCGGTTAGGCTCGATGCGTGGACCCGAAGACCCGGAACCGGATCATGGCCGGTGTGCTTGTGATGATGTTCGTCGTTGTGGCGTTGGCTGCGGCCCTCGGCAGGTAGAGGAACTGCGGCCGCGGGGCGGGGCGGAGCCCCCTGTCGACTCCGCCCCGCGCCCCTTTGGTGCGCTACCAGGCGAAGGCCTCCGGAGACGGGCCCGGGCCCGGGAAGATCTCGTCCAGGCCTGCCAGGACCTCCTCGCTCAGCTCCAGCTCGACCGCCCTGATCGCCGACTCCAGCTGCTCGGCCGTGCGCGGGCCGACGATCGGACCCGTCACGCCGGGGCGGGTCAGCAGCCACGCCAGGGCCGCCTCGCCGGGCTCCAGCCCGTGCTTCTCCAGCAGGTCCTCGTACGACTGGATCTGGGCGCGCTTGGCCGTGTCCTTGAGGGTGTCGGCGGCGCGGCCCGAGGCTCGGCGGCCGCCCTCGACCTCCTTCTTGATGACCCCGCCGAGGAGACCGCCGTGCAGCGGGGACCAGGGGATCACGCCGAGGCCGTACTCCTGGGAGGCCGGGATGACCTCCATCTCGGCGCGCCGCTCGGCGAGGTTGTACAGGCACTGCTCGCTGACCAGACCGATGGTGCCGCCGCGCCGGGCGGCGACCTCGTTGGCCTGGGCGATCTTGTAGCCGGGGAAGTTGGAGGACCCGACGTACAGGATCTTGCCCTGCTGGACGAGGGTGTCGATCGCCTGCCAGATCTCCTCGAAGGGGGTGGCGCGGTCGACGTGGTGGAACTGGTAGATGTCGATGTAGTCGGTCTGGAGCCGCTTGAGCGAGGCGTCGACGGCACGGCGGATGTTCAGCGCCGACAGCTTGTCGTGGTTCGGCCAGGCCTCGCCGTCCGCGGCCATGTTGCCGTAGACCTTGGTGGCGAGGACGACCTTGTCGCGGTGGGCGGCGCTCTTCGCGAACCAGCTGCCGATGATCTCTTCGGTACGGCCCTTGTTCTCGCCCCAGCCGTACACGTTGGCGGTGTCGAAGTAGTTGATTCCCGGCGTCGAGAGCCGAGTCCATGATCGCGTGGGAGTCGGTCTCGTCGGTCTGCGGGCCGAAGTTCATGGTGCCGAGGACGAGTCGGCTGACCTTGAGTCCGGTGCGTCCGAGCTGCGTGTACTTCATGAACCCTCAGCCAACGCCTTCGAGTGCGCTCAAGGCAAGCACGTGCTTGAGGGATTGCTTTTGGAGAGGGCGGTCAGGAAGGGCGGCTCGCCCGGACCTCGCGGTGGATCGCCCACGCGTCCGCCACCGGGCCCACGTGGCTGAGTTTTTCGGGGTTGATGACCGCGCGAATCGTCTGGATGCGGCCGTCGAGGATGTCCAGGGCGAGGGTGTGGAGGACCTTGCCGTCGCGGTCGTAGAAGATCGCGCCCGGCTGGCCGTTGAGCTCGTGCGGCTCGAAGGTCACCTCGATCCGGGCCATCCGGGGGTAGACCGAACCCAGCAGCCGGGCCACGTTCTGCGCGCCCGCGACAGCCCTCGCCAGTTGCGGGGCCCTGCCGCCGCCGTCGCCGACCATCGACACATCGGCGGCGAGCAGTCCCCGCAGACCGTCCACGTCGCCTTCGCGGAGGGCGTCGAAGAAGCGCGACGCCAGTTCCTCGCGCTCTTCCCGGTCCGCCTCGAAGCGGGGGCGGCCCGCCGCCATGTGGCGCCGGGCCCGGGACACGAGTTGGCGGCACGCCGCCTCCGAGCGGCCCACCGCCGCCGCGACCTCGGGGAAGCCGAAGTCGAAGACCTCCCGCATTACGAAGACCGCGCGCTCCAGCGGGCTGAGACGCTCCAGCAGCAACAGGGCCGCCATCGACACCGACTCGGCCAGTTCGGCCGCCCGCTCCGGGTCCTCGTAGGGGTCGTCGAGGAGTGGCTCGGGGAGCCATTCGCCCACGTACTCCTCCCGGCGGACGCGGGCCGAGCGCAGTACGTCGATCGCGATCCGCGTCACCGTGGTCGAGAGGTAGGCCTTCACCGACCTGGGCTCGGTCGCGGTGGCCTCGTAGCGCAGCCACGTCTCCTGGACCGCGTCCTCGGCCTCGCCGACGCTGCCGAGGATCCGGTAGGCGATCGAGAACAGCAGTGGCCGTAGCCGCTGGAACTCCTCGGTCCTGCTCATGCCGTCCGCGGCTCCTCTCAGCCGGTGAAGGACTCGGGGCCGAAACGGCCCCACGCGATGAACACCGCGAGTGCCAGGTAGACCAGGTTCAGCACCACGAACGCGGACTCGCCCCGGCGGCCGTGGGTGATCATCGCGCCGACCATCAGGAGGATCCAGCAGACGGCGGTCACGGGCACCAGCACGGGTGCGATGTCGAGTGCGGCGGTCAGGACCAGTCCGGCCGCGGCCAGGAGTTCGAGGATGCCGAGGGTCTTCACGAAGGCCGTGCCGACCTCCCCGGTCCATCCTCCGCCGTGGGCCGCGGCCAGCTTCTCCCTGGGCACGAAGGTCTTGGTGACGCCACCGGTCAGGGCCACCGCGGCCAGCAGTCCGGCGGCGATCCACAGCGCGAGGTTCATCGTCCACTCCTTGATCGAGGCTTGCCTGCACCTCTCGGGACGAGACAGCCGCCTCCGCTGTGACATCCCCGGTCTCAGGAGGTGTGCAGGGTCGCGAAAGCGGCTCGCGTGCGGGTGCCGTCGGGGGCGTTCCAGGCTCCGGAGACGTGGCCGTTCGCGCCCTCGGGGGCCGTGGGCGGCAGGCGTCGGTGCAGGCGGAGGACCGTGCCGTCGGGGAGGGCGAGCTGGGTGCCGTCCTGGTCCTCGGTGACCTCGGCGGGGCCGGTGGGGAGGGCGGGGCCGGCGTAGGAGTGGGTGACCTCGTGGTCGGGGGTGTCGGTGAGGCTCTGGGCCTGGGCCTGGGTGCGGCCCTCGAACAGGGCGAGGAGTTCGGTGCGCAGGACCGGGTCGTGGATGCCGTCGTAGGCCCAGCGGGGGCCCAGTACACCGTGTTCCATGGTGCCGACGAGGGCGTGGTCCGCACCGGGGAGCGGGGCGGCGCGGTAGGTGAGGGGGGCCAGGTAGGCGACGGGTTCGCGGCCGGAGGAGTCGACGGCCACCATGAACTCGATCCCGACCTCGCCCTCCGGGTCGTCCAGCCGGAAGCCGCCGGCCTTGGTCAACTCGGGGGTGCCGGTGCCGGTGTACCACGGGCGGGTGAGCAGCCAGGTGGTGAGCAGGTCCAGCTTGGTGGGCTTGAGGGTGGTGTGGTGGATGATCGCCATACGGCGGATTCTGTCAGTCAGTCGCGGGGGAACTCATCGGTTTTGAGGGTGAGTTCGAGGGGGGTGGTGGTCATGTCGACGTCTGCTCCGAAGGCGACGGACAGTTCGGTGAGGTATTCACCGTCCTTGGGCTGGGTGTAGAGGTGACACTTGCCCTGGTAGGGGTCGGCGACGAGGTAGACGAGGACCTCGGCGAGCGCGTAGGCGATCTTCTTGGGGCCGTAGTCGTTGGCGGCCGTGCCTTTTGAGATGACCTCGGCGACGAACTCGATGTCCTTGGACTGCCACAGCCCCTTGCTGTCCTTCTCGGCGCCCTCGGCCACCAGCGTCACGTCGGAGGCGAAGCCATTGAGGTGCCCCGGATAGTCGACGCGGACATCCGACTTCACGCGCTTGCGCGGGTACTTGGTGCGCAGTTGCTCGACGATGTCCAGGATGATTTCCCAGTGCGTGTCCCGCTGCGGCGACATGAAGACGGCCCCCTCGACGATCTCGACCTTGTATCCCTCGGGGACGGGCATGTGCTCAAGGCGCTCGAACAGTGCGTCGAGCGTGAGCTCCTCGCTCTCGTGGGCCATCTCGATCCTGTCTTCAAGGACGGTCATCGTGGCACTCCTCCCCGGCTGCCCATGGACGAGCACAGCCGCGCGGTACAACGATACGCAAGGTCAAAAGGACACGGAGGGATGACGCACATGCCAGTCGACAGCGCCCCGGCAGTCGCGCGCATCGTCCACCGCACCCTCTCCGGCACCCCCCTCGGCATCTACCTCCACGGCTCCGCCGTCCTCGCCGGCCTTCGCCCGCACAGCGACATCGACGTGCTGGTCGTCGTACGGAGGTCGCTGAACCGTGACGAACGCCGGGCCCTGGTAGGGGAGTTGATGAGGGTGTCCGGCGTTCCGGGTGCTCGGCTCGTCGAGCTGATCGTCGTCGTACAGGACGATGTACGGCCGTGGCGGTACCCGCCCGTCTGCGACTTCCTCTACGGAGAGTGGCTGCGCGAGGAGTACGAGCGGGGTGTGCTTCCCGAGCCCGAGTCCAGTCCCGATCTCGCGCCCCTGCTCACCATGACCCTGGCCGGGGACACGGCCCTGCACGGACCTCCGCCCGACCGACTCCTCGACCCGGTGCCCCTCGTGGACCTCCGGCGCGCGATCGTCGCCGGAGTGCCGCAGCTCCTGGGCGACCTGGACCACGACTCCCGTAACGTCCTGCTCACCCTCGCCCGTATCTGGACCACCCTCGCCACGGACACCATTCGCTCCAAGGACGCCGCGGCCGACTGGGTAATCGAGCGGCTGCCGTCCGCACACCGGGCCGTCCTCGCCCACGCCCGGGCCGTCTACCTCGGGGAAGAGGAGGAGCGGTGGGACGGCGAGCTGCGTGCCGGTGTCCGGCCCTGCGCCGGCTTTCTCGTCGACGCCATCGGGCGTCAGTCGCTCAGGTAGCGCCGTCCGAGGGTGTCTCCGGTTTCGTGTGCAGCACCTCACGGGCCTGGTCCGCGGCGCGGGTGAGGCTTTCGGAGACGAAGTCGAGGAAGCGGGCGATGTTCTCCAGGCGGGTGGCGGCCGGGGTGCCCGGGCCGAGGACGCCCACGCCCTGACGGGCCGTCTCGGCGAGCTGGATGGTGCCGCGGGCACTGGCGATCATGGACTGGTACCAGACGTCGTCGTCGGCGACATAGCGCTCGCGGCGCCGGTCGTCGCGTTCCCGCCGGACCAGGCCCTGGGTTTCGAGGTAGCTGATGGCCTTGGAGATGGACGCCGGGCTGACCTGAAGGCGCTGGACGAGTTCGGCGGCGGTGAGGCTGCCGGTGTCGCTGGTGTAGAGGCAGGTCAGCACCCTCGACATCATCTTGGGCGCGCCCGTCTGCATGAGGACGGTGGTGAACGTCTCCTCGTACTCGCGCACCGCCTCGGGATCGCGGCCATGGGCCGGTTCGGGGGTCTGCGCCCCCCGGGGCGTGGTCTGGCGGCGGCGGTGGGCGCGGCGTTCGGTGGCGCGGTGGGCCAGGTCGGCGCGGTAGGCGGTGGGGCCGCCGTTGCGCATGACCTCGCGGGTGATGGTCGAGGTGGGGCGCTCGAGGCGGCGGGCGATCTCCGCGTAGGCGAGGCCGTCGGCCACTCCCAGCGCGATCTGCTGCCGTTCCTGCTGGGTGAGCCTGCCTCCCGGCATCGCGGTCTCCTTCGTGGTCCCTGGTGCCCGCAGCATAGCGTTCATTTTCATTCTATTGCAACGATCCGAGGCCTGACGTTGCATTACTTTTAGAGTCGTTGCAATGAAATATCGTCAACTACCTGCGCTTATACAGGTCTTGTGCAACGACTCTGTTGCCGGATCCGTGAATGCAACGTAGCTTTTCGTTCATCGGAAACAGCGACGAACGCAGGAGCACCTGATGCAGAAGTTCGACACCACCGCCCCCGTCACCACCGTCATCGACCTCCCCGCCGGCCGCGTCCAGGTCATCGCCGCCGACCGCACCGACACCACCGTCGAGATCCGGCCCGCCGACCCCGCCAAGAGCCGCGACACCCGGGCCGCCGAGCAGATCGAGGTCACCCGCGGCGACGACGGTGTCCTGCGGATCGCCGCCCCGGCCGCGAAGAACCAGTACTTCGGGCCCTCCGGCTCCGTCGAGATCACCGTCCAGCTCCCGGCCGGCTCGCACGTCGAGGCCAAGGCCGCCGCCGCCGAGTTCCGCGCCGTCGGACGCCTCGGCGATGTCGTCTTCCAGGGCGCCCACGGCCCGGTCAAGATCGACGAGGCCGCGAGCCTGCGCCTGACGGCCGCCGACAGCGACGTCAACGTGGGGCGCTTGGCCGGACCGGCTCAGATCAGCACCCAGCGGGGCGACATCCGCATCGCCGAGGCCGTCGCAGGCTCGGTCGTGCTGACCACTCAGATGGGCGACATCACCGTCGACACCGCCGCGTC
The DNA here is from genome assembly GCF_029894425.1 of Streptomyces sp. SAI-127. Classification (NCBI taxonomy): domain Bacteria; kingdom Bacillati; phylum Actinomycetota; class Actinomycetes; order Kitasatosporales; family Streptomycetaceae; genus Streptomyces; species Streptomyces sp. SAI-127. The sequence goes on from NZ_JARXYJ010000001.1 coordinate 5,716,630, forward strand.
GGCCTCCCTGGACGCCGACACCTCCTACGGCCGCGTCCACAACACCCTCAAGAACACCGAAGGAGCCCATGCCGGCCTGGCCATCCGCGCCACCACCGCGCACGGCGACATCACCGCCCGCAGCCTCTGACCCGCAGCCCTCACAAGGAGCATCCACCATGACCGACCTGGCCATCGCGGCGAACGGCCTGCGCAAGTCCTACGGGGACAAGACCGTCCTCGACGGCATCGACATCCAGGTGCCCGCCGGCACGATCTTCTCCCTCCTCGGTCCGAACGGCGCCGGCAAGACCACCGCCGTCAAGATCCTCTCCACGCTCATATCCGCCGACCCGGGCACCGGGGGCATCCACATCGGCGGCCACGACCTCGCCGCCGACCCGCAGGGCGTGCGGGCCGCGATCGGGGTCACCGGCCAGTTCTCCGCCGTCGACGGGCTGATCACCGGTGAGGAGAACATGCTCCTGATGGCGGACCTGCACCACCTGTCCAAGGCCGAGGGACGGCGGGTCGCCGCCGAACTGCTGGAGCGCTTCGACCTCACCGAGGCCGCGAAGAAGCCCGCCTCCACCTACTCCGGCGGCATGAAGCGCCGCCTCGACATCGCCATGACCCTGGTCGGCGACCCCCGGATCATCTTCCTCGACGAACCGACCACCGGCCTCGACCCCCGCTCCCGGCACACCATGTGGCAGATCATCAGGGAGCTGGTCTCCGACGGCGTCACCGTCTTCCTCACCACGCAGTACCTGGAGGAGGCCGACGAACTCGCCGACCGCATCGCCGTCCTCCACAACGGCAGGATCGCCGCCGAGGGCAGCGCCGAACAACTCAAGCGCCTGGTTCCCGGCGGTCACGTCCGGCTCCGCTTCACCGACCCGGACGCCTACCGGAGCGCCGCCTCCGCACTGGGCGAGGTCACCCGGGACGACGAATCCCTCGCCCTGCAACTCCCCAGCGGAGGCAGCCAGTCCGAGCTGCGCGCGATCCTCGACCGGCTCGACGCGGCCGGCATCGAGGCCGACGAGCTGACCGTGCACACCCCCGACCTCGACGACGTCTTCTTCGCCCTGACCGGCGGCTCCGACGTCACCGACCAGCCCAAGGAGACCGTCCGATGAGCAACCTCTCCCTCGCCGTACGCGACTCGTCCACGATGCTGCGCCGCAACCTCCTGCACGCCCGGCGCTACCCCTCGCTCACCCTGAACCTGCTGCTCACGCCGATCATGCTGTTGCTGCTCTTCGTCTACATCTTCGGCGACACCATGAGCGCGGGCATCGGCGGCGGCGACCGCTCCGACTACATCGCGTATCTCGTCCCGGGCCTGCTGCTGATGACCATCGGCTCCACCACGATCGGCACCGCGGTCTCCGTCTCCAACGACATGACCGAGGGCATCATCGCCCGCTTCCGGACCATGGCGATCCACCGCGGTTCGGTGCTCGTCGGACACGTCGTCGGCAGTGTGCTGCAGTCGATCGTCAGCGTGGTCCTGGTCGGCGCGGTCGGCGTGGCCATCGGCTTCCGCTCCACCGACGCCACCGTCCTGGAGTGGCTCGCGGCCTTCGGACTGCTCGTGCTCTTCGCCACGGCGCTCACCTGGATCGCCGTCGGCATGGGCCTGATCAGCCCGAACGCCGAGGCCGCAAGCAACAACGCCATGCCGCTGATCTTCCTGCCGCTCATCTCCAGCACGTTCGTGCCGGTCGACGCGATGCCGGGCTGGTTCCAGCCGATCGCCGAGTACCAGCCCTTCACCCCGGCCATCGAGACCCTGCGCGGACTGCTCCTGGGCACCGAGATCGGCAACAACGGCTGGCTCGCCGTCGCCTGGTGCCTCGGCCTCGCGGTGCTCGGCTACCGCTGGTCGACCGCGAAGTTCAACGCCGACCCGAAGTAACCGCCATGACAGCGCGGGCCGGTTCCCGCACCCCGTCCCACCCCAGGGCGGCGTACACCGACACCTCGTCGGAGTGCGCCGCCCCGTTCGTGTGCGAAGTGCCGGATCAGTCGGCCCCGTAGGGTCCGCCCAGATCCCACGCCTGGTACATCGCCTCCGCGAAGGCCGCCGCGATCTTGTGCTCGCCGCTCGCGTTGGGGTGGGTGCCGTCGTAGGTGTCGTGGTTGATGTCGTACGACGCCGGGGGCGAGACCGACAGCAGGGGGGAACGGGGCTCGTCCAGATCCGCGATCGCCTTGGCGAGGAGCTCGTTGAAACGGGTGACCTCCGTCGCGAAGGGCGTGTCCGACTCGGCCCGGACATTGGGGATCACCGGGAGGACGGCGATCCGGATCCGGGGGTCGGCCAGGCGGGCCTCGGCGACGAAGGCGCGGACGTTCTCCGCCGTCTGTTCCGCGTTCGTGTAGAAGCCCAGGTCGATCAGGCCAAGCGACACCAGCAGCACGTTCGCGCGGTGCGCCCGCACCGCGTCACCGATCAGCGGGGCCATGTGCAGCCAGCCCTCGCCCCAGCCGGCCAGGTGGGCCCGGGGGAAGTCGGGATCGGCGTACTCGTACGACGTCGGGGCGTCCGCCGCCTTGTCGTACAGCGTCTCGCGCGGGCCCACGAGGTCGAAGGGGCCGCCGCAGGTGTCACGCAGGTGCTGCCACATCCGGTAACGCCAGGTGTGCTCGCCCGCGCTTCCGATCGTCATCGAATCGCCGACCGGCATGAATCTGAGCATCCGCTCATGATGGATCATCGGCGGGGGCGGTGGCATGTGAGTCGGGCCACGCCTTCCCTGGAGGACCTGTCCGGCTGATCATGCCGACGTCGCGGGGTCCGGGCACGCACTCCCCCGGAAGGGGCGGCCCCAGTGGCGCTGTGGTACCGCTCCCGCACTCTCGACTTCGCCCGAGCGGGAGGTCCCCCATGGCCCCCGCTCACCCGCCCCGATCAGGCAGCGTGGCTCGAAGTCGGCCTGATCCGCCGGACAGGCCCTGGTGCCTCCCGCCCACGCCCCTTCACACACATGTCGGGATGGCAGTCTTGGGGCATGCGTCGACCCTTCGCCCTCCTCGCCGGGACCCTGCTCGTGGGCGCCTTCACCCTGCCCGCCGCCGTGCCCGCCTCCGCCGCCGACGGGGACGGGAAGGGGGACAAGGGCTTCACCATCAGCGATCCCCGGATCACCGAGTCCAGCGGGCTCGCCGCCTCGCGGCAGCACCCCGGCATCTACTGGACCCACAACGACCAGGACACCGGCGCGTATCTGTACGCCGTCGACAGCGCCACCGGCAAGACCGTCGCCAGGGTCACCATGACCGGCGTCGGTACCCCGAGGGACGTCGAGGCAATCGCGATGGGGCCCGACAACGAACTCTGGGTCGGCGACATCGGCGACAACGACGGGGTCACCTGGCCCTATGTGTGGATCTACAAGCTGCCTGAGCCGAAGGTCCTCAAGGACCAGTCCGTCAAGGCCACGCAGTACGTCGTGAAGTACACCGACGGCTCGCGCGACGCCGAGTCGATGGTCGTCCACCCCAGGACCGGTCGCGTCTACATCATCGACAAGCACGAGGACGGCGGGCATCTCTACGAGGGGCCCGCCACCCTCTCCCCCTCGGGGACGAACGTCTTCAAGCCCGTCAAACCCGTCGACCTGTGGGCGACCGACGCGGCGTTCTCGCCCGACGGCAAACAGCTCGTCGTACGCGGGTACCTCGGCGGTATCTGGTACGACTGGAACGGCGGCGACATCAAGCGCGGCGGGCGGATCAGCGTGCCGCTCGGGCAGGGGGAGTCCGTCTCCTACTCGCCCGACGGGACCAAGATCCTGCTCGGCATGGAGGGCGCGGACAGCGAGGTGGAGGCGCAGGACGCACCCGGAGATGGCGGCTCCAAGTCGCCCTCCGGGAGCGGGAGTTCCTCGGCCTCGGGAAGTGACGGCGGCGGGAACTCCGGCGGCACCATCAAGATCGGCGCCCTCGCCCTGGGGGCCGTCGCCGTGCTCTTCGGACTCCGGCGGCTATTCCGGCGCTCGTGAGCCCTCGCGCCGGCCGGCCACGAACACCTCGAGCCCGTCCAGGATCCGCTGGAGTCCGAACTCGAAGTGGTCGAACTCCGGGCTCCACGTGTCCTCGGCGAGGGAGCCGAGGACCGGGTAGCGGCCGGTGGCCATGACCTTCTCGATGAACGGGGCCTGGGCCGCGAAGAAGTCCGCGGTCGTCATCCCCGAGGTGCGCTCCGCCTCCCGCTGGTAGACCTGCGTGCGCGCGGCCCCGACGACGTAGCCGTCGACCATGATGACCGCCGACACCAACTCGGGATCGGTCAGGCCCATCGGGCGGATCCGGCCGAGCACCTTCTCCATGCCGTCCAGCGCGCTCGGCGCCGAGCAACGGGCGGGCCTGGTTGACGCCGAGCAGCCAGGGGTGGCGGGTGTAGAGGGCGAGCGTGGCGCGGGCCATGGCCTCCAGGGCGGAGCGCCAGGTGCCGTCGCCGAGGTCGGCCGGGTTCTCGGAGGGGCGCTGGACGCGGTCGAGCATCAGGTCGAGCAGCTCGGCCTTGCCGGGGACGTACCGGTACAGGGACATCGCGCCGGTGCCGAGCTCGGTGGCGATCCGGCGCATCGAGACCGCGTCGAACCCCTCCTCGTCCGCGATCCGGACGGCCGCTTCCACGATCCGGTCCAGCGTCAGCCCCGGCTTGGGCCCCCGGCTGGGGCGCGGAGCCCCGTCCCACAGCAGCTCGAGCGTGCGGACGATGTCCCCGCTGCCACTGGTGTCCCCGCTGCTCGTCATGGTGGCAGCTTAGTTCCGGCGCAAAACTGAGTACAGCGTACGCGCAATCGGGTACGCTGTACTCAGTTAAGGAGCGAAGGGGGACCCATGACCGACCACGGATACGCCGTCCACGCCGAGGGGCTGGAGAAGCGCTACGGCGAGAAACGTGCCCTCGACGGCTTCGACCTCGCCGTCCGCGAGGGCACCGTGCACGGCTTGCTCGGGCCGAACGGCGCGGGGAAGACCACGGCGGTCCGCATCCTGTCCACGCTGATCCGGCTGGACGGCGGCCGGGCCACCGTGGCCGGCCTGGACGTGGCCCGGCAGGGGCGCGAGGTGCGGTCGAGGATCGGACTCACCGGGCAGTACGCCGCCGTGGACGAGGTCCTCACCGGCCGGCAGAACCTGGAGATGTTCGGGCGGCTGTTCCACCTCGGCGGGAAGCGGGCCAAGCAGCGCGCCGCCGAACTCCTGGAACAGTTCGACCTCACCGACGCCGCCGACAAGGGCGTAGGCAAGTACAGCGGCGGTATGCGGCGCCGGCTCGACCTCGCCGCCTCCATGATCCTCGCGCCCGCCGTGCTCTTCCTCGACGAGCCGACGACCGGCCTGGACCCCCGTAGCCGCGGCGAAGTATGGGAGTCCGTACGGGCGTTGGTGGCAAGCGGCACCACCGTGCTGCTGACCACGCAGTACCTGGAGGAGGCCGACAAGCTCGCCTCCCGCATCACCGTCATCGACCAGGGCCGGTCCATCGCCGACGACACCCCGGACGGGCTCAAGGACCGGGTCGGCGGCGACCGTATCGAGGTCGTGGTCGCCGAGCGGTCGGAGATCCCGCGCGTGGTGAAGGTCGTCGCCCGGGTCTCCGACGGTGAACCCGAGGCGGAGGAAGGGGAGTTGCGCGTGCACGCCCCCGTGGTCGACCGCGTCTCCGCGCTCACCGAAGTCGCCCGCACCCTCCAGGACGAGGGCGTGCGGGTCGAGGACATCGGACTGCGCAGGCCGAGCCTCGACGATGTGTTCCTGCGCCTGACCGGACACCGGACGGACAAGGAGACGGCTGCATGAGCACCATGGAGGCCACCCACGGCCGTACCTACTGGGTCCTCGCCGACGTGTGGAACATCGTCCGCCGCGGCCTCACCCACTACCGGCGCCAACCCATCAACATCGCCTGGCAGCTGGGCTTCCCGATCCTCTCCGTGCTGCTCTACGGCTATGTCTTCGGCAGCGCCATGCAGGTGCCCGGCGGCGGGGACTACAAGGACTTCCTGATGCCCGGCATGTTCGTGATGACGATGGCCTTCGGCTTCATCAACACGGCCACCCTCGTGGTGTACGACGCCACGAAGGGCGTGATCGACCGGTTCCGCTCGATGCCGATGGCCTCGTCCGCGGTGGTCGCGGGGCGCGGGGTGACCGATCTGCTTGTCGCCTGCGCCGAGTTGGCGATCATGATGCTCACCGCGGTGGCCATGGGCTGGCGGCCCGACGGCGGGCTCGGCTTCCTCGCCGCCTTCGGACTGCTGCTGTGGCTCAGGTTCGCGCTGATCTGGATCGGGGTGTGGCTGGGCCTGATGGTCCCCAACCCGGAGGCGGCGGGCGGCCTGTTCGCGGTCGCCTTCCCGCTCACGATGATCTCCAGCATCTTCGTCGCGCCTCAGCTGATGCCCGACTGGCTGGGCGCGGTGGCCGCGTGGAACCCGATCTCCTCGACCGCTGCCGCCAGCCGCGACCTGTTCGGCACGCCGGTGGGCGGCGGGGACTCCTGGGTCGAGCAGCACGCCCTGCTGATGGCCGGAGTGTGGCCCGTGGTGCTCACGGCGATCTTCCTGCCGCTGGCGGTACGGAGGTTCCAGAAGCTGAGTCGGTGACGTCCCGCGCACAAGTGACGTCCCATGTCTTGACGTGTTCATGTGACCTGACTTCCATGGGAGGTGCAGGGCCGTGGGAGCGCTCCCACTGAGTTCCGGGCCCGCGCCTCCCGAGAGGAAGCAGCGAACATGTTCCGCAGCTTGCGAAGAGCGCTGTGTGCGGTGGCGGCGGCGCTCCTGTTACCGCTGGGGACCGCTGGTCTTCAGTCGGCTCATGCCGCCGAGTCGGCCGGCGCCGGCTACTGGCACACCAGCGGACGCCAGATCCTGGACGAGTCCGGGCAGCCGGTCCGGATCGCCGGGATCAACTGGTTCGGCTTCGAGACCGCCAACTACGCCGTCCACGGGCTCTGGTCCCGCGACTACAAGTCCATGATCGACCAGATGAAGTCGCTGGGTTACAACACCCTCCGTATCCCGTACAGCGACGACATCTTCAAGCCGGGGACGGTCCCCAACAGCATCGACTTCTCCAGCGGCAAGAACGCCGACCTCCAGGGGCTGAACTCCCTCGGCGTCCTGGACAAGATCGTCTCGTACGCCGGTCAGGACGGCCTCAAGGTCATCCTCGACCGGCACCGCCCGGACTCCGGCGGCCAGTCGGCGCTCTGGTACACCTCCGCGGTTCCGGAGTCGACGTGGATCGCCAACCTCAAGGCGCTGGCTACGCGCTACAAGGACCAGGACACCGTGGTGGGCATCGACCTGCACAACGAGCCCCACGATCCCGCCTGTTGGGGCTGCGGTGACACGGCCACGGACTGGCGGCTGGCGGCTCAGCGGGCCGGCAACGCGGTGCTGGGGGTCAATCCCGACCTGCTGATCTTCGTCGAGGGCGTGCAGACCTTCAACGGTGTCTCCGGCTGGTGGGGCGGCAACCTGATGGGGGTCGCGCAGTACCCGGTGCAGCTGAACGTCGCGAACCGGGTCGTGTACTCCGCCCACGACTACGCGACCAGCGTGGCCCAGCAGAGCTGGTTCAGCGACCCGTCCTTCCCCGCCAACATGCCGGGGATCTGGGACAAGTACTGGGGATACATCTTCAAGCAGAACATCGCCCCGGTGTGGGTCGGCGAGTTCGGCACCACCCTTCAGTCGACCGTGGACCAGAAGTGGCTGGCGGCACTGGTCTCGTATCTGCGGCCGACATCGACGTACGGCGCCGACTCCTTCCACTGGACCTTCTGGTCCTGGAACCCCAACTCCGGTGACACGGGCGGAATCCTGAAGGACGACTGGCAGACCGTGGACACCGTGAAGGACGGATATCTGGCGAGCGTGAAGGCACCGGGCTTCCCTTCGAGTGGCGATCCCGGCGATCCGGGCGATCCGGGCGGTGGCACGGCGGCCTGCACCGCCTCCTACTCCGTCAGCAGCGACTGGGGGAGCGGCTTCAACGCCGAGGTGAAGGTGACCAATTCGGGGTCCACGGCCCTCTCCTCCTGGAAGGTGACGTGGACCTGGCCGGGCTCGCAGAAGGTCACCTCCATGTGGAACGCGTCGTACACCCAGACCGGCTCGGCCGTGACGGCGACCAACGCCTCGCACAACGGTGCTGTCGCGGCGGGTGGTTCGGCGAGCTTCGGCTTCGGGGGAGCGCCTGGGGGCGGGGGTGTGCCGACGGTGAGCTGTACGGCGACATGAGGGTGGCGCGGGGGTCCGTGTGACGGGGGCGCTCGGTGGGTGCCGAGCGCCCCTTCCACGGTGCGATGCCGCAGCTGCCCTGCTCGCTCAGCGAAGCCGCGAGAAGGGCGGCGGGTTCTCCCCCGCCCGCTGCTTGACCAAGCCTTCTTTCCTCGAACGGCAAGGGAAAGTCGAGGTCGATCTCATGGGCGTTCGTCCTCAGCAGCAAGGATCTCGTCCTCACTCCGGTCCACGCGCCCCACCCTTCGTCGGCTGAGCTTCCCATGCAATCGGGACTCGTTGAGGATGGCTCCGGACCCTGGGATCTACGCACAATTCCTCGGAAGGACACGATGAAGCTTCTCCTCACCGACTCCGGTGTCAAGAACGCGCGCATCCAGGACGCGTTGGTCGACCTCCTGGGCAAGCCGATCGCCGAGTCCAGCGCCCTGTGCATCCCCACCGCGGGGTACGGGGCTCCCGACGCTGATCCGGGCGGGCCATGGCGATTCATCAGCGGACGATCCCCCCTCCCCATGGCCGGGCTGGGGTGGAAGTCGGTGGGCGTGCTGGAGCTCACCGCGCTGCCCAGCATCGACGAAGCGCGCTGGGTCTCCTGGGTCCGGGAAGCCGACGCCCTGCTGGTCAACGGCGGTGACGCGCTGTATCTGGCTCACTGGATGCGGGAATCCGGGCTCGCTGAACTCCTGCCGTCGCTGCACGACACGGTCTACGTGGGACTCAGCGCCGGGAGCATGGTGATGACACCCCGCATCGGGCAGGACTTCGTGGGCTGGGAGCCGCCTACCGGCGGTGACAGCACATTGGGCCTGGTCGATTTTTCGATCTTCCCGCACCTGGATCACCCTGCTTGCCCGGAGAACACCATGGCCTTGGCAGAACGATGGGCGGCCGGGATCGGGGGTCCGGCGTACGCGATCGACGAGCAGACCGCCATCAAGGTGGCGGACGGCGCCGTCGAGGTGGTCTCCGAGGGTCACTGGAAATTCTTCGACCCGACCTCGTAACTGGAAGCGCCGGCGGAGGTGCCGGCAGGTCAGGACGAGGGCAGCGATGACTGGGTGGAATACGTCGAGATCGGCTTGGGCGACGGCCCGGCCCGTGACCTCTGGAGGCAACTGATGGCCGTCTACACCCCGAAGTTTCCCGACTCGATCGTCGCGGAGTACTGGAACAAGGGCCGAGCCAATGGACGTGCCGAGGACATCCTCCGCCTCCTCGACCGGCGTGGCATCGAGGTCCCCGACGCCGTCCGGGAGCGGGTCAAGGACTGCACCGACCTCGATGTGCTGAGTGTCTGGTTCGACCGTTCCCTGACCGTGGCAAGTGCCGAGGAGCTGTTCGTCGAGGAGTAGCCGGAAGCGCGAGAAGGGGCGCCCGGTGTTCGCCGGGCGCCCCTTCGTCGTCGTAGCGGAAGCGGGTGTTACAGCTTCTCGATGACGTAGTCGACGCACTTCGTCAGGGCCTCGACGTCCGCCGGGTCGATCGCCGGGAACATCGCCACGCGCAGCTGGTTGCGGCCGAGCTTGCGGTAGGGCTCGGTGTCCACGATGCCGTTGGCGCGCAGGACCTTGGCGATCGCGGCGGCGTCGACCTCGTCCGAGAAGTCGATCGTGCCGATGACCTGGGAGCGCTTGGCCGGGTCGGTGACGAACGGGGTCGCGTGCTTGGACTCCTCCGCCCAGCTGTACAGCCGCGTCGAGGAGTCCTTCGTGCGGGCCGTCGACCACGCGAGACCGCCCTGGCCGTTGATCCACTCCAGCTGCTGGTTCAGCAGGAAGAGGGTCGCGAGGGCCGGGGTGTTGTACGTCTGGTTCTTGCGGGAGTTGTCGATCGCCGTCGGCAGCGAGAAGAACTCCGGGACGTGGCGGCCGGACGCGTGGATCCGCTCGGCGCGCTCGATCGCCGCCGGGGAGAAGACGCCGATCCACAGGCCGCCGTCGGAGGCGAAGGACTTCTGCGGGGCGAAGTAGTAGACGTCCGTCTCGGACACGTCGACCGGGAGGCCGCCGGCGCCGGAGGTGGCGTCCACGAGGACCAGCGCGCCCTCGTCGGCGCCGGCCACCCGCTTGACCGGGGCGGCGACACCGGTGGAGGTCTCGTTGTGCGTGAACGCGTACACGTCCACGCCGGCCTCGGCCTGCGGCTCCGGGTGGGTGCCCGGGTCGCTGGAGATCACCGTCGGCTCGGCCAGCCAGGGGGCCAGCTTCGAGGCCTTGGCGAACTTCGAGCTGAACTCGCCGAAGGTCAGGTGCTGCGACTTGTTCTCGATCAGGCCGTGCGTCGCGACGTCCCAGAACGCGGTGGAGCCGCCGTTGCCGAGGACGACCTCGTAGCCCTCGGGGAGGGAGAACAGCTCACTGATGCCCTCGCGCACCTTGCCGACCAGGTTCTTGACCGGAGCCTGGCGGTGGGAGGTGCCGAGGAGGGAGGTACCGGTTGCGGCCAGCGCGTCCAGCGCTTCCGTCCGCACCTTGGAGGGGCCCGCGCCGAAACGACCGTCGGCGGGCTTGATGTCAGCGGGAATCTGGATCTCAGCCACGACGTGAGCGTAGCCGTTGGGGGAAACCTGGTCGAAACGTAGTCCGTCGGGTGAGACGCGGCGGTGTTGACCGGACTGGTTTGCTGGAGTCATGACGGATCTTGAGGCCGATCTGCGGAAGGTCGTCCGGGGTGAGGTCGGTTTCGACGTCACCTCCCGGGCCCTGGTCACCATGGACGCGTCCAACTACCGGCGGGTCCCTCTCGGGGTCGTCGCTCCCCGGGACGCCGACGACGTGGCCGCCGTGCTCGAGGTCTGTCGCACCCATGGCGTCCCCGTCGTCCCCCGCGGCGGCGGTACCTCCATCGCCGGACAGGCCACCGGCACCGGGGTCGTGCTGGACTTCACCCGGCACATGAACCGGGTCCTGGCGCTCGACGCCGAGGCGCGCACCGCCGTCGTCCAGCCCGGGCTCGTGCTCGACCGTCTCCAGGACGCCGCCGCCCCGCACGGGATGCGGTTCGGGCCCGACCCCTCCACCCACAGCCGGTGCACGCTCGGCGGAATGATCGGCAACAACTCGTGCGGCTCGCACTCGGTGGCGTGGGGGACGACCGCGGACAGCGTGGCGGAGCTGGACGTCGTCACCGCGCGCGGACAGCGGCTGCGCCTCGGACAGGGGTGGTCCGGGGCACCGACGGGGCTGCGGGAGCTGGTCGCCGGGGAACTGGCACGCCTGCGGACCGGCTTCCCCGAGCTGCCCCGCCGGATCTCCGGATACGCCCTGGACGCCCTCCTGCCGGAACACCGGGCCGACGTCGCCCGGTCCTTCTGCGGCAGCGAGGGCACCCTGGGCGTCCTCACCGAGGCCGTCGTCCGGCTGGTGGAGGCGCCACGCGCGCGTGCGCTCGCGGTGCTCGGGTACGCGGACGAAGGCGCGGCCGCCGAGGCGGCGGCGGGGCTGCTGGTGCACCGCCCCCTGACGGTGGAGGGCATGGCGGCCGACCTGGTGCCCTCGGCGGCCGCGCTGCCCCGCGGCGACGCCTGGCTGTTCGTGGAGACGGGCGGCTCCTCCGACGGAGAGGCACGCGCGCGTGCGGAGGAGATCGTGCGCGCGGCCGACGTCCTCGACGCGCTCGTGGTGACCGACCGGGCGGGGCAGCGGGCCCTGTGGCGCATCCGCGAGGACGCCAGCGGTACGGCGACCCGGATGCCGGACGGCTCCGAGGCCTGGCCCGGCTGGGAGGACTGCGCGGTGCCGCCGCAGCGGCTGGGCGCGTATCTGCGGGACTTCCGCGGACTGCTCGTCTCCCACGGCCTCAGAGGCACCCCGTACGGACACTTCGGCGACGGCTGCATCCACGTCCGCATCGACTTCGACCTGCTCACCGGGCCCGGCATCGCCCGCTTCCGGCGCTTCTCCGAGGAACTCGCCGACCTGGTGGCGGCGCACGGCGGGTCGCTGTCCGGAGAGCACGGGGACGGGCAGGCGCGGGCGGAGCTGCTGCCGAGGATGTACGGCGAGGAGATGGTCGCCCTCTTCGAGCGGGCGAAGGGCATCTGGGACCCGGACGACCTGCTCAACCCGGGGATGCTGGTCCGCCCGGCCCCCCTCGACACCAACCTCCGCTTCTCCGTCCTGCCCCGCGAACCGGTCGAGGTCGCCTTCGGGTACCCGGCCGACGGCGGTGACTTCACCGCCGCCGTACGGCGCTGCGTCGGGGTCGCGAAATGCCGTACGACCTCGGCGACCGGGTCCGCCGTCATGTGCCCCTCCTTCCGGGCCACCGGCGAGGAGGAGCACTCCACGCGCGGGCGTGCCCGGCTGCTGCACGAGATGCTGGCCGGTGAGGCGGGTGGGCTGGTCACCGACGGCTGGCGGTCCGAGGAGGTGCGCGAGGCGCTGGACCTGTGCCTGTCCTGCAAGGGCTGCCGCTCCGACTGCCCGGTCGGGGTCGACATGGCCACGTACAAGGCGGAGTTCCTGCACCACCACTACGCCGGGCGACGGCGCCCGGCCGCCCACCACAGCATGGGCCGGCTGCCGATGTGGCTGCGCTGGGTGGACCGTATGAGAGCGGCGGCGGTGGTCAACGCCCTTGCATCCGTACGGCCGTTGGCGTCCGTCGCCAAGCGGCTCGGCGGGATCGCGCCCGAGCGGCGGATCCCGAAGGTGGCGACGGAGACGTTCAGCCGGTGGTGGGACAGGCGAAAGGCCCGGGGCCCCGGCGGTGACCCGATCATTCTGTGGCCGGACACCTTCACCGAGCATCTCTCACCGTCCGTGGGGCAGGCGGCCGTACGGGTGCTGGAGGCGGCGGGGTTGCGGGTGGTGCTCCCGCCCACCGTGCACCTGGAGAAGGCGCCGGTGGGCGACGGCAGGACCGTCGCCCTCGACCCGGTGTCCCTCCTGCGCGGCCGGGGCCGGGTCTGCTGCGGCCTGACGTACGTGTCGACGGGGCAACTCGACCGCGCCCGTACGGTGTTGCGCCGCACGCTCGACCTGATGGCTCCTGTGCTGGAGACCTCGACCCCGGTCGTCGTCCTGGAGCCGAGCTGCGCGGCCGCCCTCCGCACCGACCTGCCGGAACTGCTGCACGACGATCCGCGGGCTGCCCGTCTCGCCTCACGGGTCCGCACCTTCGCGGAGGCGCTGGAGCAACTCGCTCCCGGCTGGCGGCCACCGGCCCTGGACCAGCCGGTCGTCGGCCAGACCCACTGCCATCAGCACGCCGTCCTGGGCGACTTGGCCGACCGCCGGCTGCGCGAGGCAGCGGGACTCACCGGCGACCTGGCCGGCGGCTGCTGCGGGCTGGCGGGCAACTTCGGCTTCGAGAAAGGGCACTTCGAGGTGTCACGGGCCTGTGCGGAGGACCAACTGCTGCCGTCGGTACGGCAAGCCCCCGAGGACGCGGTGGTGCTGGCCGACGGATTCTCCTGCCGTACGCAGCTGGAGCAGCTCGCCGGGGTGCGGGGGCGGCATCTGGCGGAGGTGCTCGCGGAGGCGCTGCGGCGGGGCGAACATGCCAGTGGGGTGGGCGGGCCGTGAAGGGATCAGGCGGGCGTTGCCTACTGATCAGTCCTCGCAGGGGGAGTCGCCGGTGAAGGCTGTGGAACGGGGTGGGTGGGGTCGCCCGTGGGGCAGGGGCAGGGGGGCTCGCAGGGCGTGTCGCCGGTGAAGGGCCGTGGAGTGAGGTGGCTCGGATCGCTTGTGGGCGGGGCAGTGGGTGTGCGGGCTGGCGGGGGAGTCGCCGGTGAAGGCTGTGGAACGGGGTGGGTGGGGTCGCCCGTGGGGCAGGGCGGCAGGAAGGCTCGTGGAGTGCGGCGAACGCTCATTGGTCCGGGCGGTAGGGAGCGGCTCATAGTGCGGGATGGCCGGACGACTTCCCGGGGCCGTTGCGATACTCCCGCCGTGGAGACGAAGACCTCTCTCGTGGACTGGACCCTGCGTCCGGCGCACCCCGCCGACGTCGAGCCGATAGCCGAGCTGCGGGCCGTCGTGATGCGCCCCGATCTGGAGCGGCTGGGCCGGTTCGACGAGCACCGGGTGCGGCAGCGGTTCCGGGACGCCTTCGTCGAGCGGCACATGTCGATCATCATGGCCGAGGGGCGTTTCGCGGGCTGTGTCGCGCTGCGGCCGGCCGCGGACGGACACTGGCTGGAGCACTTCTTCATCGCCCCGGAACTCCAGGGCCACGGCCTCGGCTCGGCCGTCCTGCGCAGTCTGCTCGCGCGGACCGACGCCGGCGGCGAACTCGTCCGCCTCGACGTCCTCCAGGGCAGCGCGGCCCGACGCCTGTACGAGCGCCACGGCTTCACGGTGGAGACCGAGGACCCGGTGGACGTCTTCATGGTGCGGGAACCGCGCCGGTAGCCGTTCGGGGGCGGCCGCCAGCCACTCGGGGGACAGTCGTATAACGGGTTTACGCACATGACCAGGTCCACTATCGTGAACTGAGCAGTGCATCACGATGGACGAACCCCGAGCCGATCTGGAAGCCCCGTGACCACCTCCAACAGCGCCCCGACGTCGTCACCGACCTCCGTGGCCATCACGCCCACCCACGGGCCCCGCCGCTCCAGCTCCCTCGGTCCCGTCGGCCTGGTGCTCGCCGGGGGCGTCTCCGTGCAGTTCGGCGCGGCGCTGGCCGTGACCCTGATGCCGAGGGCGGGCGCCCTCGGAGTCGTGACCCTGCGGCTGCTGGCGGCCGCGGTCGTCCTCCTCGTCGTCTGCCGCCCCCGGCTGCGCGGACACTCCCGCACCGACTGGGGCACGGTCGTCGCCTTCGGCCTCACCCTGGCCGCGATGAACGGCCTCTTCTACCAGGCCGTCGACCGCATCTCCCTGGGCGCCGCGGTGACCCTGGAGTTCCTCGGGCCCCTCGCCCTCTCGGTGCTCGCCTCCCGCCGCGCGGTCAACACCGTCTGGGCCGGACTCGCGCTCGCCGGTGTCTTCCTCCTGGGCGGCGGGGACTTCGGCGACCTGGACGCGGCGGGCGTCGTCTTCGCGCTGGGCGCGGGCGCCATGTGGGCGGCGTACATCGTCTTCAGTGGGTGGACGGGCCGCCGCTTCCCGCAGGCCGACGGCCTCGCCCTGGCGATGGCGGTCGGCGCGCTGGCGTTCCTGCCGCTCGGCATCGCGGAGTCCGGCACCCGGCTCCTCGACCCGGTGACCGTGGGCCTCGGCGCGGCGGTGGCCCTGATGTCCTCCGTCCTGCCCTACACCCTCGAACTCCTCGCCCTGCGCACCCTGCCCGCCTCCGCCTTCGCGATCCTCATGAGCCTGGAGCCGGCCATGGCCGCCCTCGCGGGCTTCCTGATCCTCGACCAGGCCCTGTCCGCGCTCCAGGCGCTCGCCGTCGCGCTCGTGATCGCGGCGAGCATGGGAGCGGTCCGGACACAGGTGGGACGGGGCAAGGCAACGCTCCCGCCGGTCGACTGACTGAGTCGGGGTCGCCCTGAGTGTCGTAGTCCTCGGGGAGTCCCGTGATGAAGTCGTGGGCACGGGCCGGGCGGGCCACCTCGACGATGGCCTCCTCGCTCGCCCCGGCCGGCCGCAGCCGATGTCGGCGCGGACCGTGTCGTGCATGACCAGGACGCCCCGGTGCCGGTCATCGACGCACCCACGTGATCACTCACGACCCGGACCTTCCCCGGCGTCGACCGTGTGATCGTCGCCGAGAGCGGCCGTACCGCCGAGGCGGGCGGCCACACGAGCCGGCCGCCCGGGTCGGCCGATCAGTCCGCGACCTTCTCCCACACCGAGACGTGCGTCTCGCTCTCGCTCGTGAAGGGCGTGCGGCTCCAGTCCTCCCACCGGTCCCGCAGCCGCATCCCGGCCAGCCGCGCCATGAGATCCAGCTCCGCGGGCCAGACGTACCGGAAAGGGATGGTCCGGAAGGAACCCCGGCCGTCCTCGACCCTGACGTGGTTCGAGGCCATCGCCTGGGTGGCCACGTCGTAGGTGTCGAAGCCGAGGCGGTTCTCACCGACGTAGAACGGCACGGCGTTCTGCCCCGGCGGAAGCTTCCGCAGCTGGGGGAGCATGACCTCCACGACGAAGGTCCCACCCGGTGCCAGATGGGCCGCGACATTGCGGAAGCAGTCCACCTGGGCGTCCTGGGTCGTCAGGTTCATGATCGTGTTGAAGACCAGGTAGCCGACCGAGAAGGTGCCCGGCACCCGGGCCGACGCGAAGTCCCCGATCGTCACCCCGACCGCCTCGCCACCGGGCTTGGCCCGCAGCCGGTCCGCCATCGCCCGGGACAGCTCGATGCCGTGCACCTCGACCCCGCGCCGCGCCAGCGGCAACGCGATCCGCCCGGTGCCGACGCCCAGTTCCAGGGCCCGCCCTTCGCCGGCGAGCTCCGCCAGCACCTCAACAGCCGGCTCGACCGCATCCGGCGCGAACATGTCCGCCGACGACTCGTCGTACGTCGCGGCGACGGACTCTCCGAAGTAACCGTCGTCATCGATCATCAGAGGACCGTACTGCGGGGGAGGGGGCGGGCGCCCCCGAATAACGGGCCCGCGCGCACCGACCCCGCGCACGCCGCGCTCAGAAATTAATGCAAGCACGCTTGCTTGTTTCCGGAGTCGCTGCCATTCTCACCCCATGGCAGACCCCACGCCCGTCATCGACGACCTGTGTGCGGAGAGCGAGGAACTCGACCTGCTGGTAGCCGGGTTGAGCCAGGAGCAGTGGTCGCTGCCGACCCCCGCCCCCGGCTGGACCGTCGCCCACCAGATCGCCCACCTCGCCTGGACCGACCACTCCTCCCTGCTCGCCGTCACCGACCGGGCGGCCTTCTCCCGCGAGGTCGAGAAGGCGCTCGCCGCCCCCGGGGACTTCGTGGACGACGGCGCGGAGGAGGGAGCCCGCAAGCCTCCGTCCCGGCTGCTCGCCTACTGGCGGGCGGGACGCGAGGACCTGGCGGAGGCCCTCCGTACGGCACCCGAGGGCGCCCGTTTCCCCTGGTACGGCCCACCCATGTCGACCGCCTCCATGGCCACCGCGCGTCTCATGGAGACCTGGGCGCACGGTCTGGACGTGGCGGACGCGCTGGGGGTGACCCGTGAGGCGACCGACCGGATCCGGCACATCGTCCGCCTCGGCGTCCGCACCCGCGACTTCGCCTTCGGGGTGCAGGGACTGACCCCGCCGTTCGAGGAGTTCCGCATCGAACTCACCGCGCCTTCCGGCGAGTTGTGGACCTTCGGCCCCGAGAACGCCACCGACCGCGTCACCGGTCCCGCCCTCGACTTCTGCCTCCTGGTCACCCAGCGTGCCCACCGCGCCGACCTCGCCCTGAGCGCGGAGGGCGAGGACGCCGATCAGTGGCTCGACATCGCCCAGGCCTTCGCGGGTCCACCCGGCGCCGGACGCCCGGCAAAGAAAACGGCCTCCGTCGGCCCGGGAGAGGGAACGGCTTCCGCCGACTCGAGGGAGGGGACGGCTTCGGGTGGTCCGGGGGTGGGGGTGCCTCGTGGTGGTCCGGTGGAGGGGACGGCTTCGGGCGGTCTGGGAGAGGGAACGGCTTCCGCCGACTCGGGGGAGGGGACGGCTTCGGGTGGTCCGGGGGTGGGGGTGCCTCGCGGTGGTCCGGCGGAGGGGACGGCTTCGGGTGGTCCGGGGGTGGGGGTGCCTCGCGGTGGTCCGGCGGAGGGAACGGCTTCGGGCGGTCCGGGGGATCCGGCGGAGGGAACGGCTTCCGGTGGTCCGGCGGAGGGGACGTCCTCCGGTGATCCGGCAAGGGGAACGCCTCCCGGCGACCCGGCAGGGGGAGTTGCCGGATGACCCTCCGTATCGGCAACGCCTCCGGCTTCTACGGCGACCGCTTCGACGCGATGCGCGAGATGCTCACCGGCGGTGAACTCGACGTGCTCACCGGCGACTACCTCGCCGAGCTGACCATGCTCATCCTGGGCCGCGACCGGCTGAAGGACCCCGGGGCCGGATACGCCCGCACCTTCCTGCGCCAACTCGAGGAGTGCCTCGGCCTCGCACACGAGCGGGGTGTGCGGATCGTCGCCAACGCGGGCGGGCTCAACCCGTCCGGACTCGCCGACCGGACAAGGGAGTTGGCCGACCGACTCGGCCTGCCGGTGCGCGTCGCGCACGTCGAGGGCGACGACCTCACCCCCCTCCACCCCGGCAGCCTCGCCGCCCACGCCTACCTCGGCGGCTTCGGCATCGCGGCCTGTCTGCGGGAGGGCGCGGACGTCGTCGTGACCGGCCGGGTGACGGACGCGGCCCTGGTCACCGGGCCCGCCGCCGCCCACTTCGGCTGGGGACCGGCGGACTACGACCGGCTCGCGGGAGCCGTCGTCGCCGGACACGTATTGGAGTGCGGCACTCAGGCGACCGGCGGGAACTACTCCTTCTTCCAGGAGGGAGACGTCCGCCGCCCCGGCTTCCCCCTCGCCGAACTCCACGAGGACGGCACCGCCGTCATCACCAAACACCCCGGCACCGGCGGCTTCGTGGACGTCGGCGCGGTGACGGCCCAGCTGCTGTACGAGACGCAGGGCGCCCGGTACGCGGGCCCCGACGTCACCGCACGGCTCGACACGGTCCGGCTCACCCAGGACGGCCCCGACCGGGTCCGGATCTCCGGCGTACGCGGCGAGGCCCCGCCCCCCACCCTCAAGGTCGGCCTCAACCGGCTCGGCGGCTTCCGCAACGAGGTCGCCTTCGTCCTGACCGGCCTGGACATCGAGGCCAAGGCCGCGCTGGTGCGGGAGCAGATGGAACCGGCCCTCGCCAAAGCCGCCGAGGTGCGCTGGGACCTGGTCCGCACGGACCGCCCGGACGCCGCGACGGAGGAAACCGCCAGCGCCCTGCTGCGACTGGTCGTCCGGGACGCGAACCAGGAGATCGTCGGACGCGCGCTCAGCGGAGCCGCCGTAGAACTGGCCCTGGCGAGCTACCCCGGGTTCCATGTGCTGGCGCCACCAGGGAAGGGCTCGCCCTATGGGGTCTTCGAGGATGTGTACGTCCCCCATGGGGCCGTGGACCATGTGGCCGTCCTCCATGACGGGCGACGGCTCCCTGTGGCACCGGCTCAGGAGACCGCCGTACTCGACGATCCCCCGACGCCACCCACCCCCGAACCGCTGCCGGAAGGCCCCACCCGCCGGGCCCCCCTCGGTCTGATCGCGGGCGCCCGCAGCGGCGACAAGGGCGGCAACGCCAACATCGGGGTCTGGGCCCGGACGGACGAGGCCTGGCGATGGCTCGCCCACACCCTCACCGTCGACCGCCTGCGCGAACTCCTCCCGGAGACTGCCGACTTGATCGCCACACGGCACACCCTGCCCCAGCTCCGCGCCCTGAACTTCGTCGTCGAGGGCATCCTCGGCGAGGGCGTCGCCGCCCAGCACCGCTTCGACCCGCAGGCCAAAGCCCTCGGCGAATGGCTGCGCTCCCGCCACCTGGACATCCCGGAGGCCCTGTTGTGACCGTCATCGACTCCGGCCTGGACACGGCAGGTGCGGACTACCTCGCCCACCGCGAGGCCATGCTCGCCAAGCTGGAACAGCTGACCGCCGAGCATGCGAAGGCTCTCGCGGGCGGCGGTGAGAAGTACGTCGAGCGGCACCGGGGCCGCGGCAAGCTGCTCGCCCGCGAGCGCATCGAGCTGCTCCTCGACCCGGACACCCCCTTCCTGGAGCTGTCGCCGCTCGCCGCCTGGGGCAGCGAGTACACGGTCGGCGCCTCCCTCGTCACCGGCATCGGGGTCGTCGAGGGCGTGGAGTGCCTGATCACCGCGAACGACCCGACCGTGCGCGGCGGCGCCAGCAACCCCTGGTCGCTGAAGAAGGCCCTGCGCGCCAACGACATCGCCCTAGCCAACCGGCTGCCCTGCATCAGCCTGGTGGAGTCGGGCGGCGCGGACCTCCCCTCCCAGAAGGAGATCTTCATCCCCGGGGGTGCCATCTTCCGGGACCTGACCCGGCTGTCGGCCGCCGGAATCCCCACTGTCGCCGTCGTCTTCGGCAACTCCACGGCCGGCGGCGCCTACGTCCCCGGCATGTCCGACCACGTGATCATGGTCAAGGAGCGGGCCAAGGTGTTCCTCGGCGGTCCGCCCCTCGTGAAGATGGCCACCGGCGAGGAGAGCGACGACGAGTCCCTCGGCGGCGCCGAGATGCACGCGCGCGTGTCGGGCCTCGCGGACTACTTCGCCGTGGACGAGCAGGACGCGCTCAGACAGGCACGGCGGGTCGTGGCCCGGCTCAACCACCGCAAGGCGTACGGCGATCCGGTCCCCGCCGAGCCGCCCAAGTACGACGCCGACGAGCTCCTCGGCATCGTCCCCGGCGACCTCCGCACCCCCTTCGACCCGCGCGAGGTGATCGCCCGGATCGTCGACGCATCCGACTTCGACGAGTTCAAGCCCCTGTACGGGACGAGCCTGGCGACCGGCTGGGCCGAGCTGCACGGCTATCCGGTGGGCGTCCTGGCGAACGCCCAGGGCGTCCTGTTCTCCGAGGAGTCCCAGAAGGCGGCCCAGTTCATCCAGCTGGCCAACCAACGCGACATCCCGCTGCTCTTCCTGCACAACACCACCGGCTACATGGTCGGCAAGGAGTACGAACAGGGCGGCATCATCAAGCACGGCGCGATGATGATCAACGCGGTGAGCAACTCGAAGGTCCCGCACCTCTCGGTCCTCATGGGTGCCTCCTACGGGGCCGGCCACTACGGCATGTGCGGCCGCGCCTACGACCCCCGTTTCCTCTTCGCCTGGCCCAGCGCCAAGTCGGCCGTGATGGGCCCCCAGCAGCTCGCCGGCGTGCTCTCCATCGTCGCCCGCCAGTCGGCGGCCGCGAAGGGACTGCCGTACGACGAAGAGGGCGACGCCGCCCTGCGCGCCATGGTGGAGCAGCAGATCGAGTCCGAGTCGCTGCCCATGTTCCTGTCCGGGCGGCTCTACGACGACGGCGTCATCGACCCCCGCGACACCCGGACCGTACTGGGAATGTGCCTGTCCGCGATCCACACCGCGCCCTACGAGGGCGCACGCGGCGGCTTCGGCGTCTTCCGGATGTGAGGAACCCTTCAGTGATCACTTCTGTGCTCGTCGCCAACCGGGGCGAGATCGCCTGCCGGATCTTCCGCACCTGCGGTGAGTTGGGAATCCGAACCATCGCGGTGCACTCGGACCCGGACGCGAATGCCCTCCACACGCGCGTGGCGGACGCGGCCGTACGACTCCCGGGAGCGGCCCCCGCCGACACCTACCTGCGCGCCGACCTGATCGTGAAGGCGGCGATCGCCTCCGGCGCCGACGCCGTGCACCCCGGCTACGGCTTCCTCTCCGAGAACGCCGACTTCGCGCGGGCGGTCCTGGACGCGGGCCTGGTCTGGATCGGACCGCCGCCGTCCGCGATCGAGGCGATGGCGTCCAAGACGCGTGCGAAGGAACTGATGGGGCTGGCACCCCTGGAGGACGTGACGCCGGCCGATCTGCCGGTGCTGGTGAAAGCGGCCGCGGGCGGCGGAGGCCGCGGAATGCGCGTCGTCCGCCGTATCGAGGACCTGGCCGCCGCCCTGGAGAGCGCACGCGCCGAGGCCGCGAGCGCCTTCGGCGACGGCGAGGTCTTCGTCGAGCCGTACGTCGAGGACGGCCGCCATGTCGAGGCCCAGATCCTCGCCGACACCCACGGCACGGTGTGGGCCCTCGGTACCCGCGACTGCTCCCTCCAGCGCCGCCACCAGAAGGTGATCGAGGAGGCCCCGGCCCCCGGACTCCCGGAGGACCTCAGGGAGGAACTGCACGAGCTGGCGGTACGAGCGGCCCGCGCGGTGGACTACGTGGGCGCGGGCACGGTCGAGTTCCTGGTCTCCGGCACCAAGGCGCACTTC
This sequence comes from Streptomyces sp. SAI-127, assembly GCF_029894425.1. Taxonomy (NCBI): domain Bacteria; kingdom Bacillati; phylum Actinomycetota; class Actinomycetes; order Kitasatosporales; family Streptomycetaceae; genus Streptomyces; species Streptomyces sp. SAI-127. The sequence continues at coordinate 5,738,735 of NZ_JARXYJ010000001.1, forward strand.
CTGGAGATGAACACCCGCCTCCAGGTCGAACACCCGGTGACGGAGGCGGTGTTCGGCATCGACCTGGTGGCGGAACAGATCCGCGTCGCCGAAGGGGCCCCGCTGCCCGACGAGCCCCCACGCGCGCGTGGCCACGCCGTCGAGGCGCGCCTCTACGCCGAGGACCCCTCGCGGGACTGGACCCCCCAGACCGGCACCCTGCACCAGCTCTCGATCCCTCCGTCCGTCCGCCTGGACACGGGCTACGAGAACGGCGACGACATCGGCGTCCACTACGACCCGATGCTCGCGAAGGTCGTCGCGTACGCCCCCACGCGCGCGGAGGCGGTCCGCAAACTGGCGGGCGCCCTGGAAAGGGCGACGATCCACGGCCCGACCACGAACCGGGACCTGCTGGTGGACTCCCTGCGCCACAAGGAGTTCACGACGGCCCGCATGGACACGGGCTTCTACGACCGTCACCTGCCCGAACTCACCGAGCCGCACCCCGACCCCTACGCCCCCCTCGCGGCGGCTCTCGCGGACGCGGCAGGCCGCTCCCGCTTCGGCGGCTGGCGCAACCTGCACTCGGCCCCGCAGACGAAGCGGTACGCGGTGGCGGGGGAGGAGCACGAGGTCCACTACCGGCACACGAGGGAGGGCCTGGAGGCGGACGGGGTGCGGGTGGTCCACGTCGACGCGGCTCTCGTCGTCCTGGAAGTGGACGGCATACAGAGGAAGTTCGAGGTGGCGAGGTACGGCGACCGGGTGTACGTGGGGGGCACAGCCCTGACGGCTCTGCCCCGCTTCCCGGACCCGACGGCCCAGCTCGCCCCGGGCTCCTTGCTGGCCCCCATGCCGGGAACGGTCGTACGGGTTGCGGACGGCCTGACAAAGGGATCCGCCGTGGAAGCGGGCCGGCCGCTCCTGTGGCTGGAGGCGATGAAGATGGAACACAAGATCACGGCACCGGCAGCAGGAACGCTGAGTGAGCTTCACGCATCGCCTGGCCAGCAGGTGACGGTCGGTGAACTGCTGGCAGTAGTCCAACCCACCCAGGGGCGAACAACGAAGGAGCCACATGCCCACGATCGAAACCGATGAGCACAAGTCCCTACGTGAAGCAGTAGCCGCCCTGGGCAAACGCCACGGCCGCACCTTCGACCGAGAAACCCTGTGGTCCGAAGCAGCCAAGCTCGGCTATCTCGGCGTCAACCTCCCCGAGGAGTACGGAGGCGGAGGCGGCGGGATCGCGGAACTCTCCATAGTCCTGGAAGAGTTGGGCGCAGCCGGCTGCCCCCTCCTCATGATGGTCGTGTCTCCCGCCATCTGCGGCACAGTGATCGCCCGCTTCGGCACGGAAGCCCAGAAACAGGAGTGGCTCCCCGCCCTCGCCGACGGCACCCGCACCATGGCCTTCGGTATCACCGAGCCGGACGCCGGTTCCAACTCCCACCGCATCACCACCACGGCCCACCGCGACGGAGCCGACTGGCTGCTCACCGGCCGCAAGGTCTTCATCTCCGGCGTGGACATAGCCGACGCCACCCTCATAGTCGGCCGCGCGGAGGACTCCCGCACCGGCCGCCTCAAGCCCTGCCTCTTCATCGTCCCCCGAGACGCCGAAGGCTTCACGCGCCGACAGATGGACATGGAACTCCAGGCGGCGGAGAAGCAGTTCGAGCTGACCCTCGACGACGTACGCCTCCCCGCCGAGGCCCTCGTGGGCGACGAGGACGCGGGCCTTCTCCAGCTCTTCGCCGGCCTCAACCCCGAACGCATCATGACGGCCGCCTTCGCGATCGGCATGGGCCGCTACGCCCTCTCGCAGGCGATCACCTACGCCAGGGACCGCACGGTCTGGAACACCCCCATCGGCGCCCACCAGGCCATCGCCCACCCCCTCGCCCAGGCTCACATCGACCTCGAACTCGCCCGCCTGATGATGCAGAAGGCCGCCCACCTCTACGACGCGGGAGACGACGTGGCCGCGGGAGAGGCCGCCAACATGGCGAAGTACGCCGCGGGGGAGGCCTGTGTGAAGGCGGTGGACCAGGCGGTCCACACCCTCGGCGGCAACGGACTCACCCGTGAGTTCGGGCTCGCCTCGTTGATAACGGCCGCGCGCGTGGCTCGTATCGCACCGGTGAGCAGGGAGATGATTCTCAACTACGTCTCCCACCAGACCCTGGGCCTGCCCAAGTCGTATTAGGCGCTCTTGGAGGAACCGTGTTCCGCAGCGAGTACGCAGACGTCCCACCCGTCGAACTCCCCATCCACGACGCGGTCCTCGCCCGGGCCGCCGAGTTCGGGGACGCGCCCGCCCTGATCGACGGGACCGACGGCGCCACCCTCACCTACGGACAGCTCGACCGGTTCCACCGCCGGGTCGCCGCCGGTCTCGCGGAGGCGGGCGTCGCCAAGGGGGACGTGCTCGCGCTGCACAGCCCCAACACGATCGCCTTCCCGGCCGCGTTCTACGCCGCCACGCGCGCGGGTGCCTCCGTCACGACCGTGCACCCGCTCGCCACGCCGGAGGAGTTCGCCAAGCAGCTCAGTGACTCCGCGGCCCGCTGGATCGTCACCGTCTCCCCACTCCTGGAGACGGCACGGCGGGCCGCCGAACTCGCGGGCGGGGTACGGGAGATCTTCGTCTGCGACAGCGCGCCCGGTCACCGTTCCCTGATCGACATGCTGTCCTCGACGGCCCCCGAGCCGGACCTCGCCATCGACCCGGTGACGGACGTGGCGGCACTGCCGTACTCCTCGGGCACCACCGGCACCCCCAAGGGCGTGATGCTCACCCACCGGCAGATCGCCACCAACCTCGCCCAGCTCGAACCGCTGATGGGGGCGGGCCCCGATGACCGTATCCTGGCGGTTCTTCCCTTTTTTCACATTTACGGCCTCACCGCCCTGATGAACGCGCCCCTGCGCCAAGGCGCCTCCGTCGTCGTCCTGCCCCGCTTCGACCTGGAGACCTTCCTCGCGGCGATCCAGAACCACCGCATCACCGGCCTGTACGTGGCCCCGCCGATCGTCCTCGCCCTCGCCAAGCACCCACTTGTGGAGCACTACGACCTGTCGTCCCTGCGCTACATCGTCAGCGCCGCCGCCCCCCTGGACGCCCGGCTCGCCGCCGCCTGTTCGGCCCGGCTCGGCCTTCCTCCCATCGGCCAGGCCTACGGCATGACGGAACTCTCGCCCGGCACCCACGTCGTCCCCCTGTCCGCCATGCGCGAGGCACCCCCCGGGACGGTGGGCAAGCTCATCGCCGGCACCGAGATGCGGATCGTCTCCCTCGACGACCCCGACAAGGACCTCGACGTCGGCGAACCCGGCGAGATCCTGATCCGCGGCCCGCAGATCATGAAGGGCTACCTCGGCCGCCCCGACGACACCGCCGCGATGATCGACCCCGACGGCTGGCTGCACACCGGTGACGTGGGCCATGCCGACGCCGACGGCTGGCTGTTCGTCGTCGACCGGGTCAAGGAGCTGATCAAGTACAAGGGCTTCCAGGTGGCCCCCGCCGAACTGGAGGCCCTCCTGCTCACCCACCCCCAGATCGCCGACGCGGCCGTCATCGGCGTCTACAACGACGACGGCAACGAGGTCCCACAGGCCTTCGTCGTCCGCCGGCCGACCGCCACCGAGCTCTCCGAGAGCGAGGTCATGATGTACGTCGCCGAGCGCGTCGCCCCCTACAAACGCGTCCGCCAGGTCACCTTCATCGACGCGGTGCCCCGGGCCGCCTCCGGCAAGATCCTCCGACGACAGCTCAGGGAGCGCGCATGACACCGATCGGCCGCACACGCGCGCGTGGCATCGAAACCCTCACCCTCGACTCCCCGCACAACCGCAACGCCCTGTCGGCGGCGCTGGTGGGGGAGCTGGCCTCCAGCCTGGCGGACTGCGCCAAGGACGACGCCGTGCGCGCGATCGTCCTCACCCACACCGGCAACACCTTCTCGGCGGGCGCCGATCTGAAGGACCCCCCGGACCCGGCCGCCCTGGTCGCGCTCCTGCGGCAGATCGTGGAACTCGGCAAACCGGTCGTCGCACGCGTCACCGGACACGTCCGCGCGGGCGGCCTCGGCCTCCTCGCCGCCTGCGACATCGCGGCCGCGTCCACCGAGTCGACCTTCGCCTTCACCGAGGTACGGATCGGGCTCGCCCCCGCGGTCATCTCACTGACGCTGCTGCCCCGCACCGACCCCCGCGCCCTCGCCCGCCACTACCTCACCGGCGAGCGCTTCGACGCCGCCGAGGCGGCCCGCATCGGCCTGGTCACGACGGCGGGCGACGACGTGGACGCCGTACTCGAACCGATCCTGGACGGTCTGCGCCGGGCCGCCCCCGAGGCCCTGGCCGAGACGAAACGGCTGCTCACGGCTAGGGTGCTGGAGACCTTCGACCGGGACGCGGCCCACCTGACCGCGCTCTCGGCCCGGCTGTTCGCCTCACCGCACGCGCGCGAGGGCATGACGGCCTTCCTGGAACGACGGGATCCCTCATGGGCGGTGTGACCACGATCGGCGACCGGGCCGAACGCGTACCCAAGCAGGACCGCAGCCGGGCCACCCGGCAGCGCCTCCTCGAAGCCGCCGTGGCCTGCCTCGCCGAACACGGCTGGGCCGGCTCCACGGTCACCGTCGTCGCCGAACGCGCCGGCGTCTCCCGAGGCGCCGCCCAGCACCACTTCCCGACCAGGGAGGACCTCTTCACGGCGGCGGTCGAATACGTGGCAGAAGAGCGTTCCACGGCCCTGCGCGCCCTGTTCCCGCAGGGCGCGGCGGAAGACCGGCGCGCGGTGATCTCAGCCCTCGTGGACCTCTACACCGGCCCGCTGTTCCGCGCCGCCCTCCACCTCTGGGTCGCCGCCTCCAACGAGGAGCAACTGCGCCCCCAGGTCACCGAACTGGAGGCGCGCGTAGGCCGGGAGACCCACCGGATCGCGGTGGACCTGCTCGGCGCGGACGAGTCCCGCCCGGGAGTCCGCGAAACGGTCCAGGGCCTCCTGGACATGGCAAGAGGCCTGGGCCTGGCCAACCTCCTCACGGACGACGCGGCCAGACGGGACCGTGTGGTGGAGCAGTGGGCGGGACTGCTGAACGAGGCGCTCTAGTCGGCGATGTCTCCGTACCCCTCGATGTCCCGGGGATCCCGCGCCGCGGGCCCCACATAGCGCGCGGAAGGCCGCACCAGCCGCCCCGTCCGCTTCTGCTCGAGAATGTGCGCCGACCACCCCGCCGTACGCGCACACGTGAACATCGACGTGAACATGTGCGCCGGCACCTCCGCGAAGTCGAGCACGATGGCCGCCCAGAACTCCACGTTCGTCGCCAGCACCCGGTCCGGCCGCCGCGCGTGCAGCTCCGCCAGCGCCGCCTTCTCCAGCGCCTCCGCGATCTCGAACCGCGGCGCCCCCAGCTCCCGCGCGGTACGCCGCAGCACACGCGCGCGGGGATCCTCGGCCCGGTACACCCGGTGCCCGAACCCCATCAGCCGCTCACCCCGGTCCAGCGCCTGCCTGACGTACGCCTCGGCGTCCCCGGTCCGCTCGATCTCCTCGATCATCCCGAGCACCCGGGAGGGCGCCCCGCCGTGCAGCGGCCCGGACATGGCACCCACGGCCCCGGAGAGCGCGGCGGCGACATCGGCCCCCGTGGAGGCGATCACGCGCGCGGTGAACGTCGACGCGTTCATCCCGTGCTCCGCGGCCGACGTCCAGTAGGCGTCCACGGCGGCCACATGCTTGGGGTCCGGCTCCCCCCGCCAGCGGATCATGAACCGCTCGACGACGGACTGCGCCTTGTCGATCTCCCGCTGCGGCACCATCGGCAGCCCCTGCCCCCGCGCGGACTGGGCGACGTAGGACAGGGCCATCACGGCGGCCCGGGCCAGGTCGGCACGCGCCTGACCGGCATCGATGTCGAGCAGCGGCTTGAGCCCCCACACCGGGGCGAGCATGGCGAGCGCCGACTGGACGTCCACGCGGATGTCCCCGGAGTGCACCGGGATCGGGAACGGCTCGGCGGGCGGCAGACCGGGATTGAAGGCGCCGTCGACCAGCAGCCCCCACACGTTGCCGAACGAGACATGGCCGACCAGATCCTCGATGTCGACGCCCCGGTACCGCAGCGCGCCGCCCTCCTTGTCCGGTTCGGCGATCTCCGTCTCGAACGCGACGACTCCTTCGAGGCCAGGGACAAAGCCGGGGTCGAAGTCGGACATCAGGCGGCTCCTCATGATGTGTACGACGGATGACGCCACGATATCCCCGAGTGCCACCTTTGGGGAGTCTCTGCGGCACTCAGTGCCACCATCGGTGGTCGAGTCGTCCGTACGGCAAGATGACCGCGTGACCGACGCAGCAGACGCCGCCGCCCCGGACCCCGCCTCCATGCGCCAGCAGTACCGCACGGAGGGTCTCGCCGAGACCGACCTGGCCGCCACCCCCGTCGAACAGTTCGCGCGCTGGTTCAAGCAGGCGGCCACCGAGGCGCACCTCTTCGAGCCGAACGCCATGATCGTCTCCACCGCGGACGCCGAGGGCCGCCCCAGCTCCCGCACGGTGCTCCTCAAGCAGTTCGACGAACGGGGCTTCGTCTTCTACACGAACTACGACTCCCGCAAGGCGAGGGACCTCGCACAGAACCCGTACGTCTGCCTGCTCTTCCCCTGGCACCCCATGGGCCGCCAGGTCATCGTCACCGGCCTCGCCCGCCGCACCGGCCGCGACGAGACCGCCGCCTACTTCCGCACCCGCCCCCACGGCTCCCAACTCGGCGCCTGGGCCAGCGCCCAGTCCTCCGTCATCGACACACGCGACCAGGTCGACACCGCCTACGCCGAACTGGCCGCCCGCTACCCCGAGGGCGCACAGGTCCCCGTCCCCCCGAACTGGGGCGGCTTCCGAGTGGCGCCGGAGAAGATCGAATTCTGGCAGGGCCGCGAGAACCGCCTCCACGACCGGCTGCGGTACGTGGCGGAGACGGACGGAAGCTGGCGAGTGGAGCGGCTGAGCCCCTGAAGAAGCGGCTCGACGCAGCCCTACGCCCGCCCCACCACCCCGCCCAGATCCAGCGCCGCAGCGATCCGGACCGCCACGTCCTCCGCATACACCGCGTCGCCCCGCTCGAACTGCCCCCTCCCGGACCCCCGCAGGAACGTCACGACCCCGAGCGTCCGCCCCCGGCTCCGCAGCACCGCGCACAACGCGTGCACCACATCCGGAGGCCACTGCCGGGCCACCGCCCACTCACGGGCCCGCTCACCCGACACCGACCCCACACTCGCCCGCACCGAACCGATCCGGTCCACGCACTGCAACGCCGGATGCCCCTCCCCGTACCGCACGGGCAACCCGGCCGCACCCGACGCCTGCAGACTCGGCCCCGGTGCCCCCGACGGCGTCGCGGCGACCCGCACGAGACGGGCCGGACCGGTCTCCTCGCCATCGGCCACCGCGCCCCCGGACACCCGGTCGATCAACGCGTGGTCGGCGAACCCCGCAAGGGCGAAGTCCAGATGTACGACGGCAGCCTCGACCGGATCCTCGCACTCCGCGGCCGCCCGGGCCGCTCGATGCAGCTGGTTCGTCCGGAACCGCAGCAACGAGGCCTCCTGCTCGCCCTGCTTGGCCTCGGTGACGTCCTGGAACAGCCAGCCGACACCCAACGGCACCGGCTCCTCCGCGAGCGGCGAGGCCAGCCGTACGAACCCGCAGCGCCAGCAGCGCCGCTTCTCACCGTCCGGGGTCCGCACCCCCACCCAGATCTCGGCCGGCGCCGGTGGCGCGCCCTCGGCCAGCACATGGGTCAGTGCGCTCTCCAGCTCCTCCACGCCCTGCGCGAGGAGCTCCCCGAGGGGCCGCCCCAGCACGGACGTACGCCCGATGCCCAGCGACCGGGCCGCGTGCGCGTTGACCACGGCGGGCCGCAGATCGGCGTCGACGAGCACGACACCCCACGAGGCGTCCTCGAACAGCGCCTCGCTCAGCGCGATCGACCGCTCCAGATCGATCTGCGTGTGCACCTCGCTGAAGGCGCAGTACACCCCGGCCGGCTCCCCGTCGGGCCCGCGTACGGCCGCCGACTGGGTGCGTACGAGCACCCGGCCGCCGTCCTTGGTCAGCAACGCGAACTCGTGCACCTGCCGCCCGAGCGCCTGCATGGCGGACATCAGCCGCCCCTCGACCTCCTCGGCGTCCGCCCGCCGTACCGCCCACCCCGCGAACCCGTGCCGCCCCACGGCCTCGGCCGCGGTCCAGCCGAGGATCCGCTCGGCCTCACGATTCCAATGGGTGACGACACCGTCCGCGTCGAAGGCACACAGTGCCGCGTCCATCCCGTCGAGGAGCGCGGCGAGCAGATCCGAGCCGCCGTCCGAGCCCTCCGGACCGTCCGGCCCGGGCCCGTCCGGCCCCAGCTCGTCGGTGGTCCCACTACGCCGGGAAGCACTCACCTGGACCCCCTGCCGGCTGCTTCACTCACTAACAATCATTCAACTCGAACGTGACGCAGCACACACCTGGTTCCCGCAAGATTGAAGGAAATCGTTGTACGCCGGAAACGCTCCGCATCCCCTAAACAGCCCTCCGGTCCGGCTCCAGCCGCAGGTCGACCCACTCGTCGCTCTCGCCGTCCAGCACATACCGGTCGACCTCGACGAACCCGCGCGCCAGCGCGAACCGCACGCCGTCCCCATTGACGGCCAGCACACATGTCTCGATCATCCTGGCGCCGAGCACCCGCGCATGATCAAGACCCTTCTCGTACAGAGCGGCCCCGAAACCCCGCCCCCGGTAATCGGGCAGCACGCGCGCGATGACGGTCGCCACGGCGTCGTCTCCTTGTGGGGGCCGCACGGTCGAGCAGCCCACGAGCGTGTCCCCGAGATACGCGTTCTCCAACCGATACCGCCGGCCACGCGCGCGTGCGTCTTCGGCGCTCATGGCGGCCGGCGGAACGATCACGTTGTGCACATACCGCCACTGCTCGAGCATGCCGTCCCCGACGACGGGCTCGATCCGCAGATCAGTCACGGTCACCACTTCCCTTCCGCGCGTACACCTCTGTCCTTCCGCGCGTACACCTCTGTCTCGATCTTCATCCGGGGATCGGCGAGGCCGCACACGAGCATCGTGGCGGCCGGCCGGACATCGCCGAAGTGACGGCGCAGCACCGGCCAGCAAGGCCCGAAGTCGTCGAACCCGGTCGTCCCGGACACGTGCACCCAGTCCCCGTCGACCACGGCGCGCGCGTACCCGATGTGTTCCTCGAAGGAGGAACCACTCATGATCGCTCGTCCCGTTGTCATGCACGGAACGCTAATCGCACACAGCACAGAAACACGACACCGGACGGCCGTATCAACGACTCAGTCAACATCCCGGAAAATCGGTTGATCGATGCCCGGCCGCTTCCTAGGGTGTGGTCTACGCATGAAGGGAGGTGATCGGGTAAATGACTGAAACCCGGACGCGCGAGGTGGCTGCGGGCTAGCGGCCTGCCACCACATTCAGTGCGGTGCCGGACCCGCGTGTACGAGATGCACGCAGCCGGCCAATTCAACGCAGTCACCCGACCCGCGAGCTCGCCGGTACGTCCGGCCGGCTCCCTCGCCGCAAGGCCAAGGGACCAGAGCTCGCGGGTCGTCTGCGTTCTGCCTACTGCCGGTAGAAGATCCGGTCCCCGTACTCCTCGAACACCCGGTCGTTCCATTCCAGCCCGCCGTCCACGTTGCCCGACCGCAGCAGCGGTGGCTCGATCCCCCGCTCCGCCAGTGCGCCGGCCGCCGTCGCCATCACCGCCTGGAGCAGCGCCGAGGTCACGACCGTGGAGGCGGGGGCGAAGGGGGCCGGGATGGTGTCCAGGGAGAGTTCCGCGTCGCCGACGGCGATCTTGGAGTCGAGGACGACGTCGCAGTGGTCCTTGAGGAAGGTGCCGGAGCTGTGGCGGGGCTTCGTCTGAGTCGTGTAGGCGACCGACGTGACGCCGATGACCTTCACGCCCAGCGAGCGTGCGGCCAGGGCCATTTCCACGGGGAGCGCGTTGCGGCCGGAGAGGGAGATGATCACGAGGGCGTCGCCCGCTCGGAGGGGCGAGCAGCTCAGGACGGCGCTCGCGAGGCCGTCGACGCGTTCCAGGGCGGAGCCGAGGGTGGCCGGCATGACGTCGACGCCCACGACCCCGGGCACGGTCAGCAGGTTCATGAGGGCGAGTCCGCCGGCCCGGTAGACGAGGTCCTGCGCGGCGAGCGAGGAGTGTCCGGCGCCGAAGGCGAAGAGGCGGCCCCCGGTGGCGACGGTGTCGGCGAGGAGTTCACCGGCTGTCGCGACGGACTCGGCCTCCTCGTCCCGGACCCGTCGCAGCAGCTCGATCGCGGCGTCGAAGAACTGCCCGGACAGCTTGTCGTCAGCGCTCGCGGAGCCCGTCTCGCCCATGCGTCGTCCAACCCTTCGTCGCCGTGTCGCGGATCACCGTGCGGTCTGGACCAGTGGGATGTCAATACGGCCGCGCGCCTGGTCGTAACCGCTTGGTTTCCCCGGCGCGGCACGCTTGTCAGTGGTATCCGGCAGAATTGATGCCAGGGCCAGCGCACGAGCCGGGAAGCTGTCGTGCTTCCGGCAATCTCATCAAGGGGCACGTATGTCCGGACTGATCGACACCACGGAGATGTATCTCCGCACCATCCTCGAGCTGGAGGAGGAAGGTGTGGTCCCCATGCGCGCCCGGATCGCCGAGCGGCTCGACCAGAGCGGGCCGACGGTCAGCCAGACCGTGGCGCGGATGGAGCGCGACGGGCTGGTGTCGGTCGCCAGTGACCGGCATCTGGAGCTGACGGACGAGGGCCGGCGGCTGGCCACACGCGTGATGCGCAAGCACCGGCTCGCGGAGTGTCTGCTGGTCGATGTGATCGGCCTGGAGTGGGAGCAGGTCCACGCGGAGGCGTGTCGCTGGGAGCATGTGATGAGCGAGGCGGTGGAGCGCCGGGTGCTGGAGCTGCTGCGCCACCCCACCGAGTCGCCGTACGGCAATCCGATCCCGGGTCTGGAGGAGCTGGGCGAGAAGGACGGCGCCGATCCGTTCCTGGACGAGGGCATGGTGTCGCTGGCCGAGCTGGACCCGGGTCTCGACGGCAAGACGGTCGTCGTGCGCCGTATCGGTGAGCCGATCCAGACGGACGCGCAGTTGATGTACACGCTGCGTCGGGCGGGTGTGCAGCCCGGTTCGGTGGTGAGCGTGACGGAGTCGGCGGGCGGGGTGCTGGTGGGCAGCGGAGGCGAGGCCGCCGAGCTGGAGTCGGACGTTGCCTCGCATGTGTTCGTGGCCAAGCGCTGACGGCCGCCGGGTGGCTCAATTGCCGGGTCCTGTGGGGCAGTTGTGGCTTTCCTGAGCCTCTTTCCGGGGGTCGCCGAAGCCAGGATTCAATGTGCGGAATCGCAGCGCTTCGACGCTTCCCGTGCGAGGCTGTCGCGTGGGGCATATGACCTGAGGGGGCGGGCGGATGTGCCGTAGACGTATGGATGGCCCCGGCGCCTTTCGGTGCCGGGGCCGGTCCTCCCCTGTGCTGACCCGGAGCCCCGAGCTCTCAGGGTCATTCCCCTCGGACCGATTTCCCCGAGCGGTCCGCCTCCCGCTGAAGATCTCCCCTCGGCGGCGGCGATCATTCCTTGAACGAGGTCACTCGAACGAGGGGTGTTGCCGTTCCGAGGGCCCATCTTCGAATGCGTATTCGATAATCTGGGAGTGACGGGACGCACGGGATGTGCGCTGCAGAGATGTACGGCACGGCAACGGCAGACAGGACAGGCACGGCAGTCAGGACACGGTTCACAGGGCGGCTCGAGCGGGGCGGGCGGTCCGAGCGGAGCTAGGGGGGTGCCAATGGCGCGGCGCATCGACGTGACCGGGGCGGGCGGCGTACGTCTTGCGGCCTGGGAGTTCGGTGACCCTCCCAAGACCGACCCGGCTGATCCGGCGAGGGAACTCCCAGCCCCGGAGAAACGACCACCCGGGGTGCTGTTACTCCACGGCCTGATGGGCCGAGCCTCGCACTGGGCGTCCACCGCCCGCTGGCTCTCCGAGCGCTACCGCGCCGTCGCGCTCGACCAGCGCGGTCACGGCCAGAGCGACAAGCCCCCTCGGGCCGCTTTCACCCGTGACGCGTACGTCGAGGACGCCGAGGCCGCCCTCGAACAGCTCGATCTCGCCCCGACCGTCCTGATCGGCCATGCCATGGGCGCCCTGACCGCCTGGCAGCTCGCCGCGCGGCGGCCCGACCTGGTCCGCGGGGTGATCATCTGCGACATGCGGGCCTCCGCGCTCGGCGCCGCCTCGCAGCGGGAGTGGGGCGAGTGGTTCAAGGCCTGGCCCGTCCCCTTCGCCACGCTCGCCGACGTCCGCAAGTGGTTCGGCGAGGACGACCCCTGGGTGGAGAGGCCCAACCCGGCGCGCGGCGAGTTCTATGCCGAGGTGATGGCCGAGTCCCCCGACGGCTGGCGTCCCGTCTTCGAGCCCGAGCAGATGCTGTCCTCCCGCGAGACCTGGGTCTACGACGCCCACTGGGAGGAACTCACCCAGGTCAGGTGCCCCGCCCTGGTCGTCCGCGGCCTCGACGGCGAACTGGGCCGCGCCGAGGCCCAGGAGATGGTCCGCGTCCTGCCCCGCGGTGAGTACGCCGAGGTCGCCGACGCCGGCCACCTCGTCCACTACGACCAGCCGGAGGCATGGCGGGCCGCCATAGAGCCCTTCCTGGACGGCCTGGACGGCCTGGACGGCCTGGACGGCGGGAACACCGGCTGACGCACGGCAGGGCCGTGAGGCGAGTGCCTTCGTATGCCTGGCGGACGCGAAACCCCCGGCGGACCATGTCCGCCGGGGGCCGGAAGGATCAGCGCACGTCGATGTAGTCGCCGCCGGCCGTGGCGGTCGCGGTCGTGGTGCTGCCCGCGAAGCTGTAGCGCCAGTAGCCGTCGGTGGTCGCCTTGACCGTGGTCTTCAGGTTTCCGGTGCTGTCCGTCGTGACCGTCTTCACGGTCGTGTACGTGGTCGCGCCCTTCTTGCGGAACTGCAGTCGGACCTTCTGGCCCACGTACCCGTGGAAGCCGCCGAGGGTCTCCCAGTCGGCACGGGAGAGCTTCCCGGTGACGGTGAGGGTCTTGTTCTTGGCGACGGGCTCCGGGGAGGCGTTGACCGTGAGGGCCGCGTCCCGCAGCACCGGCACCGACTTCACCGCGTGCCGGTCGGTGTACCCGGCGCCGTCGGCGGACTCGGCCCAGGCGGCCGCGTTCCAGGTGCCGGCGAGGGCGTTGCGCCCGAAGATCCAGCGGGGCTGGATGTAGGCGAACTGGGCCGTGCAGGTCGCCTCCGTCGCGTCGACCTTGACGCAGGACGCGGGCCAGGTGGCGTAGAGGACCGCGCTCGGGGCGTCGTACGACCCCTTGTACAGGTACATGTCGCCGCTCGCGATGCCGGACGGGTCGGTGGCGGTGAACTTCGCCGTGAACTCCTGGAGCGGCTGGTCGTGGAGCCGGACCGGCTTGCCGCCGTTGACGACGACGTGGGAGATCCGGGTCGAGCCGACCGTCTCGTCGCCCTGCCGGGCGGGGCCCGCGAAGGCCCGCACGAGGGTGCGGTCGAGGCTGCCGCCCTGGTCGTCGACGGCGGTGACGCGCAGGGTGACGTAGGTGGCGCCGGCCGGGACGGCGTACGGCGCCGAACCGTCCGCCGCGAGCGGCAGGTCGGTCCAGGTCGTGCCGCCGTCGGTGGAGGCGGCGAGACCGGTGACGCGGGTGTGCGCGGTGTCCGCGTCGGCGTTGCGAGTGGTCGCGGTCGCGGCGACCCGCACGGTCCCGGCGGCGGCCCGGCCCGAGGCGTCGAGGCCCAGGACCTTCATCTGGGCGTCGATGAGCGGGAGCGCCCGCCCGGCGACACCAACGGAGGTGCTGCTGGAGCGGAACGTCCACGTGTTGCGCACGTCCGTGGCCAGCCTCGCGTACGGCACCCGGCGGTGCACGGTCTGCTGCAGGGTGTACGACTGCTCCCGCGCCGGCAGCGCCGAGGAGCTCAGCGAGTGGTACGCGTCGATGCCGGAACCGTCGGCGTAGACGACGCCGTCCTCGCCCGTCACCCGGTACGAGGACCGCGCGCGGCCGTCGGTTCCCTGGTGGCCGTCGGCGTCACCGAACGCGCTTCCCTCGTCCAGGTAGAACCTGTGGTTGTAGAGCTCCGAGCCGGTGCCCTCTCCGAGCACGGGCTGGAGCGGGGCCGCTCCCAGCGTCTCGCCCGCACTGGTGCCCGCGGGCAGGGTGCGGGGGGCCAGGTTGAGGTACTGGTCGAAGGTGCCGTAGTCCAGGATCCGGCCGTACTCGACGCCCGGGGTGACGTACTCGGTGACGGAGCCGGCCACCGGCACGGCGGTGCCGATGTAGACGCCGGTCCACTCGCCGAAGGAGGGCACCGACTGGAGGACGGCGGTCGTGCGGGCGCCGGGGGCGCCGACCTGGGTGACGGTCCTGGCCAGGGATGCCTGGGTGACCTTCTTGACCGGAGAGGTCGGCACGGTGGTGGTGAAGCTGTGGGTGAGGTCGTAGCGGTAGGGGCTCGGGACGTTCGCCGAGGAGCCCTTCTTCGCCAGGACGTCGTGGATGCGCAGCGAGACGCCCGGCATGGTGAACGGCGTGACGTACACCTTGGCGTCGTCGGAGCCGGCGAAGCCCGCCAGGTCACCGCCCGGCACGCTCAGCCAGACCGCCGCGGACTGCCGGGTGGCGGTGGTGTCGTCGGTGCGGATGCCGGTCTCCTTGGCGGCTCGCTGGTCGAAGTTCACCGTCCGGGCGGCCGAGCCGACCGTGAAGGACTGGGCGAGCAGATAGCTCGGCTGGAGCCAGTCGGAGTGCAGTGCCACCGCGAAGTAGTCGCCCGGCGGCAGCTTGACGCTGGACGTCGGCCCGTACGCGTCGCTGTTGACCGGGTACGACGTCCAGGTCTTGCGGTTCCAGACGGAGAACAGCTTGCTCGCCACGCTCGCGTGCGTGATCGTCAGCTTGACGGGGTACGTCGCCGCGGCCGCGGAAGCGGTGGTGGTGGTCGCGGCCGGCTGCACTGCGAGGCTCGCCGGTGCCCGGTCCGCCGCGCGCTCGGCGCTCGGCCGCACGGAGACCCGGCCGTCGAGCGACGCGACCGAGTAACGGGTCCGCTCCGCGCGGTCCGCCGCGGTGATGTGGAGGTTCCGGCCGTCGACCACGTCCACACGATCGCCGTTGCCCAACTCGATGCCCTCGGCGCCCTGTTGAGCGCGGACCGTCCCTGTGCCGGCCGTCGCCCGAGGCGCCCCGGCCGAAGAAGCCGCCCCGGCCGAGGGAGTCGCCCCGGCTGAAGGCGCGAGCAGCACGGACGCGATCAGTACCGCCCCGCACAGCCCCGTTCCGACGGATCTTCGAACACCGTTCATGAATAAGCCCCCTTGCCCCTGATCCCCTGATCCCCTGATCCCCTTCGCGACCTTCCCGGTCCACACTCACAGGAGTCGCACAGGGCACTCTAGACAGGGGGTCCGACACCGGCCCCGGCCACCCCGCCGATCCGTCAGGCCTTGCTGACCGCCACGAGGATCTCCGGCAGCTGACGTGCCGTTCGCGGGGCCGCCAGGCGTAGTCCCGCCAGGGTGATCGCGGTGCCGTACACCGCGCCGATCGGCAGCAGTACCCAGCTCCACTCGTCGCCGTCCGCGCTGAGGTTGGCCCAGATCGTCAGGGCGATCACGGGAGCGCACAGCAGGGCGGCCGAGACCATCCCCCCGACGACGGCGGCAGCGGCGAGACCGGACTGTCCCGGGGCCACGTTCTTGTAGCCCTCCTGCGGAATCGAGTACGGAAAGCGCGCCGACGTCCACGCCCCGGTCGCCAGCATCGCCCCGAGCAGCGCGAAGGACACGCCGAGCACCTCGGGCAGCTTCGGCCAGTCGTCGATCAGCGCGGTCGTCACAACCGTGACGAGGGTGGCGTAAGGCAATGTGATCACCAGCAACGCCAGCGCCCGCCCCCGCAGTTCGACGTAGGCGTCCCGCGTCGAGGAGATGGTCATCGCTACCATCCAGAACGCGGAGGTGTCCTGCCCGAACTGGTTGTACATCTGCACGCCGAGCATTCCCGCGGCGAAGCACGCGAAATAGATGGACCCCGTGCCCTGCACCGCGTTGAACACAGGCACGATCAGCCCGATGGCCAGCGAAGTCACCCATGCGGCCTTGGTCTTGGGGTCGCGCCACACATAGCGCAGGCTGCGTTCCATGACGGTGCCCGTGCGGCCGGCCGGCAGCAGCCGGGCGAGCCCCGTCGAGGTCCGCTCACGGGCGGCCCCCTGGGAGGAGGGGAGGGTGGAGCCGTCGGGGGAGGTCATCAAGCGGGTCAGATGGCGGGACCAGAGGGCGAGCAGACCGATCAACGCGGCGGCCGACAGGGCCAGTTGCAGGAGGGCGACCCCGTACGACCCTTCGCTGGCCGAATCGACCGCCCCGATCGCCGAGGCGGGCGGGATCCACTTCAGTACCTCGGCCGGCCCGTCCAGCTGCCCCAGTCCGCCCGAACCGAGCCGCTGCGCACCGAAGTTCACGACCTGTGCGCCGACCGCGATGACCAGTCCGCTCAGCACCGCCAGGTCACGGCCCTTGCGGCTGGTCAGCAGCCGGATGTTGGCCACGGCGACGGTCCGCGCGAGGGCCACGCAGACCAGCAGTGCGAGCGCGACACCGATCACCGAGACGACGTACGCCGGCGCGCCGTGCGCGACCGAGACGACGGATCCGACGAGCATGCAGAGCGTGAACACCGGCCCGATACCGACCAGCGAGGCCACCAGCAGCGCCCGTACGAGGGGCCGGGGCTGCAGCGGCAGCATCACCAGGCGGGTCGGGTCGAGGGTCTCGTCGCCGCCGGGGAAGAACAGCGGCATCACGGCCCAGCCGACCGCCAGCAGAGCGACCAGCGGGACGACGACGGAGGCGGCGTGCTCGTTGCCGCGCAGGGCGATGAGGCCGAGCAGTTGCAGGACGGAGAAGAGGAGTACGGCGACGGCCGAGGCGATGTAGGCGGCCCGCCGCCCGCCGGACTGCCGCAGGCCGTTCCTGAGCAGCGACAGCTTCAGCCGTACGACGACCGGGGTGATGTTTCCGGTCATCGGGCCCCGCCGCCCAGCCAGTCGAGGTGTGCGCCGGTGTCCTGCCCCTGTGCGCCGACCAGTTCGAGGAAGGCCCGTTGCAGTGAGGGCGCGCCGCCGCGCACCTCGTCGAGCGTCCCGTGGGCGCGGATGCGACCGGCGGCCATGACGGCCACCCAGTCGCACAGGGACTCCACGAGCTCCATCACGTGCGAGGAGAAGACGACGGTGGCGCCGGAGGCCGTGTACCGCTCCAGCACGCCCCGGATGGTCTGCGCGGAGACGGGGTCGACGCCCTCGAACGGCTCGTCGAGAAACAGCACTTCGGGGTTGTGGAGCAGGGCCGCCGCGAGCCCGATCTTCTTCCGCATCCCGGTCGAGTAGTCGACGACCAGTTTGTGCTGGGCCCCCGCCAGATCGAGCACGTCGAGCAGCTGAGCGGCCCGCCGGTCGACCTCGGCCCCGGGCAGCCCCCGCAACCGGCCGGAGTAAGCGAGCAGTTCACGACCCGACAGCCGCTCGAACAGCCGAAGCCCCTCGGGCAGGACCCCGATCCGCGCCTTGACGTTCACCGGGTCCCGCCACACGTCCTGCCCGACGATCTCGACAGACCCCTGATCGGGGCGGAGCAGCCCGGTGACCATGGAGAGAGTGGTGGTCTTCCCGGCCCCGTTGGGCCCGACAAGCCCGATGAACTTCCCGGCGGGCAGTTCGAGATCAATCCCGGCGACAGCAACCTGCTGTCCGAACCGCTTCCAGAGCCCACGCACACTCACAGCCGACGTCATGAACGCCAACCTTAGGCGCGCGGGACACCACCCACGTCACCTGTCCCGACCGCACGCATAGGCAAGCGGCGAGATCAACTCCTCGGCATCCGGAAGCCAACGGTTCGCGGGCGTCGGACGGCAGGCCCACTGAACGGCACCGCACGACCCGTACCGAGTGGGGGGACCCGCAACGTACGACCCTTCCCCCAGCGCGATCAGATCGAGCGACGAGGGAGTCCAGCCGAGCTTCCGTACCAGCTCCGGCACCTTCACCGACGCCCCCGGCAACACGAAGAAGTGCATCCGGCGATCAGGCGTCAACGTCACGGGCCCCAGGGTCAACTCCATCCGCTCCATACGGGCCAGCGCCAGAAACCCCGCCGTCTCCGGAACGGAGATCGCGTCGAACGTCCGGCCGGTCGGCAGCAGAATCGACGCCGTCGGCTGCTTCTGCCACATCCGGCGCGCGACCGTCGCACTGCCGGTGGCCTGCGTCGCCCAGTCCTCCCGAGAGGGATGCGCCCCGGGCACGGCGCACGAGGCGACACCGCAGGAACACCGCTGCACCCCGTCGACGGCTTCCAGCCAGGTGCCGGGAAAGACGTCCCAGTGGCGCTCCACGGCGTATCGAACGGCTGTCTCCAGCAGCGATTCCCCGCGCTGCTTCGGAATCTGAGCGGCTTCGGTGCCCGCGATCGTCTCTTCCACGCTCAGCACAACTCCCGCGCCCACCTCGGGTTACGGCCGGGCCCCGGCGTCCAACCCGACTTCTGCCTCGTGACGCCGGCACGCATTCCCCCACGCCGGTCCGGCGCCAGGACCTGCGCGCGCGGGGGAGGAGCACTGATCGGGCATCTGGGGCGCATGGATGCATGTGTGGGGGCGCGCGAGAGGAACCACGGCGTGAGCTGGGTAACCACGAGGGGGGCAGGCTTCTGCCTTTACCCCGGCAATCCTCGCATGCCTCGCATTTTAGACGTCACGGTGGGGCATTGATCTTCACGGCCGGATCTTTTCGGTGGGTTCGAAGGGATCCGACGGACCGATCCGGTGGAAGACACGTCAACTCGGTGCGTGGGCAGGCACCGCAGCCACAGGGGGTACGCCAATGGCCGCAAGGCCTCTCGTCGCGCGGCAGCCGAACGAACGGCTGCAGGCGCTCATCCAGGAGGCGGGGTGCTCGAACGCCGGGCTCGCCCGCCGGGTCAACATGTGCGGTGCCGAGCACGGCCTCGACCTGCGCTACGACAAGACGTCCGTGGCCCGCTGGCTGCGCGGACAACAACCCCGGGGCAGGGCGCCCGCGATCATCGCGGAGGCCCTCGGGCGCAAACTCGGCCGTACGGTCACGATCGACGAGATCGGCATGGCCAACGGCAAGAACCTCGCCTCCGGCGTCGGGCTCCAGTTCTCGCCGACGGTACTGGGCGCCATCGAGCAGGTGTGTGAGCTGTGGCGCAGTGACGTGGGCCGCCGGGACTTCCTGTCCGGCTCCTCGGTCGCCGCGTCCGCGCTGGTGGAGCCGAGCCGCGACTGGCTGATCTCCTCGCCCGACTCGCAGGTGGCGCGCCAGGCGGGCCCGCGCGTGGGGCAGTCCGACGTGGCGGCCGTGCGCGCGATGACCCAGGCGCTCGTCGACCTGGACCACCAGTACGGCAGCGGGCATGTGCGCCCGGTCGTCGTGCACTACCTCAACAGCGTGGTCTCCGGGCTGCTCGCGGGGTCGTACCGGGAGGCGATCGGCCGTGAACTGTTCGCCGCCGTCGCCCGGTTGACCGAGCTCGCCGGGTACATGGCGATCGACACCGGGCAACCGGGCCTGGCCCAGCGGTACTACATCCAGGCACTGCGGCTCGCGCAGGCGGCGGGCGACCGCGGATACGGCGGCTATGTGCTCGCCGCGTCCATGAGCCACCTCGCCGCGCAGCTCGGGAATCCGCGCGAGATCGCCCAGTTGGCGCGGGCGGCGCAGGAGGGGGCGCGGGGCCGTGTGACACCGCGCGCGGAGGCGATGTTCTACGCGGCGGAGGCCCGCGGGCACGCACTCATGGGCGATCTGCGGGCAACCCAGGCGGCGTCCGGACGGGCCGTGCACGCGCTGGAGGCGGCGGACCCCTCCTCCGGCGACGACCCGGCCTGGATCGCGCACTTCGACGAGGCCTATCTGGCCGACGAGTTGGCCCACTGCCACCGTGACCTCGGCCAGGCGGAGGCGGCGGCGCGGTGCGCGCAGGAGTCCCTGGACGGGCTTCCCGAGAACAAGGCGCGCCGGCGGGCCATCGGCCTGGTCCTGCTCGCCTCCGCGCAGGTGCAGCAGCGCGAGATCGAGCAGGCCTGCAACACCGGCCTGAAAGCGGTCGAGTTGCTGGAGACCGTGCGCTCCAACCGGGGCGCGGAGTACCTCGAGGACTTCCAGCAGCGCCTGGAGCCGTTCCGGGACGAGCCCGTCGTAAGGGAGTTCGGGGCCCGGCTGGACCTGCAGGCGGCCGCGTAAAGGAGGGCATATACAGCGGATCCGGGCCCGGAACCGTCACGTGATCTCCCGGGATTTGTTACTGCGGTCACAGGGACGCAGGTCACGTCCTGTGCTACGTGGCACCGGGCTCGGGGGACCCGGTAGCGTGAGCCGACGATTCCGAAGTTCCCGCATCAGTAGGAGTCCCGGTGACGCAGAGTGGACAGGGCGAGCAGCCCTCGGCGCGCGAAGCGCGCGAAGGCATCGTGCTGCCCTCCGACGGCGGGGAACCCCTGCTGCCGGGACAGACGGGTGGACACGGCGGTCCGCAGCCCGGATACGGGCCCCCGCAGCAGGGCGGTTACGGCGGCCCTCCGCAGCCGGGCCCGTCCGGACCGGCGCCCGACGCGGCGTACGGCCAGGCTTCGGGCGCCCCGTCCTACGGCCAGCCGCCCGGCGGTCAGGCGTGGGGCACCCCGTGGGGCCCCGACCAGCAGCAGGGCCAGGACCAGCAGAGCCAGGACCAGCCGCAGGCCCAGGACTGGTCGCAGCCGCCCGCCCAGACCTGGGGCACGCCCCAGCAGCCCGGCGGCATACCGCCCCAGTCCCCGTCCCAGCCGCCGCCGGCGCCGGGTTACGACACCGACGAACCGACCTCGTACTACCTGCCGCCCGTGGGTCAACCTGCCCCCCAGCCCCAGCCCCAGCCCCAGTCCCAGCCGCTGCCCCCGCAGCAGGGCCAGGTCGCCCCCTACGAGGCCCCCGGGACCGGTGCACCGCAGCAGCAGCCCACGCCGGGCTACGACTCCAACGAGCCGACCTCGTACTACCTCCCGCCCGTGGGCCGGCCCCTCCCGTCCGGCCCCGGCATATCCGCCTCCGCGCCGCTGCCGCCCGCCGACGAGGGCGCCACGCAGTTCATACCGCCGGTCGCGGCCGCCCCCGCCGCCCACGAGGGAGCCACCCAGTACCTCCCGCCCGTCCGCCCCGGCGCGCTCCCGCCCGAGGTGTCCGCCGAGGCGGCGCACTACCCGAGGCAGCACCAGCAGGCCCCGTACGGCGCGCAGCCCCCGCAGAACACGGCCCCCGACGCCGAGGCCACGCAGTTCATCGCGCCCGTGCCCGGCCAGGCCCCCGGCGCGCCCTACGGCGGGGATCGGCAGCCGCCCTCCGAGTTCGACAACCTCTTCCGCGGCGGGCCGGGCGGTGACGGCGGGGCCGCGTCCACGCAGCAGATGCCACGGTTCGCCCAGCCCGAGGCCGTACCGCCCGCTTACGGGGCCCAGCAGCCGTCGTACGGCGCCCAGCAGCCGTCGTACGGTGCACAGCCGCCGTACGGCCCGCCCGGCGGTGACGTGTACGACGACGGCGACCAGGGTGGCCGCAGGCGGTCGCGGGTGCCGGTCATCGCAGCCGTGGGCATCGGAATCGTCGTGCTCGGCATCGGTGCGGGCGCGCTGCTCGCCGGGGGCGGGGGCGACGGCGGGGGCGACAAGAACCAGACCGTGTCGGCTACGGCCCCCGCGACCGACGGCTCCGCCTCGCCGTCCGCCGATCCCGCGAAGGCGCAGGCCGCCGAGCTGGACAAGCTGCTCGCCGACAGTGGCAACAGCCGTTCCTCGGTGATCAGCGCGGTGGCGAGCGTGAAGTCCTGCAAGAACCTCGGCCAGGCGGCCCAGGACCTGCGGGACGCGGCGGCCCAGCGCACCGGCCTGGTGACCCGGCTCAAGGCGCTCCCCGTCGACCAGTTGCCGAGCCACGCCGAGCTGACCGACGCCCTCACCAAGGCCTGGCAGGCGTCCGCGTCCGCCGACAACCACTACGCGGCCTGGGCCGACCAGGCCGCCGGCAACAAGGGCTGCAAGAAGGGCCAGGCCCGCACCACGGGCCAGACCCAGGCCGGCAACCGGGACAGCGGCACCGCGAGCATCGAGAAGGCCAAGGCGGCCCGGCTGTGGAACGCGATCGCCAGGAAGTACAGCCTGACCGAGCGCACGGCGACCCAGCTGTGAGCGATCCGCGGGGGGCGTCCGGGCGCCCCCCGCGGGTCAGTTGACGTTTGCGTTCTGGAGTGTCGCCGTCACGTCGGTGAAGCCCTTGCGCGCCGCCACGAGCTGGCCCTGGCGTACCACCTGGAGCGTCACGTGGGCGTTGACCATGCGCGGGAAGCCGACCGAGGCCAGATCGTCGGCGGAGCTCCAGGTGTCCCGGGTGGTCCACTGGAGTGTCGGCGTCAGATCGCCGGTCGGGATCTTGAGGCCGTCGTTGAGGGTCGCGCGGATGCTGCCGGCGGACACCTCGCCGCTGCCGAGCGACTCGACGGCCTTCTTGAACACCGTGTAGGCGATCCAGGTGGTCTGCACTCCCGCGTCCGCCGAGTCGATGCGGTTGTCGCCGAAGGCCTCCTTGTTGATGACCTTCTTCATCGCGGCCCAGCGGGCATCGCTCTCCACGGGGTACCAGCCGGTGATGTACGACCCCTCGTAGGGTCCCGACGCCCCGCCGGACGCGTCGATCACCGTCTGGTCGACGCTGCCCATCGCCATGGCCGTGCGCACCTGCGGGTAGTCCTCGCGGGCGCGCCGGAAGGAGTCCATGAAGGTGCTGGTGCGGTCGCCGAGCGCGGGCACCACACACCCCTGCTTCGAGCCGGAGGCCGAGGCGCCGGACGTCGAGCCGTCGAGCGCCTTCGTGGACTGCGCAGAGTACTCGGTGGCGTCGTCCGCCGCCCGCACGTCGCCCGCGGCCCGGTGTCCGCCGGTGGTCAGCCCGGAGTCCAGCAGTACGGGCAGCTCGTCGCCCGCGATGGTGTCGGGCCGTACGAGGGTGACGTTGCCGCAGGCCGTGGCGAGCGCCTTGCCGAGGCCGGCCAGCAGGGTGGGCTGGCCGCCGTTGACCGGGTAGGACAGCGGGCTGGTGAACTCGGCGTTGGTGACGCCGTAGCCGCCTATGTACGGGATGCCCGCGCCCTCGAGGGGCGGGAAGAAGGAGTCGGCGTACTGGCTGTAGGAGCCGACGACCGCGACGACGTTCTCCTTGACCGCGCGCCGGGCGCACTTCGCCGCGGACACCCCGTCGTTGTGGTCGTTGCAGGTCAGGACGGTGAGCTTACGGCCGTTGATGCCGCCGTTGGAGTTGATCCAGCGGGCGTACGCCTGGGCGAAGGCGGGCATGCCGGGCTTGTTGGTCGCCTTGGTGTCCGACGGGGCCCAGGTCATGACCTTGATCGGGCCGTCCCCGGAACCCCCCGTGGTACCGGGGACGACCCCGCAACCGGCGGCGAGGGAAGCACACGCCACCAGTGCCCCCGCCGCGAGGGCGGTGGCTCTGACGGGCCGGTGGTGCTGGGGGAGGAAGGTGCTGCGGATGCGTCGCCTGCCGGTCATGGGCACACACGCTTCCGTCACATCGCCAACTCGGGAGTGACCCTCGGTAGATGAGGGGTGACGTAAAGGTGAACAGCGGGGGCCTGTGAGGCGCGTATGGGGGAAGAACGTACGATCGGTGACCGTGCAAGGTTCGGAGAACTCTTCCCGTCGCGGCCGTCGCTCCTCCACCATGGGCGGCATGCCACTGAACGACATGCCGTGGTGGCGCTGGCGCAGCAATGTGCGCTCCGCGCTGCACATGCTCTCCGACCCAGGGTTCCAGCAGAACGTCTGGCTGGCCGGCGTCGAGGGGTACGGGGACGTCACCGACGCCGTGTACCGCCTCGTCGAGGACACCTGGCTCGACAACTGGTCCGCCGAGAAATACGTGGGCACGATCTTCCGGGACTCCCAGGAGGCGGCCCTCGTCGACACCGCCGTCCTGCGGGTGCTGCGGATCATGCACCAGGTCGGTCCCGACGCCCCCG
This sequence comes from Streptomyces sp. SAI-127, assembly GCF_029894425.1. Lineage (NCBI taxonomy): Bacteria > Bacillati > Actinomycetota > Actinomycetes > Kitasatosporales > Streptomycetaceae > Streptomyces > Streptomyces sp. SAI-127. The sequence goes on from NZ_JARXYJ010000001.1 coordinate 5,762,960, forward strand.
TATCCGTGTACATGGAGAACGCGGGGTGGCCGGACGCGGTGCGCGCGGCGCGGGACGCGCACGTACGCATGGCGACGGCCGACGGGGAGGACCCGGACGTGCCGCCGCGCACGCTCGAGGTGCTGCAGATCATGACCCGGTCCGCGTGACGGACGCGCTGTTTCCCGCACCGGTGGATATGCGACCCTGTCCTGCATGAACGAGCAGTCCACCCCCGCCGACCAGTACGTCCTGACCCTGGCCTGCCCCGACAAGCAGGGCATCGTGCACGCCGTGTCGAGCTATCTCTTCATGACCGGCTGCAACATCGAGGACAGCCAGCAGTTCGGCGACCACGACACGGGTCTGTTCTTCATGCGCGTCCACTTCTCGGCGGAGGCGCCGGTGCGGGTGGACAAGCTGCGGGCGTCGTTCGCCGCGATCGGTGACTCCTTCCACATGGACTGGCAGATCAACCGGGTCGAGGACCGGATGCGGATCGTGCTGATGGTCAGCAAGTTCGGGCACTGCCTGAACGACCTGCTCTTCCGCGCGCGCATAGGGGCGCTGCCGGTGGAGATCGCAGCGGTGGTGTCCAACCACACCGACTTCGCCGAGCTCGTGGGGTCGTACAACATTCCCTTCCACCACATTCCGGTGACGCGGGAGAACAAGGCCGAAGCGGAGGCGCGGCTGCTGGAGCTGGTGCGCGAGCAGGACGTCGAGCTCGTCGTGCTCGCCCGGTACATGCAGGTGCTGTCCGACGATCTGTGCAAGCAGCTCAGCGGCAGGATCATCAACATCCACCACTCGTTCCTGCCGAGCTTCAAGGGCGCGAAGCCGTATCACCAGGCTCATGCGCGAGGGGTCAAGCTGATCGGGGCGACGGCGCACTATGTGACCGCGGACCTCGACGAGGGGCCGATCATCGAGCAGGAGGTCGAGCGGGTGGGGCATGGCGTGACGCCGGACCAGCTCGTCGCGATCGGGCGGGATGTGGAGTGCCAGGCGCTGGCGCGGGCCGTGAAGTGGCACGCCGAGCGCAGGATTCTGCTGAACGGGCGGCGGACGGTCGTGTTCGCCTAGGAGCTCGGGGGTGCGGGTTCGTGGGCGGCGGCGGGTGGTTCGTGGTTGCTCGCGCAGTTCCCCGCGCCCCTGAAAGACCTCAGCTGGACGTGCCTTCAGGGGCGCGGGGAACTGCGCGACCAGCCCCCACCGGCCCGCAGCCGCCGACGAGCCCCCCCCGGCCCACCCCTACATCCGGCTCAGGCTCGCCGCCGCGAACAGTACGTCCCTGATCGCCTCGCGATCACCCAGCTGACCCGCCGCCGCTTCCGCCGGAGGCACATGGCCCGCCGCCAGCTGGCAGAACTCCACGCCGTCCAGTGCCACGTGAGCCACCTCGTGCTCCGCCGAACCCACCGCCGCGGGGGAGTCCAGGGGGATCAGCCACTCACCCCCGCCCAGGCCCTCGATCTCCAGACGCAGAGTGCGGCCGGGGCCTCCGGCGCTCACGAGATGCCGTCCATGGGCCGGTGACGCCAGACCCTTCTGCCGCCGTTCCGCCAGCACCGCGGGCAGCACGCGGGCCGCCAGGTCGATCATGCGGTTGAGGTGGCGGGGGGAGGGCGGTTCGTAGGGGTAGTCGACCGCCTCCGCGATGTCCTCCGCGTGGACCCAGCACTCGAAGGCGCGGTCCAGCATCGCGTCGTGGAGGGGGAGGACGAAGTCGCCGTAGGCCACCTCGAGTTTGCCGGAGGTGCCGCCGGTGAACGCCACCGTGCGGACGAGGTCGTGGCTCTGCTCGCGCCAGGGGGTCCGGACGGAGCGGGTGGGCGGGAAGTGCGACGCGCGCCAGTACGCCTCGGTGCGGCCGGCCGGTGTGGGCGCGTCCGCGGGGACCTCGCCCATCGGGTCGTCCAGGCCCAGGGCGACCGCGACAAGGCCGTCGACCGACAGCAGGTGGGCCATGACCCCGGCGACCGTCGTACGGCGGCTCGTCGCCTCGTCGGCGTCGAACCAGCGCAGCCGCACGGGCGCGTGCCACTCGGCGTCGCCGAAGTCCTGCAGCAGGGCGTCGAGGCGGGCGGTCTCGGCGTCGTACGGCGTGGCCCACTCGGGCATCGGGATGCGCGGCGGGCGCCGGTCGAGGCAGCCGTCGAGGACGCGGGTGCGCAGGCCGGGGTCCAGGTCGAGGCTTTCCGGGCGCTGCAGCAGGCCCACCGCCCCGCGCAGCCGCAGCGCCTCGTCGGCGCAGGCGCCGCAGAGGCCGAGGTGGTCCTCCACGGCGGCCGTCTCCTCGGCCGAGCACGCGGCCAGCGCCCACGCCCCGAGCAGCGCCTTCAGCACGGGGTGCTCCAGGACGAGGGGAGCGGAGGGGGCCGGCTCCTCCAGCGTGGGCAGCGGCCGTCCGGTGTCCTCGACGGAGGCGCGGGGGAGCGGTATGCGGGGCGGGTGGTGGGGGTCGGTGGCGTGCGAGTCGTCGCCCACAGGGTCTTCGGCACCACCGTCACCCGCACTGGCCGCGCCTCCGACGCCGTGCGCGTCCGCGCCCCGGGCCCTCTCCTGGTCGTCGCCCGCGTTGTCGGTGTCGTCGTCGCCGTTTCCGATGCCCTCGCTCATTTTCTCCGTACCCTCGGGAAACATCCCACGGTCCCCCGAACCCTCCCGCGCCCCCCTGCCCTCGTACCCGTCCTGCTCGTCGTGCGCCTCGAACCCGCCCGCTCCGCTCACGCCGCGCCCCCGTATCCCGGCGGTGCCCCAGGCGCTCCGGTGTCGTGGGCCGTGGACAGGAGTTGGAGGCCCAGGCGGAGGCGGCGGCGGGCCTCGTCCTCGGTGATGCTGAGGTCGGCGGCCGCCTGGCGGTAGTCACGGCGCTGGAAGTAGGCCAGCTCCAGGGCGGCCCGCAGCGGGGTGGGCATGGACTGGACGATGTAGTCGGCGCGGGCGGCGACCGAGGCGCGGCGCACCTTGCGTTCCAGTTCCTCGGTGGAGCCCTCGGTGCCCTGGGTGAGCGCGGCGGTCTCGGTGGCGCGCAGTCGCTGCACGGCCAGGCGGTGGGTCAGCCCGGCGACCCAGGAGCGAAGCGGGCCCTGTTTGGGGTCGTAGGCCTCGGGGTGCTCCCACACGTGGACGAAGACCTCCCGTGTGACGCCGTCGGCCGCGCGCTCATCTCCGAGCACGCGATGGGCGAGGCCGTGCACGAGTGAAGCGAAACGGTCGTAGAGCTCGCCGAGGGCGGCCGCCTCACCGCGTGCGAGCCGCTGCTGCATCTTGCGGTCCCAGCGGGGCGGTGCGTCCTTCTTCGCCATGCGGCCCCCTCACCCCTGGAAGTGTCCGGGTCAAGCCTGCGCCCACCGTCTTCTCGAATGTAGTCGGCACCCCCGGCAGCGCACGCCCCTTTGTTCCAATGCACGCCCCCTGAGGGGCCGCAGGTGGTAGTGGACCTTCCCCTACCCGCCCACTCACTGATCAGACCTGATCGAACAGGATCGAAGCCGACTAAAACAAGCCTCTTTCGAACGATTTCCGTTTCTCGGTCTTTGTTTCAGGGAACGGCCGCTGGGCAGCCGCGCTGCAAGGAAGCGTAGGAAAGGCTTCCGTTTGCTTTCCGGCGAGCGAAGGGCATGGTGGTGGCGTTCAATGTGACCGGCAACGAGCAGGGCGACTGGACCGTGCTCAGTGTGACGGGCGAGCTGGACCTGGTGACCTCGCCGGTGCTCCGCCAGCGCGTCCACGACGTGGTGGCCGAGGGGCGCCACAGCCTCGTCCTCGACCTCTCGGATGTGTACTTCTGCGACTCCAGCGGTGTCGGCGTCCTCATCGCCTCCCGCCGCCTGATCCGCTCCTGCCAGGGTGATCTGCGCCTGATACTCCCGGCCCAGGGCGCCGCCGACGGCTCCCACGTCAACCGCGTCCTCGGCGCCCTCGGCGTCCGCCGCCTGTTCGAGGTCCACCCGGACCTGGACTCGGCGACCGACGTGGAGGCGGGACCACTGTCGGCCTGAGCGCGCCGGCCGGCCCGACCGGTTGTGACCTGGGGCACCCCGACTGCCACACCGTTGTCCCGAAATTCCTTCGGTCTTGGCACAGGCGCCGCCTTCCGGCCCCCGGGGTGCCGCCCGCGTCGTACGCTCCGTGCGAGATGAACCCGATGTGATGTGAGGCGGCCCGAAGAGACATGGTCAGCAGCGAGTACGAGCGCAGGATCGCCGGCCGGTTCGTCACCTTCGACCAGGACGGCAACGGCTACATCGACCGCGAGGACTTCAACGTGGCGGCCAAGGCGCTGCTCACGGAGTTCGGTGTAGCGGCACGCTCCGACAAGGGGCAGGCGCTGTACGTCGGCGCGGAGGCGTTCTGGCAGGGCATGGCCGGGATCGCGGACCGGGACGGCGACCAGCGGATCACCCGGGACGAGTTCGTGAACGGCGCGGTCAAGCGGCTGCGCGACAACCCGGAACGCTTCGCCGAGATCGCCCGCCCCTTCCTGCACGCGGCGCTCGCCGTCGCCGACCAGGACGGCGACGGACGCGCCACCGTCGAGGACACCGCGCGCGTGCTGAGGATCCTCGGTGTGAGCGAGGACGTCGCTCGGGCCGCCGCGGCCACCCTGGACGCCGACGGCGACGGCAAGGTCGGCGAGGACGAGATCGTGCCCGCCTTCGCCCGCTACTTCACCGTGCCCGAATAGCGCTCCCTGAGCTTGTACTTCAGGACCTTCCGCAGGGTCTCGTTGCGCGGAAGGGCGTCCACCACCTCCAGCTGCTCCGGCAGTTTGTGGGTCGACAGCCCCTCCGCCCGCAGATACGCGGTCACGGCGTCCAGAGTCAGCTTCCCGGCCCCCTCGGGCTGTTCCACCACGGCACACACGCGTTCCCCGCGCTCGGCGTCCGGAAGCCCGATCACCGCCACGTCCCCGACGGCCGGATGCGCGGCCAGCAGGTCCTCGATCTCCTTCGCCGAGATGTTCTCGCCCTTGCGGATGATCACGTCCTTGAGCCGTCCGGTGAGCACCAGGTGGCCGGTGGCCGTGAGATGTCCCAGATCACCTGTGCGCAGGTAGCCCTCCTCGTCGAAGGCCTCCGCCGTCTGGGACGGGTCGAGATACCCCTGACAGACCGCCTCCCCCTTCAGCCGCACCTCCCCGTCCACGATCCGCACGGACATTCCCTCCGGCGGCCGTCCCTCGGTCGTCGCCAGGTTCTCCACCGTGTCGTCCGGATCGCCCATGGTGATCATCGGCACCTCGGTCATGCCGTATCCGTGCGTCAGCTGCACCCCCAGCTCCCGTACGACGGCGTGATAGACCTCCGGCGGCTTGGGCGCCCCGCCGCCCGCGAGCAGCCGCAGGGACGGGATGATCCTCTCGCCCGGCTGCTTGCGCTGCTCCGTGAGGAACATCGAGTAGAACGCCGTCGAGCCGCCCGCCACCGTCACCCCGTGGCGGCGGTATCCCTCCAGCGCCTCCGGCAGGGCGAACTGCTCGAACATCACCGCCGGGAAGCCGTACAGCAGCAGCATCACGGTGTAGTCCGGGCCCGCGATGTGCGCGTACGGGAAGGCCATCGACCCCACGTCGTCCGCCGTGAGGCGCAGCGCGTGCGCGAGGCAGGAGCCACCCGCGATCAGCGAACGGTCCGTGTGCAGAACGCCCTTGGGGTCGGACGTGGTGCCCGAGGTCCAGTAGATCCACCGGACGGAGGTGCCGTCGGCGGGCGGGGCGGGCAGGACGGCCGGATCGCCGTCCGGGAGGTCGTCGTACGCCTCGAAGACCCCCTTGGCGCCGAGCCGCCGTGCCATCTCCGTGTGGTCGAAGCCGCGCCAGACGCCCGGTACCGCGAAGAACTCCGCCTTCGACTCCCGCAGGGCGAAGGCGACTTCACGGTCCCGGTAGAAGGGGATGACGGGCGACTGCACGGCGCCCAGACGGGCGAGCGCGAAGGAGAGCAGGGCCGTCTCGATACGGGTGGGCAGTTGCCAGGCGACGACCGTGCCGGGGCGTACGCCCATGTCGTACAGGCCGGCCGCCACCCGCTCGGCACGCACGCGCAGCTCGCCGAAGGTGAGCGTGCGGTCGTCCTGGAGGAGGACCCGGCGGTCGGGGGTCAGGTCGGCGCGGCGGGCGACCAGCTCCCAGAGGGTGCGGGACGCGCTGAGCGCGTGGGCGGTGTCGGTCACGGCGGGCCCCCTCGTGGAGCTGACGGATAGTCAGATCGTGGGCAGAGCGTAGGGCGGGACGCCTTGTCGGTCCAGGGGTGCGGGACTTAGCCTTCCGGTGCGAGCGGTATCTGACGGGTTATCAGATATGGAGTGCCGGTCATGGATCTCGCGTACACGCCGGAAGAGGAGGAGTTCCGGGCGCGGCTGCGCGAGTGGCTCGCCAAGGCGCTCCCCACGCTGCCCCCGAAGCCGTCCCCGGAGGACTGGCCCGGGCGCCGGACCTACGACCTCGGCTGGCAGCGCATGCTGTACGACGCCGGGTACGCCCACGTGCACTGGGACGCGTCGCCCACCACGCGGCTGATCTTCCTGGAGGAGACGGAGGCCGCGGGCGCGCCCTATGTGGGCGCCGGGTTCGTCGGACTGCTCCACGCGGGACCGACGATCGCCGCCGAGGGCACCGCCGGGCAGCGGGCACGCTGGCTGCCGCCGATCCTGCGGGGCGAGGAGGTCTGGTGCCAGGGATTCAGCGAACCCGACGCCGGGAGCGACCTCGCGGCACTGCGCACGCGCGCGCGTAGGGACGGCGACGACTATGTGGTGAGCGGGTCCAAGATCTGGACCTCGCACGCCGAAGTGGCCGACTGGTGCGAGCTGCTGGTGCGGACGGATCCGGCGGCTCCGAAGCACAAGGGCATCACCTGGCTGGCGATGCCCATGTCCTCGCCCGGTGTCGTGGTGCGCCCCTTGCGCACGCTCGCCGGGTCCGCCGAGTTCGCCGAGGTGTTCCTCGACGACGTGCGGGTGCCGGTGGCGAACCGGGTGGGCGAGGAGAACGACGGCTGGCGCGTGACCATGGTGACGCTGTCCTTCGAGCGCGGTACGGCCTTCGTGGGCGAGGTCGTCGCCTGCCGGCGGGTGCTGGGCGAACTCGCCCGTACGGCACGGGAGAACGGGCGCTGGGACGATCCCGTGCTGAGGCGGCGGCTGGGGCGGCTGAACGCCGAGTTCCGTGCGCTGTGGCGGCTGACGCAGTGGAACGTGAGCGAGGCCGAGGCGAGTGGCGGGGTGCCGGGGGTGGGGGGTTCTGTCTTCAAACTCCGCTACTCGCACGCCCGCCAGGAGTTGTACGACGCCGCTGCGGACGTACTGGGGCCGGACAGTCTGGATCTCGACCGGCCTTGGGTGCTCGACCGGTTGTCCTCGCTGTCGTACACGATCGCGGCCGGGACCTCGCAGATTCAGCGGAACATCGTGGCCGAGCGGATTCTCGGGCTGCCGAAGGGGCGTTGACGTGCGCTTTCAACTGACCGAGGACCAGCAGGCGTTGCGCGCCGGGATGCGGGAGCTGCTCGCGCGGCGCTTCGACGGGGCGGTGCTGCGGGCCGCTGCGGCAGAACCCCGGCTGGACCGGGCGCTGTGGCGGGAGTTGGGTGCGGCCGGGTTCTTCGCGCTGCGGGTGCCGGAGGCGGACGGCGGGGTCGGGCTGGGGTTGCCGGAAGCCGTGTTGGCCTTCGAGGAGGCCGGGCGGGCCCTGCTGCCGGGACCGCTGGTGGCGACCCACCTCGCGGCGGGCACGGTACCGGGGGCGGCCTCCGGCGAGGCGGTGGTGACGGACGTCGACAGCGGCGGGCTGGTCGAGTGGCTGTCCGAGGCGGACGTCGTACGCGGGGACGCCACGGGGGCGGTACCGCTGCGCTCCGTGGACCCGCTGACGCCGCTGCACCGGGTTCCCGGAGCGGGGGGCGGGCCGGGTCGGGCCGAGCCCGCGTGGCGTCCGGCGACGGGAGGTGGGGCGTGTCCGGCCGAACCCGCGTGCGATCCGGCGACGGAGGTGGGACAGGGCTCCTCCGGGCGGCTCCCGGCGACGGGGCCGTCGCCGACGGCAGCGCCCGGGTCGTCCTCGGCTCCGGCGCCCAGGCCGTCGTCGGCTGCCGCGCCCGATTCGTCTTCCCTGGCCGCTGCCGGTTCGCCTTCTGCGGCTGTGCCTGGCTTGTCTTCCGGCGGGGCTGGTGGTTCGTCGTCCGCGGCCGTTGGTGGTTGGTCGACGGCTGGGGCGCCCGATTCGTCTTCCCCCGCTGCTGCCGGTTCGCCTTCTGCGGCTGTGCCTGGCTTGCCCCCCGTCGGGGATGGTGGTTCGTCGTCTGCTGCCGTGTCCGGCTCGGCTTTCGTCGCCGCCCCCGGTTCGAGTTCCGCGGCTGTGCCTGGCTTGCCTTCTGTCGGGGCTGGTGGTTCGTCGTCCGCGACCGCCGACGGCCGGTGTTCCGAGGCCGCCCCTGGCCGGTCCTCCACGACCGCCCCCAGCCCGTCCTCCACCACCGCCCCCGCGCGTGACCCCTCACCGTCAGGGGTCCCCGTGTCCCGGTCCGCCCGCGTCGTCGACCCCGTCGCCGTGCTCCTGACCGCCGCCGAGCAGCTCGGTACCGCCGCGCGTGTGTGTGAGCTCGCCGTGCAACACGCCGGGACGCGGGAGCAGTTCGGGCAGCCGATCGGGGCCTTCCAGGCGGTCAAGCACCTGTGCGCGCAGATGCTGGTGCGGGCGGAGACGGCCCGGGCCGCGGTGTACGCGGCCGCCGTGACCGCCGACCCGGTGGACATCGCCGCCGCCCGGCTGCTGGCCGACGAGGCGGCCGAGCGGGGGGCCCGGGACTGTCTTCAGGTGCACGGCGGGATGGGCTTCACCTGGGAGTGCGAGGTGCAGCTGCATCTGAAGCGGGCCTGGGTGCGGGCCCGCAGGGGCGGCGGCGGTGCGGAGAGCGAGGAGTTGCTCGCCGTCGATCTGCTGGCCTGAGGCGCCCGCGTCCGGAGCGCATGTCGCGGATTGTGGCATGCCGGAATCACGGAGCGTTGGTATCGGGTTGTGTCCTATGTGTGACTCGTCACGTCCTGGAGTCGGCGCCCCGCTCCGGTACCTTGTGTGAGATGCGAGTGGTTCCGAGCATGAGCCATGCCGGTGTTGCCGAAGAGGCGGCCCCGGACCCGGCGATGCGCGCCGCTGCTCGCGGGGCGGGAGGCCCTGTAACCACGGCCTGTTCGACTTCCCGCGGCGGGCGTCGCACAGTATCCCGCACGGGTACTCCTTCGCGCTGGAATATGCCCGAAGCGCTTGTTGGCGTGACTGTACGTCAACCATGCTGTCCTGTAAGGGATTCACGTTCTGTGACCCCGGCTTTGGTCATTGTTCTGGTCATGCAAAAAATGGCTACGATCGTGGCCCTCGTGAGGCGCGAGGCCATGTGCCCGCCGGTTCGGATGGTGTGAGCGGTGCAGGTGCTTCAAGTGCAGCTGGAGATCCGGCCCGACCCCGCAGAAGTGGGGCGAGCCCGGCGGTGGGCCCGCTCGCGGCTCGCCGTATCCGGGATAGAGGTCGACGAACCGCTCGCCGAGGTCCTGATCCTGCTCGTGTCGGAGCTGGTCACCAACGCCGTGGTGCACACCGGCCGTCCGGCCGTCCTGCGGCTGTCCCTGCCGGATGCCGAGGTGGAGTCGGCCACCGTCCGCCTTGAGGTCGCCGACCGCAGTGGCCGGGCCCCGGTGCCGCGCTGCGTCGACGGTGAGGCGACCGGCGGCCGTGGTCTGGCCCTCGTCGACGGGCTCGCGGACCGCTGGGGCTGGAGCCCCGAAGGTGCGGGCAAGAGCATCTGGTGCGAACTCGACCGCTGCGAGAAGCCGCGAGAGGGCGCGGAGGCCTACGACATCGACGCCTCGGCCTACGAGGGATTCGCGTTCGAGGCGGTGTGACCGGCGCACGGTCGCAGAGACCGCCGCCTCCCTTTTCTCGAGGCGGGTCGGTGCGCCGGGCAATGCACCCGTGCGCGGTCGTGGCAAATAGGTCGTAAGTAATAAATCCCCGGACCGGTGTTGACGCAGCGTGTTCGATTGATGACGCTGGTGGTCTGCGATTCGCCGCGAGGGGACGCCGAGGGCTTCGGTGACGGAAGCCCCCGACGAGTGCGGATCGTGACGCGGTGTCGATTTCCTCAGGGCGGAAGGAAGTCGATGACGGCGGCGCGCGATGCCGTGCTCGGGGCGGATCCGCGCGCCGCCGGCCGACCTCCTCACAGAATGGCCACCGGGGCCACGGGCGTTCCGGTGCCACCGGCGAACGGCTCGGGCATCGCCGACAGCAGGAACGCGTACCGGCCAAGTTGTCCACAGGCTGTGGACAACTCTTCCAGGTTCCAGTTCTGGCCCTGCAGCATCCCCATCTCCACCAGGTCCAGGGCGTGCACCGGCAGCCACAGGTCCTCGATCTCGGGCGGGAAGATCTCGAACGTGAGCGTGTCGTTGGCGACCGCCGCGACATCGCGCGCGTGGAACCACTCCGGGGTACGGACCGACAGGCCCGGCGACGGATAGGCGTACGACTCCTTGTCCCCGGCGAGATACACCTGGATCTGTCCGGTCCGTACGAGCACGATGTCACCGGCACGCACGTGCGTGCCCGCGAGTTCCTCGGCGGCCTCCAGGTCCTCGGGGGTCACGGCGTGGCCGCCGTCGAGCCGGTCCACGCCCCGCGCGCGGGCCACGTCGAGCAGCACTCCGCGCGAGACGATGTGCCGCGCCTTGTCGATACCGCTGAACTCGGCGCCGCCGTGGGGGGTGATGGTGCCGGCCGGGCGTCCGTTGTAGAGCATGCCGGAGTGCGAGACATGGGTGAGCGCGTCCCAGTGGGTGGCGGCCTGCAGGCCCATGGTCACCGCGTCGTCGCTGCACGCGACCGTCCCCGGGCCGAAGATCTCCTGGTTGATCTGCACCATCACATGCAGGGGGTTGACCCGGCCCGGCATCATCCCGGTCTGCACGCCGTCCTGCCTGAGGGGCAGGGCGAGGGGGATGCGACGGCCCGTGCGGACGGTCGCGGCGGCCTCGCGGACGACCTCGTCGGTGATCAGGTTCAGGGTGCCGATCTCGTCGTCGGCGCCCCAACGACCCCAGTTGTTCACGCGCTTGGCGATGTCGTGGAACGCGGCCGGAAGTGACATCGGACCCTCCCCGGGGCTTGTGTCCGCACATCTGACGGGTCATAAAATCTAACGGTCCGTCAGAAACCGCGGGAAGGGGCCGGGCATGGGGAACTTCTTGGCAGGCAGGGTCGTCGCCGTGACCGGCGCGGGGCGGGGGATCGGGCGGGCGGTCGCGCTGGCCGCGGCGAGGGAGGGGGCGCGGGTCGTCGTCAACGACTACGGCGTTTCCGTGGACGGGGCGTCTCCCACGAGTGATGTCGCTTCGGGTGTCGTGAAGGAGATCGAGGCGGCCGGGGGCGAGGCCGTCGCCGTGGCCGACGACATCTCGACGATGGCGGGTGGGCAGCGGGTGGTCGATGTCGCGTTGTCTTCTTACGGACGGCTCGACGGTGTCGTCTGTGTCGCCGGGATTCTGCGTGAGCGGATGTTGTTCAACATGACCGAGGAGGAGTGGGATCCGGTCGTCGCCACGCATTTGAAGGGGACGTTCACGGTGTTCCGGGCGGCCTCCGCGGTGATGCGGAAGCAGCGGGCGGGGACGTTGATCGGATTCACCAGCGGGAATCACCAGGGGTCGGCTTCGCAGGCGAATTACAGCGCGGCGAAGGGCGGGATCATTTCCCTGGTCCGTAGTGCGGCGCTCGGGTTGCACAAATACGGGGTGACCGCGAATGCGGTGGCGCCTGTCGCCCGTACGCGGATGTCGGCGAACGTGCCCTTCGAGCTGACGGAGATCGGGGAGCCGGAGGACGTGGCCGCCATGGTGGTCTACCTGCTGTCGGCACGGGCCCAGGAGATCACCGGGCAGGTGTACACCGTGGCGGGGCCGAAGATCGCGGTGTGGGCTCAGCCTCGGGAGTTGCGCGCGGCGTATGCCTCCGGCGGGTGGACGCCGGATCGGATCGCGGAGTTCTTGCCGGGGAGTGTGGGTGTGGATCCGATGCCGTTGCTTTCTGGGCCGGGCGCCCAATAGCTCGGGGATACGGGTGGTGTTCCCCGCGCCCCTGGGTGGGGTGTCGGCTCCGGTGTTGAGAGGAGATCCTCGTGGACTTTGGATTCAGCGCAGAGGACGATGCATTTCGATCCGAGGTGCGGGAATGGCTGTCCAGCCACGTGGACGGGGCCCAGGACCGTCGTACCTGGGAACGCACCCTCGGTAAGTCAGGGTGGATCGGGCTCGGCTGGGAGGAATCCGGATTCGGCAACCGGACCGCCACCCTCACCCAGCAGGTCGTCTGGGCCGAGGAGTACGCGTGGTCGGGGGCGCCGGCGCGGTCCGGGCACATCGGGGAGAAGCTGTTGGCTCCCACTCTCCTGGCGCACGGAACCGACGAGCAGAAGGCGCGCTTTCTTCCTCCCGTCGCCGCCGGGGAGGAGCTGTGGTGCCAGGGGTACAGCGAGCCCGGGGCGGGGTCCGATCTCGCGGGGGTGCGGACCAGGGCCACCCGGGTCGAGGACGGGACGTATCGGATCAGCGGGCAGAAGATCTGGACGTCCCTCGCCCATGAGGCGGACTGGTGTTTCGTCCTCGCACGGACCGACCCGGAGTCCGGTCGGCATCACGGGCTGTCGTTCCTCCTCGTTCCCATGGACCAGCCGGGGTGCGTCGAGGTGCGGCCCATTCGGCAGATGACCGGGACCAGTGAGTTCAACGAGGTCTTCTTCGACGGGGCACACGCGCGTGCGGAGCATGTCGTCGGGGGTGAGGGGCGCGGCTGGCAGGTGGCGATGAGTCTGCTGGGGTTCGAGCGCGGGGTGTCCACGCTGGCCCAACAGGTGGGGTTCGCCGAGGAGTTGATGCGGGTCGTGCAGACCGCCGTACGGACTGGCGCGGTTTCCGATCCGGTCGTGCGGGCGCTGCTCGTGCGGCAGTGGGCCGAGCTGCGGACCATGCGGTGGAACGCCCTGCGGACGCTGGGGGGTTCGGGGGACGCCGGGGCGTCCAGTGTGGCCAAGCTGCTGTGGGCGGGGTGGCATCAACGGCTCGGGGAGCTGGCGATGCTCGTGCGGGGGGCGGAGGCGACGGTCGGGCCCGGGGACTGGTCCCCTTCCTCGCCGTACGAACTCGACGCCCTGCAGCACCTGTTCCTGTTCTCGCGGGCCGACACCATCTACGGCGGCTCGGACCAGATCCAGCGCACCATCATCGCCGAGCGGGTGCTCGGTCTGCCCAGGGAACCAAAGGGGGTCGTCTGATGCGCGGCGTGCTGTTCGACGGAAGGCAGGTCCAGGTCGTCGACGATCTGGAGGTGCGGGATCCGGGACCCGGCGAGGTACAGGTCGCGATCTCGGCGGCCGGGCTGTGCCACAGCGACCTGTCCGTGGTGGACGGGACCATTCCGTTTCCGGTTCCGGTGGTGCTGGGGCACGAGGGCGCGGGCGTGGTGGAGGCGGTGGGGGACGGGGTCACTCATGTCGGGCCCGGTGACCATGTGGCGCTGTCCACGCTCGCCAACTGCGGTGCCTGCGCCGACTGCGACCGGGGGCGGCCGACCATGTGCCGCAAGGCCATCGGGCGGCCCCAGAGGCCCTTTTCACGGGGCGGGAAGCGCGTGTTCCAGTTCGCGTGCAACTCCGCCTTCGCGGAACGGACGGTGGTGAAGGCCGTTCAGGCGGTCCGGATTCCGAAGGACATTCCGCTGCCGTCCGCCGCGCTCATCGGGTGCGGGGTGCTGACCGGGGTGGGGGCCGTGCTCAACCGGGCCCGGGTGGACCGGGGGGAGAGCGTGCTGGTCATCGGGACCGGAGGGATCGGGCTCAACGTCATCCAGGGCGCGCGGATCGCGGGGGCGTCGCGGATCGTGGCGGTGGACGCCAACCCGGCGAAAGAGGCGATGGCCCGGCAGTTCGGGGCGACCGACTTCCTGACGTCGGCGGAGGGGGTGCGGGACCTGCTGCCGCACGGCGTGGACCACGCCTTCGAGTGCGTCGGGCGGGTCGAACTCGTGCGCACCGCCGTGGACTTGCTGGACCGGCACGGCCAGGCGGTCCTGCTGGGGGTGCCGGCGGCGGGAGCGGAGGCGTCCTTCGTCGTCTCGTCGATGTTCCTGGACAAGTCCATCCTCGGCTGCCGCTACGGATCGTCGCGGCCGCAGCGGGACATCCCGCTGTACGCGGAGCTCTACCGGCAGGGACGCCTGTTCCTCGACGAGCTGATCACCGAGACCTACCCCATCGAGGACTTCGAGAAGGCGGTGGGGGACGCGGAGGCGGGGCGGGTGGCCCGGGGGGTGCTGACCTTCTAGCCCCCGGAGTTTTCCACAGGCCCTGGAAAACCCTTGGAGCGATGTCAGTGCCGGGCCCTAGCTTCGACGCATGACCTACCGAGACGTCGCCTCCCCACAGGTCCTGGTCTGGGCCTGCACGTCCGTCGGCGCCCGTATGCCGGTGGCGATGGCTCCCCTGGCTCTCGTCTTCCTGGTGCGCGAAAGACCGGGAGGGTATGCGCTGGGAGCGGTGCTCGCGGCGGCCTATGTGATCGGTGAGATCGTCGGCGCCCCGGTGCTCGGGCTGCGACTGCCCCCCGAGCGTGCCCGGCCCCAGCTGGCCGTGGGGCTTACTACCGGGGCTCTCGGGTTCGCGGGGCTCGGGGTGTTTCCCGACGCGCCCTCCCTGGTGCTGGGCGCGTTCGCCTTCCTGGCCGGAGCCACTCCCGCCGCTGCGACCGGCGGGCTGCGCGCACTGCTCACCGAGCTGGTTCCGGAGCGGGCCGTCGCGCAGGCGCTGTCCACCGAGTCGATGCTCAACTCCGTGATCTGGGCCGTCTCCCCGGCCGCCGTCGCCGGCCTCGCCCTCCAAGTCGCGCCCCATGTCCCCCTGTTGCTCGCAGCCGCCCTGATGGCGGCGTCGGTCGCGGGGCTGTGGCTGCTCCCGGCCGGTTGGAAGGTGGACGACTCGGCGGCCGGCGCGTGGTCAGGCGGATCACTGCCCCGGCTGCTGCTGGGCGCCTGGCCCGTGTACGTCGCGGGCGCGGCCAGCCTCAGCCTGCTGGGCCTCGCCGAACTCGTCCTGCCCGCCCTGCTCGAACAGCGCGGCATCCCCGTCGGCTGGTCGGGACCGCTGCTGACCGGGCTTGCGGTGGGCGCCGGACTCGGGGCGTTCCTCTACGGCCTGCGCACCTGGCCCGGTCTGCTGCGCACCCGCAGTGTCGTGCTGATGTGCGGCACCTCGATCTGCGTGACGCTCATCGCGTTGACACCGAACACCGCCGGGATCGCGACCGCGCTCGCCGTGGGTGGCCTGCTCCAGTCGGGCGCGCTGCTCACCCGCAACCTCGCCCTGCGCGACGCGCTTCCGCCCGGCGCCCTGGCCGCCGGCTACTCCGTGATGTACGCGGCGGCGGGCGCGGGTTACGCGGCCACGGGTTCGCTCGCCGGAGCCCTGCTCAAGGTGACGGTGCCGTCCACCGCCGTCCTGGCTGGGGTGGCGTTGACCCTCGTGCTGACGGGAATCGGCTGGTGGGGGGAGGCGCGCCGCACGCGGAGCTCAGCGCAGGGCGCCGACGCCGTCGTAGTGCCCGGACGGGTGGTCGGGGAGCTCGCTCCCGGCGCGGAAGGTACGGCGATAGGCGGTCGGTGTGACGCCGAGGGCCGTTTGTAGGTGCTGGCGCATCGACTGGGCGGTGCCGAAGCCGGCGTCGTGGGCGACCTGGTCGACGGAGAGGTCGGTGGACTCCAGGAGGTGCCGGGCGCGTTCCACGCGTTGCTGGGTGAGCCACTGGCCGGGGCTGACGCCGACCTCCTCGCGGAAGCGGCGCGTGAAGGTGCGTACGGACATGGCCTCCTGCTCGGCCATGTCCCGCAGCTGGATCGGCTCGTGCAGACGGCCGAGCGCCCAGGCGCGGGCCGAGGTCGTGGTCGCCTGCTGCGGGTCGGGCACGGGCCGGTGGATGTACTGCGCCTGCCCGCCGTCGCGGTGCGGCGGCACGACCGTGCGGCGGGCCACGTCGTTGGCGACCGCCGTGCCGTGGTCGCGGCGCACCATGTGCAGGCACAGGTCGATCCCGGCGGCGACGCCCGCGGAGGTCAGGACGTCCCCGTCGTCGATGAACAGGACCTCCGGGTCGACCTTGACCTGCGGGAAGAGCCGCTGGAGACGGTCGGAGTCGGCCCAGTGCGTGGTGGCAGGGCGGCCGTCGAGAAGGCGGGCGGCGGCCAGGACGTAGACGCCGGTGCAGATGGAGGCGAGCCGGGTGCCGGGGCGGATGTGGGCGAGGGCGGCGGCCAGTTCGTCGGTCAGCACGCCCTGCTCGAAGACCGGGCCCAGTTCGTACGACGCCGGGACGATCACGGTGTCGGCGGTGGCCAGGGTCTCCGGGCCGTGTTCGACCTGGATGGCGAAGTCGGCGTCGGTCTGCACCGGGCCCGGCGGGCGGATCGAGCAGGTGACGACCTCGTACAGCAGGCGCCCCTCGGCGTCCCTGGGGCGGCCGAAGATCCGGTGCGGGATGCCCAGCTCGAACGGCAGCACACCGTCCATGGCGAGGACGACCACGCGGTGCGGGCGGAACTCCGGGGCACGACGGGCACGGCGGTCAGGGCTCATGGCCCGATCCTAACGAATGCTGTCCTTCGGGCCAATGGATCCGGGGCGGCGCAGGACGGAAGCTCTATGTCGTGACCCAGACAAGCGAAGCCGCCGTGCAGGCAGCCCATACGGAAAACCAGTCGGCCCCTCGTATCCACCGCGCCTGGTTCGTCGCCGCCGTCACCTTCGTGACGATCATCGGCGCGGCCGCCTTCCGCTCCCTGCCGGGCCTGCTCATCGATCCCCTGCACGACGACTTCGGCTGGTCGCGCGGCACCATCAGCGCGGCCGTCTCCGTCAACCTCGCGCTGTACGGCCTGACCGCCCCCTTCGCCGCGGCGCTCATGGACCGCTTCGGCATCCGGCGGGTGGTCGCGGTCGCGCTGACCGTGATCGCGGTCGGTTCGGGGCTGACCGTGTGGATGACGGCGGCCTGGCAGCTGATGCTGTACTGGGGCCTGCTCGTCGGTCTCGGCAGCGGCTCGATGGCACTGGCGTTCGCCGCGACCGTCACCAATCGCTGGTTCACCGAGCGGCGCGGCCTGGTCACCGGCATCCTGACCGCCGCCTCAGCCTCCGGTCAGCTGATCTTCCTGCCGGTGCTGTCCTGGATGGTCGAGAAGCACGACTGGCGCCCGGCGGCGATCACGGTCGCGCTCGCCGCCCTCGCGGTCGTCCCCTTCGTCTGGCTGCTGCTGCGCGACCACCCGGCCGACGTGGGCCTGAAGCCGTACGGCGCCAAGGAGTTCGTGCCGAAGCCGGAGCCGGTCCCGGGCGCCGCGCGCCGAGCGGTGACGGTCCTGTTCAAGGCCGCCCGCACCGGCCCCTTCTGGCTGCTGGCCGGCACCTTCGCGATCTGCGGCGCCTCCACCAACGGCCTGATCCAGACCCACTTCGTGCCGGCCGCCCACGACCACGGCATGCCCGTCACGGCGGCCGCCTCGCTGCTCGCGGTGATCGGCGTGTTCGACGTGGTCGGCACGGTGGCCTCCGGCTGGTTCACCGACCGCTTCGAGCCCCGCCGCCTGCTCGCCGTCTACTACGCCCTGCGCGGCATCTCGCTCCTGTTCCTGCCCATGCTGCTGGCCCCCTCGGTCCACCCGCCGATGCTCTTCTTCATCGTCTTCTACGGCCTCGACTGGGTCGCCACCGTCCCGCCCACCGTCGCCCTGTGCCGCGAGCAGTACGGCGACGACAGCGCGATCGTCTTCGGCTGGGTCCTCGCCTCCCACCAGGTCGGCGCGGCGCTGATCGCCTTCCTCGGCGGTGTCGCCCGGGACGTGTTCGGCTCGTACGACATGATCTGGTACGCGTCCGGCGCGCTGTGCGCGGCGGCGGCGCTGATGGCGCTGGTGATCAGGCGTCGGCCGGCCGCGGTGCCCTTGGCGGCAACCACCGCCTAGACCCCTAGAGGAACCGCCCCTTGTGGAACAGGAGGGGCGGTTCGCCGTCTCCGTCGCCCGGCCCGAGCGCGTCCACCCGCCCCACCACGATCAGATGGTCCCCGCCGGTGTGCACCGCGTGGATCGTGCAGTCGATCCAGGCGAGGGTGCCCGCGAGGCGGGGCGAGCCGGAGGCCGGGGCCGGGTCGTGGGCCACGCCCGCGAACTTGTCCGCGCCGCGCACCGCGAACGCCCTGCACAGCTCGCCCTGTTCGGCGCTCAGGACGTTCACGCAGAAGACGCCCGCCTGGGCGATGCGGGGCCAGGTCGTCGACGTACGGCCCACCATGAAGGCGACGAGCGGCGGGTCGAGGGAGAGGGAGGAGAAGGACTGGCAGGCGAAACCGGCCGGTTCCGCGCCGGGTGCCCCGGGTGCCGTCACCACGGTCACGCCGCTCGCGAAGGATCCCAGCACGCGCCGGAACTCGGCCTGCTCGACCGGCGCGCGCTCGTCCTCTCGCACACACCGCAGCTCCGGGCGGGGCAGCGCCTCGACCGCGAGGGTCCTGCCGGACCGGAGGTAGCGGACGGCGGCCTCGGCCATTCCTGCTTGTCCCATCACACTTCCATTGAAGCTGACGGTGTGTCAGATGAAAAGGGTTGGGGCACGCGCACGTGAGACCACCCGTACGCTGCGTTTATGGGGTGGGGGAACGCACGGCTCAACGAGGCCGCCGCGGTGTGCGCGGTGCAGCTTCCGGCGATCGGCCTGATCTGGTGGATCGGGAGCCTGCTCGGCGACGACCACGCGTACGCGGGCGCGTTCGGATTCCTCTCCCTGCTCGTCCTGGCGTGTCTCCTCGTCGTGGCGCCGCTGATCCTGCCGGTGCTCGGCCTCGCGCACGCGATGGCCCAGATCGTGCCCGCCGAGGCACTCGCGCGGCTCGTCGCCCGCCGCGCGCGAGGACCCCTGTGGGCCTGGCACGTGCTGTGCGCGGCCGGGCTCGGCGTGGTCTGGGCGGGACTCGCCGGGCTGCTGTGGGACTGGCCGTTCACCGTCACGGCACCGCTCCTCGCCGCCCTCGGTGTGCTCCCGGTGCTCGGCCTCGGGTGGCTCCGGAGACGTACCCGAGGCTTCTGGGGGGTGTGGCTGCCCTCCCTGTTCGCCTCCGTCGGCCTGTTCCTCCTGGTCTTCCTCGGCGGCGTGCCGGCCACGACCACGGGAATCGTCGAGGAGTACGAGCCACCCGCGCTGTCCGCCGAGCAGCTCACCGGCGTCTGGCGGGGCGACGAGGGCGCGGTCCTCAGCCTCGGCACGGGCGGCCGGGCCGAACTCACCGACCTGCCCACCGAGTCCGGGTCCGCCGACCAGTCCGCCGAGCCGCCCTTCGCCGTGTGCGACGGCACCGGCACCTGGCTGCTCGACGACAAGCGCGCCCACGACCGCGCCGGTGTCGTCGTACGGCTCGACGGGGGATGCGGGCAGGAGACGTACTGGAGGATCGGCGGGACCGAGTCCGAGCCCGAGCTGTTCGTGCCGTTCGGGGACCCGGACGCGCCGGACCTGCGGATCCTGACCCGGGACTGAGCCTCAACGGCCCCGGTACTCGGGGCTCCGGCGCTCCACGAAGCCCGCCACGCCCTCCTGCGCGTCCTCCGTCGTCATGTTGATCTCCTGGGCGGCGGCCTCCGCGGCGAAAGCGGTGGCGCGGTCGGAGTCCAGGGACGCGTTCACGAGCTGTTTCGTCAGGGCCAGGGCGCGGGTGGGGCCGGTGGCGAGGCGCTCGGCCCATTCGCGGGCCGTTTTGGTCAGCTCCTCGTCCTCCAGGACCCGGTTGACGAGACCCAGACGTTCGGCTTCGCGAGCGGTGAGAGCCTCGCCGAAGAACATCAGCTCCTTCGCCCGCTGCGGGCCGATCAGACGGGGCAGGAGATAGGTGCCGCCGCCGTCGGGGACCAGGCCCCGGCGGACGAAGACCTCGATGAACTTCGCCGACTCGGCGGCCAGGACGAGATCGCAGGCGAACGCGAGGTGCGCGCCGAGACCGGCCGCGGTGCCGTTCACCGCGGCGATCACCGGCTTCTCGCAGTCGAGGACGGCCGCGATCAGCCGTTGGGCCCCCAGCCGCAGAGTGCGGGCCACATCACCGGCGACGCGTTCTCCCGCACCGGAGGCCCCTCGCAGGTCGGCACCCGCGCAGAAGCCGCGGCCGGTTCCGGTGAGGACGACGGCCCGCACCTCCGGATCGGCCGACGCCTGGCCCAACAGCTCGACGAGCAGGTCCCGTTGACCGGGCGTGAGGGCGTTGAGCACCTCGGGCCTGTCGAGGGTGATGTACGAGACCTGGCCGTCGACGATGTGCCGCACCTCGCTCACCGGCACACCACCAACGCGTCGAGCGCCACCGCCCCCTGCCCCCGGGGCAGCACCATCAGCGGGTTGATGTCGAGCTCCGCCACCTCGTCCCCCAGCTCCAGGGCCATGCGCTGCACGCGCAGCACGACCTCCACCAGGGCGTCGAGATCCGCGGGCGGCCGCCCCCGGACCCCGTCGAGGAGGGCCCGCCCGCGCAGGTCGTCCAGCATGTCCCGGGCCTGCTCCTCACCGAAGGGCGGCACGCGTACGGCCGTGTCCCGCAGCACCTCGACCAGCACCCCGCCGAGCCCGACCGTCACCGTCGGCCCGAACAGCTCGTCGTGCGCGGCCCCGACGACCATCTCGACGCCCCGCTCGACCATCTGGCAGACCAGGACACCGTCCAGCGAGACGTCCTCGTAGCGGGCGATGTCGGTCAGCTCGCGGTAGGCGTCCCGGACCTGGCTGGCCGAGGTCAGGCCGATCTTCACCAGGCCCAGCTCGGTCTTGTGGGCGATCTTCGCGCCGGAGGCCTTCATCACGACCGGGTAGCCCACCAGTCCCGCCGCGCGGACGGCCGCCGCCGCGCTGGTCACCAGCTGCTCGCGCGGCACCCGGATCCCGTACGCCCGCAGCAGTTGCTTCGCCGCGTGCTCGCTCAGCTGCTGGCCCGGGCGCATCAGGGCCTGCGCCTTGCGGAAGGAGGGCGAGGGGCTGCGCGGGGCCTCGTCGAAGGGGGAGCGGTAGCCGCTGACGAAGCGGTGGTGGGCGAGGTAGGCGCGGACCGCGGTGATGCAGTTGCCGACCGTGCGGAAGGTGGCCACCCGGGAGGAGCCGAGCAGGACCTCGCGGTAGGCCGGTTCGGTGCCGACGGGCGAACCCCACACCACGCAGACCAACTTGTCGGTCTGCTCGGCCGCGTCCACCAGGTCCTGCACCAGCCGGTCGCTCAGCGGCGGGAAGGGCCCGGTGACCGGGCAGATCAGTACCCCGACCGACGGGTCCGCGAGGATCGCGTCGATGATCTTCCGGCCGCGCCAGTCGCCGACCGGGTGCCCGCCGTTGTCGACGGGGTTGGCCACGTTCAGGAACTCCGGTATCCACTGGTGCAGTTCGGACTGCTTCGCCTCCGAGAGGGTGGGCAGCCGCAGCCCCGCCTCCGTCGCCAGGTCGGCGAAGTGCGCGCCCGTGCCGCCCGAGATCGAGTAGACGACGACCCCGTCGGCGCGCGGCGGCCTCGCGCGGGCCAACAGGGCTGCGGTGTCCTGGAGTTCGTCGAGACCGTCGACGCGGATCACGCCGTACTGCCGCATCGCGGCGTCCACCACCGTGTCCGCGCCGGTGAGTTTGCCGGTGTGGGAGGCGGCCGTGCGGGCGCCGGTCTCGGTGCGGCCGACCTTGACCGCGACCACCGGCACCTGGCGGCGGGCGGCCCGGTCGGCGGCGAGCAGGAAGGAGCGGCCGTCCTTGAGGCCCTCGAGGTAGCAGGCGATGGCGCCGACCTCGGGGCGCTCGGCGAAGTACGAGAGGAAGTCGGCACTCTCCAGATCGGCCTCGTTGCCGGTGGGGGCCCAGTGGGTGAGGCGGATGCCGAGATCCTGGAGGGCGAAGACCGGGCGGCCCTGGTGGCCGGACTGGGTGATGAGGGCGATCCCGGGCCCGTCGAGGTCGTCGCGGAACGACGAGAAGGCGTTCAGGTTGGTGTTGGGCCCCAGCAGCCGCATCCCCGACTCCGCCACGGCGGCGGCGAGACGCTCCTGCGCCATCGCCCCCTCCTCGCCGGTCTCCGCGAAGCCGGACGCGAAGACGACCGCGAACTTCACCTTCGCCTCGGCCAGTTGCGCGATCAGCGGAAGCGGCTCCGCGACCAGCAGGACGGCGAGATCGACCTGCTCGGGCAGGTCGGCGACGGATGCCACGCAGGGGATGCCGAAGACCGAAGGGCGGGTCGGATGCACCGGGTGCAGCCGGGCTCCCACCCGGTCCGCCCAGTCGATCAACTGCCGGGTGACGCCGGTGTTCGGCCGGCCCTCGGTGTCCGAGGCGCCGACCACGGCGACCGACTCCGGCCGGAAGAAGCGGTCCAGATCGGGGACGTCGGCATACAGCGGACGGCCGCCGACGTCGAGATCGTCGACCTCGGCGGGCCGGCCGTGAACGGCGGGCCCGGGTTGCTCGCCGCACGCGACGACCCGGGCCCGGCGGGAGTCGGTGGTGAGGGTGCCGTGGGTTGATCCAAGCATCGGTCCGCCCGCTCCTGTGTGACAGCTCGATTAACTGACGCTGTGTCAGATTACAGAACTGACGGCATGTCAGGAACTGTTGGGGAGTGAAATCAATGGACCGCTGTATGACTGGCTGCGAGCCAACGTAACAAACAGGTCTGCCTGTTCTGACGTTGATTCAGCGGTAGCGGTCCGTGAAGGCACTCGGGGCGTAATGGTAGGAGGATGGCCATTTCCCGCGGTGTAGGGGGGGTAGGTCTACGCCATTTCCTGTGATTGTCGATCAGGTACTGTCCATGAAAACAGGCATGGTTGTATGGTTCCTGGCAGAAGGAGGCGGCATGGCGTCTCCTCTCTGTCTGTCGAGTCGTACTGAACAAGGGGCATGTGCGATGCAGAAGCGGTCGCGGTCGACCCGTGAGGCCCTCGTGCGTGCCGCCGTGGAACTCGTCGCGAACGGACGGCTCACCGACGCCGGGCTGGTCAACATCTGCAACACCGCCGGAGTGAGCCGTGGCGCCCTCTACCACCACTTCTCGTCCATCGCGGAGTTGGTGACCGAGGTCTACACGCAGGCCCAGGGTCGCGTTCTCGCACTGGCCGAGGAGAGTCTCGACAGCCCGGGTGCCGATGCGCCGGCACGCTTCGGCATCGCCCTGGGGAAGGCCCTGGCCGAGGATCAACTGGTGCGTGCGGGGCTGAGGCTGGCCGCCGACGGCACCGACGATCCGCCCCGGCTGCGGGAGGAGGTGCTGGACCGGCTGCGCGTCCGGATCCTGGCGGACGCTCCCGACAGCCCCGACCGGCAGGTGCTGGCGGACCTCGCCGTGGTGGTCACCGCGGGACTGGAGTCCCTCGGATACGCCGACGCAGTCTGGTGGAGCCCCGAGCGCGGCAAGCGGATATGGGACAGGGTGCTGCCGCTCTTCGAGGAGACGGGGGCGGGGGCGGAAGCGGGGGGAGCCGGGCGTGAGCGACGCGCTTCGTCGCAACCGCCGTGGGACACGGCCCCGGGCCTGCCGTAAGGGGCGGCGCTTCCTGGTGGGGCGGGCGGTGGCGGTCGGAGCCGAGAAGAGACCGCCCGGACTTGGAGGGGGCGGTCGGGTTCGGTCAGGTTCGGTCGGGAGCAAGTGGGGGCCGGCCGAGGGCAATGGGGGTGCCCCGCCCCCGCTGGGAGCGTGTGCCCGACCGCACGCCGTTGCTTGATCCCTACGCCTGACGCCAAACGCCTGGCGCCTACGCGTTGTTGGGCGCGGGCGGCGGGGTGATGCGCAGGTTGCCGATCATGCCGGGGCCGACCATGCCCGGCAGCAGGAGGCGCCACATCGTGGTGACCCGCTCGGGCAGGTCCTTGCGGTCGGTGTAGACCTGCGACATCACCTGCATGCCGGTGAACGCTCCGACGATCATGGTGGTGGCCTCTCCCAGATCCAGCCCCGGCAGGATCTCGCCCTGGTCCCGGGCCTGCTCCAGCAGTTCGCGGATGGCCGCGCTCGACTGGTCGTAGGGCGTGTTCAGGGGGCGGGGGAAGGAGGTCTTCTCCACGGCCAGGCGCACACTGGCCCGCAGGACCGGGTCGCGCTGGAGGCGGCCGGCGAAGGCGAAGGTCAGGTCGATGATCGCCTGGAACCTGGTGGCGTGCTCGGGGAGGACGAGGGCCTCGCTGTGCGCGTCGAGCAGCGCCACGGCGATCGCTTCCTTGGAAGGGAAATGGTGGTACAGGGCGCCCCGGGTCAGGCCGCTGCGCGCGAGGATCTCGTTGGTGCTCGCGGCATCGAAGCCGCGCAGGTCGAACACCTCGGCGGCGGCCTCAAGAATCGCCCGCCGCGATCGCGTTCCGCGTTCCTGCTTCGCCATGACCCTGATCCTTGCGCTCGCTCGACATGAAACTGTACCGACCTGTCTGCATCCTAAGGTAGGGCGGACGGCTGCTCAGAGCGTTGCGCCACCGTCGGAAGGTTGGCTTCCGATTCGGCGGTGGGTGGTGGGCGTGGCATGGACGGGCTCGCGGGTCGCACCCGGTGTCGGTGTCCGCCGACACCGGGGCGCGTTCGTGCTCAAGGGCTGCCGAGGCGGAAGCCGACACCGCGGACCGTGACGATCCAGTTGCTGGAGCCGAGTTTGCCGCGCAGGCTGCTGACGTGGGTGTCGATGGTGCGGCCCTTGTGGGACCAGGCGTCGTCCCAGACCTGGGTCATCAGCTGGCGCCGTGACACGACGGCACCCGGCTGCATCGCGAGCAGGTGCAGCAGGTCGAACTCCTTGCGGGTGAGGTCCACGGGGAGGCCGTGCACGGTGACCTTGCGGGTGACCGCGTCGATGCGCATCGGGCCGTGCTCGATGGTCCGGGCCGTCTGGGAAGGCCGGACGCGGCGCATCACCGCTCCGATCCGGGCCAGCAGTTCGTGGAAGCCGTACGGCTTGACCATGTAGTCGTCCGACCCGGCCTGGAGCCCCAGGACGCGGTCGAGCTCGCTGCCGCGCTCGGTCACGGCGATGATCGGGGTGTCGCTCGTCGCCCGGATGCCCCGGCAGACCTCGAGGCCGTCGAGGTCGGTCAGGTCGAGGTCGAGCAGGATCAGGTCTGCCTGGTGGTGGACCTGGAGCGCCTGGCTACCGGTCGCCACGCTCTCGGCGCGATAACCCCGCCGTATCAGGTCCTGGACCAGGGCCTTGGCCGAGCGTTCCTCGTTCTCCACGACGAGGATGCGCAGCGCAGGGTGCTCGACAGGGACGTGCAGCCGCGAGGCGGGCGGGTGGGTGGGGTGGGGCGTGGTGTGGTGCCGCGCGGTGTGGGATTCGGGTAGGTCCGCTACCTGCCGGTTCATCTGTTCCCCCTGTACTCGGGCCGCACCGGCGGCCCTGCCAGATGTTCAAGTGAAAATCCAGGTGCACCGTGAAGATACCAAACAGACTTGTCTGATTGTCAATGAGTACTCGGCTGCGGGACCATGAGACGTCAGAGGTAACCTGAGCTGGGACGTTAATGGTTTTGCCGGATTTGGGTGGACCGATTCAGCGGGCCGCGATCCGGGAGGGTGTGGCCTGGTCTTCGGCAAGAACAGGCAAACCTGCCTGTTCGAGCGATGTCGGTGGGTGATGCACTCATTACTGACGGAGTGTGTCGCCCGCCACACTGCGGCGTGTCGCGGTCGTGAAGGCCTCGTTCCGAAGTTTTTACTTGATTTACCCAACAGACCTGTCTGTATTTTATGGACTGGTCGACGGGGGGCCGCTGCGCAGCATGCAGCACTCAGCTCCTCCCTGCTCAAAAACAGACGGGAGCTCACCAGCATGACCGCAACGCTCGACTACGCACACTCGCAACTGACCACGATCGTCCCGCGCCAGTACGTCCACCGCGCTGCCGTGTCCGAGGTTCTGCTCACCGGTTGGCGGGCGGCCGCTCAGGCCGACGCCTTCACGGTGCGGGCCCAATGGCCGCGCGGACACGCCCTGTTCGCCCAGTCGGGCGGCCACCAGGATCCGATGCTGTTGATCGAATCGGCCCGGCAGATCGGGTCGCTGCTCGCGCACGCCGAGTTCGGGGTTCCGTTCGGGCACCAGTTCCTGATGCGGTCCATAGGGTTCACCGCGACGACGGACATGTTCGTCGCGACGCCGGCCCCGACCGAGGTCGAACTGCACACGGTGTGCCACGACATCGTCCGCCGGGGCAAGAGCCTGGCCGGCATGCGCTACGAGGTGACCGCGACGGTCGACGGCGTGGCCCTGGCCACCGCCGGAGCGGCCTTCAACTGCACGGGGCCCAGCGTCTACAAACGGCTGCGGGGGGAGCGCCCGACCCGCACGAGGCGGGACCCGGGCCGACCGATAGATCCGGCCCGGGTCGGCCGCACAGGACCGGACAACGTGGTCCTCTCCGAGGCCCCGGGCAGCCCCGTGGACCGTTGGGAACTGCGCGTCGACTGCGGCCACCCGATCTTCTTCGACCACCCGGTCGACCACGTCCCGGGCATGGTGCTCCTGGAAGCGGCCCGGCAGGCCGCACACGCCGCGACCGGCATGCCCGACGCCCTCGTCCTCGACGTGGACAGCTCCTTCGACCGGTACGCCGAACTCGACGAGCCCTGCTACATCGAGGCGAGGCCGGTCGGCGTCGACCGCACCGGCGACGTGCTGGTGCGGGTGCGCGGGGTCCAGTGCGACGAGACCGTCTTCAGTGCCCGCCTGACGCTGCGGACCCGCACCAGGTGAACACCATGATCACGGGCGCGGCCGGCTTCGTCGGGAGCCAGGTCGCCCGCGAAGCCGCCCGCCGTGGCGCGGAGTTGACCCTGATGTCGCACCGCAGGTCGCCGCCACGGCCCGACGAGGGCGCGGCCCGGACCGTCCGTGCGGACCTGACCGACCCGGACTCGTTGCACGGACTGTGCGACGGAGTCGACGTCCTGCTGCACTGCGCCTCGCAGATCGGCGGGACGCCCGAGGCCAACCAGGCCGTCAACGCGCGCGGCACCGCCGCCCTCGTGGCCGAGGCGCGGCGTGCGGGGGTGTCCCGGATCGTGTACCTCGGCACCGCCGCCGTCTACGGGCGCGGCACCTACCGGTGCGCCCGCCCCGAGGACCTGGTGCGGGATCCGCGATCGCCGACGTCCCGCACGCGGGGCGAGGCCGAGGACGCCGTGCTGGCCGCCGGCGGGATCGTCGTCCGTCCGCACCTGGTGTACGGACGCGGTGACGACTGGGTCGTGCCCGGGCTGGCCCGGTTGCTGCGGGCCCTGTCCTGCACCCCGACGGGGTGGCAGACCGAGCACTCCGTCATCGCCGTCTCCGAACTCGCCGCGCTGATAGTGGAATTGGGCCTCGCTCCGTACGACAGTCTGTCGACGTGCGTCTACCATGCGGCGTACCCAGACCCGGTCACAGCGTCCGCCCTGCTGCAGACCGTGGCCGCTGGCATGGAACAGCCGCCGCCACCAAGGGACTTGGGGATCGTCCAGGCACGCGACGTGGTGGCGGAGCAGACCGGTGCCGCACACGCACTGGACATGCTCGCCACCGACCACTGGTTCGACAGCACGACGATCTGGGCCGACCTCGGCCGGGCCCCGGTCCTGTCGTGGGACGCGGACCGCCCGCGGATGAAGGCGTGGTACCCGGCCTGACCCGACCCTGTTCCCCGACCTCATCTCCCGACCCCCCACCGATGCAGCACCGTCCCAAGGATTGGCACACATGGAATACACCAGGCTCGGCCGCAGCGGACTGTCCGTGTCCCGACTCGTGCTCGGCACGATGAACTTCGGAACGCAGACCTCCGAGGCGGACAGTCACACGATCATGAACCGTGCCCACGAGCACGGCATCAACTTCTTCGACACGGCGAACGTCTACGGCACACGACCGGGCGAGACCTCCACCGAGGGGATCATCGGCAGGTGGTTCGCCGAGGGCGGCGGCCGACGCGAGAAGACCGTGCTGGCCACCAAGGTCTACCTCCCGACGGGCGGTTGGCCCAACGAGGCGTACCTGTCCGCGCTGAACATCCGGCGCGCCTGTGAGGACTCGCTCAGGCGCCTCGGGACCGACCACATCGACGTCTACCAGATGCACCACATCGACCGGAACACGCCCTGGGAGGAGATCTGGGAGGCCTTCGGCGTCCTGCGTCAGCAGGGCAAGGTCCTCTATTTCGGTTCGTCCAACTTCGCCGGCTGGCACATCGCGCAGGCGCAGGAAGCCGCCCGCTCGCAGCACTTCCTCGGGCTGGTCAGCGAGCAGTCGATGTACAACCTGATGTGCCGCTGGGTCGAGCTGGAGGTGCTGCCCGCGGCCAAGCACTACGGGCTGGGCCTGATCCCGTGGGGGCCCCTGCACGGCGGAGTGCTCGGCGGTGTCCTGCGCAAGCAGAAGGAGGGCAGGGCCTCCCGCGGCAGCACGGGACGCTCCGTCGGTGTGCTCGCCCAGCACCACGACACCATCGAGGCGTACGAGAAGCTGTGCGCCGACCTCGGGGAGGACCCGGCTCACGTCGGACTGGCGTGGCTGCTGGCGCAGGACGGCGTCACCGGGCCCATCATCGGTCCGCGCACGGCAGAGCAGCTCGACAGCTCACTGCGCGCCCTGACGATCCACCTCGACGACGCCACACTGGCCCGGCTGGACGAGCTGTTCCCGCCGCCCGGCCCGAACGGGGCCAGGCCCGCGCCCGAGGCGTACGCCTGGTGAGCAGGCTCCCGCGTTGAACGCCGCTGTGGAGGTGGTGCCTCCACAGCGGTTCCGGCCCGTACGGCTTCACCAAGGTTTGTCACAGGGTGTCTTGAACGCTGTAGCGGCGCCCGGGAATGCTGGCCGAAAGTATCCGTTCTCTCAGCAGAAGTGAGGCGTCGTGCGCAAGGTGCTCATCGCCAACCGTGGCGAAATCGCTGTCCGCGTTGCCCGGGCCTGCCGGGATGCCGGTATCGCGAGCGTGGCCGTGTACGCCGACCCGGACCGGGACGCTCTGCATGTCCGCGCCGCGGATGAGGCGTTCGCCCTGGGCGGTGACACCCCGGCCACCAGCTATCTGGACATCGGCAAGGTCCTGGGCGCCGCGCGCGAGTCGGGCGCGGACGCCATCCATCCCGGCTACGGCTTCCTCTCCGAGAACGCCGAGTTCGCGCAGGCGGTCCTGGACGCGGGCCTGATCTGGATCGGCCCGCCCCCGCAGGCCATCCGCGACCTCGGTGACAAGGTCGCCGCCCGGCACATCGCCCAGCGGGCCGGCGCCCCGCTGGTGGCCGGCACCCCGGACCCGGTCTCCGGTGCCGAGGAGGTCGTCGCCTTCGCCCGGGAGCACGGCCTGCCGATCGCCATCAAGGCCGCCTTCGGCGGCGGCGGTCGCGGCCTGAAGGTCGCCCGCACCCTCGAAGAGGTCCCCGAGCTCTACGACTCCGCGGTGCGTGAGGCGGTCGCCGCGTTCGGCCGCGGCGAGTGCTTCGTCGAGCGCTACCTCGACAAGCCGCGCCACGTGGAGACCCAGTGCCTGGCCGACACCCACGGCAACGTGGTCGTCGTCTCCACCCGCGACTGCTCGCTGCAGCGCCGCCACCAGAAGCTGGTCGAGGAAGCCCCCGCGCCCTTCCTGTCCGACGCCCAGGTCGCCGAGCTGTACTCGTCCTCCAAGGCCATCCTCAAGGAGGCCGGCTACGTCGGCGCCGGCACGGTGGAGTTCCTGGTCGGCATGGACGGCACGATCTCCTTCCTCGAGGTCAACACCCGCCTCCAGGTGGAGCACCCGGTCACCGAGGAGGTCGCCGGGATCGACCTGGTGCGCGAGATGTTCCGCATCGCCGACGGCGAGGAGCTCGGCTACGGCGACCCCGAACTGCGCGGCCACTCCTTGGAGTTCCGCATCAACGGCGAGGACCCGGGCCGGGGCTTTCTGCCCGCGCCCGGCACCGTCACCCGCTTCGAGGCCCCCTCCGGCCCGGGCGTGCGCCTGGACGCCGGTGTCGAGTCCGGCAGCGTCATCGGCCCCGCCTGGGACTCCCTGCTGGCCAAGCTGATCGTCACCGGCGCCACCCGCGCCCAGGCCCTCCAGCGCGCCGCCCGCGCCCTGGCCGAGTTCCAGGTCGAGGGCATGGCCACCGCCATCCCCTTCCACCGCAAGGTGGTCACCGACCCCGCCTTCGCCCCGGAGCTGACCGGCTCCGGTGACCCGTTCACGGTCCACACCCGCTGGATCGAGACCGAGTTCGTCAACGACATCAAGCCCTTCGCCGCCCCCACCGAAACCGAGGCCGACGAGGACACCGACCGCGAGACGATCGTCGTCGAGGTCGGCGGCAAGCGCCTGGAGGTCTCCCTGCCGGTCTCCCTGGGCATGTCGCTGGCCCGCACCGGCCTCGCCGCCGGGGCCAAGCCCAAGCGCCGCGCGGCCAAGAAGTCCGGCCCCGCGGCCTCGGGTGACACCCTCGCCTCCCCGATGCAGGGCACCATCGTCAAGATCGCCGTCGAGGAGGGCCAGGAGGTCAAGGAGGGCGACCTCGTCGTCGTCCTGGAAGCCATGAAGATGGAACAGCCCCTCAACGCGCACAAGGCCGGCACCGTCAAGGGCCTGTCCGCGGAGGTCGGCGCCTCGATCACCTCCGGCGCCGCGATCTGCGAGATCAAGGACTGAGCAGTCGTACGGGGAAGGGCTCCTGGCGGTCCGCCAGGAGCCCTTCCCCGTAGCCGTGATCTATGCGGAGCGGTGTTTGAGCGACTCGTGGACGTCCGTCGCGTGGTAGTACGTGCGGCCTGACGCGCTGCGGCGGCGCCATTTCTCGGTGCTGGCGTGACGGTAGACGCTGCCCGGGGGCACGGCCCACAGCCGGGCGATGTCCGCGGCGGTCACCCAGCGCTCCTCCTGGGCGGTTCCGTCGTCGGCCGGTGCGGCGCCGAGCCGACGGCTGAGCTGGAGCCACTCGGGGCCGGCCCAGTGGTGGGCGGGGTTCTCGGTACAGGTGATGGTGGCCGGCAGTCGCGGCGTCCGGGGCCGGACGATCGCGGTGAGGTCGCCGGAGCAGTCCGGCTCCACACAGTCGCCCACCGGGATGCGCCGGCTCGTCGCCGGGTCGATGACACCGTGCGCCTTGCGGACCAGCTGCGCCACCTCGGCGGAGACGTCACCGGCGGCCTCGTGCCCGGCGAGCCAGTTGCTGTGCCGGACCAGGAACCGGGTGAGCGGGGCGACCGCCCGCCGGGGGCCGGTCAGGCCGAACTCCTCCAGGACCAGGGTCGCCCACGAGCTGAGCACCCCCAGGATCGAGGAACGCGTGTCGGCCGCACGGCAGTTGAAGGGCATGCCGGGCAGCGGGCCGCCGGAGGTCTTCTCCGGGCTCCGCTCACCGCCGCCCCCGGCGAGGTGCCGCGCGCACTCCTCGTACAGCTCCGGCAGTCGGCTCAGGTCCCGCACCAGGTGCTCCTGGCACGCCGGGCACAGCCGGGTGCCGGGCGCGGCGCGGCGCCGGGCCAGGCCGCCGGACTCACGACGGACACAGCCGGCTCCGGCGCAGGCCGTCGTCGCCACGGACATACGGATGCTCCCCTGGGTCACCGCGAACTCCTCTGTGTGGTCGCCTCAAGGATGGAGGGAACGCTAATTCGGCAATTCTCCGGGCAGCAATGCCATAAGAAGGTCACCTGTCATTCGTGACAGAAATCGATGAATTCCCGTACGTGCCTTCACCGTTCATCACAAGGATTGACCGGGATCTGACATCGGATTCCTTGACCGGGCCGCCGGGACCGAAGAAGCTTTGAGGCAGAGTCCCCCGCCGTGTGCCCACGAAGGACGAGATGAGATCTCCCCTCGCCGGCACGTTCCGGTCCCTGACCATGCGCAATTTCCGGCTCTTCGCGGCAGGACAACTCGTCTCCGTCGCCGGCACCTGGATGATGGTCGTCGCACAGGACTGGCTCGTGCTCTCCCTGACCGGTGACTCCGGGACCGCCCTCGGCCTGGTGACCGCCCTCCAGTTCACACCTCTTCTGCTGCTCACCCTCTACGCGGGCGGTCTCGCCGACCGTCTCGACAAACGCCGGCTGCTGATGGCCGCGAACCTCGCCTCGGGGGTGCTGGCCCTGCTGCTCGGCGTCCTCGTGCTGAGCGGCCGGGCCGGGCTGTGGCACGTCTGCCTCTTCGCGCTCGGGCTCGGCATCGTCAACGCGGTCGAGGTGCCCGCCCGGATGTCCTTCGTCAGCGAACTCGTCGGCGCCGACCTGCTGCCCAACGCGTCCGCGCTCAGCGCCGCGTACTTCAACACCGCGCGGGTGGCCGGCCCCGCGGTGGCGGGGCTGATGATCGGCTGGTTCGGGACGGCGGCCGTGATGCTCCTGAACGCCGTGAGCTATCTGGCGACCGTGCTCGCGCTGTGGGCGATGCGGCCCGCGGAACTGCACCGGGACGCACGGCGGCCGTCCCGGGCCCCGGTCATGGACGGCATACGGCACCTCGCGGGCCGCCGCGACCTGTTGCTGCCGATGGTCCTGGTGGCCGTCGTCGGCATGCTGGGGCTCAACTTCCAGCTCACGCTGCCGTTGCTCGCCAAGACCGTCTTCCACGCGGACGCCTCCGCGTTCGGTCTGCTCACCACGGCCTTTGCGGCGGGCTCACTGCTCGCGGCGCTCGTGACCACGGGCCGGCGCGGGCGGCCGTCCGCCGGGCTCGTCATCGGCTCGGCGCTCGGGTTCGGCGTACTGGAGTTCGCGGCCGGGCTCGCGCCCACCTATCCGGCGGCCGTCGTCCTGCTCCTGGGCACCGGCTTCGGGTCCCTCTACTTCGCGCAGGCCGCCAACCACCGCATCCAGTTGGGCAGCGACCCCGCCTACCGGGGCCGGATCCTGGCCCTCTACACCCTGACCCTCCAGGGCACCACACCCCTGGGCGCGCTCCTGACCGGCGCCCTCAGCGAACGCTTCGGCGGTCGCGCCGGGCTCCTGGCGGGCGGCACGGCCACGTTTCTCGCCGCCGTGGCGGTGCTCCTCGTGCAGGTGCGCGGCCGTTACGCCGGCGCGGGCGGCGAGGGGTACGAGGAGCGGCGCACCAGGGCCGTGGAGAAGCCGCTCCGCTGAGCGGTGCGCCGGCGGTGCCGTGAGGTGTCGTCGATCGTCCGCGATGCCATTCACCCTCACCTGACATGGAGGACCACACCATGACCACGTACCAAGCGACCCCCACCCCCCTCCGAGCCGGATCGGCCGAGGAGCGCCAGGCCGTTGTCCGGGCGGCGCGGGCCGTGTTCGCCCGGGAGGGCTGGACCCATGCCGGTGTCGCGGACATCGCGATGGAGAGCGGGTTGGACCAGGCCGTCGTCACGCACTACTTCCAGGACAAGGAGCGGCTGCTGCTCACCGTTCTGCTGGAAGGTGCCGCCGCGGTGGCCGCGGAGCTGACCGTCATCGCCGAGAACCACCTCGCCGAGATCACCGACCTGGAGCAGGACCTGGTCGCGCTGGGCCACGCGTGGCTGACGCCGCTGGCCGCGTTCCCCGAGCACTTCGCGATCGTCCGGCATCTCGCCGCGGAGGTCGCGGCCTGGCCGGCCGGTGTGGTCGAGATGTGGCGGACCGCCGGTCCCCGGCAGGCGACCCGCGAGCTGGCCCGCCGCCTCGACCGGCTGGCCGAGCGGGGACTGCTCGCCTTCGGCGACGCCGGGCACGACCCCGAGCAGGCCGCCGAGCGGTTCATCCAGCTGGTCGCGGGCGGTGTCGTCCAGCGCTCCTTCCACGGGGCCCTGCCGCTGGCCGACTTCGAGACCGACGCACTCGTCACCGCCGGGGTCGCGGACTTCGTCCGCCTCTACCGGCCCGGGGCCGACCGCTGACCGACCGCTGACCGGGCGCATCCGAGACCCACGGAGGTGGGAACACCATGGCCACACCGCACGAGTCGATCCAGTCACGGATCGACGAGCTGACCGAGATCAAGGAGACCGCACGGCTCGGACCGGATCCGGCGGCCACCGAACGCCAGCACAGCAAGGGGAAGCTGACCGCTCAGGAGCGGATCGCCCTGCTTCTCGACAAGGGCTCGTTCAACGAGGTCGAGCCCCTGCGCCGGCATCGGGCCACCGGGTTCGGACTGGAGCGGAAGAAGCCGTACAGCGACGGTGTGGTGACCGGCTGGGGGACCGTCCACGGTCGCACGGTCTTCGTCTACGCACACGATTTCCGGATCTTCGGCGGGGCGCTCGGCGAGGCCCACGCCCAGAAGATCCACAAGATCATGGACCTGGCCGAGGCGGCCGGCGCCCCGCTGGTCTCCCTCAACGACGGGGCCGGCGCCCGGATCCAGGAGGGCGTCACCGCGCTGGCCGGCTACGGCGGCATCTTCCGGCGCAACACCCGATCCTCGGGCGTCATCCCGCAGATCTCCGTGATGCTCGGCCCGTGCGCGGGCGGCGCCGCCTACTCCCCGGCCCTCACCGACTTCGTCTTCATGGTCCGCGAGACGAGCCAGATGTTCATCACCGGCCCCGACGTCGTCAAGGCGGTCACCGGCGAGGAGATCACCCAGAACGGCCTGGGTGGCGCCGACGTCCACGCCACCACCTCGGGCGTGGCCCACTTCGCCTACGACGACGAGGAGGAGTGCATCGAGGACGTCCGTTACCTGCTCTCGCTGCTGCCCGCCAACAACCGTGAGCTCTCACCCGTCGAGCGCTCCGGGGACCCCGTCGACCGGCTCAACGACGCGCTGCTCGACCTGGTCCCGGCCGCCGCCGGGCAGGCGTACGACATCCGCAAGGTGATCGAGGAGGTCGTCGACGACGGCGAGTTCTTCGAGGTCCATCCGCTGTGGGCGACGAACATCGTGTGCGCTTTCGCCCGGCTCGACGGGCATGTCGTCGGTGTCGTCGCCAACCAGCCCGCCGCCATGGCCGGGGTCCTGGACATCGACGCCTCCGAGAAGGGCGCCCGCTTCGTGCAGTTCTGCGACGCCTTCAACATCCCCCTGGTCACCCTGGTCGACGTGCCAGGCTTCCTGCCCGGTGTGGACCAGGAGCACAACGGCGTGATCCGGCGCGGCGCCAAGCTGCTGTACGCCTACTGCAACGCCACCGTGCCGCGCATCTCGCTGGTGCTGCGCAAGGCGTACGGCGGCGCGTACATCGTCATGGACTCCCGGTCCATCGGCGCCGACCTGGCGCTGGCCTGGCCGACCAACGAGATCGCGGTGATGGGTGCCGAGGGCGCCGCCAACGTGATCTTCCGGCGGGAGATCACCGCCGCCGAGGACCCCGACGCGGTGCGCGAGCAGCGCATCGAGGAGTACCGGAGCGAGCTCATGCACCCGTACTACGCAGCCGAGCGCGGACTGATCGACGACGTCATCGACCCGCGCGAGACCCGTACCGTGCTGATCCGCTCCCTGGACATGCTGCGGGCCAAGCACGCGGACCTGCCCTCGCGGAAACACGGGAACGCCCCGCAGTGAACGCGGAATTGTAGTTCTGGGCCGGATCCTGACGCTTTTCCTCTTGAATTCGGGATTCTGTCCGAAGAGGATATGTATCAGAGTCCGGAGCTTTGTCGCCGAATCCCTTCGGTTGGACGCCCACTCTCACTCCAATCCGCCGTACGGCTTTTGCTGCCCTTTTCGGGACTGGACAACTTGGAGAAGAATCGAATGCACAGCAACCTGATCGTGGCCAGGATGGAGCCCGGTGCGGGCGGCCAAGTGGCCGATCTCTTCCAGGCGTTCGACGCCACCGAGATGCCGCACCTGATGGGCACCCGCCGGCGTCAGCTCTTCCACTACCGCGGGCTCTACTTCCACCTCCAGGACTTCGACACCGACAACGGTGGGAAGCAGATCGAGGAGGCCAAGACGGACCCGCGCTTCATCGGTATCAGCGAGGACCTGAAGCCGTTCATCGAGGCGTACGACCCGGCGACCTGGCGCTCACCCGCCGACGCCATGGCGACCCGCTTCTACCACTGGGAGGCGAGCTCGTGAACGGCCGTCGCGTCGTCATCACCGGGCTGGAGGTGCTCGCCCCCGGCGGTGTGGGCAGCGAGGCCTTCTGGTCGCTGCTCAGCGAGGGCCGTACGGCCACCCGTGGCATCACGTTCTTCGACCCGTCGCCGTTCCGCTCCCGGGTCGCCGCCGAGATCGACTTCGACGCGGAGGCGCACGGACTGAGTCCGCAGGAGATCCGGCGGATGGACCGGGCGGGCCAGTTCGCCGTCGTCGCCGCCCGCGGCGCCCTCGCCGACAGCGGCCTCGACCTGGAGTCGCACGCCCCGCACCGCGTCGGCGTCACCGTCGGCACGGCCGTAGGGGCGACGATGGGCCTCGACGAGGAGTACCGGGTCGTCAGCGACGGCGGTCGGCTCAACCTCGTCGACCACCGCTACGCGGTCCCGCACCTCTACAACCACCTGGTGCCCAGCTCGTTCGCGGCCGAGGTGGCCTGGGCGGTGGGCGCCGAGGGTGCCAACGCGGTGGTGTCCACGGGCTGCACGTCGGGCATCGACTCCATCGGGTACGCCATCGAGCTGATCCGTGAGGGGTCGGCCGACGTCATGGTGGCGGGCGCCACCGACGCCCCGATCTCGCCGATCACGATGGCGTGCTTCGACGCGATCCGGGCGACCACTCCGCGGCACGACGAACCGGAGCGCGCCTCGCGCCCCTTCGACAGCACCCGCAACGGGTTCGTCCTCGGCGAGGGTTCGGCCTTCTTCGTGCTGGAGGAGCTGGAGAGCGCCCGCCGGCGGGGCGCTCGGATCTACGCGGAGATCGCCGGCTACGCGACCCGCAGCAACGCCTACCACATGACCGGACTGCGCCCCGACGGCGCGGAGATGGCGGAGGCGATCCGGGTCGCGCTGGAGGAGGCGCGGATGAACCCGGAGCAGATCGACTACATCAACGCGCACGGTTCCGGCACCAAGCAGAACGACCGGCACGAGACCGCCGCGTTCAAGAAGAGCCTGGGCGGCCACGCCTACGAGACACCGGTGAGCTCCATCAAGTCCATGGTCGGCCACTCCCTCGGTGCCATCGGCGCCATCGAGATCGCCGCGTCGACCCTGGCGATGACGCACCACGTGGTGCCGCCCACGGCGAACCTCCACGAACCCGATCCCGAATGCGATCTCGACTATGTGCCCGTCACCGCCCGGGACCACCGGACGGACGCCGTGCTGACCGTGGGCAGTGGCTTCGGCGGCTTCCAGAGCGCGATGGTGCTGGCCCGGCCGGAAAGGACCGCCGCATGAGCACGTCAGTAGTGGTGACCGGCCTGGGCGTGGTCTCGCCCAACGGGCTCGGTGCCGAGGAGTACTGGCAGGCCGCCCGGGTCGGCAAGAGCGGCATCGGACGGATCTCCCGCTTCGACCCCACCCAGTACCCGGCCCAACTCGCGGGCGAGATCCATGGGTTCGAGGCCGGGGAGCACCTGCCGAGCCGGCTGCTGCCGCAGACCGACCGCATGACGCGTCTCGCGCTCGTCGCCGCGGACTGGGCGCTGACGGACGCCGGGGTGGATCCGAAGGACCTGCCCGCGTTCGACATGGGCGTGGTCACCTCCAGTGCGTCGGGCGGCTTCGAGTTCGGCCAGCGCGAGCTGGAACGGCTGTGGAGCCAGGGCAGCGAGTACGTCAGCGCGTACCAGTCCTTCGCCTGGTTCTATGCCGTCAACAGCGGCCAGATCTCCATCCGGCACGGCATGAAGGGCCCCAGCGGAGTCGTCGTCAGCGAGCAGGCCGGCGGTCTGGACTCCGTCGCCCAGGCCCGCCGCCAGGTCCGCAAGGGCACCCCGCTGGTCGTCACCGGCTCCGTCGACGCCTCGCTGTGCCCCTGGGGCTGGGTGGCCCAGCTGACCGGCGGCCGGATCAGCACCCAGAACGACCCGGCCGCCGCCTACCTGCCCTTCGACCGGCGGGCCTCCGGCCATGTGCCGGGCGAGGGCGGCGCCCTCCTCATCCTGGAGCGCGCGGACGCGGCCCGGGCGCGCGGCGCCAAGGTGTACGGCGAGATCGCGGGCTACGGGGCCACGTTCGATCCGAAGCCGGGCAGCGGGCGTCCGCCTGCCCTGCGTCTCGCGATCGAGACCGCCCTCGACGACGCCGGCGTCACCGCCGGTGACGTGGACGTGGTCTTCGCCGACGGCGCGGCCGTCCCCGAGCTGGACCGCATCGAGGCCGAGGCCCTGAACGCGGTCTTCGGCCGCGGGCAGGTCCCGGTCACCGTGCCCAAGACGACGACCGGCGCCCTGTACTCCGCCGCCGGCGCCCTCGACCTGGCGACGGTCCTGCTCGCGATGGAGGAGGGCCTGATCCCGCCCACGATGAACACCGAACCGGCCGAGGAGTACGGCCTGGACCTCGTCGTCGGTCACCCGCGCACCACCGAGGTGCGCACCGCGCTGGTGCTGGCGCGCGGCCAGGGCGGCTTCAACTCCGCCCTCGTCGTCCGATCCGCCGACTGAGTCCGATCCGCCGACCGACCCCGCCGAACGCAAAGGAACCGCCATGCCCGAGAAGGCATTCACCCTGGACGACCTCCGCCGCATCCTCGTCGACGCGGCCGGCGACGACGAGTCCTACAACCTGGACGGCGACATCCTCGACACCGACTTCGAGGAGCTGGGCTACGAGTCGCTGGCCCTGCTGGAGACCGGCGGCCGCATCGAGCGCGAGTACGGCATCTCCCTCGACGAGGAGGTGCTGAGCATCGCGAACACCCCGCGCCTGCTGATCGACACCGTCAACAACGGTCTCGCCTCCCTCGTCTGAGCCGGCCGTCCGCCGGGCGGCGCACCACCACCGCCGCCCGGCGGCCCCCATCCACCTCTCTTGGAGACGACAGACATGTCAGAGCAGCACCAGCGGGTGGCCCTGGTCACCGGCGCCACCAGCGGGATCGGCCTCGCCGCCGCCCGCCTCCTGGCCCAGCAGGGCCACCGGGTGTTCATCGGCGCCCGCGACGCCGACAACATCGCCGCCACCGTGAAGGAACTGCGCGACGAGGGCCTGGAGGTCGAGGGCAGCACCGTCGACGTCCGCTCCGCCGACGCGGTGCGGGACTTCGT
This sequence comes from Streptomyces sp. SAI-127, assembly GCF_029894425.1. Taxonomy (NCBI): domain Bacteria; kingdom Bacillati; phylum Actinomycetota; class Actinomycetes; order Kitasatosporales; family Streptomycetaceae; genus Streptomyces; species Streptomyces sp. SAI-127. The sequence goes on from NZ_JARXYJ010000001.1 coordinate 5,802,086, forward strand.
CAGGGCCGCCGTCGACACCTTCGGCACCGTCGACGTCCTGGTCAACAACGCGGGCCGCAGCGGCGGCGGCGTCACCGCCGACCTCACCGACGAGCTGTGGGACGACGTCGTCGAGACCAACCTCACCAGTGTCTTCCGGATGACCCGTGAGGTCCTCAACGCCGGCGGGATGCGGCACAAGGACCGCGGCCGGATCATCAACATCGCCTCCACGGCCGGCAAGCAGGGCGTGGTCCTCGGGGCGCCGTACTCGGCGTCCAAGCACGGCGTGGTCGGCTTCACCAAGGCCCTCGGCAACGAACTGGCGCCCACCGGGATCACCGTCAACGCGGTGTGCCCCGGCTATGTGGAGACCCCCATGGCCCAGCGCGTCCGCCAGGGCTACGCGGCCGCGTACGACACCAGCGAGTCGGCCATCCTGGAGAAGTTCCAGGCCAAGATCCCGCTCGGCCGCTACTCCACCCCCGAGGAGGTGGCCGGCCTGGTGGGCTACCTGGCATCCGACACGGCGGCCTCCATCACCGCGCAGGCGCTCAACGTCTGCGGCGGACTCGGCAACTTCTGACGATCTCTGGGAGAGCTGACCATGACCATCCGTGAGGTCGAGCACGAGATCTCCGTGGCCGCACCGGCCGAGACGGTGTACCGGTTCATCGCCGACGTGGAGAACTGGCCGAGGATCTTCCCGCCGACCATCCACGTCGAGCAGGTGGAGCGCGGCGAGCGGGAGGAACGTATCCAGATCTGGGCGACCGCCAACGGCGAGGCGAAGAACTGGACTTCGCGCCGCGTCCTGGACCCCGACGGCCTGCGCATCGACTTCCGCCAGGAGGTGTCCACGCACCCGGTGGCCGCCATGGGCGGTACCTGGATCATCGAGCCGGTCTCGGCGACCGGGTCGAGGATCCGGCTGCTGCACGACTACCGGGCGGTGGACGACGACCCGGAGAGCCTGAAGTGGATCGACGAGGCCGTCGACCGCAACTCCCGCTCGGAGCTGGCCGCGCTCCGGACCAACGTCGAACGCGTCCACGCGGAGGCGGAGCTGACCTTCTCCTTCGAGGACTCCGTCGACGTCGCCGGATCCGCCAAGGACGTCTACGACTTCATCGACGAGGCGCACCTGTGGTCCGAGCGGCTCCCGCACGTGGCCACGGTCCGGCTGACCGAGGACACCCCCGGCCTGCAGACCCTGGAGATGGACACCCGCGCCCAGGACGGCTCCGTCCACACCACCAAGTCGTACCGGGTGACGTTCCCGCACCACAGGATCGCCTACAAGCAGGTGACCCTGCCGGCGCTGATGACACTGCACACCGGCTACTGGACGTTCACCGAGACCGCGACGGGCGTCACCGCGTCCTCCCAGCACACGGTGACGCTCAACACCGAGAACATCGCCCGGATCCTCGGCGCGGACGCCACCGTCGCCGACGCGCGCGCGTACGTACAGAACGCGCTGAGCACCAACAGCAGGGCCACCCTCGGCCACGCGAAGGCCCATGCCGAGGGCCGGCGCTGAACCTGGTGCGGCCCGACCGGCCCCCGCACGCCCGGTGCTCCCGGTACTGCGCGAACCACCGGAACTCTCGCTGTGGCTGCTGCGCGCACCGCTTCCCGGCAGCGCCGCGGCGGCCCGGCTGGCAGTGGGCGAGCTCGACGCCGCGGAGGTGCGGCGGGCCGAGCTGTTCGTGCGGCCCGTGGACCGGGTGCAGTACCTGTCGGCGCACATCGCACTGCGCCGGATCCTGGCCGCCGCCACTGGGTTCCCGCCCGAACGGCTGCTGCTGGGCCCCGAGTCCGGCCCACCACGGCAGCCCCGCACCGGCCGGCCCGTGCTGCGGCACCCGCCCCTGCCGGTGCACTTCTCGCTCTCGCACAGCCACGGGCTGATCCTGATCGGCACCGCGGCGAGTGCCGTCGGCGTGGATGTGCAGCGCACTCCGACGTTCGAGGCGGTGCAGGTGTGCGGGCCCGCCCTGCACCCGGCGGAGTGGCGGGAACTCCTCGCCGTGCCCGAGGAGTTCAGGCCCGCGTCCTTCGCGCGGCTGTGGACCCGCAAAGAGGCGTACCTGAAGGGGCTGGGCACGGGGCTCGGCCGCAGACCGGCCCTCGACTACCTGGGGGCCGGAACCGACGCCGACGCCCCGTCCGGCCCACCGGGCTGGATCGTGCGGGACGTGCAGGTCGGGCCGCACCACGCCGCCGCTGCCGCCCTGGCCGTCACCGCCGAACCGTTCATCACGCTGCGCACCCTCCCGGTGGCGTGTCTGTACGACGGCGCGGCGGGTCTGCCGCTGTCCGCGGCTCCGCTACTGGCTTTGAGAAGGAGAGGTTCATGGATGCTTCGGTGGTCGTTGTTGGAGCGGGACCCGCCGGGCTGATGCTCGCCGGGGAACTCCGCCTCGCGGGGATCGACGTCGTGGTGCTGGAACGGCACCCCCGGCGCACCGGGGAGTCCCGGGGCATCGGCCTGACCATCGGCACCATGGAGGTGTTCGACCAGCGCGGCCTGCTGCGCCGGCTCGGCCCCTACGAGACCGGCGGGATGGGCCATTTCGGCGGCCTGCCGCTGGACATGAGCGTCCTCGGGGCGGCCCATGAGGCGGCCCGCACCGTCCCGCAGTCGGTGACCGAGGAAGCCCTGGAGGCCTGGGCGGGCGAACTCGGCGCCGACATCAGGCGCGGGCACGAGTTCCTGTCGTACCAGGACACCGGCGACGGCGTGACGGTGACCGTGCGGCACGACGGCGGCGAGGAACGGCTGCGGGCCCGCTACCTCGTCGGTTGCGACGGCGGCCGCAGCGTGGTGCGCAAGGCGGCCGGGTTCGACTTCCCCGGCACGGCCGCCACGACCGAGATGCTGCTGGCCGACGTACGCGGGGTCGATCTGGAGCCGCGGATGACCGGGCAGCAGATCGGCGGCGGGTTCGTCATGGTCGCCAAGCTGGCCGGCGGGATCCACCGGATCATCGTCGGCGAGCACGGCATCCCGCCGCAGCGGCGCACCGGGCCGCCCGCGTTCGCCGAGGTCGCCGACCTGTGGAAGCGGCTCACGGGCGGTGACGTCTCGCACGCCGAGCCGGTCTGGGTCAGCGCTTTCGGCAACGCCACCCGGCAGGTCACCGAGTACCGGCGGGGCCGGGTCCTGCTGGCGGGCGACTCCGCCCACGTGCATCTGCCCGCGGGCGGGCAGGGCATGAACACCAGCGTCCAGGACGCCCACAACCTCGGCTGGAAGCTGGCGGCGGTGCTGCGCGGCGACGCCCCCGCGGAACTGCTCGACACCTACCACTCCGAGCGCCACGAGGTGGGCCGCGCGCTGCTCGCCAACACCCGGGCGCAGAGCCTGCTGGTCCTCGGCGGCGAGGAGGCCCAGCCGCTGCGGGACGTCCTGGCCGAGCTGATCCAGTACCCGGAAGTGGCCCACCACCTCGCGGCCAAGGTGAGCGGTCTGGACATCCGCTACGACGTCGGTGGTGGTGCCGGCGCACTGCTCGGGCGGCGCCTGCCGCACCTGCCGGTAAACACGACCGGAGGCCGCCGCACCAGCAGCACCGCCCTTCTGCGCACCGGCCGGGGCGTGCTCCTCGACCTCGACGACAACGCCGTGCTGCGCCGCCGCGCCCAGCCCTGGAGGGACCGCGTCGACATCGTCACCGCGACCCAGGACCCGGGGGCAGGCCCGTCGGCGGGTACGACCGCGGTGCTGCTGCGCCCGGACGGCTATGTCGCCTGGGCCGCCCCCGGCAGCCATCGCAACCTGGACACCGCGCTGGCCCGCTGGTTCGGGCCGGGCCTGGGGCGGCGCCGATGACCCGGTACGACGTCGTCGTGGTCGGCGCCGGGCCCGTCGGGCTGTTCCTCGCCGCCGAGCTGCGCGCGGGCGGTGCCCGAGTCGTCGTACTGGAGCGGCTGGCGCAGCCGAGCGGGGAGTCGCGGGCGTCGATCCTGCACGCGCGGACCATGGAGATCTTCGCCGACCGCGGCTTCCTGCCCCGGCTGGGCGAGCTGCCCGCCGTCGGCCCCGGCCACTTCGGCGGCCTGCGCCTCGACCTCGCCGAGGCCGACCCGGACCATCCCTACGCGGGCCAATGGGAGTGTCTCCAGCATCACTTGGAGACCGAGCTCCAGACCTACGCCCTCGACCTGGGCGCCGAGATCCGCCGCGGCCACACGGTGACCGGGCTCAGTCAGACCGACGACGGCGTCCGCGTCGAGGTGCGCGGGGACGGTCGTACGACCTACGACATCGCGGCGGCCTACGTCGTCGGCTGCGACGGCGAGCAGAGCACCGTACGCGAGCTCGGCGGGTTCGAGTTCGCCGGGCGGGACGCCGACAAGGTGATGCTGCGGGCCGACGTCGCGGGGATCGACATCGGCAATCGGCGACTTCAGCGGTTCGCCGACGGCATCGCCACCGCCTACCGCAGGCCCGACGGGACCACCCGGCTCATGGTCCACCGGTTCGGCGAACAGCCCTCGGGCGAGGTGACCTTCGAGCAGGTCGCCGACGCCTGGGCGGCGGTGACCGGCGAGGAAATCGGCCACGGGCGGCCGCTGTGGCTCAACCGGTTCGGCAACGCCTCCCGGCAGGTCACCGAGTACCGGCGGGGCCGCGTCCTGCTCGCCGGCGACTCCGCGCACAGCCAGATGCCGGTCGGCGGCCAGGCCGTCAACCTCGGCCTCCAGGACGCGGCCGCCCTCGGCCCGCTGCTCGCCGACGTGGCCGCCGGACGCACCCGGCCCGCACACCTCGACGCCTACCACGCCGAGCGCCGTCCGGTGGGTGCCCGGACGCTGGCCAACATCCAGGCGCAGGCCCAACTGCTGTTCGGCAGCGCAGAAGTCACCGCGTTGCGGGACGTCTTCGGCGAGCTGATGGAGGCCGCCCCGGTACGCCGGCACCTGGCCCGCATGATCAGCGGCCTCGACGTGCCGCAGCAGCCCCGACCGCACACCCACCGACCCGGAAGGTCAACCGTGGACAGGCTCACCGACAAGACCGCCCTCGTGACCGGCTCCAGCCGCGGCATCGGCCGGGCGACGGCCATCCGGCTCGCCCGCGAGGGCGCGCTGGTCGCGGTGCACTACGCGGCCAACGACGAGGCCGCCGACGACACCGTCGAACGGATCGAGAAGGAGGGCGGCAGCGCCTTCAAGGTCCGAGCCGAACTCGGCGTCCCCGGCGATGTGCACGAGTTGTTCCTGGGCCTCGAACGCGGCCTCAAGGAGCGCACCGGCGAGACCCGCCTCGACATTCTCGTCAACAACGCGGCCGTGACGTCGACGGGTTCGGCGCCGGAGGACCTCACCCCCGAGGAGTTCGACCGCTACTTCGCCGTCAACGCGAAGGCGCCGTATTTCCTCGTGCAGCGCGCCCTCGAGCAGATGCCGAGCGGCGGCCGCGTCATCAACGTCACCACCGGCGTCACCCGTACCTCCGTCCCGGACCAGGTCGCGTACGCCATGACCAAGGGCGCGGTCGAGCAGCTCACCTTCCAGCTGGCCCGCCTCCTCGCGCCGCGCGGCATCACCATCAACAGCGTGGCGCCCGGCATCACCAACAACGGCGGCGCGATCTTCGACAACCCGGACGCCGTCGAGGCGATGGCGAAGTTCTCGGCCTTCAACCGGGTCGGCGAGGCCGGCGACGTCGCCGACGTCATCACCTTCCTGGCCACCGACGAGGCCCGCTGGATCACCGGCGCCTTCATCGACGCCACCGGCGGCACCCTGCTCGGCTGAACCGCCTCGCCCCGCACCGACATCGAGAGGGAATCCATGTCCGTCGACACCGCGCGCGTCGCCGTCGTCACCGGAGGAAACAAGGGGATCGGCCGGGGGATCGTCCGGCAGCTCGCCGAGCGTGGCCTGACCCGTCCATCTGGGGGCCCGCGACGAGGAACGGGGCCGTGCGGCCGCGAGCGCGCTGCGCGCCGATGGCCTCGACGTGCGGTTCCTGCACCTGGACGTCACGGACGAGACCTCCGTCGCGCTCGCCGCCAAACGCCTCCAGGACGAACACGGCACACTGCACGTCCTCGTCAACAACGCCGGCATCGGCGGCCCCATGCAACCGCCCAGCGAGACCCCCGCCGAGCAGGTACGCACGGTCTACGAGACCAACGTGTTCGGCGTCATCACCGTGACCAACGCCCTGCTGCCCCTGCTGCGCCGGGCCCCGTCGGCCCGGATCGTCAACGTCAGCAGCGCGATCGGCTCGCTCTCCGCGGCCGCCGCCAACCTCGACCCCACCGGCGTCCACCCGCCCGGCGAGTTCCCGGTGATGCTGTCGTACGCCACCTCGAAGAGCGCGCTCAACGCGGTCACCCTGACCTACGCCAACGAACTGCGCGGCACCGGCATCCTCGTCAACGCGGCCTCCCCGGGCTTCGTCGCCACCGACATCAACGGGCACCACGGCCTGCTCACCACCGAGCAGGGCGCGCGCATCCCCGTCCTGCTCGCCACGCTCGACGACGACGGGCCCACCGCCACCTTCCTCGGCGAGGACGGCACTCCCGAGGGCCAGGTGCTGGACTGGTGACCTCCATGCTCGCCAACACCTCTGCCACGAAAGGCGGTTGGGGCGCCCTGCAGTGGACCCGGCTGCTGGTGCTGTCCGGCAACATGCTGCTGGACGCCGTCGAGGTGTCCGTCATCCTCATCGCCCTGCCCGCGATAGCCGACCGCTTCGGTCTGACGCCGTGGGACGCCCAGTGGCTGATGAGCGGCTTCGCGCTCGGCTTCGCCGCCCTGCTGCTGCTCGGGCCGCGGCTGTGCGCCCTGCTCGGACGCCGACGCGTCTACCTGGGCGCGATGCTGCTGTTCGGCCTGGCCTCGGTGGCCGGCGGGTTCGTCGCGGGGCCGGCGCTCCTGGTCGCCGTCCGGGTGGTCAAGGGCGGCTGCGCGGCGCTGACCGCACCGACCGGCCTCGCCCTCATCAACGACCTCTTTCCCGAAGGCCCCGAGCGACGGCGGGCGTTGACGGTCTACTCCCTCTTTGGCGCGGCCGGCTTCACCGCGGGCCTGCTCCTCGCGGGCGCCCTGCCGGAGGCCGCCTGGCGCTGGGTGTTCGTCTTCCCGGCACCGATCGCCCTGGTCCTGCTGCTGTGCGGGCTGTACGTCCTGCCCCGCCCCCAGGGCGACAGCCCGCCCCGACGCCCACACCCCACACCGGACACGCGCCGACCGGCGCTGCCCCGTCCCGCCCTGCTGAAGCGGGGCTCCCTGCTGCGCTCCGCGCTGGGGGCCGCCTCGCTCAACGGCACCTATCAGGGGCTGCTCGTCCTGCTGGTCTTCCAGATGCGGGACGAGTTCGGCTGGTCGCCCTGGCGGACCGCGCTCGCCCTGCTGCCCGCCTGCGTTCCGCTCGCGCTGACCGTGCCCTTCGCGGGCCGGTTCATCGCCCGGTACGGGACCCGCAGGCTCATCACGCTCGGCGCGCTCTTCCCGCTGCTCGGCTACGGCCTCTACCTGGCCCGGCCCGACGGCAGCCCCTACGCCCTCGGCATGTTGCCCACCCTGCTGCTCGTCGAGGCCGGTTTCTGCTGCGCGTTCGTCGCCCTGAACGCGCAGGCGACCGCGGGGTTCGACGCGGCGGAGCGGGGCGCGGCGGTTTCGCTGTACCAGACCTGCGTACAGCTCGGCGCCGGAGCGCTCCTGCCGCTCGTCGGGCTGCTCCTGACCCACGGCGAAGGGCCGCGACCCACGCTGGCACTCATCACGGCGGCCGGGGCACTGGGCCTGGCCGCCGCGCTCGTCCGCCGTCCCTGACCCACCCCTCGACCCGTTCACCTGTTCATCGCCCAAGGAGGCTTACCGACCATGGCCGTCGAATCGCCCGAGAGCCCCGTGAACCCCGGCCCGATCATGGGCTTGATCCTCGGTTCCTGGCAGGCACGGATCCTGCTGGCAGCCGTAGAGCACGACGTCTTCACCGAACTGTCCAAGGACGCGGCGACGTCCGACGAACTCGCAGCGCGGCTCGGTCTGGCGCCGCGCGGCACCAACGACCTGCTCGCCGGGCTCGTCCACCTCGGCCTGCTGGAGACGGCGGACGACAGGTTCACCAACTCCGCGGTCACCGACGCCTTCCTGGTCCGCGGCCGCCCCGCCTACCTCGGCGGCTACCTGCACTTCTGCGAGCAGGAGCTGAACCCCGCCTGGAACGGCCTGGCCGACTCCCTGCGCACCGGCAAGCCGCAGAACCAGGCCGCGGTCGCCGGCAACCCGTACGACACCCTGTACGCGGATGCCGACGCCACCGACGGCTTCCTGGACAGCATGGACCTCCTCAACGCGCCGATCGCCGCCGCACTGAGCGGCTTCGACTGGAGCGGCTTCACCTCCTTCGTCGACATCGGCGGCGCGCGCGGCAACTTCGCCCACCAGGTGGTCACCCGCAACCCCCACCTCAAGGGCGCGGTGTTCGATCTGCCGCCGCTTGAGCCCGCCTTCGAGCGCCACATGGACCGGCTCGGCGCCACGGAAACGCCCGTCACCTTCCACGGCGGCGACTTCTTCGAGGACGACCTGCCCAAGGCGGATGCGCTCGTCTTCGGCCATGTTCTGCACAACTGGGGTGTGGAGGACCGCATCACACTCCTGAAGCGGGCCTACGACGCCCTGGAGCCGGGCGGCGCCGTCCTCGTCTACGACCCCATGGCGGGCGGCCAACAGCCTTCGATGCACGGGGCGTTGGCCGGTCTCACCATGCTCGTGTGGTCCCGCGGCGGTCACGAGTACACCGCCGACGAACTGCACGGCTGGCTGCGCGAGGCGGGCTTCTGGCCGGAGACCGTCGAGGTCGAGGGTCTGCACGAGGACGTCCTGGTCATCGGCCGCAAGGCCGCGTAGCCCACGAGAACCTAGGAGTTCGACGATGCCCACCGCGTCGGACGTCCGGCCGTCCATCGGCCGCCCGGACGTCACCACAGCACTGGTAGAGGAAGCCGTCCTCGGCGATCCCGCACGCGTCGAGGCGGCCGCGGCCGCGGTCGTCGCGCACTGGGAGTCCGCCGCCTGGCCGACCGGCCTGCTCTCCCTGACCCTGTTCACCGGCACCGACGGCACGTCGCTGCTGACCTACGCCCAGTGGTCCACGGCCGACGGCTCCGAGGAGGCCCTGCGCACGGCGTACGCCACCCTGCGCCCCGACTGGCGGACGCTGGGCTTCGAGCCGGGAGAGCCCCGGGCGTTCGCCCTGTACCGCCGGGTGCAGCCCACCGTGCTGCCGGACCCGCTGCCGCCGGTCGGTTGCTATCCGGCCGCGTTCTTCTCGATGAACGGCGGTGACACGGCACGGAGTTGGACCGACGGGCTGCTCGGCACCGAGGAGAAGACGGTGGGCGAGGACCGCTCCTACCCGGGAGCGATCGCCGCCAACTTCCATGTCTCCGCGGATGATTCGGGAATCTTCCTGCTGTCCGAGTGGGCCTCGGAGGCCGAGGCACTCGTGCACATCAAGGCCGAGATCGAACCCCTCCTGGAGTACATGGGTCAGGCTGAGGCGGGAGCCGGCCGCCGTTACGGCTTCCACGCGAGCGTCTCCGCGGCCGGCTGACGAGACTCGAACAAAGCGAAGGGCGTCACCTTGACTACATGGTCCGCACGCGAAGTCGTCTTCGGCTTCGGCGCGCACAGCACGATCGACGAAGCGCCGGAACTGCTCGGCATGGCCGAACTGGCCGACCGCGAGGGCCTCGACCTCTTCTCCCTGTCCGACCACCCCTACCTCGGTGCCCGCCTGGACGCGTACGCCACGGTCGGGTTCATCGTCGGCCGTACCCGGCGCCTCGCCGGATTCGCCAACGTGACCAACGTGCCGCTGCGGCCCCCCGCCATGCTGGCGCGGACGGTGACGACACTCTCCGCGCTCTCCGGTGGCCGGGTCGTGCTCGGCTTCGGCGCCGGCGGGCTGTGGGAGCGGATCTCCGACATGGGCAGAGAGCCCCTCACCCCGGGCGAAGCCGTGCAGGCCTTCGAGGAGGCGGTCGTCCTCATCAGGAAGCTGTCGGGCGGCGGCCCGCCGGTCACCTTCGAGGGCAGCCACTACCGGGTGAACCAGATCGAGCCCGCCCCGGTGGCCGCGCCCCCGGTGTGGACCGGGTCGGTCGGCCGGAAGTCGCTGGCCGCGACCGGCCGGGTGGCCGACGGCTGGATCCCCGGTCACGCGGCCGACTGGCTCAGCCCGCGCTACCGGGAGTCGCGGCCGGTCATCGACGAGGCCGCGGCGAGCGTGGGCCGTGACCCGGGCGAGGTCCGCACCGTCTTCAACTTCCCCGGCCGCATCACCGACCAGCCGCTGCCCGCCACCCGCGACCAGGACGGCCGCTGGATCGGCGGCAGCGTCGACCAGTGGGTCGAGGAGCTCACCGGGGCCGTCCTGAACCACGGGGCGTCGGGCTTCATGCTCTTCTCCCCGCGCGGCGGCACCCCGGACATGACGTCGCTCGCCCACTGGGCCGGCGAGATCGTCCCGGCGATCCGGGAAGCGGTCGCCAAGCACCAGGACTGAGGGCCCGCCCCTTTCTCGTTCCGTACGAAGGCCGGCTGTGAGGACCACCTCCTCGCAGTCGGCCTTCGCATGTCACCACCCGTACGCATCACCGATTTCGTATCTCCCGAAGGGTCATCAATGAGCAGGCTGGAGAACAAGACGGCGCTGGTCACCGGCGCCAGCCGGGGCATCGGGCGCGGTATCGCACTCCGACTCGCCCAGGACGGTGCCGTCGTCGCCGTCAACTACTCGAACAACGAGGCCGCCGCGAAGGAGACCGTGGCGCTGATCGAGGAGGCCGGCGGCCGTGCCTTCACCGTGCAGGCCAGCCTGGGCGAACCCGGTGCGGTGGAGAAGCTGCTGGACGGGGTGCGGGCCGGCCTGGTCGAGCTCACCGGTTCCGCGAGCCTGGACATCCTGATCAACAACGCCGCCGCCACCGGGTTCGCCGGCGCCGGCCCGAGCTCGGTCACCGAGGAGATCCTCGACAACTGCTACACCGTCAACGCCAAGGCGCCCTTCCTGCTCATCCAGAAGGCGCTGGAACTGATCCCCGACGGCGGCCACATCGTCAACATCTCCTCCGGGGTCACGCACTCCGCGTTCCCGATCCAGATCGCCTACGCGATGAGCAAGGCCGCCCTGGAGCAGATCACCCTGCACATGGCCCCGGTGCTGGCCCCCCGGAACATCACCATCAACACCGTCGCCCCCGGCATCACCGACAACGGCGACCCGGTCTTCGAGAACCCCGAGGCGGTCGAGCAGATGGCCGCGCTGTCGGTGTTCAACCGCGTCGGCGAGGTCTCCGAGGTCGCCGACGTCGTCGCGTTCGTCGCCTCCGACGAGGCCCGCTGGATCACCGGGTCGTTCGTGGACGCCACCGGCGGCACCCTACTCGGCTGAGGAGCCCGCACATGAGCAACGAGATCCAGTCAGCGGTGGGCTTCGCCCACGCCAAGCCCGAGAAGGCGGAGGAACTGGCCACTTTGCTGGTCTCCTTCGCCGAACGTTCCCGCAACGAGGAGGGCTGCCTGGGAAGTTGGATCAACCAGGACGCCGACGACCCCACCCTCTTCGTCTTCTACGAGATCTGGGCCACCCGCAAGGATCTGGCCCGCCACATCGCCCAGCCGTACATGAAGGAGTTCCTGGCCGGCCGGAACGCGTACCTGGCCAAGGAGCTGGAGGTGCGCCCGCTGCACCTCACCGGGCCGGCGCCGCAGCAGAGCGCCGATCCCGCGGAGATGAACCAGCGGTACCTCGACGCCTACGCCGCCCGGGACGTCGACGCGATCATGGCCGTGTACGCGCCGGGCGCGGCCGCGGTCTGGGAGCCCGGCAAGGCGGTCAGCGGTGCCCAGCACCGCGAGGCCGTCACCGAGTTCCTCAAGCGCGAGCCGAAGCTGTCGGCGAAGGTCAGCGAGAGCTACGTCGCCGGCGACACCGCCGCTCTCGTCGTCGACTGGAGCATCGAGGTGCCCGGGGCGCCGGAGATGACCGGCACCGGGCGCGGCCTCGACGTCCTGAAGAAGAACGCCCACGGCGAGTGGCGTTACGTCATCACCAACCCGTTCGGGAGCCAGTGACATGAGGATCGAAGGCAGTGTCGCGGTGGTCACCGGTGCCGCGAGCGGCATCGGCAGGGCGATCGCGGAGCAGCTGGCCCTCGCCGGCGCGCGCGGGGTCGTCGTCTCCGACATCGACGGCGAGGCCGCCGAGAAGGTGGCCGCCGGCATCGGCGTCGACCGGGCGATCGCGGTCCGGACCGACGTGGCCGACGAGGCCGCCGTACAGGCGCTCGTCGAGCGGGCCCGGGAACGGTTCGGCGACGTCGACCTGTTCGTCTCCAACGCGGGCCTGACGGTCACCGGCAGCTTCGACGCCTCGGACGAGGACTGGAAGAACGCCATGATCGTCAACATGATGTCGCACGTGTACGCGGCGCGTGCGGTGCTCCCGGCGATGCTGGAGAACGGACGGGGCCATCTGCTCCAGACCATCGCGGCCTGCGGTGTCCTCACCGCGTTCGGCGCGGCCCCGTACTCGGTCGCCAAGCAGGGCGCCGTGGCCTTCGCCGAGTACCTCGCCGTCGAGTACGGCCACCGGGGCATCGGCGTCTCCTGCCTGATGCCCCAGGCGGTCAACACCCCGATGCTGGCCGCCAGCGTCAGCAGCAACGAGCAGCTGGCCCTGCTGAAGGAGCACTCCGAGGTCCTCGAACCCGAGCAGGTCGCGCAGGCCGCGCTCGCCGGGATCGAGGAGAACCGGATGCACATCTTCACGCACAAGGGCTCGGCCGACTCCTTCCGGCTGCGCGCCGACGACGCCGACGCGTGGGTGGCGCAGATGCGCGCGATCCGCCACGGCGGCCGCCCCTGACACCCGGCCGGGCCGACCGCCGACACCGGTGCGGGGCGCGGTTCGACGCGCCCCGCACCCGTTTGCCGCCCCTCCACAGGAAGGAACGTCATGTCCGAGGAAACACTGCGGCTGGCCGTGATCATCGGCTCGTCCCGCGAGGGCCGCACGGGCCCGGCCGTCGCCCGCTGGTTCGTCGAGGAGGCCGAGTCCTGTGCGATGTTCGACCTCGACGTCATGGACCTGGCCGACGTCGACCTGCCGATGACGCTGACGCAGGCCCCCGGCGGCGAGTCGGCGAGGCTGCTGGCCTCCGTGGCCGAACGGCTGGACGCCGCCGACGCGTTCGTCGTGATCACGCCCGAGTACAACCACAGCTTCACCGCCCCGCTGAAGAACCTGATCGACTGGCACCGCACCCAGTGGTACGCCAAGCCGGCCGGCTTCGTCTCCTACGGCGGCCTGTCCGGCGGCCTGCGTGCCGTGGAGCAGCTGCGCCAGGTCTTCGCCGAGCTGCACGCCACGACGATCCGGGACACGGTCAGCTTCCACAACGTCTGGCAGCACATCGGCGAGGACGGCTCGCTGCGCATGCCCGACGCCGCCGTTCCCGCCAAGGTCATGCTCGAAAAGCTCCAGTGGTGGGCGGCCGCCCTCAAGGACGCCCGCGTCCGGCGCCCGTACGCGGCCTGAAGGGACCCGTCATGGACCAGCAGATACGCGTCACCGCGTTCGCCATGAACACCCCGACCCATCTGTCGCCGGGCACCTGGCGTCACCCCGACAGCCAGGGCCGCCGCTACAAGGACCTGTCGTACTGGACCGATCTCGCCCGCACCCTCGAACGCGGCCTGTTCGACGGCCTGTTCATCGCCGACGTCCTCGGCGCCTACGACGTGTACGGCGGCTCGCCCGACGCGGCACTGCGCGGCGGCGCCCAGGTCCCGGTGAACGATCCGATGATGCTCGTCTCGGCGATCGCGCACGTCACCGAGCACCTGGGCATCGCGGTCACCGGCTCGACCTCCTACGAGCACCCGTATCCCTTCGCCCGCCGCATGTCGACGCTGGACCACCTCACCGGCGGCCGGGTCGCGTGGAACGTCGTCACCTCGTACCTGGACAGCGCGGCCCGCAATCTGGGGCTCGACGGGCAGACCGGGCACGACGAGCGGTACGACATCGCGGACGAGTACCTGGAGGTCGTCTACAAGCTGTGGGAGGGCTCCTGGGAGGACGACGCCGTCAGGGCGGACGACATCTACGCCGACCCCGCGAAGATCCATCCGATCGCCCACGACGGCCGCTACTTCAAGGTGCCCGGCATCCACCTGTGCGAGCCGTCCCCGCAACGCACCCCGTTCCTGTTCCAGGCGGGCACCTCGGACCGGGGCAAGGACTTCGCCGCCCTGCACGCCGAGGCCGTCTTCGCCACCGCCCCGGAAGCGTCCCGGCTGCGCAAGCAGGTCGACGACATCCGGGCCCGCGCGGCCGCCGCCGGCCGTGACCCCCACGCCGTCAAGGTGTTCAGCGGCTGCACGGTCATCACCGCCGAGACCGACGCCGAGGCCCGCTCCCGGTACGACGACTACAAGAGCTGGATCGACTCCGACGGCATGCTCGCGCTGTTCTCCGGCTGGCTGGGCTTCGACCTGTCGCCCTACCGCCCGGACGACCCGGTGCACGTCGTGCCCAACCACGCGGTGCAGTCCATCGCCGAGTCCCTCGGCCAGGGCGACTGGACGGTCCGCGACATCCTGGAGAAGCTCGGGCTCGGCCACCCGCCGGTCCTCGTCGGCTCGCCCGCGAGGGTCGCCGACGGCATCCAGGAGTGGATCGCGGAGACCGGCGCCGACGGCCTGAACCTCGGCCACGTCGTCACCCCGTCGACCTACGACGACTTCACCGACCTGATCGTGCCCGAACTCCAGCGCCGCGGCGTCTACAAGACGCGGTACGCCGAGGGCACGCTCCGCCACAAGTTCCTCGGCCGCGGGGACCGTCTGGCCACCGGCCACCCGGGCACGCGCCACAAGCCCCCGGCGACTTCCAGGGAGACCGCATGAGTTCCATCAGCGTGGCGGACGGCTACTTCACGCTGTTCAACATCTTCCACACCGACGGCCCCGAGGGGCAGCGGCTGCTGTTCGACCAGTGGCGCGGCCTGCCCCCGGCGAACGTCCAACCGGGCCTGGTCTCGGGCAACTTCCACCGCGGCTTCGACGGCCTCTCGGTCGTCAACTACGCCCAGTGGGAGAGCAAGGAGGCCTACGACGCCTTCCTGAGCGAGCGCGCCACCCAGGGCCGGCTCGGCAGCGCCCTGAACGTCTCCCGCCTGGACACCATCCCCTGCGAGGTCGTCCACACCTGGGACCCGGCGCCCCGGATCAGCCTCGACACGCCCCGGTTCACGGTGGTGATCGTCGTCGGGTCGGCCCCCGAGGACCAGGCCGAGGTGCTCAAGGAGATGACGTACGACCCACCGGAGCTGGCCACGACACCGGGCTACGTCTCCCACGCCGTGCACCGGGGCCTGACCGGCGAGCACGTCGTCAAGTACGCCCAGTGGGAGGACGAGAAGAGCTTCCGCGCCTTCCTGGAACGGCCGCAGAAGCCGTCCCCGCTGGACGAGTTGGGCGTCGAGGTGCAGCTGTACTTCGGCGAGATCGAGTACATCCGGGAGCGGTCATGAGCGGCGCGTGGCAGGACGCCGCGGCGCTCGACTCGGCGGCGGAGGCGGCCGGTCACGGTGCCGCGGACGCGGACACGACCGGCAGGCTCGCCCCCGCGACCGTCGAGGCCCTGGCCGCCGCGGGCTTCCCGGCCGGCTTCGCACCGGCCGGACAGGGCGGCACCGGCGCCACGTTCGACGAGGTGACACGCGCCGTGGCGGCGATCGGCGAAGGGTGTACGTCCGCCGCCTGGATCGCCTCGCTGTGGGCGTACAACGGACGCTTCAGCGCTCATCTGCCGGACGAGGGACAGCAGGAGGTCTGGGCCAAGGGGCCGCGGACCCGGCTCGTCAGCTCGATGGTCGCGGCCGGTGTCGAGGCCGAGCCGGTGGAGGGCGGCTGGACGCTGTCCGGCACCTGGCTCTACGTCAGCGGGGTCGAGTTCGCCGACTGGGCGCTGGTGAGTTCGGCGCCGCCGCGCGAGGGCGACCGCTCGATCCGGGTGTTCGCCGTGCCCCGGGACTCCTTCACCCACCAGGAGACCTGGTCGACGCTCGGCATGCGGGCCACCGGCAGCCACACGCTGGTCGTGGAGCGGGCGTTCGTACCGGAGTACCGGTCGTTCGTCTGGGACGACATGCGCCGGGGGAAGCTGCCCGGTACCGGGTCCGCCGTGCACAGCGCACCGCTGTTCGCGGTGAACGGGCTCACCTTCGCGGCCCCGATCCTCGGCGCGGCACGGGGTGCCCTGCGTCTCGTCGAGCGCCATCTGGCCCAGCAGCCGAGCGGGGCCCGCGCGGCGGCACGGGAGTCGAGCCGGATCTCCTACACCCGCGCGGCGGGGGAGATCGACGCGGCGGCCCTGCTGCTGGCGCGGGCCGCCGAGACCGCCGACCGGGGGCGGCTCGACGAGGACGGCGTGGCCGAGCGCAGCCATCGCGACAGCACCCTCGCGGTGGAGCTCCTCGTGGGCGCGGTGGACCGGCTGTTCCAGGTGACCGGCACCCGCGGTCAGGCGACCTCGCACCCGATGCAGCGCATCTGGCGGGACGTCCACGCGGCGGGGTCGCACGCGGCCCTGCAGTTCGAACCGGCGGCCTTCGCGTACACCAGGCGGCTGGTCGCGGCCTGAGTCTCCCGCGTGCGGGCCGTTCAGCCGTGTGCGGCGGTCCCCTGGTCCGGTTCCACGAAGACCACGGGGACCTTGTTGTCCAGGACGACGCTGCCGAGCAGCCCGGCGAGTGTGTCGCGCTCGGTCTCGTCGAGGGCGGCCGGCAGCTGTTCGATGCGGCGGCAGGCCTCGGTGTAGAAGCGGTCGGCGAGCCGGGCACCGCGCGAGGTGAGCGCCACGCGCACCGCGCGGCTGTCCCGCGGGTCCGGTTCGCGGCGTACCAGGCCGTTGTTCTCGGTGCGGTCCACCAGGCCGGTGAGGCTCGATTTGGCCAGGCCCAGCATCGTGCACAACTCGCCCATGCCGTACGGCTGGGCCATCAGTACGCACAGCAGTTGACCCTGCTGCGGTGTGAGGCCGTGTTCCCGGCCCGCCTGGGCGTACACGGCATTCACCAGGAACGAGGACCGCACGAGTGCGGCCACCAGTCCCATCCCACCGTCTTCATTTTCGGCCACGCGCTCAGCGTATCACGCGAATATCGAAAGTTCGCAGCAGGAACTAACGAATCTCTGTAAGTGCTTAACAAAGATCTGTAGTTCTTGAAAACCTTATGTGTTGTGGTTCGGAGTACGAATCAGTTACGTTCGTAACCCGAACCCAACGGAATTCCTGCGTTTGTGGAGTGTGAATCATGAGTCGTACTGTCGCTGTCGTCGGCGGAGGTTACGGGGGCGCGGCGGTCGCCAAGGCGCTGGAGTCCGAGGCCGACGTGATCCTGATCGACCCGCGGGACGCGTTCGTCAACGTCGCCGGCTCGCTGCGCGCGCTGGCCCAGCCCGGCTGGGCGGCCAACATGTTCTTCCCCTTCGAGACGCTGCTGACCCAGGGCCGCGTGATCCGCGACCGCGCCGTCTCGGTGGACCCGACCGGCGTCACACTGGCCTCGGGCGAGCACGTCGCGGCGGACTACGTGGTCCTCGCCACCGGCTCCAACTACGCCTACCCGGCCAACCCCGCCGCCGACTCCGTCAGCGACGCGCTGGAGGACTTCCGCCGCTCGCACAAGGAACTGCTCGAGGCCGACAAGGTCCTGATCCTCGGTGCGGGGCCGGTCGGCCTCGAACTCGCCGGTGAGATCAAGGAGGTGTGGCCGGACAAGAAGGTGACCATCGTCGACCCGGCCGGCGAACTCCTTCCCGGCTTCAAGTCCGAGGTGGTCGAGGACCTGCGCGGCCAGCTCGACGCGCTCGGCGTCGAGGTGCGTCTCGGCACCGGCCTGACGGGCCAGCCGGGCACCGAGTCCGGCCGCGCCGGCGCTTTCACCGTCACCACCACCGACGGCGACGAGATCACCGCCGACGTCTGGTACCGCGCCTACGGCACGACCATCAACAGCGGCTACCTCGCTGACGGCAAGCTGACCACCCTCACCGAGCAGGGCCAGGTCCCCGTGACCGACACCCTCAACGTCAAGGGCCACGACCACGTGTACGCGATCGGTGACCTCACCGACGTCGAGGAGGCCAAGATGGCCGGCTTCGCGATGCAGCACGCCGAGGTGGTCGCCAAGAACATCACCGCCCAGATCAAGGGCGAGCAGCCCGAGGCCACGTACCAGCCCCTCGGCTTCCCGATGATCCTGCTTCCGCTCGGCCCGAACGGCGGTGTCGGACAGCTGCCCTCGCCCGACGGCCCGTTCCAGGCCCCGGCCACGATGGTCTCCGAGTTCAAGGGCTCGGACCTGTTCACCGGCCGCTTCGTCGGTCAGCTGGGCCCCACGGCCGCCTGACCGCACCGCATCACCTCAGCCCGCCGCGCGGGCTCGACGGTCCTCCAGGATTCCCCCGCCATGGACCGGCGAGCCCGCGCGGCGTTCGTGTTTCCCGCCCCAGGAGCAGACGTGACGTCATCCACCGCATCCACGGAATCCACCGGATCCACCGCACCCGTGAAATCCGCCGAAACCTTCCTGCGCATAGAGAAGGGCAGCCCCGACGAGTGCGAACTGGCGGCCCTCACCTCGGTGCTGCTGGCCCGCGCGGCCGCCCTGACGGACCTGACCGAGAACGACACGGACCGGATCGCCCGCCGCACAGCGGGCTGGCGCCGCCTCGAACGCCGCTCCGGCCCGAGCACCCCCCGCAGCTGGCGCGACGACACACCCCACTGATGAACGCCTCCGGCGTGGTCGGGCAACTCACCGTCGCCCCCTGCGGTCTGACCAGGACACGCCCCCGCGATCTCCCCCGCGCCATCACCCTCGACGCGGGCGGCATCCCTCTCTCCGCCCTGCTCGTCGAACCCCGCCCAGGCCCCCCGAGGGCCGTCGTCGTCGCCGTGCACGGAGGCGGAATGCGGGCGGGCTACTTCGACAGCCAGGTCCGCCCCGGACTCTCCCTCCTCGCCCTCGGTGCCCGGCTCGGCTACACCGTCCTCGCCGTCGACCGCCCCGGATACGGCAGTTCGGCCGCAGTCCTGCCCCGCGGACAGACCCTGACCGAGCAGGCGGTGACCCTTCTCGACGGCCTCGAAGCCTTCGCGGACCGGTACGACACCGGCGCCGGAATGTTCCTCGTCGCCCACTCCAACGGCGGGAAGCTCGCCCTCGCGGCGGCCGCCGAGACGCGTGGCCGTGCGCTGCTCGGCCTGGACATCTCCGGTCTCGGCAGCCGGCTCGCCGTAGGGCCGGACCAGCTGCCCGGGCAGAACGGGCACGGCGACTGGCGCCGCCACTGGGGCTCGCTGCGCCTCTACCCGCCGGACGCCTTCCGGCAGGGCCGGCACCTGGTCTCCCCGGTACCGGAACTGGAGGCGTACGAAGGCCCGTCCTGGCCCCGCAGATACCCGGCGATCGCCCGCGAGGTACGCGTCCCCGTCCGCTTCACCTTCGCCGAGCAGGAGCAGTGGTGGCTGTTCGACGACGACGCCGTGGCCGCCCTGAGAGAACCCCTGGCCGCACCGACGGTGGTCGTCGACCACCAGCCCGACGCCGGGCACAACATCAGCCTCGGCTGGGCCGCCCGCGCCTACCACCTCAAGGCCCTCGGCTTCCTGGAGGATCTCCTGCTCGCCGAGGACGCGGCCCCCGCCGGGCGGCCCACCGAACCGATCGGAGACGACACCCCACCGAAGGACAGGCAGAGATGAGCATCGACACCCTTGAACCCGCCCTCGACCAGCACCTGCTGCACGACGAGCCCGCCTGCGTCCTCGTACGGCCCGCGCTGCTCGCCGGCGAGGAGTGCGAGGCGCCCGACCCGTGGATCTTCCGCGGCACCGACTGAGCGCGACAGCACCGCCCCGCCCGCCCACCGCACCCACCTTCCCTGGAGAGACATGTCCCGCCGCCTGTTCACCTCGGAGTCCGTGACCGAGGGCCACCCCGACAAGATCGCCGACCAGATCAGTGACGCCGTCCTCGACGAACTGCTGCGCCAGGACCCGTCCTCGCGCGTCGCCGTGGAGACCCTGATCACCACCGGTCAGGTGCACCTCGCCGGCGAGGTGACCACGGCGGGGTACGCAGACATCGCCGCCCTCGTCCGCGCGAAGATCCTTCAGATCGGCTACGACTCCTCGGCGAAGGGCTTCGACGGAGCCTCGTGCGGAGTGTCCGTGTCCCTCGGCGCACAGTCCCCGGACATCGCCCAGGGCGTCGACACGGCGTACGAGAAACGGGTCGAGGGTGCCTCCCGAAGGGACGAGGGAGACGAGCTGGACCGCCAGGGCGCGGGCGACCAGGGACTGATGTTCGGTTACGCGACGGACGAGACCCCGACCCTGATGCCGCTGCCGATCGAGCTGGCCCACCGCCTCGCCCGCCGCCTCTCCGAGGTCCGCAAGGACGGCACGGTCCCCTATCTGCGCCCCGACGGCAAGACCCAGGTCACCGTCGAGTACCTGGGCAGCCGGCCGGTCCGCCTGGACACCGTCGTCGTCTCCTCCCAGCACGCCGCCGGCATCGACCTGGACGGACTGCTGACCCCCGACATCCGTACCCACGTGGTCGAGCACGTCCTGGCCCGGCTCGCCGAGGACGGCATCAAGTTGGAGACCGAGGACTACCGCCTCCTGGTCAACCCCACCGGCCGCTTCGAGATCGGCGGCCCGATGGGCGACGCCGGCCTGACCGGCCGCAAGATCATCATCGACACGTACGGCGGCATGGCCCGGCACGGCGGCGGCGCCTTCTCCGGCAAGGACCCGTCCAAGGTGGACCGTTCGGCGGCGTACGCGATGCGCTGGGTCGCCAAGAACGTCGTCGCCGCCGGACTCGCCTCCCGCTGCGAGGTCCAGGTCGCCTACGCCATCGGCAAGGCCGAACCCGTCGGGCTGTTCGTGGAGACCTTCGGCACCGGGACCGTCGGCCAGGAGCGGATCGAGAAGGCCGTCACCGAGGTCTTCGACCTGCGCCCGGCCGCCATCGTCCGCGACCTGGACCTGCTGCGCCCGATCTACTCCCTGACGGCGGCGTACGGCCACTTCGGCCGCGAGCTGCCCGAGTTCACCTGGGAGCGCACCGACCGGGCCGGGGCGCTCCGGACCGCCGCGGGAATCTGACCTCAGCAACCAACAGGAGCACAGGAGTTCATGTGCGTATCGCCGTGACAGGATCCATCGCCACGGACCATCTGATGGTCTTCCCCGGCCGGTTCACGCAGCAGCTCATCCCCGACCGGCTCGCCCGTGTCTCCCTGTCTTTCCTCGTCGACGACCTGGAGGTGCGCCGGGGCGGGGTCGCGGCCAACATCGCCTACGGCCTCGGCGGCCTCGGGCTCGACCCCCTGCTCGTCGGTGCCGTGGGCGACGACTTCGCCGAGTACGAGGTCTGGCTCAAGGCCCATGGCGTCGACACCGGCGCCGTCCAGGTCTCCGCCCGGCGCGCCACCGCACGCTTCATGTGCATCACCGACGAGGACGCCAACCAGATCGCGTCCTTCTACGCGGGCGCCATGCAGGAGGCACGCGACATCGACCTGCGCCGCGTGCTCGACGGACGGCCGCGCCCCGACCTGGTCCTCGTCGGCCCGAACGACCCGGAGGCCATGCTCCGCCACACCCGCCAGTGCCGGGACCTCGGCCTGCCCTTCGCCGCCGACCCCTCCCAGCAGCTCGCCCGCCTCGACGGCCCCCAGGTCCGCGACCTGGTGAGCGGCGCCCACTGGCTGTTCACCAACGAGTACGAGGCCGCCCTGCTCCTCGAACGCACCGGCTGGACCCGCGAAGAGGTTCTGGACCGCGTCGGCACCTGGGTCACCACCCTGGGTGGCGAGGGCGTACGCGTCGACCGTGCGGACCTGCCCCCGCTCACCGTCGCGGCCGTCCCCGACGCACCGGTCACCGACCCGACCGGCGTCGGCGACGCGTTCCGGGCCGGCTTCCTCGCCGCACTCGGCCACGGCCTGCCCCTGACCGCCGCCGCCCGTCTGGGCTGCACGGTCGCGGCGACCGCCCTGTCGACGGTCGGCTCACAGTCGTACCGCATCGACCGCGAGCACCTCCTGACCACGGCCGCACACGCCTACGGCACCGACGCGGCCCACGAACTCGCCCCCGCCCTGGACGGCACACCATGACGGACTCCCGCAGTGCGCGCCTTCGTGAGGCACTCGCCACCCGAGTCGTGGTCGCCGACGGAGCCATGGGCACCATGCTCCAGGCCCAGGACCCGAGCCTCGACGACTTCCAGCAGCTGGAGGGCTGCAACGAGATCCTCAACGTGACCCGCCCCGACATCGTGCGCTCGGTCCACGAGGCGTACTTCGCGGCGGGCGTGGACTGCGTCGAGACGAACACCTTCGGCGCCAACCACGCGGCGCTGGGGGAGTACGACATCCCCGAGCGGGTCCACGAACTGTCGGAGGCGGGTGCCCGCATCGCCCGCGAGACGGCGGACACCTTCGACGCCCGCGACGGCCGGCAGCGCTGGGTCCTGGGTTCCATGGGCCCCGGCACCAAGCTCCCGACCCTGGGCCACGCCCCCTACGCCGTGCTCCGCGACGCCTACCAGCGCAACGCGGAAGGCCTGATCGCAGGCGGCGCGGACGCCCTGCTGGTGGAGACGACCCAGGACCTGCTCCAGACCAAGTCGGCCGTCCTGGGCGCCCGTCGGGCCCTGGAGGCGACCGGCACCGACCTGCCGCTGATCTGCTCGGTCACGGTCGAGACCACCGGCACCATGCTGCTCGGCTCCGAGATCGGCGCCGCGCTGACGGCCCTCGAACCGCTCGGCATCGACATGATCGGCCTGAACTGCGCCACCGGCCCGGCCGAGATGAGCGAGCATCTGCGGTACCTCGCCCGGCACTCCCGCATCCCGCTGCTGTGCATGCCGAACGCGGGCCTCCCGGTCCTCGGCGGGAACGGCGCACACTACCCCTTGACCCCGGCCGAACTGGCCGACGCCCAGGAGGCGTTCGTCCGCGACTACGGCCTCTCCCTGATCGGCGGCTGCTGCGGCACGACCCCGGAGCACCTGCGCCAGGTCGTCGAACGCGTCCGTGAGCTCACGCCCTCCGAGCGCACCCCGCAGCCCGAGCCCGGCGCCGCCTCCCTCTATCAGACGGTGGCGTTCCGTCAGGACACCTCCTACCTGGCCATCGGCGAGCGCACGAACGCCAATGGGTCGAAGAAGTTCCGGGAGGCCATGCTGGAGGCCCGCTGGGACGACTGTGTGGAGATGGCCCGTGAGCAGATCCGCGAGGGCGCCCACATGCTGGACCTCTGCGTGGACTACGTGGGCCGCGACGGTGTGGCGGACATGGAGGAGCTGGCCGGCCGTTTCGCCACCGCCTCCACCCTGCCGATCGTCCTGGACTCCACCGAGGTCCCGGTCATCCGGGCGGGTCTGGAGAAGCTCGGCGGCCGCGCGGTCATCAACTCCGTCAACTACGAGGACGGCGACGGTCCGGAGTCCCGCTTCGCGAAGGTCACCAAGCTCGCTCAGGAGCACGGCGCCGCGCTGATCGCCCTCACGATCGACGAGGAGGGCCAGGCCCGCACCCCCGAGCACAAGGTCGCCATCGCCGAGCGGCTCATCGAGGACCTGACCGGCACCTGGGGCATCCACGAGTCGGACATCCTCATCGACACCCTGACCTTCACCATCTGCACCGGTCAGGAGGAGTCCCGCAAGGACGGTATCGCCACCATCGAGGCGATCCGCGAACTCAAGCGCCGCCACCCGGACGTCCAGACCACGCTGGGTCTGTCCAACATCTCCTTCGGTCTCAACCCGGCCGCCCGCGTCCTGCTCAACTCGGTCTTCCTCGACGAGTGCGTCAAGGCGGGCCTGGACTCGGCGATCGTCCACGCGTCGAAGATCCTGCCCATCGCCCGCTTCAGCGAGGAAGAGGTCCAGACGGCCCTCGACCTCATCCACGACCGCCGCGCCGAGGGCTACGACCCCCTCCAGAAGCTGATGGCCCTGTTCGAGGGCGCCACCACCAAGTCCCTGAAGGCGGGCCGCGCCGAGGAACTGGCCGCGCTGCCCCTGGACGAGCGCCTCAAGCGCCGCATCATCGACGGCGAGAAGAACGGCCTGGAGGCCGACCTCGACGAGGCCCTTGGCTCCCGTCCCGCTCTCGACATCGTCAACGACACCCTCCTGGACGGCATGAAGGTGGTCGGCGAGCTGTTCGGCTCCGGCCAGATGCAGCTGCCGTTCGTCCTCCAGTCCGCCGAGGTGATGAAGACGGCGGTGGCCTACCTGGAACCGCACATGGAGAAGGTCGAGGGCGACGAGGCCGGCAAGGGCACCATCGTGCTGGCCACCGTCCGCGGCGACGTCCACGACATCGGCAAGAACCTCGTCGACATCATCCTGTCCAACAACGGCTACAACGTGGTCAACCTCGGCATCAAGCAGCCGGTCTCCGCGATCCTGGAGGCCGCCGCCGAGCACCGTGCCGACGTCATCGGCATGTCCGGTCTGCTGGTCAAGTCCACGGTGATCATGAAGGAGAACCTGGAGGAGCTCAACCAGCGCGGCATGGCCGCCGACTTCCCGGTCATCCTGGGCGGAGCCGCGCTGACCCGGGCGTATGTCGAACAGGACCTGCACGAGATCTACCAGGGCGAGGTCCGCTACGCCCGCGACGCGTTCGAGGGCCTGCGCCTCATGGACGCCCTCATCGCCGTCAAGCGCGGTGTCCCGGGCGCGACCCTGCCCCCGCTCAAGCAACGCCGGGTCGCGCAAAGGGAGTTGGTTTTCGAGGAGCCCCGGGACGTCGGCCGTTCCGACGTGGCCACCGGTAACCCGGTCCCGACGCCGCCCTTCCGGGGCACCAGGGTTGTCAAGGGCATCCAGTTCAAGGAGTACGCCTCGTGGCTCGACGAGGCGGCCCTGTTCAAGGGCCAGTGGGGCCTGAGGGGCGACACCGTCGAGCGGGAGGGGCGACCCCGGCTGCGGATGTGGCTCGACCGGCTGCGCACCGAGAACCTGCTCGAAGCAGCCGTGGTCCACGGCTACTTCCCCTGCGTCTCCAAGGGCGACGACCTGATCATCCTGGACGAGCAGGGCAACGAACGCACCCGCTTCACCTTCCCCCGTCAGCGCCGCGGCCGCCGGCTCTGCCTGGCCGACTTCTTCCGCCCGGAGGAGTCCGGGGAGACCGACGTCGTCGGCCTTCAGGTCGTCACCGTCGGCTCCCGGATCGGCGAGGCGACCGCCGAGCTCTTCGCCGCCGACTCCTACCGCGACTACCTCGAACTGCACGGCCTGTCCGTCCAGTTGGCCGAGGCGCTGGCCGAGTACTGGCACGCCCGGGTGCGCGCCGAACTCGGCATCGCGGGCGACGACCCGGACTCCCTCGACGGCATGTTCCGTACCGAGTACCAGGGCTGCCGGTACTCGCTGGGCTATCCGGCCTGCCCCGACCTCGCAGACCGCGCGAAGATCGTGGACCTGCTCCAGCCCGAGCGGATCGGCGTCCACCTGAGCGAGGAATCCCAGCTCCACCCCGAGCAGTCCACCGACGCGATCGTCGTCCACCACCCCGAGGCGAGCTACTTCAACGCGGGAGGCCGCGCATGACGACCTTCTCCTTCGAGTTCTTCCCGCCGAAGACGCCCAGGGGCGAGCGGACACTGTGGCAGGCGATCCGCCGTATCGAACCGCTCGCGCCCGACTTCGTGTCCGTCACCTACGGCGCCGGCGGTTCGTCCCGTGACCGCACCATCGAGGTCACCAAGCGCCTGGTGACCGAGACGACCCTGCGCCCGGTCGCCCATCTCACCGCCGTCGGACACTCGGTGGCCGAACTGCGGCACATCATCGGCCAGTACGCCGACGCCGGGGTCCGTGACGTCCTGGTGTTGCGCGGGGACCCGCCGGGCGACCCCACGGGACCCTGGCGACCTCACCCCGACGGCTTCACGTACGCCTATGAGCTCGTCGAACTCGTGCGTTCTCTGGGCGAGTTCACCATCGGCGTGGCCGCCTTCCCGGAGCGGCATCCGCGCTCCCGCGACTGGGACGGCGACATCAGGCACTTCGTGGCCAAGTGCCGGGCCGGCGCGGACTACGCGATCACACAGATGTTCTTCGACGTGGAGGACTACCTGCGGCTGCGTGACCGGGTCGCCGCAGCGGGCTGTGACACCCCGGTCATCCCGGAGATCATGCCCGCCACCGACGTACGTCAGATCAGCCGCTTCGCCGAACTCAGCGGTGCGACCTTCCCGGAGGACCTGGCCCACCGCCTGGAGGCGGCCAGGCACGATCCGGCGGCCGGTCACCGGATCGGCGTCGAACACGCCACCGCCATGGCCGACCGGCTGCTCGCCGAGGGCGCGCCCGGCCTGCACTACATCACCCTCAACAAGTCCACCGCGACGCTCGAGATCCACCGGAACATCCAGAACTCAAGGAGTGCACATGCCCTCGCAGCCGGCCGCTGACCCCAAGGACTTCAAGGACTTCAAAGTCGCGGACCTGTCCCTGGCCGGGTTCGGCCGCAAGGAGATCACTCTCGCCGAGCACGAGATGCCCGGCCTGATGGCGATCCGCAAGGAGTACGCCGAGGCGCAGCCGCTCGCCGGCGCGCGCATCACCGGTTCGCTCCACATGACCGTGCAGACGGCCGTCCTCATCGAGACCCTGGTCGCGCTCGGCGCCCGGGTGCGCTGGGTGTCCTGCAACATCTTCTCCACGCAGGACCACGCGGCAGCAGCGATCGCCGCGGCCGGTATCCCGGTCTTCGCCTGGAAGGGCGAGACGCTGGAGGAGTACTGGTGGTGCACCGAGCAGGCTCTGACGTGGCCCGGTGACGCCGGTCCGAACATGATCCTCGACGACGGCGGTGACGCCACCCTCCTCGTCCACCAGGGCGTCGAGTACCGCAAGACGGGCAGCCTGCCCGCCGCCGAGAACGAGGAACTGGCCGTCGTCCGCGCCCTGTTGGAGCGCAGCACCCTCGACTGGACCGCCATCGCCTCGGAGATCCGCGGCGTGACCGAGGAGACCACGACCGGCGTCCACCGGCTGTACGAGATGCAGCGTGAGGGCAGTCTGCTGTTCCCGGCGATCAACGTGAACGACGCGGTCACCAAGTCGAAGTTCGACAACAAGTACGGCTGCCGTCACTCCCTGATCGACGGCATCAACCGCGCCACCGACGTTCTCATCGGCGGCAAGACCGCGGTCGTCCTGGGCTACGGCGACGTGGGCAAGGGCTGCGCGGAGTCCCTGCGCGGTCAGGGCGCCCGCGTGATCGTCACCGAGATCGACCCGATCTGCGCTCTGCAGGCGGCGATGGACGGCTACCAGGTCACGACGCTGGACGAGGTCGTCGACAAGGCCGACATCTTCGTCACCACGACGGGCAACAAGGACATCATCATGGCCTCGGACATGGCCAGGATGAAGCACCAGGCGATCGTCGGGAACATCGGTCACTTCGACAACGAGATCGACATGGCCGGTCTCGCCAAGATCCCGGGCATCGTCAAGGACGAGGTCAAGCCGCAGGTGCACACCTGGAAGTTCCCCGACGGCAAGGTGCTCATCGTGCTGTCGGAGGGCCGTCTGCTGAACCTGGGCAACGCGACCGGCCACCCGTCGTTCGTGATGTCCAACTCCTTCGCGGACCAGACCCTGGCCCAGATCGAGCTGTTCACCAAGCCCGACGAGTACCCGACCGACGTCTACGTGCTGCCCAAGCACCTCGACGAGAAGGTCGCCCGCCTCCACCTGGACGCGCTCGGTGTGAAGCTGACCGAGCTGCGCCCGGAGCAGGCGGCGTACATCGGCGTCGAGGTCGGCGGCCCGTACAAGCCGGACCACTACCGCTACTGAGCCGTGCCACTACCGACCTCTGCCGATAGCGGCCCCGGCTACAGCACCGTCAGCACCTCCTTGGCCACCCGCTCGCCCGACCGCACCGCACCGTCCATGAAGCCCATCCAGTGGATGGACGTCTCCGTACCGGCCCAGTGGATGCCGCCGACGGGGGCGCGCAGGGCGGGACCGTACTGGGTGAGCACTCCGGGCGCGCCGATGGAGACGGGGCCGCCGCGGGTGTAGGCCTCGTTGTTCCAGCGTTGCAGGACGAAGGAGGTGGGGGAGGCCGCTTTCGAGCCGAAGTACGTCACGTAGTCCTTGAGGACGGCCGCCTTGACCTCCGCCTCGCTCGCCGCGTCGTACTTACGGGCCTCGTCGGCCTCGATGAAGCCCATCAGGGCGCCGTAGGAGGCGTCGGGCGGGGAGTTGTCGAAGGTCGAGCTGATCACGCCGGTGTCGCTGACGACCTGGCCGTTGAGGCCGTCTGCCCGCCAGAAGGGGGTGTCGTAGATCGCGATCGCCTTGCCGACCGAGGCCATCGGGAGGCGCTGGGTGAGCTGGTCGCGGGCGGCGGGCAGCAGCGGGTCGTAGGTGATGCGGGCCGCGAGCGGCGGCGGTACGGCGACGACGACCCGCTTGGCCGTGACGGTGACCCCGTCGGCCGTGACGACGTACTTCGAGCCGGACCTGGCGATCGTGCGCACCGGGGCGTTCAGCACCACCCGGTCGCCCAGCGTGGCGGCGAGCTTGATCGGCACCAGCTGGGAGCCGCCGACGAAGCGCAGTTCCTGGGCGCCGCCCGCGGTCTCGGTGAGGCGTTCCAGGGTGCCGGGAGTGGACTCGTTGCCGGCGGCGGCGATGTAGAAGAGCACGAACAGGAGGGAGAGTTCACGGGGTTCGGCCGAGAAGATCGACGTGCAGGCCACGTCGAGGAGGAACTTGGCCGACGGGATGACGGCGTTGGCGCGCAGCCAGGTCTCGAAGGTCTGCCGGTCCCACTCCTCGGCCTTGGCGGCGGTCCAGGGCGCGTCGAGCGGGATCGTCTTGGCCATGTCGTCGAGGGAGGCCTGGACGATCGCCGCGTTGGCGAGACCGGCCGCGTCGATCGGCGGGACCGAGCCGAGGAGGCCGTCGGTGGCGTAGGCGGTCTTCTTGCCGTCCTTGTAGAGCAGGTTCTTGCCGGTGTTGTAGGTGGCGAAGGTCCCCACCCCGAGCGAGTCTGCAAGGGCCTTGATGCGGTCCTGGGTGGGGCCGATGAACTCGCCGCCGCCCTCGGTGACACCGCCGTTGGCCAGGGACAGGTTGAGGACCCGGCCGCCGACCCGGTCACGGGCCTCCAGGACGGCGACGGTCTTTCCGCCCGCGACCAGGTCACGGGCCGCGGTGAGCCCGGCGAGACCGCCGCCGACGATCGCGACGTCCACGTCACGGGTGGCGGCGGAGGCGGGGGAGGCGGCGGTGCCGGTGAGAGTGACGGCACCGGCCGCCGCGGCGGCACCGCCGAGCAGGGAGCGCCGGGAGAGCGGGGGGAGCTGTCTTTCGCGTGCCACGTGCGTCCTCCGTAGTGGAGAGAGTGTGGAGCTAGAACATGAGAAGTGTTCACATTCTGGCCCCGCGCGGGGGCACACGACAACGCTCCCGCCACATCTGGCACATGAGTAACGGGAGTCGTACTGAAGAGAGTTGAGGTTTTCTACGTCAGACGGGGAGCCGCGAGAGCCTGCCCGCGCCGTCCTTCGCCACGGCCTTCGCGATCTTCTCCGCGTCGATCGCGACCTCGCGGAAGGTGCCGCTGATGGGAGTGACGTAACCGGTGAAGAACAGTCCTGGGGCGTCGTCGGGGCAGCGGGAGCCGTTGACGACCGGTCTGCCGTGGGCGTCGAGGACGCCGAGGTGGCCGACCAGGCCCTCCAGCGAGCGGGCGTAACCGGTGGCCGCGATCACCGCGTCCGGGCCGACGCGGGTGCCGTCGGCGAGCAGCACCTCGCCGTCCTCGAAGCCCTCCACGGCGGCCACCACCTCGACCTTGCCCGTGCGGATCGCGTCGATGAGGCCGACGTCCTGGACCGGGATGGCGCCCTCCTTGACCCGGCTGTAGAGCCCGGTGTCGGGTCGGGGCAGTCCGTGCTCCGACAGGTCGGGCACGCTGAGCTTCGCCATGGGCCGGGCCAGCCGGTCCACGAGGCCGACCGGCAGCCGCCGTACGAGAACGCCCGTGTACTGGGCGGCCCAGCCGGCCGTGGAGCGGCGGACGATGTGCGGGGCGGTGCGCACCGACAGCCGTACCCGCGAGGCGCCGCCCTCGACCAGGTCCACGGCGATCTCGGCGCCCGTGTTGCCCACGCCGACGACGAGGACGTCACGGCCGGCGTAGGGCTCGGGGTTGCGGTACGCGCCGGCGTGCAGGAGCTCGCCCTTGTAGGTGTCGCGGCCCGGCCAGTCCGGCAGCAGCGGGGTGTGGTTGTAGCCGGTGGCGACGACCACCGCGGCGCCGGTCAGCTCGCGGCCGCCGGTGGCGTGCAGCAGCCAGCCGGTGCCGTCGGCGGTGCGCTCGACGCGGGAGACCTCGACGCCGGTGACGGTCTCCAGCTCGTGGAACTCGGCGTACTTCTCCAGGTAGCGCACCACGTCGTCGCGGGCGACCCAGCGGCCGAAGCGGCGGGGCATCGGGAGGCCCGGCAGGGCCGACAGGCGGCGGGTGGTGTGCAGGTGCAGCCGGTCGTAGTGGCGCCGCCAGGACGCACCGACGTGCTCGGACTTCTCCAGGACGACCGCGCGGATGCCCCGGGCGCGCAGCGCGTGCGCGACGGAGAGGCCGGCCGGACCGCCGCCGACGACGTAGACGGGGCGATCGGGCTGGTCGGGGCGGTCTGCGGGTGCGGAGTCGGCCATGAGCGCGAGCGTAATCAGGCAGCGCGTTGATGGGTCTCGGTCAAGACGGGAATTGGTTGCGGATCGATCACGGCTGTAGGAGGGGTGGGTGGGACCTGTGGCGTAGGTCACCTGGTTGTGCGTGTACGGAAAAGTCACGGGGAAAGGCCACGGCGCCGGGTCCGCGGGGTGCGGGCCTCGGCGCCGTGGCGGTCTCACCGCTGCCGCGGTCTTCCCGGGCTCCGTGATCTGACGTACCGTCAGATTCCATGGACACGATCTGGCTGACCGGCGCGCAATGGCTGGCCGTCCTGCGCATCGGCCTAGGGCTGTGGTGGCTGGAGAGCTGGCGGCACAAGGACAAGAGAACGTGGTTCGAGGGCGGCGGCATCACCTGGGCCGCGGACATCGCCGCCAAGCACCGCTGGACCCCGGTCCGCAGCGGCTTCGACGTGCTGGTCGCGCCCCGCCCCAGGACGATGGCGTACGTCGTCGCCTACGCCGAACTCGCCCTCGGCGCAGGCCTGATCCTCGGCTTCCTGACCCCGCTCGCGCTGGTCGGCGGCCTGCTCCTGAACGTCCTCTACTTCACGCTCATGATCCACGACTGGGCCGAGCAGGGGCAGAACTCGATGATGGCCCTCATCTCGCTCGTGGCCCTGTTCGCCATGTCCTGGCAGACGTGGTCGCTCGACGCCGCGCTGGGCTGGTTCTGATGGGCGCGAGGTACGACCTGCCCGAGGCGGACGCCTTCACGCGGACCTACTGGGACGCGGCGGCGCGGGGCGTCCTGCTGCTCAGACACTGCGGGACATGCGACCGGGTCCACCACTACCCCCGCGAGTTCTGCCCGCGCTGCTGGAGCGAGGACGTCTCCTGGTCCGCGGCCACCGGCCACGCCACGCTCCACACCTGGTCCGTCGTCCACCGCAACGACCTGCCGCCCTTCAAGGACCGCACCCCGTACGTCGCCGCGGTCGTCGACCTCGCCGAGGGCCCCCGGATGATGACGGAGATCGTCGACTGCGCACACGAGGAGCTGCGGGCCGGGCTGGAGCTGGAGGCGGTTTTTCCGGACGGGGCGCCGCGGTTCAGGCCGCGCGGGGGGTCTGTGGCGGTTGGGGGTGAGTGACGGGCGTCGGCCTTGCCGGGGATCTGTTGGTGGTGGCGGAGGCGGTCGGTTGTGCCTGTGAGGAGCTGCGGGCCGGGCTGGACCTGGAGGCGGTTTTTCCGGACGGGGTGGCGAAATTCAGGCCGCGCGGGACGTCCGGGGCGGTTTGAATGGGCGGATGACCGACGTCGACGATCAGCACCTCATCCGCCCCTTCACCCCGCTGCACGGCCACGGCCTGCGCCTGTGCGCCTGGGACGCCGACTCCGACGCCCAGGCCCAGGAGTGGCTGCGCGGCGCGCTGGACCCCGAGTTCGGGCGCTGGAACACCCCTCTCACCCTGATCCACGACCTCGACGGCGCCCGTGCCGGCATGCGACGCAGGGCCGAACAGGCGGCGCAGGGCACGAGCGTGTCGTACCGGATCACGGACGAGTCGAGCGGTACGACGCTCGGACACCTCGGTATCAACGTCATCGACCACGTCCTGCGCACCGCCCGCGTCGGCTACTGGGTGCTGCCGGAGGCCCGCGGCCACGGGGTGGCCACCCGCGCCCTCCGCCTCGGCGCCCAGTGGGCCCTCACCGACCTCGGCCTGCACCGGCTGGAACTGGGGCACGCCCTCGGCCACGGGGCCTCCTGCACCGTCGCCGAACGCTGCGGCTTCCGCTACGAGGGCACGCTGCGGGGCGCGATGTTCGAGGCGGGGCGGCACGACGCGTTCCGGGACGTCCACCTGCACGCCCGACTGGCGACGGACCCCGAACCGTCGTAATTCGGAGGCGTCCGGCGCGGTCGCGCAGGATCATGAGACATGCGTCCCACAGCCTGGTACTCCACCGAAGACCTCGACGAGTTCCTCACCCGCGCCCATGACTTCCTGCGCTCCCGCCCGGACCTGCACACCGTCGTCCTCACCGTGACCGAGGGGCTGCGCACCCGCGGGCTCCACGCGTACGGCGACGAGGCGCCCCTCTTCGGGCTGCTGGAGGAGGACGGGAGCGTGCGGGGGGCCTACTTCCGGACACCGCCGTACCGGCTGTATCTCACGCCCCTGACGCCCGCGGGGGCCGACTCCCTCGCCGCCCATCTGACGGCCCTGGGCGATGCCGTCCCCGGCGTCAGTGGCGAGGCCGCGACCGCGGAAGGTTTCGCCGAGGCCTGGCGGCGCCGGACCGGGGCCGAGGCCGTGCCGTATCAGCGCCAGCGGCTGTACCGGCTGGACACGCTGACCGAGCCGGAGCCGGTGCCGCAGGGGCGGCCGAGGGTCGCGGGGGAGGGCGACCGGGAGCTGCTGGTGCGCTGGTTCGGGGAGTTCGTCCGGGACATCGGAGAGAGCGAGAACGACTCCGTGCGGGCCGAGTCCTGGGCCGACGCCCGCCTCGCCTACGGCGGCGTCACCCTGTGGGAGGTCCCTGACGGCACCCCCGTCTCCATGGCCGGCCTCACGCCGCCGGTCGCCGGCCAGATCCGGGTGGCCCCCGTCTACACCCCGGCCGGTCTCCGCGGCCGCGGGTACGCCGGTGCCGCCACCGCCGAGGTCAGCCGGCTGGCACGGGAGCGGGGCGCCGACGAGGTGCTGCTCTTCACCGACCTGGCCAACCCGACCAGCAACGGCCTCTACCAGCGCATCGGTTACCGGCCGGTGGCGGATTTCGCGGTGTACGACTTTCAGGGCCAGAGCAGTTCATGAGTCCAACCCTGATCCGCGCGGCGGTAGTTGAGCCTGACGTGCCGCCTGCGCTCGTCTCCCTGGAAGAACTCCACCTCGTCCGGAAGGAGCCGGTACAGCGTCCAGGACGGGACCGGCACCTCCGGCTCCCGCTGCGCCCGCTCCCAGGCCTCCTCGGATACCCGCGCCAACTCCCCGAGCGAGCCCAGTACTTCGCTCTGCCGTCCGGTGAGCGCGGCGGCCAGCGCGCCGGTCGAGCGGGCGTGCAGGTCGGCCTGCCCCTCCTCGGAGGGCGCGGCGCTCACCGGCCCCTTCACCCGCACCTGCCGGCCGAGGACCGGCCAGTAGAAGCCGAGGGCGGCGTACGGCCGTACCGACAGGTGCCCTCCCTTGCGGCTGTGGGAGTGGCTCGCGAAGGCCCAGCCGTCCTCGTCCGCACCGTGCAGCATCACGGTGCGGACGTCCGGCCGGCCCTCCGCGTCCGCCGTCGCGAGAGACATGGTGTGCGGCTCGGTCTGCCCGGCGGCCACCGCCTCCGCGAACCAGGCGGTGAAGAGTTCCAGCGGGGTCGCGGGCGCGGTCGTGGGGTCGAAGGAGGGCAGCGAGGTGACCTCCGGGTCCCACACCCGCAGTGACCTGAGCAGTTCGTGAAGATCGGTTGCCATGCCTCAGACGGTACCGAGGTCGGACGTCACCCACCTTTCGGGCCGCACCCGGATGATCACCTGTTCGCCGTGGTTCTTCGAGGCGAACTCCACGTACCCGTCCACCTTCTCGGCCGGCAGGTAGCGGGCGGAGATCTCCCGGAGGTCTTCGATGGTGCCCGGCCGGGTGTCGACGACCGGCCCCTCCACGGACACGTACCGGATGGTGGGCTCGATGCGCTCGACCAGCAGGGAGAAACGGCCGGCCGCCCGGATCAGTTCGTGCTTGCGGGAATCGCGCCCGGTCATGATCCAGATGTCACCACCGGGCTTGTACTGGTACCAGATCGGCACAGCGAGCGGCGCGCGCCCCTCTCCTGCGTCGACCGCCAGCGCGGCGATATGCGGCTCGGCCAGGAACTGTTCACGTTGCTCACGAGTCAGGGCCATACAGTTCAGGGTACTTCGCACACCTGAGGGAGGGAGGGTCGGTGAATCACTTGTCCGGTACGGCAGTTGGCGCCGCCGGAGTACTTCTGCTCGCGTCCCTCGCCGCCTGCGACTCCGGAGCGGCGCACGCGTCCCTCACCGTCCCCGAGCTCTATTACCTGCGCCCCTACGGCGACAAGTCCGGCCCGAAGGACAAGATGCCCTTCTCCGTGACGGCCGAGGACGGGAACGGCCCCGGGGTCCGCCGGCTCACGGTGGAGGTGGCCCCCGACGGGCGGGACGTGGTCCGGCTGAAGAAGTACGGACCCTGCGAGGGCGACTCCGCGCATCTGACCTGCGAGGTCGACGGCGACTACAGCAACTGGGCGGACAACGCCCGTGCGCAGCCGCACGCCGTCAAGGGCGCCGAGGCCGGTGCCACGGCCGTCGTCCGCTACACCTACACCACGAAGAACGGCAGAAAGCTCACCGCACGGACCCGGTTCGTCATCGGGGAGCCGGTGGTCGAGGCGGTGGTGCCCGCGTACGCGAAGGAGCTTCTGCGGCCCGGCTCCGAGCTGCTCTCCCCGCTCGTCGTGCGGAACACCGGCGAGGTGCCGGTCAAGGGGCTGGGGATCGCGATGAGCGCCGACGGGACGGAGTTCACGCAGCGGTACGACAACTGCCGTTACCCCGAGCTGAGCAAGGGCCATCTCGCGGTGTGCGAGCTGCCGGAGGTGACGATCGACCCGGGAGAGACGCTCGTCGTCCGCCCCGCCATGAGACTGCGCGTCCCCGCCGCGCAGATGTACCCCTCCTACGGCCGGGACGTCTGGGCCCTGGACATGGGCCCGGGTCAGTACCACAGCTATACGAAGGGCGGCGGCCCCGGCGACGGACCGGCCCTGGAGGCCGAGCCCACCGCCGGGACCGAGGGCACCTTCGTCAAGGGCGGCGGATCCACCCAGCTCGTCGTCGACACCCACGCCGACTACCAGGTCTCCGACGTCGAACTGCGCGGCGGTCCCGGCACCCGGCGCACCTTCCGTATCGAGGTCCGCAACAACGGGCCCGCCGACGCCGGCACCGCGGCCGAGCTGGTCTTCGAGCCGCCCTTCGAGCTGCGGGTGGTGAAGGAGCCCATGGAGGAGTACGACGACGGCGTCTACCGGGCGTACTGCGACAACAACGGCTTCACCTACACCTGCGAGGTACCCGACCTGAAGCCGGGCGAGACCCGTTCCTTCGAGTTCACGGCCGAACTCGGCGCCCCCGGCGAGGGCACCCTGAGCCTCCTGGAGAAGAACTCCTCCAGCCCGTGGGACGTGGGCCGCAGGGACCCGGACACCGCCAACGACAAGGCGACCATCAGAGTCGTGCATTAGAGGTGCGTTAGAGGCCGTCTTCAAAGATCATCGGATGGTGGCTCATGGCGGGGTGATACGCCGCCATGAACTCACGGTACCGCTGCTACACCCACCCCCGTTGGGACGCCCGCATCCCCAGCTGGAATCTGCTCGCCGCACCCAGCCGCTCCTGCAGCTCGCTGACCCGCCGCCGCAGGGTCCGCAGACTCACTCCCAGATGGCGAGCCACCGCCTCGTCCTTCATTCCGGCCGCCAGCAGCCGGGTCAACGTCCTCTCGCTCTCGGAGAGCCCACCGTCGTCGACCGCCTGACCCAGCGGCGCAGCCTGCTGCCAGGCCAGTTCGAAGAGCTTCTGCAGGGCCTCGGTCACCGCCGAGTGCCACACCACGACGGCACAGTAGCCGCCGGCCGCGGAGGCGGTCAGCGGCAGCAGCGCCCGGCATCCGTCGACCACCAGCAGCTTGAGAGGCACGGACGGCAACACCCGAGCCTGCTCGCCGAGTTCGACCATCCTGAAGGCGCGGGACAGGATCTTCGGATCCTCCAGGCCGGTCGCCGAGTAGATCCCACGAGAGAGGATCCCGCGGCGGAGCAGATCGGCCTGGAGGTCCACCTGCGGACCGGCCGGGGCGAGATACGGCGGTGTGTCGAAAAGGCACACCTCGTGCTCCGCGCGCGCGTACATCTCCTCCAGGCGTGCCGCGATGGCGCCCTCGCCGGAGGCCACCTCGACCAGCCGGGACGGTTCCTCGCGCAGCAGCCCCGCCTCGTACGCGGTCGCCATCTCCTCGGCGGTGGCGGCCAGCAGCTCGGACTCCGTCTCGCGCCGCCGGATCAGCGCGCGGATCGCCACCCCGGGGGTCGACGGCTCGTAACCCGCCCATGGAGTCCGGTGGTTGCAGCAGCCCGAGCGTGAGCAGCCGGTTGCAGGCCTCACGGACCCGGCCCGGGGAGGCACCCGTCAGCAACGCCCAGCCGGCCGCGCCGGCGTCGGGTTGGTTGAGGATGGCCTGGTACAGCAGCTCGTCGAACGCGGAGACCCCCACCGCGGCCCAGGGGCTCGCGGCGGGGGTCTGCCCTGCCGTGTCGTACGCCGTGTTCACCATGGCTCGGCACGGTAGGCGATCTTTGTTAAGGCTGTTTGTCCCGGACTGGGAGGCTGTTCACTTCAGGCCGTCTACTTCAGGCCGAACGCCCGCAGCACGGTCTGATCGACCCTGTTGCCGTCCTTGTCGGCGGCCCGCACGCGCAGCGACACGAACGTGGCGCCCTTCGGGTGCTTGAGTTCCAGCTCGCCCCGCTTGACCTTCACCTCCTTCCAGGACGTGCCGTCGTCGTAGGAGACCCAGACCTTCAGGTCACCGGTTGTGACGCCGCCCGACTGGTTCCGGACGGAGAGTGCGAGCTTCGACGTGTGCCTCGCTTCGGCACGGCCCAGGAGGTCGAGCCCGTCCACGTCGTAGTCGACCGAGAGCAGCGGCAGCGCCGTCTGCCGGTCCGTGTGCGCCGAGGCGAAGGACCACTCGGTGTGGGTGCCGGTGGAGTACGTGGCCCAGTCGGCGGTGCGCCGGGCGTCGAGCACGAGGCGGTACGAGGTCTTCGCCGCCGGGACGTCGAAGGTGCCGAGTCCGCCGAGCGCGGTGTCGCCGACCAGTTGTCCGTCCGCGTACAGCGTGCCCTTCGCGGTGTCCTGGAGGTTGTCCACCGACCCGTAGTGGCCCGGCGTGGAGTCGCTCAACTCCGGGACGGCGAAGGTGAGTTTGTCGCCGGTGCGCTGGGAGAGGGCGTACTGCTCGACGGTCGCCGGGCGGACGACCGGGCGCAGCCAGTCCTCGGTGGGCAGCCTGCCCGCCTTGTCGAAGGTCTGCAGGGAATCCCACTGCGGCTTGTTCGCCTTCGAGTCGGGATAGACGGCGTGCCAGATCCGGTTGTCGGAGACGTTGTAGTACTCGGTGCGCTCCGTGCCGAGCCGCACGTTGTTGGTGGTCGCGATGTCGGTCTTCTGCCCGGGACGGAACCTGTACACGGCGTCCTTGCCGACCTGACCGGCCTTGGCCCCGTGGTAGCGCACCGTCTGCTTCACCGTGTTGGAGCTGTTCAGGTGGTACGTCTGCCGGTCCGAGACGGCACCTGTCTGCGTGAACATCACGCTGTACACGTACGGGCTGACCGCGGTGCCGTCCAGCTTCAGCTTGACCTTCTTCCCGCTCTTCAGCAGGGCCCCGAGCTTCGCGCCGTCCTCGCCGGTGGCGGTCATCAGCGGGATGGCCGCGCTCTTCACCCAGGAGATCCAGTACCCGGGCGTCTCGTGGTAAGCGAGGACGTAACCGGCCCCGGCCGCGGTCGCGTTGGCCAGTGCCTCGTCCGCCGTCGCACCGGCGGCCACCCGGACGACCGCCACCTTGCCCCGGACATCGAGTCCGTCGAAGTCGGCAGCGCTGCCGCTGCCCGCGTCCACCGCACGGACCGTGCGGGCACCGCTGAACTTCACCGGGAACCCGCTGGACGTCTGCGCGTAGTCGAGGGGCAGCGCGTACTTCTCGGGGCTGGTGACGCTCGCCGTCAGCTCCTTGGCGTACAGACGGAACTTCGAGGAGAACTCCAGCGTGCCCTCGGTGACCTTCTCGGTGGGCGCCACGTAGACGTGGTCGGTCCACCAGCCCTGGCTGTAGGTCAGGCCCCAGTTGCTGCCCGGGCCCTCTCGGTGCCAGGTGGTGCTGAAGCCCTGGAACTCGGAGTCCTCCTTGGTCTTCGGCTTGATCTCGACCGCCGTGCGGGCGTCGAGGACGACCTCGGTGTCCTTGTCGACCTTGATCTGCGGATCGCCGACGACCGAGGTGCCGACCTCCAGACCGGCCGCGTCCCGCTGCGAGATCCAGGACGCCGTGGAGTACGTACCGGCGGGCACCTTGAAGGTGTATCCGCTGCCGAGGTACCCGTAGGTTTCGTACGCGCCGTTCAGTTCCTGCAGGGTGAAGATCGACGCCGAGGTGGACGGCTTGCCGTCCCGGCCCACCAGCGACAGCTTCAGGTCGTACGTCTTGGCCAGCTTCTCGAAGCCGACGGCGGTGGTGACCTGGACGCCGTCGGCGCTCGCGGTGATGTGGCCCGTGTACCGGCCCGTCGCCTCCTCGGCCGGGTCGACGGTGACGGCGACCGTGGCGGTGCCCTTCGCCGGGACGGTCACGGTGTCCGCGTTCGGGGCGGCCTCGGGGAGCGACGAGGAGATCTTCAACCCCACTGCTTTGTCGGTGGTGTTGGTGTAGGTGATGTCCTTGCCGGCGGTCTCGGTGTCGCTCTCCTCGAACGTGCCGAAGCTCAGCGCCGGCGTCGCGAAGACGCCCTGCTGGACAGCCCGTACGGCGTCGACCCGGCCGTCGCCCTGCTCGAACACGGAGTTGACGGTGTTCGTCTTCGCGGTGGTCGCCAGCGCCTGCTTGATCTGCTGGCCCGTCCAGTCCGGATGGGCCTGCGCGACCAGCGCCGCGGCGCCCGCGACGTGCGGGGTGGCCATCGACGTGCCGCTCGACGTCGTGTAGTAGTCGTCGACCGGCGTGCCCATGGTGGTACCGGCCGCGCGGGCCGCCGTGATGGCCGCGCCCGGTGCGGTGATCTCCGGCTTGACCGCGGAGTCGCCGATGCGCGGGCCCCGGCTCGAGAACGAGGCCAGCTTGTCGGACTTGTCCACGGCGCCCACCGTCAGCGCCGAATCGGCGATGCCCGGGGTGCCGACGGTCTGCTCGGACGGGCCCGAGTTGCCCGCCGCGATCACGAAGAGGGTGCCGGTGGACGCGGACAGCTCGTCGACCGTCTCACTCAGCACGTCCGAGGGGCCGGACGCGGTGCCGCCCAGCGACATCGACACGATCTTCGCGCCGGAGTGCGCGGCCCACTCCATGCCCGCGATGATCCAGGAGTCCTGACCCTTGCCCGCGTTGTTCAGTACCTTGCCGACCAGCAGCTCCGCGCCCGGCGCCACGCCCTTGCGCCTGCCGTCGGAGGCCGAGCCCGAGCCGACGATCGTGGACGCCACATGGGTGCCGTGGCCGTGTCCGTCCTGCACCGCCTCGGCCGGCACGAAGCTCCGCGCCTCCCCGATCCTCCCCGCGAGATCCGGGTGACCGGCGTCCACGCCCGTGTCCAGGACGGCGACCTTGACGCCCTTGCCGTCGTAGCCCGACTTCCACACCTCGGGCGCGCCGATCTGCGGCACGCTGACATCGAGGGACGCCTCGACCTTGCCGTCGAGCCAGATCTTGTCGATCCCCTCGCCGAGCCGCCGTGCGGCCTTCGTGGTCGGTTCGGTGCCGAGCGCGGGGGCGATGTCCTTCCAGAAGGCGGTCGACTTCTCCGCGCTGAGCGAGGCGCCGTCGATCGTGGGCAGCTTGAGTATCCGGCGAGCGCCGTCGGGGGTCGCGTTGCCCTTCGTGTACGTCGCGATCACCGGGGTGTCGCCGGTCTTCGCGTCGGCGTACCCCTGCTTCACCAGCTGGGTGACGTTGAAGAGGGCCGGGTCGAGACGGCCCGCGTTCACGAGCGGGATCGCGTCCGACGGTAGGACACTGACCTCGCCGTCCTTCTCGCTGGACAGGAAGGTGGCGGCCTCGCGGCCCTTGCCGCGCTGGATGTCGACGGCGTGCTTGCCGTCCGGTCCGGCGCTGAGGGACACGGTGTCACCGGTGATGAGGGTGACGGTCTGCGTACTCGTCGCACCGGTCCCGGCGCCGCTCCGCACGGGCGTGGATTCCGGTGCGGTGACCTGCGATCCGGAACCGGCCGCGGCGGGCGTGATCGCGCCCGTGAGCAGTCCGGCCGCTCCTGCCACGGCCCAGAAGGCGTGGTGTCTTCGCATGGGTGGCGTCCTCCCCTGAACACTGACGACGCTTCCGGCCTGGTGAGCGGAAGCCAGTGATCAGAGTGAGCGCTGCGCGGAAAGCGGCTCAAGGGAATCCTGTGGCCGAGGAGTGCCAATGCCCCCTTCGGCCACGGTAATTGGCGGTCTCCGTGGACCTTGAACTCGCTGATCAGGCATGGGAGTTATACGTAGACGGACCCTAACGCCCCAGCACCACCGTGCCCGACGAGCAGAACCAGCCCCCCGTCCCGGACGCCACCGCCAGCCCCGGCGCCGACCCGTCCGGGCGCCGCACCTGCCGTGCGCCCGCCTCCCCGCGCAACTGCCGTACGGCCTCCACGAGCAGGAACAGCCCGCGCATGCCCGGGTGCTGGGCGGACAGCCCGCCGCCGTCCGTGTTCACCGGCAGGTCCCCGCCCTCGACCTTCAGGCGTCCCTTCTCCACGAAGGCACCGCCCTCGCCCTTGGCGCAGAAACCGAGGTCCTCCAGCGTCACCAGCGTCATGTAGGTGAACGCGTCGTAGATCTGGGCGAGTTCGATCTCCTCGGGCCGCACCCCCGCCCGCTCGAAGGCCAGCCGTCCGCTCACCGCCGCCGGGGACACGGTGAAGTCGGGCCACTCGGACATGCTGACGTGCGAGACGTACTCCCCGGTGCCCAGCACCCAGACGGGAGCGGTACGGCAGTCCCGTACGTACTCCTCGGCCGCGAGCAGTACCGCCGCGCCGCCGTCGGAGCGGATGCAGCAGTGCAGCTTGGTGAAGGGGTCCGCGATCATCGGGCCGGAGAGGACGTCGTCGACGGTGATCGGGTCGCGGAACATCGCGTCGGGGTTGAGGGCGGCG
Organism: Streptomyces sp. SAI-127; assembly: GCF_029894425.1. NCBI lineage: Bacteria > Bacillati > Actinomycetota > Actinomycetes > Kitasatosporales > Streptomycetaceae > Streptomyces > Streptomyces sp. SAI-127. The sequence continues at coordinate 5,843,812 of NZ_JARXYJ010000001.1, forward strand.
TTGGCGCGGGCCTGGACCGCGATCTGCGCCAGCTGCTCGATGGTCGTGCCGTGTTCGATCATGTGGCGGCGGGCCGCCATCGCGTACTTGGCGATCAGGGTGTGGCCGTAGGGCACCTCGAACTGGAGCGGGCCGCGGGCGCCGAAGGAGAGGGTGCCGGTGCGGCGGCCCGCCCTGATGTCGGCGCGGGCCGTGGAGCCGTAGACGAGCAGGACCGCGTTCGCGTGTCCGGCGGCGATCGCGTCGGCCGCGTGCGCCGCCATGACCTCCCAGGTGGACCCGCCGACCGAGGTCGAGTCGACCCAGGTGGGGCGCAGGCCCAGGTACTCGGCGATCTCGACGGGGGCGAGGGTGCCGGTGCCGGCCGAGGCGAGGCCGTCGACCAGCGAGCGGTCCAGGCCGGCGTCGGCCAGGGCGCGGCGGGCGGCCTGGGCGTGCAGGGCGTAGGGGGTCGCGTCGTTCACGCGGCCGCAGTCGGCCAGGGCCACGCCGGTGATCGCGACTTTCCGGCTCCCGGGGGGCATGAGGGCCTCCTGCCTCTGGGCATCTGGTGCGGGCGCTCCTAATATGACGGACCGTCAGATCGGGAGGGAAGAGGAAGAGCCATGGACGCTCGCTTCACCGCCGAACAGGACGAGATCCGAAGTGCCTTGCGGGGAACTGCTGCGCAGGCGTTGCGGGCCCGAGGAGTCGAGGAGTGCGGTCGACACTCCGGCCGGCTACGACCCGGCGCTGTGGACGGCCCTCGCCGAACAGCTGGGACTGCCGGGGCTGGCGCTGCCCGAGGCGTACGGCGGTGTGGGGTGCTCGCTGACGGAGCTGGCGCTGGCCTGCGAGGAGACGGGGCGGGCGCTGGCGCCCACGCCGTTGCTGGGCACGGCGGTTCTCGTGGCCCCGCTGGTGCTGGCCCTGGGGACGGAGAAGCAGCGCGCCGGTCTGTTGCCCCGGATGGCTTCCGGCACGTTGACCGCCGCCCTTGCCGTGCCAACGGGGGCGGCACTGGGACTCACCGGCGACAACCGGGCCGAGTGGGCGGGCGGAGGACGTGCGGGCGGGGTCCAGGCCCGGCGGTCCGGCGGCGCGGGTGGGGGTGTCGTCGCTACGGAGGGGACGGGGAGGTCGGGTCCCGAAGAGCAACCCCGGGCTCCCGGCTGGCGGTTGTACGGCGAGGTCGACCAGGTGCTCGACGGCCACAGCGCCGACCTCCTGCTCGTGGCCGCCCATGCGGGCGGGTTCGCCCGGTCCCGTACCCTCCTCTTTCTCGTCCCCGGTGATGCCTCCGGGCTCGTGCGCACCCGGCAGCGCGCCCTCGACGCCACCCGCCCGCAGGCCCGCGTCCAACTGCGGGACGTCGAAGCTGAGTTGCTCGGTGACGACGACGGGGCCGATGTCCTGGGTGCCCTCGCCCGCACGGGCAACACCGCCGCCACCGTCCTCGCCTGTGAGGCCGTCGGGGCCGCCGACCGTGTGCTGGAGACGACCGTCGAGTACGTCAAACAGCGGGAGCAGTTCGGGCGGGCGGTCGGGTCCTTCCAGGCCGTGAAGCACCGGCTCGCCGATGTGTACGTCCAGCTTCAGGCAGCCCGTTCCGCGGCCTACTTCGCCGCCTGGGCCGCCGTTCACGACGAGCGGCGGGTCGGCGGGCTCGCCCTCGCCCAGGCCCTCGAAGCCCTGCGCACCGCCGCCGCCGAGGGCATTCAGCTGCACGGAGGCATCGGGTTCACCTGGGAGCACGAGGCGCAGCGGTACTTCAAGCGCGCCGCCGCGGACGAACTGCTCTTCGGCCCCGCGCACCGGCTGCGGGCGCACGCCGCCGACGCGGCGCGGCTCTTCGAGCGGGCGGAGGTGTCGGTGTGATCGGGGCGAGGGTCGTCCAGCGGGTGTCGTCCACGCGCGGCTTCGCCAAGGTGGCGCCGCATGTGATTCCGGCCCTGGACCGGGCCGTGCACCGGATCACCCGGGGGAAGTTCCTGCTCAGCGCGCAGATGCTGCCGGGGGTCGTACTCACCTCGACGGGGGCGAGGAGCGGGCTGCCCCGGCGGACCCCGCTCGCCTGCATGCCCGAGGACGAGGGCCGTACCTGGATCCTCATCGGCTCCAACTTCGGCCGCGACGGCCACCCCGCCTGGACCGCCAACCTCCTCGCCCGCCCCGAGGCCTCGGTCAGCTGGAAGGGGCGGGACATCGACGTGACGGCGACACTGCTGACGGGGGAGGAGCGGGCCGCCGTGTGGAAGACCGCGCTGGCGTTCTGGCCGCCGTACGCCACCTATCAGGCACGGGTCGAGCGGGAGATACGGCTCTTCCGGATCACCCGGAAGTGACAGCCGGACGCACGACAGGCGGCTGTCCACCCGTGTGAACAGCCGCCTGCCAGACAGGACTCGAGTAGGGCCGTTATTTCGTCGGCTTCTTGCCCGTCACGCCCAGGTGCACCAACAGCGCCAGATTCGGCTTGAGTTCGGCCTGCTTGACGCCCCAGGTCTGGAAGCCCTTCTGGTGCGAGGCCACCGCCGCGAGCATCGCGACGAGGGAACCCGCGACCGCGGCCGGGTTGACGTCCTTGTCGACCTTGCCCTTGGACTGGAGCTCGGTGACCGCGTCCACGAGGGAGTTGTTCACCGAGTTGAGGATCTTCATGCGGATCTTGTAGAAGCGTTTGTCGCCCTCGGCGGCACCGAGGTCGACCACGCGCAGGATCGCGTCGTTCTTGCGCCAGAACTCCAGGAAACCGTCCACGAGTTCCTGCGCGGTCTGCCATCCCGCCTTGCCGACCCACGACCGGCCTTCGAGGAGCTGCGTCAACTGACCGCCCTCGGTGGCCATTTGCTCGGCCACCTCCAGGACGGCGCCCTCGACGTCCGGGAAGTACTGGTAGAAGGTCGCGGGTGAAGTGCCCGCCTTCCGGGCGACATCGATGACTTTGACGTCCCGGTAAGGGGAGGAGCTGAGCATCTCGCTGAGGCAGTCGAGCAGCTTCTGCCGGGTCGCCTGCCCACGCCGGCCGGCCACACGGCCGTCGACGGTACGCACTTGTCCTGTCATGCCGTCAGCTTACCGAGGGGTGATCGGAGCGCGATTCGGCCGACTGCAAATGGGGTGCACGGGGCCGGGGAGACGGGTGTGCCTGGTCCTGCGGGGTGCGTGCGTCGCCGTTACTTTGACGGTATGGCCGAAAACAGGGCATCCGCAGACGGAACGGGATACGGCGAGGGCGTCCCCTGCTGGCTGGACGCGCAGCTTCCCGACGTGGCCGCCGGGCAGCGGTTCTACGGTGAGCTCTTCGGTTGGACCTTCCACGACCGGCCGGACACCCACGGAGGTTCCGTGTGGGCCCACCACAAGGGCCGCCCCGTCGCCGCCCTCGCCCACAAGACGGACGGCCGGATGCCCACCGTGTGGACGGTCTACTTCGCCACCCCGGACATCGAGGGCCTCGCCGACCGGATCTGGGCGGCCGGCGGACAGGTCGTCACCGCGCCCATGCCGGTGGCGGAGCTGGGTACGTCCGCGCTGGTCACCGACCCGGAGGGGGCCGTGTTCGGTCTCTGGGAGCCGGGCAGCCACCCCGGGTTCGGTGTGCGGCACGAGCCCGGCACCTTCGCCTGGGCCGAGCTGTACGCGCGGGACACCGAGGCCGCCAACACCTTCTACGGCGGGCTCTTCCACGACGCCCTCTTCGGACCCGATGCCCACCCCGACTTCGGCCGCGCCCCGGTCTCCGGCGTGTTCCCCGCCGAGATGCCGCCCCACTTCCTCGTGCACTTCGGCGTCGAGGACTGCGAGGCCGTGCTCGGGACGGTCGTCCGGCTCGGCGGGCGGGTCCAGGCGCCGCCATTCGAGACGTCGTACGGAAAAGTGGCCGTCGTCACCGACAATCAGGGAGCGTCGTTCGCCGTTCTGGAGCGATCGGAGCGGTAGAAGATTCCGCTTTGAGGTGAGACACCCCAATTGACCCCGGGTTCGCCACCAGGCCTCCGGCCAGGAAGAATCAGGGTTGCGTGCCGCCATGGCGGTGCGGTGGTGAGACGCTGCACGGGGTCGCGTACATATGTGGGTGGCGCGGCTTGTACGGGGAGGTGGCAGGCAGAGTGGTGGATCAGCTGACGCAGCACGATCCGCGCAGGATCGGGCCGTTCGAGGTGCTGGGACGGCTGGGTGCCGGCGGCATGGGGCTGGTCTATCTCGCGCGCTCGGCGTCGGGCCGGCGGGTGGCGATCAAGACGGTCCGTACGGAACTCGCCGAGGACCAGCTCTTCCGGGTCCGCTTCACCCGTGAGGTGGAGGCGGCCCGGGCGGTCTCCGGTTTCTACACGGCCGCCGTGGTCGACGCCGACCCGCGCGCGGCCGTGCCGTGGCTGGCCACGGCGTACGTCCCCGCGCCCTCCCTCGAAGAGATAGTGAACGACTGCGGGCCGCTCCCGGCCCAGGCGGTGCGCTGGCTCGCGGCGGGCGTCGCGGAGGCGCTGCAGTCCATCCACGGCGCCGGGCTGGTCCACCGTGACCTCAAGCCCTCCAACGTGCTGGTGGTCGAGGACGGCCCCCGGGTGATCGACTTCGGTATCGCGTCCGGCGTCTCGAACACCCGTTTGACGATGACGAACGTCGCCGTCGGCACCCCCGCCTACATGTCCCCCGAGCAGGCCAAGGACTCCCGCAGCGTCACCGGCGCCAGCGACGTCTTCTCGCTCGGCTCGATGCTGGTCTTCGCCGCCACCGGCCACCCGCCCTTCCACGGCGCCAACCCGGTCGAGACGGTCTTCATGCTGCTGCGTGAGGGCCCCGACCTCGAAGGCCTCCCGGACGAGCTGCGTCCGCTCATCGAGTCCTGTATGCAGATGGAGGCCACGGGGCGTCCCAACCCGGCCGACCTCCAGGCCCAGCTGGCACCCCACCTCTTCGGCTCCGGCTCCGACGACAGCGGTACGGCCTCGGCGTGGCTGCCCGAGAAGGCCGTGGCCATGATCGAGACGCGGCGCGGCGGGCGCCCGGTGCCCACCCAGGCCGGCGGTGCCCGCAGCGGAGGCGGCCGACCCGCCGTACCGCCGCCGCCCGCCTACGACCCGCCGCAGCCCGCTCCCGTCCCCGTCGGCGCCCCCGACACCGGTCCCGTGCGGCTCGCCGGTGCCCAGGTGCCCATCGGGCCCGGACCGCGCGTCGCCGACGCCCGTGCCGCCGCCGTGAAGGCGCCCCCGCCGGAGGCCGGCCTGGTCGCCACCTGGTCCAGGCCGCGCCCCGGCGTCAACGGCACGGAGCCCGCCGTGGGCCCCGCCGTACCGGCGCCCCCGCCCGCGCCGCCGGAGAACTCGGGCGGCTGGCGGCCCTGGCGGTTCCGCATGTCGAACGACGTGTGGGGCACCCCGGCCGTCGCCGGGGACCTCGTCTACGTCACCTCCTTCGAGGTGCACGCCCTCGACGTCGGCACCGGCCGCCGTCGCTTCAAGACGCGGGACGTGGCCTGGTCGATGGCGGTCGCGGACGGCCGTATCCACGCCTCCGACGGCCCCACGCTCTTCGCCCTCGACGCCCGCGAGGGCGCCGACCAGTGGCGGCTGAACACGGACGCGTGGGTGTACTCCCTCAAGGCCGAACGGGGCACGGTGATCACCGGGACCCGCGGCGGCGGCGTACAGGCCTGGGAGGCCGCCACCGGACAGAAGCTCTGGGAGCTGACCGGCTGCCAGACCGACTTCGAGTCCCCCGAGGCCGGCCCCGCGCTCCACGAGGGCACGGTCTACATCTGGCAGGAGGGCCGCCTGCGGGCCCTGGACGCCCGCACCGGCGAGGAGCGCTGGGCGTTCCCCATCGGCGACGCGGCCTCCTGCGGCGGGGTGCCGGTCCGGGTGGCCCAGGCCCACGACGGGTTCGTGTACATCTCGGCCGGGACCCGCGTCATGGCCCTCGACGTGGCGAGCGGACGGGTGCGCTGGCACTTCGAGGCCCCGGCGGTCTTCCTGTGCCCGCCGACCTTCGTCCCGGGGGCCGCGGTCACGGGCGGCGGGGTGTACCTCGCCGACTACCTCGGCACGGTGTACGCCCTCGACGCGACCGACGGCCGCGACCGCTGGCGCATCGCCACCGAGGCCCGGGCGTCGGTCGAGCCGGTGCTGGTGGCCGGGGGACATGTCCACGTGGGCAGCGGCAAGGGGCTGTACACGCTGGACGCGGTCACCGGGACGCCGAAGTGGCGGTTCCAGGCGGGCGGGGACATCGTGGGGGCGCCCGCGGTGGCCGAGGGGCGGATCCACTTCGGGTCCACGGACCATCTGCTCTACACCCTGAAGGCCGACGACGGCCGGCTGCGCTGGAAGCTCGCGACCGGCGGGGAGATCACCGGGTCGCCGGTGGTCAAGGACGGGGTCGTGTACGCGTGCAGCAAGGACCGGTGCGTGTACGCGCTGGACGCGGAGAAGGGGACGGGAACGGCCAGGGCCACCTGAGCGTGAGGCAGAGGCCCCCGTTAGAGTGATCGCATGCATTCACGGGGGCGTGTTCTCAGGTTTACGGCGGTCATGGCGACGGTGGTGCTCGCGCTGACGGGCTTCTCCAGCGGCCACAAGAGCAGCGGGCGGCACAAGAGCAGCCACAGGGACAGTGACAGCGGCGGTGGCTGCAGCAGCTCCAGCCAGAAACACGACAGCTATACACCGCGCAGCACCAGCACCCGCCGCAGCTCGGCACTCCAGGACGGCACCGCGCTGGTGGTGAGCTGCGCGACGAAGGCGATCCCCTACGCGACGGTCGAGGTCACCAACCCGAACAGCCGCCAGGCCACCTTCGAGGTCGAGTTCGCCTTCGTGGACGCGGCAGGCAAGTCGCTGAGCTCGCAGACCAATAAGATCTCGGTGCCCGCGAGGGGCACGTCGAACGTCCAGGTGAAGGCGGGTCAGTCCCTCCTGGCCGAGCTCGACCACTGCCAGGTCGAGCCGGAAGCCGATCTGGTCACGCGCTAGCGCGACCTGAAGCCGGACTGCCGGGAACGGAACAGTTCGGTCTGCCGGTCCGGGGGGAGATTCCCGAGCGAGACGAGGTGCGGGGCCTGCGCGAAGCCCTGTTTCACGGCGGCCTCCTTGGCGGCCCAGAGCGCGCGGACCGTGCCCTGCACCCCTTCCGGCGGATACCCGGCGATGACCTCGGCGGCGGCGACCGCGGCCGCCGGCGCCCCGCCCGGTGACGTCAGTTCGGTGACGAGCCCGACGGCGTGGGCGCGCTCGGCGGAGAGCCGTTCCGCCGTCCCCATCAGCGCCATCCGCGCGGCCTCCCCGTGCGGCATGACCAGCGCCATGAGCACCGACTCGTAGGCGCTGACCATCCCGTAGGTGGTGTGCGGGTCGAAGAAGGTGGCGGCCGGGTCGGCGACGAGGAAGTCGCTCTCACCCAGGAGGTAGAAGGCGCCACCGCAGGCCATCCCGTTCACGGCGGCGATGACCGGTTTCCAGAGGTCGTTGGACTTCGGCCCGATGCGGAGGAGCGGATCATCCGCCATGTAGGGCGAGTTGGGCTGCGGAACCTCGGCGTCCCGGTCAAGGCCCGTGCAGAAGGCCCGCTCCCCGGCACCGGTCAGGACCACCGCCCGTACGGAGTCGTCGAAGCGCAACTGCTGCCAGGTGGCGACGAGTTCGTCCCGCATGTCCAGATCGATGGCGTTCAGCCGGTGCGGCCGGTCGAGGGTGACGACGGCGACACCGGTGTCCTTGTCGGCGGTGACCCGCAGGCCGGTCACGACAGCACCCATTGCGGAAGCCCGTCGGAGAACACCACGTGCACCCGGGCGCCGATCCGGATCCGGCCCGGATCGAGGGAGTTCAGCGGCGCCCCGGCCGCGCTGACCAGGTTCCCGACCAGCCGTATCCGAGGAGCCTCCTCCAACTCGACGACCACCACGTTGTACGGCGCCTGGGCCGCGTAGTCGGGCAGGAGGGGCGGGTGGGGGACGACGTAGGACCAGACGCGGCCACGCCCGGAGACCGGGCGCCACTCCTCGGCGAACGACCGGCAGTGCGGGCAGCAGGGCCGGGGCGGAAAGCGGAGTTCCCCGCAGTCGGCGCAGGCCTGGACGCGCAGTTCACCCCGGGCGGCGTACTCCCAGAAGGGGACGCCCGTGGTGTCCTTCACCGGTTCGAGCATGTCAGCTCCTGTTGGTCAGCAGCAGGGCGGAGGTGGGGACGCCCTCGCCGGCGGTGACGAGGCAGGTGGTGGCGTCCGGTACCTGGGCGGTGCTGGTCCCGCGCAGCTGCCGTACGCCCTCGTCGATGAGGTTGAAGCCGTGCACGTAGGCCTCGGACAGCCCCCCGCCCCCGGTGTTGATCGGCAGCCGTCCGCCGATCTCCAGGGCCCCGCCCTCCGTGAAGGAACCGCCCTCTCCGCGACCGCAGAATCCGTAGCCCTCCAGGGAGAGCGGGACGAGGGAGGTGAACGCGTCGTAGATCTGGGCCACGTCGACGTCCTGCGGGGTGAAGTCGGCGTGTTTCCACAGGTGCCGGGCGGCGGTCCAGGCGGGGCCGGTGAGCGGGTCGTCGTTCCAGTAGTTGACCATGCCGTGGTGCTGGGCGGGCAGGCCCTGGGCGGCGGAGTGGACGTAGACGGGGGCGTTCGGGCAGTCGCGGGCGCGCTCCCGGCTGACCAGCACACAGGCCAACGCCCCGTCCGTCTCCAGGCAGTTGTCGAAGAGGCAGAGGGGTTCGCTGATCCAGCGGGAGGACATGTACATCTCGCGGGTCAGGGGGCGGTCGTACATGATCGCGGCGGGGTTCTGGTTGGCGCGGTTGCGGCAGGCGAGGGCGACGTTGAAGAGGTGGTCGCGGGTGGCCCCGTACTCGTGCAGGTAGCGGCGGGTGAGCATGGCGATCTCGTCGGCGGGGCGGAGCAGGCCGAAGGGTCTCGTCCACTGGGCCGGGGTCGGCAGCTGGACGCTGGTGTTGGTCCAGGGACGGGGGCCCGAGCCGCGCTTGCGGGACCGCCAGGCGACGCCGACCGTGGCCTGGCCGCTCGCTATCGCCGCCGCGAGATGCGCGACCGTCGCGCACGAACCGCCGCCGCCGTAGCCGACCTTGCTGAAGAAGGTGAGGTCGCCGAGGCCGACGGCCTTGGCCAGCTCGACCTCGTCCGTCTCCTCCATGGTGTACGAGGCCAGGGCGTCGACCTCGCCGGGGGCGATCCCGGCGTCGTCGAGGGCGGCGAGAACAGCCCGGCAGGCCAGGGTTCTCTCGTCCTCGGCGAGGCGTTTGGCGAAGGGAGTCCGTCCGATGCCGACGATCGCCGTGGCGTCCTTGAGGGTCACGCTGCACGCACCTCCGCACACTGTGAGGCCTGCTGACAGCCCGTCAGGCTACAGCTAATCTGACGGGTAGTCAGCTAACGTGTTTCCGCTTTCGGGGAGGCCGACATGGAGTGGCGGAGCATCCCGGATCTGGTCGCCCGGGCCGCGGAGCGGTACGCCGCCGCGGAGGCGGTCGTGGAGGGCCGGAACCGGGTCACGTACGGCGAGTTGGGCGCCCGCGTGGAGCGGGCGGCGGCCGCGTGCATGGCGAACGGCGTGCGGCCGGGCGACCGGGTGGCCGTCTGGGCCCCCAACTCCCTGGACTGGATGGTCTCGGCGCTGGGCGCGGTGTCGGCGGGCGCGGTACTGGTGCCCCTCAACACCCGTTTCAAGGGCGCCGAGGCGGCGGACGTGCTGCGCCGGAGCCGGACCCGGCTGCTGTTCGTGACCGGCACCTTCCTGGGGACGTCGTACGTGGCGTCCCTGCGCCGGGCGGTCGCGGAGGGGCCGGAGCTGCCGGAGCTGGAACAGGTGGTGGTGCTGTCGGACGACGCCCCGGCGGACTTCCGCACCTGGAAGGACTTCCTGGCGAGCGGGGACGGGGTCGGTCGGTCCGAGGTACGGGCGAGGGCCTCGGCGGTCGAGGGGTCCTGGCCCTCGGACATCGTCTTCACCTCCGGGACCACCGGCCGCCCCAAGGGCGCGGTGATCACCCACGAACAGACCTTGCGGGCCTACGAGGTCTGGTGCGAACTGGCCGGGCTGCGGCAGGGCGACCGCTACCTGATCGTCAACCCCTTCTTCCACACCTTCGGTTACAAGGCCGGGGTGATCGCCTGTCTGATGCGCGGGGCGACGATGATCCCGCAGCCGGTGTTCGACGTCGACACCGTGCTGGCGAACATCGCGGCGGAACGCGTCTCGGTGCTGCCGGGCCCACCGACCCTCCACCAGTCGCTCCTCGACCATCCGGCGCGGGATTCCCACGACCTGTCCGCGCTGCGCCTGGTGGTGACGGGCGCGGCGGTGGTGCCGCTCAGGCTGGTCGAGCAACTGCACGGCGAGCTGGGCGTGGAGACGGTCCTGACCGCGTACGGCCTCTCGGAGGCGAGCGGCATCGTGACGATGTGCCGGCGCGGCGACCCGCTGCCGGTGATCGCGTCGACGTCCGGGCGGGCCATCCCCGGGACGGAGGTGCGGGTCGAGGCGCCGGCCGGCGAGCCCGGCGAGGTCCTGGTCCGCGGCTTCAACGTGATGCGCGGCTACTACGAGGACGAGGCGGCCACCGCGGAGGCCGTGACGGAGGACGGCTGGCTGCGCACGGGGGATGTGGGAGTCCTGGACGCTTCCGGAAACCTGCGGATCACCGACCGGCTGAAGGACATGTTCATCGTGGGCGGCTTCAACGCCTACCCGGCGGAGATAGAGCAACTGCTCGGGCTGCACCCGGCGGTGGCCGACGTGGCGGTCGTGGGTGTGCCCGACGCACGGCTCGGCGAGGTCGGCAGGGCGTACGTGGTCCGCCGCCCGGGCTCGGTCCTCACCGCCGACGACCTCATCGCCTGGGCCCGTCGGGAGATGGCGAACTACAAGGTGCCGAGAACGGTGGAGTTCGTGACGGGGCTGCCGCGGAACGCGAGCGGGAAGGTGGTGAAGGGGGAGCTGCGAGGCCGGGTCCGCTAGGTCACCTAAGCCCGGTGGCCCTGGACTGCGAAGTCGACAGTTCAGCGGCGGTCCCGCTGGTGGGGCCGGACTTGGCTCGGCCCCACCAGCCGATCGTTCAGAGCGCGATCAGGTGGCGTGGTTGTCCTGCGGAGTCACGATGGTGGCGTGGTTGTCCTGCGGAGTCACGATGGTGGCGTGGTTGTCCTGCGGTGAGACGGTGGCGTGGTTGTCGGCCAGTGCCGGGCTCGCGGCGGCGGCAGTGGCGCCGAGTACCAGAGCGATGGTGGCGAGGACTTTCTTGCTACGGGTCACTTCGTCTCCTGTTGGGAGGGGACCTACGGGCAGCAAGTGACGCTAGCTTCAAGGGGGACGATTGTTCGAGTCGATCGAATGTTTTGAGTCAGGAAATGGCATGAAGGGCACCCTTGACGCGCCTCGGCCGCGACGGCTCCCCCTCCGCGCCGCCGCGGCCGATCCCCGTGCGAGGAAGGCTTACTTCGTCGGTTCCGAGGTGGCGTGGATGTCGTCGGTCTTCGTGGGTTCGTCGGTGGCGTGGATGTCGCCCAGGGTGGTCACTTCGCCGTCGGCGACCTCGGTTTCGGCGGGCTCCGACGTGGCGTGGATGTCTTCAGGCTTGACGATCGACTTGTCACTCATGGTCATTCGCTCCCCGCTTGGTGTGCTTCGTGTATGGATCGGCAGAGCCCGCCCGGTCACTCCCCCGAGGGTGGCCGGGCGGGCCTTGGGCCGCTCACTCTAATTCGCCGGTGTGCGGCCCCTGCGCGCCGATCCGTCTGCCCCCCGACGCGACGGATCGACTGCCCTTGAGGATGGACGTCGGCGATAAACGAATGATGAACGCCGAACCGGAGGCCGGGCGGGCTTGTCAGGCGGCCTGCACAGGAGCCAGCAGCGCACGGACGGCTGCCGCCTCCGGAGAACCCAACGCCTCGTAGATCCGGATGGCTTCCTCCCAGCACACCCGGGCGCGGCCCGTGTGACCGATACCGGTGAGGGCATGGCCGAGCACGGTGAGAACGTTGCCGCGCCGCCACTCTCCGCCGATACCGCGCAGTACCGTCAGCGCCATCTCGGCGTTCGCTGCGGCCTGGGCGTAGCGACGCCCGGCGATGTCGACTTCCGCCAGGCGGAACAGGGTCATGCCCTCCCACAGTCGCTGCCTACTGTCGCGGAAGACCTCCAGCGCTTCGAGGAGCCGATCGGCCGCGGAGTCGAGCCGCCCGCTCTGCGTGAGTGCCATGCCGAGGGCGTACCGGCCGTTCGCGCCGCGCATGGAGTTGCCCGTGACGTCGTAGATCTCCATGCCCTCCTGGGCCAGGGCCACGGCACTGCGGGTGCGTTCCGTCGCGAGGTGGATCCGGGAGAGATTGCACAGCGCGCTGGCCTCGCCCGGACGGTCGCCGAGTGCGCGGAAGCGCTCCAAGGCCTGGGAGAGGTGCTTCTCGCCATCCGCGTTGCGGCCCTGGTACAAACCGATGACGCCCCGGGCGTTGTGGGCCCAGCAGACGGGCAGGAGGTCGTCGGCCTCGTGGGCGAGGCGTATCACCCTCTCGGCCTCCTGGTCGGCCATGTCGAACCGTCCGCCGTCGAGGTGGGCGTGCGCCAGGGTCATCAGCGCCCGAGCCTCCACCTGCGGTACGTCGATCTTCCGGGCGGCGTCCAGCAGGGCCTTCGCGGTGGCTTCGTACTCCTTGGAGTTGGCCCCGGACTCCGAGAGGTCGACCGCGGCCCACAGGAAGTCGACGGCCCGCCGGAGGGTGTCCGGCCGGCCGGCGCACTGGCGGGCGCAGGACAGCAGGCAGTTCGCCTCGGTGTACAGCCAGTCCCGCGCCGCCCGGCGGTCCGGGAAGGTCAGCCCCGGATACTCCGTGGCGGCGAGATGATTCACCAGCCGGTCGCCGGGACGCTCGATGGCGTACACGGCCGCCGCGGTCGCCAGATAGAAGTCCAGCAACCGCGACAGCGCCGCCTCCCGCTCGCTGGGCGGCCACTCGTCGCGTTCCGCGCACGCACGCGCGTAGAGCCGTACGAGATCGTGGAACCGGTAGCGGCCGGGCGCCGCCGATTCCAGCAGGGAGGTGTCGACCAGGGCCTCCAGGAGGTCCTCGGTGTCCTCCGCGGGGAGATCCAGCACCGCGGCGGCCGCGGCCAGCGAGATGTCCGGGCCGTCGGCGAGGCCGAGCAGGCGGAAGGCGCGGGCCTGGGCGGGCTCCAGCTGGCCGTAGCCGAGTTCGAAGGTGGCCTTCACCGCGAGGTCGCCGGCCTGGAGTTCGTCGAGGCGGCGGCGTTCGTCGGCGAGCTTCGCCGCGAGGACGGAGACCGTCCAGGTGCGGCGGGCCGCCAGACGGGAGGCGGCGATGCGGATGGCGAGCGGGAGGAACCCGCAGGCGGCGACCACGTCGAGGGCGGCCTTGCGCTCGGAGGCGACCCGTTCCTCGCCGACGATCCTGGTGAACAGCTGGAGGGCCTCGTCGGGGGACATCACGTCCAGGTCGACCAGGTGGGCCCCGGCGAGGTCGACCATGCGGACCCGGGAGGTCACCAGGGCCGCGCAGCCTTCCGTGCCCGGCAGCAGGGGCCGTATCTGGGCCGCGTCGCGCGCGTTGTCGAGCAGGACGAGGACCCGGCGGCCGTCGAGGACCGAGCGGTACAGGGCGGACCGCTCCTGGAGGGAGTCCGGGATCGCGGAGTCGGCGGTGCCGAGGGCTCTGAGGAAGGCGCCCAGGACCGTCTCCGGCTCGGCCGCCCGGGAGCCCGCGCCCTGGAGGTCGACGTAGAGCTGCCCGTCGGGGAAGGCCGCGCGGCACTGGTGGGCCACGTGCACCGCGAGGGTGGTCTTGCCGACGCCGCCGATGCCGGCCAGCGCGGAGACCGCCATCACACGGCCCTCGGATCCGGAGGCGAGCACCTGGCTCAGTTCGGTGACGAAGGAAGCGCGGCCGGTGAAGTCCGGGACGGTGGCCGGGAGTTGTGCGGGCCGGACGGGGGCGGCGACCGGTTCGGGCTGCGGGGAGGCGGGGGCCGCGAGGCCGGGGTCGGCCTGGAGGATGCGCTGCTGGAGTTCGCGCAGGCCGGGGCGGGGGTCGACGCCGAGTTCCTCGGCGAGCAGGCGGCGGGTGTCGGCGTAGACGGCGAGGGCCTCCGCCTGGCGGCCGGAGCGGTACAGGGCCAGCATGAGCAGCTCGCGCAGGCGTTCGCGCAGGGGGTGTTCGGCGGTGAGGGCGGTGAGTTCGGAGACCGCCTCGGCGTGGCAGCCCTGCTCGAGGTCCATGTCGAGGCGGGTTTCGAGGAGTTGCAGCCGCCACTCCTGAAGGCGCACGCGCTGTGCCTCGGCGTACGGCCCCGGCACTCCCGCGAGTACCTCGCCGTCCCACAGGGCCAGCGCCCGGGTCAGCGCGTCCCGCGCCTGGCACAGGTCCCCGGCGCTGCGGGCCTTCTCCGCCCGGGTGGCGAGTTCCTGGGCGGCGGCCAGGTCGAGCGCGTCCTCACCGAGCCCACGGATCGCGTAACCGCCGGACTCGCTGACCAGGATCCCGGCGTCGAGAATCTTCCGTAGCCGTGAGGCGTACGTGCGAACGGCCGCCAGGGCCTGGGAGGGCGGTTCCTCCCCCCACAGGGCGTCGATCAGCTCGGCGGCGGTCGCGGTACGTCCCTCACGCAGCAACAGGGCGGCGAGCAGGGCACGTTGCTGGGGCGAGCCGGTGTTCAGCACCTCGTCCCCACGCCGGGCACGCACGGGCCCGAGCACACTGAAGCGCAACGGGGCGGGCGTAGTGGCGGGGTTGGAGTGTCGCTCGGCTCCGGTGGCGGGGTTGGTGTGCTGCCCGGCTCCGGTCGCGGGGCCCGTGTCCTCCTCGACTCCCGTCGCGGGGCTGGTGTGGTGCTCGGCTCCGCCGGCGGGGCTGGTGTGCTGCCCGGTTCGCGCCGCGGGGTCCAATTGCTCCCCGACTCCCGCCGCGGGGCTGGTGTGTTGCCCGGCTCCCGCCACGCCGCCCGCATGTTGCACGGCTCCGCTCGCGGGGTCCGGGCCCTCCCCGACCCCCGTCGCGAGGCCCATGTGCTGCCCGGCTCCCGCCGCCGGGCCCGTGTCCTCCCCGGCCCCCGCCGAGGAGCCGGGACGCCTCTGCTCCGGCACCCGCGGTACACCGTCCATCGCCGTCCCCCTAGGGCCTGTTTACAACCCCGTCAGTTTGCCTTGTCCATGGCGGATGCGTCAGCTGTGGAGAGGCTGATCACAGATGGGCGCGCGGTAAGTCACAAGGTCCTCACCCTCTCTCCGCACACTTCCGCACAGGAACCGTCGTCATCGGCCGCCCCCCACCCAGCTGACGGACCGTCAGATCGGCGCTACCGTGAGCGCCATGGAGACCACGACGGCACTTCCGAAGATCATCTCCGTCGACGACCACACGGTGGAGCCCTCCGACGTCTGGCAGAACCGGCTCCCGAAGAAGTACCTCGACACCGGCCCTCGCGTAGTCCGCGCCCCGCTCAAGGAGATCAGCTTCCTGGGCGGCCGCTTCAAGCCCGTGATGGGCGCCCCCGGGGACGACGGACCCCTGGGCGACTGGTGGCTGTACGAGGGACTCCAGCGCCCCCTCACCCGCCTCGACACCGCGGTCGGCTACAGCAGGGACGAGATCAAGCTGGAGGTCATCACCTACGAGCAGATGCGCCCGGGGTCGTACGACGTTCCCGCCCGCCTCGCCGACATGGACGTCAACCACGTCCAGTCGGCCGTCTGCTTCCCGACCTTCCCGCGCTTCTGCGGCCAGACCTTCACCGAGGCCAAGGACCACGAACTGGGCCTGCTCTGCGTCCAGGCCTACAACGACTGGATGGTGGAGGAGTGGTGCGGCCCCGACGCGCAGGGCCGGCTCATTCCGCTCACCCTCATCCCGCTGTGGGACGCCGAACTGGCGGCGGCGGAGGTTCGCCGCAACGCCGCCCGGGGCGTCCGCGCCGTCGCCTTCTCCGAGATACCCCCGCACCTGGGCCTGCCCTCCGTCCACTCCGACGACTGGGACCCCTTCCTCGCCGCCTGCGACGAGACCGGCACGGTCATCTCGATGCACATCGGCTCCAGCAGCCGTATGCCCTCCACCTCCGCCGACGCCCCGCCCGCCGTCGGCTCCACCATCACCTTCGCCAACTGCTGCTTCTCGATGGTCGACTGGCTGATGAGCGGCAAGTTCGAGCGCTTCCCGAACCTCAAGGTCATGTACGCGGAAGGCCAGATCGGCTGGATCCCCTACATCCTGGAGCGCGCCGACGTGGTCTGGGAGGAGAACCGCGGCTGGGGCGGCGTCGCCGACAAGGTCCACCGCCCGCCGTCCGAGCTCTTCACCGAGCACGTCTACGGCTGCTTCTTCGACGATGCCTTCGGGCTGCGCAACCTCGACTCCATCGGCGTCGCCAACGTCCTCTACGAGACCGACTACCCCCACTCCGACTCCACCTGGCCCAAGTCCCGCGAGGTCGGGGAGGCCCAGATGGGGCACCTGGACGCCGACGTGGTGGAGCGGATCGTCCGCGGCAACGCCATCGACCTGCTCGGCCTCACCCCGGACGGCCTCTGGGACGGTCCGAAGTGATGGAGTACGGCATCCAGCTCCCCGTCCAGTCCCAGAGCACGATCTACGCCGAGCCCTGGGAGGCCGGCGCCGGGCCCGAAGACCTCGCCGAGGTGGCCGGGGCCGCCGACCGCGCCGGGTTCGCGTACATAGCGGCCTGCGACCACGTGGCCGTCCCACGGCGCCTCGCCTCCGCGATGAGCACGGTCTGGTACGACCCGGTCGCCACCCTCGCCTTCCTGGCGGGCGTGACCGAACGGGTGCGGCTGCTGAGTCATGTGGCGGTGGTCGGGCTGCGGCACCCCCTGCTCACCGCCAAGCAGTACGCCACCCTCGACCATCTGAGCGGCGGCCGGCTGATCCTCGGCGTCGGCGCGGGACATGTGCAGGAGGAGTTCGAGGCGCTCGGGGTCGACTTCGCGGGTCGCGGTGCCGTCCTGGACGAGTCGATCGACGCCCTGCGCAAGGCCCTGGGGCCCGAGGAGTTCCCCGAACACCACGGCAAGTTCTACGACTTCGAGGGTCTCGGTCAGCGTCCCCGGCCCGCGCAGTCCCGCGTACCGGTGTGGGTCGGCGGGTCCTCCCCGGCCGCTGTACGCCGTGCCGCGCTCAAGGGCGACGGGTGGCTGCCCCAGGGAGACCCCCGGGACCGGCTGCCCGCGCAGATCGACCGGATACGGCGGCTGCGGGCGGAGGCGGGCCTCGACGGGCCGTTCAGCGTCGGAGCCATCGCCGAGCCGCTCTACGTCGGCACGCCCACCTGGGACGTCGGCCGCCGGACGCTCAGCGGCGCGCCCGACGAACTCGCCGAGTCCCTGCGTGCCTACCGCGCGATGGGCGTGGACCAGATCCAGGTGCGCTTCCGCAGCCGCGACCGAGCCGAACTCATCGACCAGATCTCGGCGTTCGGCGCCGACACCGCCCCCCACCTCTGAGGAGTCACCGCATGGGCAAGCTGGACGGACGTGTCGTCCTCGTCACCGGCGCGGCGCGCGGGCAGGGCGAGCAGGAGGCCCGGCTGTTCCGGGAGGAGGGCGCCGAGGTCGTCGTAGGCGATGTGCTGGACGAGCAGGGGAAGGCGCTCGCCGAGGAGATCGGGGCGCTGTACGTCCACCTGGACGTGAGTCAGGAGTCCGACTGGCGGCGGGCGGCACAGGCCGTCGTCGAGGAGTACGGCCGGGTCGACGGGCTCGTCAACAACGCCGGCATCCTGCGCTTCAACTCCCTTCTCGACACCCCCCTCGACGAGTTCATGCAGATCGTGAACGTCAACCAGGTCGGCTGCTTCCTCGGCATCAGGACCGTGGCGCCGGTCCTGTCCGACGGCGGCACGATCGTCAACACCGCCTCCTACACCGGGGTGACCGGGATGGCGGGGGTGGGCGCCTACGCGGCCTCCAAGCACGCGATCCTCGGGCTCACCCGGGTAGCCGCGCTGGAGCTGGCACCGCGCGGTATCCGGGTCAACGCCATGTGCCCGGGTGCCGTCGACACCGCCATGTCCAACCCGGCCGTCCTGGACCCGTCGGCGGACGGCGAGGAGGCATCCCGGGGGCTCGACCGGTTCTACCGCAAGGTCGTCCCGCTGGGCCGGATCGGGCGGCCGGAGGAGGTGGCGGCGCTCGCGCTCTTCCTGACCTCCGCCGACTCCTCGTACATCACCGGCCAGCCGTTCGTGATCGACGGCGGGTGGCTCGCCGGGGTCTCCGTCATCTGACGGAACATCTGACTGGCCGTCAGCTATTGACGGTGTATGCGCCCGGTGCCACAGTCGGCGGCAGATCAGGAATCTGACGATGCGTCAGAAACAGGAGTGTCAGAGACAGACTGGGGACGG
Source organism: Streptomyces sp. SAI-127 (assembly GCF_029894425.1). Lineage (NCBI taxonomy): Bacteria > Bacillati > Actinomycetota > Actinomycetes > Kitasatosporales > Streptomycetaceae > Streptomyces > Streptomyces sp. SAI-127. The sequence continues at coordinate 5,862,167 of NZ_JARXYJ010000001.1, forward strand.
TGAACCTCCTTGGAATTCGGGCTCTTTGTACAGGGATACGTGGGCAAGCGTGCCGAGACCGACCCGCTGGCCGAGCACAAGGCGCTGATGGAGGAGACCGAGTACGTCATCCAGGCGGACCGGTCCGGCTTCAAGTACGCCTGGGCGTCCGAGCACCACTTCCTGGAGGAGTACTCGCACCTCTCCGCCAACGACGTGTTCCTCGGGTACCTCGCGCACGCGACCGAGCGGATCCATCTCGGCTCCGGGATCTTCAACCCGCTCGCCCAGGTCAACCACCCCGTGAAGGTCGCCGAGAAGGTGGCCATGCTCGACCATCTCACCGAGAACCGCTTCGAGTTCGGCAGCGGGCGCGGGGCGGGATCGCACGAGATCCTCGGGTTCATACCGGACGTGACCGACATGAACTACACCAAGGAGATCTGGGAGGAGACCATCGCGGAGTTCCCCAAGATGTGGCTCCAGGACGAGTACACCGGCTTCCAGGGCAAGCACTGGCAGCTGCCGCCGCGCAAGGTGCTGCCGAAGCCGTACGGGAAGTCGCACCCCGCGATGTGGTACGCGGCCGGGTCGCCGCCGTCGTACGCCATGGCCGCGCGCAAGGGCCTCGGGGTGCTGGGCTTCAGCGTGCAGAAGGTCTCCGACATGGAGTGGGTCCTCGAGCAGTACAAGACGGCGGTGGTCGACGCCGAGCCGATCGGGGACTTCGTCAACGACAACGTGATGGTGACGACGACGGCCATCTGCGCGCCGACGCACGCCGAGGCGATCGAGATCGCCGTGAACGGCGGGCTGCACTATCTGCCGTCCCTGGTGTTCCGGTACCACGACACCTTCCCGCGGCCCGAGGGGTTCCCGGTGTGGCCGGAGACGCTGCCCGAGTACACCGCGGAGTTCGTCGAGGTGCTCATCGAGGAGGAGCTGCTGATCTGCGGGGATCCCGACGAGGTGGCCCGGCAGTGCAAGCGGTGGGAGCAGGCCGGGGCGGACCAGCTGAGCTTCGGGCTGCCGGTGGGGGTGCCGAAGGAGGAGACGCTGCAGACGATCCGGCTCATCGGGGAGCACGTGATTCCGAAGATCGACACGGATCCGGTGCACCGGACGACCCGATTCCGCGAATCCGCATAAGGGGGCTCGGTTCCATGCTCGATCACGTCATCAAGGGTGCGACCGTTGTCGACGGGACCGGTGCGCCCGCCTTCACCGCCGACGTCGGGATCCGGGACGGTCGTATCGCCGTGATCGGCCGGGGTGTCGCCGGGGAGGCCCGCAGCAGCGAGGACGCCACCGGACTCGTCCTCGCCCCCGGGTTCGTCGACCCCCACACCCACTACGACGCCCAGCTGTTCTGGGACCCGTACGCGACCCCCTCCCTCAACCACGGGGTCACCACGGTCGCCGCCGGGAACTGCGGCTTCACCCTGGCGCCGCTGAACCCGGCCCGCCCGGACGACGCCGACTACACCCGCCGGATGATGTCCAAGGTCGAGGGGATGTCGCTGGTCGCCCTGGAGGAGGGGGCACCCTGGAGCTGGCACTCCTTCGGCGAGTACCTGGACGCCCTCGAAGGCCGGACCGCGGTCAACGCCGGTTTCATGGTGGGCCATTGCGCGCTGCGGCGGTACGTCATGGGGCCGGACGCCATCGGGGGACAGCCGTCCGAGGAGCAACTCGCTCAGATGCTGCGGCTGTTCCACGAGGCCATGGACGCCGGCGCCTGGGGTTTCTCCACCACCCAGTCGTCCACGCACTCCGACGGCGACGGAAAGCCCGTGGCGTCCCGGCACGCGCTCCCCGCCGAGCTGCTCGCCCTGTCGCGGGCCGTCGGGGAGCACGAGGGGACGCAGATCGAGGCGATCGTCGCCGGGTGTCTCGATCAGTTCAGCGATGCCGAGATCGAACTGTTCGTGGAGATGAGCGCGGCGGCCGGGCGGCCGTTGAACTGGAACGTGCTGACCATCGACTCGTCCGTGCCGGAGCGGGTGCCGAGGCAGCTGTTCGCGAGCGAGCAGGCCCGGAAGGCGGGCGGCCGGGTGGTGGCGCTGACCATGCCGATCCTCACCCCGATGAACATGTCGCTGGGCACCTTCTGCGCGCTGAACCTGATCCCCGGCTGGGGACCGGTTCTCGCACTGCCGGTCCCCGAGCGGATCGAGAAACTGCGCGACCCCGACGTACAGAAGGAACTGCTCAGGCAGTCCCAGGCCAAGGAGGCCGGGGTCTTCCGGCGGCTGACCAACTTCGGGCGGTACGTCATCGGCGACACCTACAGCGAGACGAACCGCGGGCTCAGCGGGCGGGTCGTGGAGGACATCGCGGCCGAGCGCGGGCAGGAGCCGTTCGCCGCGCTGGTCGAGATCTGCGCGGCCGACTCGTTGCGTACGGTCCTGTGGCCCATGCCCACCGACAACGACCCGGCGTCCTGGGCGATGCGTGCCGAGGCCTGGCAGCACGAGGACGTGCTGCTCGGCGGGTCCGACGCCGGCGCGCACCTGGACCGGATGTGCGGGGCGCCGTACACGACCCGCTTCATCGGGGACTGTCTGCGCGGGCGCCGGCTGACGTCGTTGGAGCAGGCCGTGAAGATGCTCACCGACGACCCGGCCCGGCTGTTCGGCCTGCGCGAGCGCGGCCGGATCGAGGAGGGCTTCCATGCGGACCTCGTCCTCTTCGACCCGGAACGGATCGCCGCGGGCACGGCCACCCTGGTGCACGACCTGCCGGGTGACAGTCCACGGCTGGACTCCAAGGCGATCGGGATACGGGCGGTATGGGTCAACGGAGTCGAGGCGATCCGGGACGACGTGGTGAGCGGGGCCGTACCGGGCCGGGTGCTGCGGTCGGGGCGGGACACGCGGACGGTGAGCACCAAGTGAGCTCCGCGGGCGGGGGAAGGGACGAGGTGGGCTCCGGGGAGGGCTCTTCGGCGGGGGCGCAGGTCGGGTCCTCGGTGGATTCGGTCGGTTCGGTGGGTTCGGCGGGTTCGGCGGGCGGGGGGCGGGTCGGTGCCTCGGCCGGTGCTGCGGATGGTCGGTCGGGCGGGCCCTCGGACGGTCCGTCGACCGATCCCTTGATCGGTCCCGCGGCCGGTCCGTCGAGCGGTCCCTCGGCCGGTGCTGCGGATGGTCGGTCGGGCGGGCCCTCGGACGGTCCGTCGACCGATCCCTTGATCGGCTCCGCGGCCGGTCCGTCGAGCGGTCCCTCGGCCGGCGCTGCGGATGGTCCCTCGGTGGGGTCATCGGGCGGGCCCTCGGGCGGCCCCTCGTCCGGTCCCTTGATCGGGCTCGCGGTCGGCCCCGCGGCCGATCCCTCGATCGGCCCCTCGACCGGTCAGCGGCTCTTCGTCGGCGGCGAGTGGGTCGTGCCGGACGGTGGGCACTACGCGGTGGTCGATCCGGCCACCGAGGAGACCGTCGGGTGGGCGCCGGAGGCCTCGCGGGATCAGGTGCGCGCGGCCTGTGCCGCGGCCCGCGAGGCCTTCGGGCCGTGGTCGCGTACGCCGGCGGGGGAGCGGGCGGCGATCCTCGCCCGCGCCTCCGACCTCATGCGCTCCCGCCTGGTGCCGTACGCCGAACTCGCCCAGGCCGAGACCGGCGCGACCACCGCCACGGCCCGCGCGATGCAGGTCGGCGTCGCCGTCGCCCGCTTCCGGCGGTACGCGCAGGTCGAGCCCGCCGAGTGGGCGATCCCGCCGCAGATCAACGAGGCAGGGCCGATGGGGAAGGCCGCGGTGATGGGCGCGCTGGCCGTCCGGCAGCCCGTGGGGGTCGTCACCTGCATCACGTCGTACAACAACCCCTGGGCGAACCCGGCGGGCAAGATCGCCCCCGCGCTCGCCATGGGCAACACGGTGGTCGTGAAGCCCGCCCCGCAGGACCCCCTCTCCGTCTACCGCATGGCGGAGGCTCTGGAGGCCGCCGGGGTCCCGCCCGGGGTCGTGAACGTGGTGAGCGGCCGTTCCGTGGAGGTCGGTGAGGCCGCGGTCGACTCCCCGGACGTCGACATGGTCAGCTTCACCGGCTCCACGGCCGTCGGACAGCGCATCGGCGAGGTGTGCGGGCGCTCCGTGAAACGGCAGTTGATGGAGCTGGGCGGGAAGGGAGCGGCGGTCGTCTTCGAGGACGCGGACCTCGGATCCGCCGTGGCCGGGATCGGGACCACCTTCTCCTTCTACAGCGGACAGATCTGCACGGCACCGACGCGGGTGCTGGCGCAGCGGGGGGTCTACGAGCGGCTCGTCGAGCAACTGGCCGAATACGCAGGCCGGTTGAAGGTGGGCGACCCCAGGGGGGCCGGGACGGTCGTCGGGCCGGTGATCTCGGCGGCGCACCGGGAGCGGGTGGAGTCGTACGTCGAACTCGGCCGCAAGGAGGGCGCCTCCGTCATCGTGGGAGGTGAACGCCCCGCTCTGGAACGGGGTTTCTACGTCGCCCCCACCCTGCTCGCCGACTGCGGCCCGGAGATGCGGGTGGTCCGCGAGGAGATCTTCGGCCCGGTCGTGACCGTGACGCCCTTCGACGACGAGGAGGAGGGCATCGCGCTCGCCAACGACAGCGACTACGGCCTCATCGACTACGTCTGGTCGGCGGACGTGGCCCGCGCCTTCCGGGTGGCACGGCGGCTACGGGCCGGGGGAGTGGGGGTCAACACGGTCGGCCGCAACATGGAGGCGCCGTTCGGAGGCTTCCACAGCAGCGGGGTCGGACGGGACTGCGGGTCGTACGCGCTGCATGCCTACAGCGAGGTGCAGTCGATCGTCTGGCCGGGGTGAGGCGGCTTACCGGGACGGGGTTCGGCCAACTGGCCGGTAACCCTCGGGCGGGCCCGTAGAGTCCCGGACCGGGGGCGGCGACATCGATGTCGCTGAACTGAAAACCAGTCAAGAACCCTTCCGGAGAACCGACTTGAAGCTCACCAAACGACTCGCCCTGACCACCGCGGCCCTCGCCGCCGCGACCGCCTTCCTGGGGACGACCGCCGGTAACGCGGCCCCCGCCGATGCGGCGCTCAAGCCCGTGAAGGCCCCCGCGACCCTCAAGGTGCCCGACGGCAACAAGCTGACGGGCGTCTACCCGGCCCGGGGCGTGCAGACCTACACCTGCACCGACGGTGCCTGGAAGCTCCTGGAGCCGGCCGCCACCCTGTCGGACAGGAGAGGCCGCACGGTCGCCCTGCACTCCCGTGGCCCCGTGTGGGTCTCCACGGTGGACGGCAGCGCGGTGAACGCCGCGGCGATCGCCAGCTCCCCCAAGACCGGCACCATCCCCGAGCTCCTGCTCCAGGCCACCGCCACCCGGGGCACGGGCGTCTTCGCGGGCGTCTCCTACATACAGCGCCTGAACACCACGGGCGGGGTCGCCCCGGCCACCGCCTGCACCGGCACGGACCAGGTGAGCGTGGCGTACACCGCGACGTACGCCTTCTACAAGCCGGCCAAGTGACACACGTGACCCTCTGAACGGTGCGGCGGCGGCTCCCCGCAGGAGCGGGGGCCGCCGCCGCACCGCTCGCTCATGTGCTCCTGCCCCTCACAAAAACTCGCTCCGGTAGGCCGAGGCCAACTCGGCCGCGCGGCGGCGGCGCTCCGCGAGCTCGTCCTCCGACAGGTGGGGTGGCGGCGCGTCCTTGCCCGCGACGACATCGCCGATGCGCGTGAAGTACGCGTCCTGGCCGGCGGGGGTGCACATGCACAGCATGCGGGCCGGCGCACCCGAGACGTTGCGGAAGTTGTGCGGGGCGTTGGCCGGGATGTTGACCGTGGACCCGGCCCGTACGGTGTGCTTCTCGCCGCGGAAGGTGAACTCGATCTCGCCCTCGAGGATGGTGAACATCTCCTCGAAGTCGTGCCGGTGCGGCGGCGGGCCGCCGCCGTCGGGGACGCGCATGTCGATCAGGCAGTACCGGCCGTCGGTCTGCTCGCCGGTGACCAGCATGGCGTACGTGTTGCCCACCAGAGAGATGTACGTCGTGCCGGGATCGTCGGGGTTCGCCACGGTCAGCGAGCGGGACGGGTCGTCGTCGGGGATCATCGGGGTCGTCTCCTTCAAGGGACGGTCGGGTGAGGATCAGGTGCCGGGCGCGACGATGACGACCTTGCCGTGCAGCTCGCCCGTGGCGGCCCGGGTGTGGACTGCCGCCAGCTCCGCCAGCGGCACTCGCTGCGCCACGTCGACGCGCAGCTCGCCGGAGTCGACCAGCGCCACCAGCCGCGACAGCTGTTCGGCGTCGCTGTTGACGAACAGGTCGATGCCGCGCACACCGCGTGATTCGTCGCTGGGCGCGGGCATCCACACCGTGGTGTTCACCAGCACTCCACCGGAACCGATCAGCGTGAGCAGCGCGGCCAGCTGCGCCGGGTCGATCGGCGCGAGGTTGAGCACGACGTCGACCGGCTCGGTCACCGCCGCGGTCACCTCGGTGGCGGTGTGGTCGACGACCTCGTCCGCACCCGCCGTCCCGACGTGCTCGCTGCTGCGCGGGCCGGCCGTGGCGATCACGTACGCGCCGGCGTTCTTGGCCAGCTGCACGGCGTAGCCGCCGACCGCGCCGCCCGCACCGTTGATGAGCACGCGCTGCCCCGGCGCCAGCTTCGCGTGATCGAACAGGGCCTGCCAGGCAGTGAGACCCACCAACGGCAGCGCGGCGGCGTCGGGCAGCGGGATGCTCCGGGGCGCCGGCGTCAGAATCTCGGCCGGAGCCACCACGTACTCCGCGGCCGCGCCGACGCCCGCCATCGGCAGGAAGCCGACGACCTGATCGCCGGTCTCGAGGCCGGTCACGCCCTCACCCAGCGCTTCGACCGTGCCGGAGACGTCGATGCCGGGAGTGTGCGGCAACGTCACCGGGATGGGGCCCTGCATGAAGCCCCCGCGGATGTTGCCGTCGACACCGTTGAACGACGTCGCGGCGACCCGGATGAGAACCTGCCCGTCGCCGGGTACTGGCTGCTCGACGTCCTCGTAACGCAGGACGCTCGGGTCGCCGTACTCGTGGAAACGTACTGCCTTCATGGGAAATCCTTTCGAAGCACTCTTGGGTCGTGCGATGCCTAACCGCCTACGGCGGGCAGGAGTTGGAGCTTTTCGTAGCTGGGTGAGCCGGGTGTGGCGGAGAAGACGAGCAGTTCCTGGGCCTGGTCGGGGTCGATCAGGCGCTGGCAGTACAGCTCCAGTTCGCCCAGCTCGGGATGCCGGTAGCGCTTGAGGTCGTTGTGGTGGGTGACGTCCACCTCGTGCACGCCAGACCTCGGCGAACTCGGCGCTGGTGGCCAGGAGCGCCGCGACGATCTCGCCGGCCCGGCCCTGCGGGTCCGCGGTGTACGCCGCGCGGAGGTCGACGATGAAGACCCTCCCGCGCAGGGCGTGGTCCTCGACGGGGTAGAGCTCGCGTTGCGCGGGGTCGGTGAACCAGCGGTACACCAGGTAGCGGGACATGCCGGTGAAGCGGGTGTAGTCGCCCAGCAGAGCGATGGCCGGACGGGTCTGCAGCAGCGTCTCGTTGAACCGTGACATCACCAACGCCGGTGTGTCCGCGAGCCGTTCGACGATGCGCATCATGGTGGGGCTGACGTGATCCTCGCGCAGGACCCGACGTGGCGCCGAGTGCCCGGCGAGGTCGAAGAGGTGGTCGCGCTCGCTCAGGCCGAGGTGCAGGCCCCGGGCGAGCCCGGCGAGTACCTGCTCGGACGGCATCGGACCGCGTTGCTGCTCGATCCGGCTGTAGTAGTCGACCGACATGCCGGCCAGCGCGGCGACCTCCTCGCGCCGCAGTCCCCCGGTACGACGCCGTGGCCCGCGGGGAAGCCCCACGTCCTCCGGTTGCAGCACCTCCCGGCGCGCCCGGAGAAAGTCGGCCAGCAGCGCCCGGTCCATCTCAGCCTCCCTTGTTCGACTGAGCAAGCGTGGCGTGAGTCGGAACCCGGATGAAGGCATGACTTATCCACGGACAAGTTGTCCGTGGCAGAGCGAGCGGGGCAGGTGGAGACGACTCGTACGACCAGGGCGTGTTTCGAAAGTGCTTGTCACAGCCGTGCGGCGGTCGATCCCGCATTTCGACGGCGTGGCGCTCGTCATGGGCGCCCGAGTCCCAGCCGGGGGATCCGGATCGCGCTCAGCGTCGCCGCTCAGTCGCCGTCGAAGCCGCCCGAGTCCACGTCGGCGCTGTCTCCGCTGTCCCCCCGGTCGGAGCCGCCCGGCGGCCCGGCCGCTCCGCGGAGCCGTGTGCTCACCTTGTTGGAGACGATCGTCGCGGTGATCCCGCCCGCTATGCAGGCCATCATGAGGTCCATCCCCGAGAAACCACACGGCTGCCCGGGCTGTTCACGTCCACGTCGAAGAAGGTGAGCAGGGCCCGCGCCCGGGAACACGCCGAAGATCCACGAACCGCCGACGGTGGCCACCGTCAGGATTTGGTGGAGATCGGAGAAACCGGCGACGTCCCGTGGCGTCACCGCCCGTCCAGGCCACGCGACCGGGATCAGTGCGACCGCCTGGCAGAGGTTTCGGCAACTCCGGCAGCGGCGCGAACGGCGGCAAGGTCGGCTTCGACGAGTTCACCCACCGCAGGCTGGTGGCCTCCCGGACGAGCCCTCGCGGCTTCACCGACGACATGGTCGGCTCCGTCCTGCTGGCCACCCGAGTGCAGTTGGGCATCGATCAGGCGATCAGCGGCGCGGCAGCGGAGATCCGCGATTCGTCACCGAACAGTCCGGTGTGGCGCGCGGAGTGTTCACCGACGCCGAGGTCCGCCGTCGAGCGGCGGGTCGACGACCTGCCGGCCCGTTCGACGTGTGAGGGGGCGTGTCCGCACGCTCCCGACGACGGCTGCCACTACCAGGTGCCGGAGCCGGGGCTGATCCTCTGGCGGTCGGACGGGTGTGCACGGCCCCGTCTGAGTGCGTGGTCGTCAGTGACCTCGGCGCGCACGTCGAAGCCGGCCGCCGGGCGGGCGGCTTCGGCATCCTCGTCTCCTCCGATCGGACCCGCAGTACGCGCGGTACTGAACGGCCCGCCCCAGGGCAGCGTCCCGGTCGACGAGCGCCCCATCGAGGCTGCCTTCGACACCGGTCCGCGGCCCCGGTGAGAGCCGTCCGCAGGTGTTACTGGGCGTAGAACGTGGCGTCCGCCCGGTCCGTGGCCGTGCTCGGTGTCTGCACGTACAGCAGGTAGTTGAAGTGGCGGAGGTAGCGGCCTGGTGAGCCGTACGACTCGTAGGAGACGCCGGCCGAGTCGGACAGACCCGCCCGCTTGGAGAAGGTGGCGTCGGACGCGAACTGTGCCGTGCCGTCGTTCTTCTCCAGCCGGACCTCGAAACTCGCGTTGCTTCGCAGGTAGTAGCCGGGGAAGTTGGCCGACTCCAGCGACACGGTGCCGCTGCCGGTCAGGCCGGTGACCACCCTGAACTGCGAGTCGGCCAGCGGGCTGACGTTGGCGTCGATCCGGCCGCGGTAGTCGAAGTGGCGGATGAAGCGGTCCGCGAAGTTGTACGACGAGAAGCGCTGCGGAGTGACACCGTCGGCGACCGGGATGCCGAAGTCGGGGGTGCCGTCGGCCTTCCAGTACACCTTCTGGACGCGGGTACGGCGGTTGGGGTCGTTCAGCGGGTCGCCGGTGATGTCCTTGTAGCTGCGGTCGTGGTAGACGAGGATGTCGGACTTGCCGTCCTCGGAGACGGTGAAGGAGTTGTGGCCCGGCCCGTACTGCGAGGTCGCGTCGCTCGACTTGAACACCGGCTGCGAACCCTTGGTCCAGGACGCCGGGCTGGTCAGGTCGGCCGTCGCGGAGGCGGTCAGCATGCCGAGGCAGTAGTTGGCGTCGGTCGCGCTGGCCGAGTAGGTCATGAAGACCTTGCCGCCGTGCTGGATCACCGCCGGGCCCTCGTTGACCTTGTAGCCGATCGTCTCCCAGGACAGCGTCGGCTGGGAGATCTCCGCCGGAGTGCCGGTGATCGTCCAGGGGTTGGCCATCTTGGCGATGAACAGGCTGGTGTTGTTGTTCTCGGCCGGGTTGCGCTGGGCCCAGGAGAGGTAGCGGACGCCGCCCACGACGAAGGTGGTCGCGTCGAGGGAGAAGCTCTCCCACGTCGTCTTGATCTGGCCCTTCTCGGCCCAGGTGGCGGTGAGCGGGTTGGCTCCGGTGCCCTCCAGGACGTACATCCGGATCGCCCAGATGTCGCTGGTGGAGCCCGCGGCGAAGTACACGTACCACTTGCCGTCGATGAAGTGGATCTCCGGCGCCCAGATGTGCGCGCCCATCACGCCGCTGGCGTGCTTGGTCCAGATCGTGGTCTCGGGGGCCGTCGACAGGCCCTGGATGGTGGTGGCGCGGCGCAGCACGATGCGGTCGTACTCGGGCACGGTTGCGGTGAAGTAGTAGTAGCCGTCGGTGTGCTTGAAGATGTGCGGGTCGGCGCGCTTCTCGGCGATCGGGTTGGTGTAGGTCACGCCGGGGGAGGCGGGCACGGCCGCGTGGGCGACGGTGCCGGGCCCGGCGAGGCAGCCCACCAGGGCGAAGAGGACGGCCGTGAGCAGCCGTACGGCGTTGCGTCTCAAGGGGTTTCTCCAGATCACGGGGTGCGGAGGGAGGTCAGGTCGTGGGGACGAGGCGCCACTGCTGGCAGTTGTTGTTCAGCCAGGTCCACAGCCGTACGTCGGTCCCGTTCGTGGTGCCGCAGTTGGCGACGTCGGCGACCTTGCCGCTGTTCTCGTTCACGATCCGCACGTAGTCGCCGGTGGCCGTGTAGACCAGTCGGAACTTCTGGCAGTTGTTGTTCAGCCAGGACCACTGGGCGATGTCCGTGCCGTCGGCCGTCGCGCAGTTCGCGGTGTCCATGACCTTGCCGGTGGCGACGTTGACCAGTCGGCTGGTGTCGTTGCCGAGGTCCTCGACGCGCCACTTCTGGTTGGCGCCGCCGGTACAGCTCCACTGGAAGATGTTGGTGCCGTCCGTGGTGTTGCCGCCCTCCACGTCCAGGCACTTGCCGCTGTTGCGGTTCACCAGGGTGTACGCGGTCGGGGTCGCCGCGGTCTCGCCCGAGGGGCCGGGCAGCGTGGTGCCGAGCGCGACCGGGGTGCCGAAGTTCGGCGTGCCGTCCGCGTTCCAGGTGAACTTCTGCGCCCGCGTCGTACGGCCGTTGCCGCAGCCGCCGTTCGCGGTGTCGTTGGCGTGGTAGACGATCCAGTTCTCGGTGCCGTCCGGCGAGGTGAAGAAGCCGTTGTGGCCGGGGCCGTAGACACTCGCCGCGTCGTTGCGCTGGAAGACCGGCGTGGACTTCTTCGTCCAGGAGGCGGGGTTCAGCGGGTCGGTACCGGTCAGTTCCAGCTGGCCCAGCTTGTAGTCCGCGGTCTGGCAGTAGCTGGCGGAGAAGGTGAGGAAGGTGCGGCCGTCGTGGTACAGCGGTTCCGGGCCCTCGTTGACCGCGGCGCCCGAGGTCTCCCAGCTCGCGGTGGGGCTGGAGATGATGGTGAAGGTGTTGCTGGCCAGCGTGTACGGGTTGCTCATCGGCGCGATGACCAGGCTCTGTTTGCTGCCGTTGATGAAGCCGCTGCCGATCAGGTACAGGCTGTTGTTGGCCTTGAGGACGGTGGCGTCGATGAGCCAGCCGCCGGGGGTGAGGTTGGAGCCGCTCAGCTGGTTCTTGTAGGTGTACGGGCCCATCGGGTCGGTGCCCGCGCTCTCCAGGACGTGGGTGCGCTGGGAGTCGCAGCAGGCGACACCGCTCTGCCCCGCGGAGTAGTACAGGTACCAGTGGCCGTCGAGGAAGTGCAGCTCGGGCGCCCAGATGTTGGTGTTGCGGGTGGAGGTGGTGTCACTCCAGACCTGGACGCTGGCAGCGGTGGAGAGTCCGGCCAGGGTCAGCGACTTCCGCATGGTCAGCACGCCGGTGAAGGACGTGGTGACCAGGTAGTAGTTGCCGTTGTAGTACTCGAGCCAGGGGTCGGCCCCCTTGACCGACTTGACCGGGTTCGTGTATGGGCGGCCCTCGGCGGCGGTGGCCGGGGTCGTCGCCGACACCATGGCGATCAGTACGGCGAGCACACACAGGATCAGGGACCTGTGGCGTCTGGCGGGGGGCTGCTCTGACATCTTTGGCATGCGGGACCGTCCCTGTCCGTAATTTCGAACCTTGTTCGCAAATTCGGTCAGAAGATAAGCGGGGGTAATGATTCCGTCAACGGTTTCGTCCACATGCACTTCACCTACGTGACTTCCCGTGAACCGGACCGAGACCCGGCCCACGGGTTGCCGCCCATGGGTCCAGTGACGCCAACGGGCCGGACGCTGCGGAACGGGCCCGGCGCGCGCACGTGGTTGTCCTGAACTGCGCCATCAAGGCACGCGATGGCCGCAGCCGCCACCCGGACCCGGAGCTGTTCGGGGCCCTGTGCGACTTCTTCACCCGCGCCGTGGTCTTCCCCGGCCAGGTCCGATGCGCGGCACCCGAACGCGTTCCAGAACGGTCGTGAACTGCGGACTGTCGCCCCGCCGACCGGCCGTCACCAGCAGGGCCAGCGGCCGTTGACCCTGCTCGCAGGCCAGATGGATCTTTGTGGTGAAGCCTCCCCGGGACCGGCCCAGGGCGTGATCTCCGGGCTCGGCCTCAACCCCACCCGGCGGCTCCTTCTGAGCTTGTCCATGACGGCTGGCGCCCGCGGCGTGCTGATGGGCCCGGCAGATCGTGGAGTCGACGTTGACCTCCCATGTGATGAGCCCGGCCGCATCTGCCCGCGCCTGCAACCTGGTCAGCAAGACCAGGTGCCGTCCCGCTGCCAGCGGCGAAACAGCCCGTAGACCGTCTGCCACGGCCGTACTCCTGCGGCAGGTCCCGCCACGGAGCACCGGTCCGCACCCTCCACCGGATCCCGTTGATCAGCTTCCGTTGCCCCACCGACGGCCGGCCCAACACCACCACCGGCAACAACGGTTCCGGCACCGACCACTGCTCGTCGGAGAGATCCCCTCGCCCCACACCGAGATCATCACGGCACAAGCTCGGGACGAGACCAACTTTCACAACACGGCCTAGTCCCGTACGGCGGGCAGGAGTTGGAGCTTTTCGTAGCTGGGTGAGCCGGGTGTGGCGGAGAAGACGAGCAGTTCCTGAGCCTGGTCGGGGTCGATCAGGCGCTGGCAGTACAGCTCCAGTTCGCCCAGCTCGGGGTGGCGGTAGCGCTTGAGGTCGTTGTGGTGGGTGACGTCCACCTCGTGCAATCGCCAGACCTCGGCGAACTCGGGGCTGACCTCCAGCAGCGCGGCGACGATCTCGCCGGCCCGGCCCGTGGGCTCCGCCGTGTGCACCGTCCGGATCTCCGCGGTGAAGACCCTGCCTCGTAGGGCGTGGTCCTCGGCGGGGTAGAGGTCGCGTTGTGCGGGGTCGGTGAACCAGCGGTAGACCAGGTAGCGGGACATTCCGCTGAAGCGGGTGTAGTCGCCCAGCAGGGCGACCGCCGGTTGATTCTGCAGCAGCGTCTCACCGAACCGGGACATCACCAACGCCGGTGTGTCCGCGAGCCGTTCGACGATCCGCATCATGGTGGGGCTGACGTGGTCGTCGCGCAGCTGCCGTCGCGGCGCCGAGTGCCCGGCGAGGTCGAAGAGGTGGTCGCGCTCGCTCAGGCTGAGGTGCAGGCCCCGGGCGAGTCCGGCGAGTACCTGCTCGGACGGCATCGGACCGCGTTGCTGCTCGATCCGGCTGTAGTAGTCGACCGACATGCCGGCCAGCGCGGCGACCTCCTCGCGCCGCAGTCCCCCGGTACGACGCCGTGGCCCGCGGGGAAGCCCCACGTCCTCCGGTTGCAGCACCTCCCGGCGTGCCCGGAGAAAGTCGGCCAGCAGCGCCCGGTCCATCCTTCTCTCATCCTCCGCGAACGAGACACATGCCGAGGGATGTCCGGTCGGCGAATCCACCGTATCTCTTCACCTGATTCTTGCGAGGATGCCCCGGCGTTCACGCCGGGGAGGAATCGCATCCCGTGGATGGCGACGCGGAGCGCCCGCGAAGCCGCTGACGGAGCCGGAAGGCGAACGGGTGTGCCCGTGTTCGCTGGTGGGGGTGGCTTCGCCGTAGTGGGGTACGGATGTGCGCGTGTCGCACGTACGGTCTCTTCAGGGAAGCTGCGGCGATCGGGCGGGGTGTGGGAGGGGGGATGTCGTGTCGGGGGTGAAGGAGAGCGGGGCCGTCGGGCATGCCCGGTGGACGTTCCGGCTGCGTGTGTCGTCGACCGCTGAGCGTGCGCTGCTGGCGGAGTGGGACCGGTGCCGGTGGGTCGGAGATGGCCCGCAAGCACGGCAGGATCGTGCACCTGGTCCATCCGGCGCACACCACGATGGACTGCGCCCGGTGCGGAGCGAGAACCAAGCACGCACTACCGCTGTCCGAACGAACCTATGCCTGCGCCGCGTGTGGAACCGTCTCGCCCAGAGACAAGAACTCCGCCCGTGTGATGCTGGTCCGGGCTGGTCTCAACCCGGCTGGTGCTGATGGCGCAAGACCTGGCGGGACGCTGTTCCGCCAGGCAGCCTGAGCCAGGAATCCCCCTCGTTTACGAGGGGGAGGATTCAATGGTCCAGATCCACCCGTACGGTCAACTGACCGGCCCCTATAGCCCGTACCGCCGCGCTGTTCATCAGGGGCAGCGAGCGCAGTCGTACGGCGGTGTCGTCGTCCGGCATGAGATGGGCGGTCCCCGTGTGCCACCGCCCCCGGATGCGCACCCGCACCCGCGGATCGGCCTTGATGTTGCGGACGTACTGCGACCGCTCACCGAACTCCGAGACGAGCCAGAAGGACCCGCCGACCCGCTTGCCGCCCACCGGGGTCCGGCGGGGCAGGCCCGAGGTGCGGCCGGTGGTCTCCAGGACGGTCTGGAGCGGCAGTCGGCGCATGATCGGGTTGAAGCGGCGCTGGAGGGCCGTGGCTGCGCGGTACTTGCGCTCGGCGTTGCGGGACATGGGTGGTGAGACTCCTGTCTCTGGTCTTCGCTCCGGTCTTCCGTAACCTGACCGACGGACTCGATGATCTCAGGGTGCGGCCGGGTGGATGAAGGGTGTCGGCGATGCGCGTGGTGACCTGGAACCTGTGGTGGCGCTTCGGCCCATGGGAGGAACGCCAGAAGGCGATCCTGGCGGTGCTGCGGGAGCTGCGGCCGGATGTCGTCGGCCTCCAGGAGGTGTGGTCGGCGGACGGTTCAGGTGGCGAGAACCTCGCGGAGTGGCTCGCGGGCGAGCTCGGTCTGCACTGGGCCTGGGCCGCGTCGCCCGCCTCGGAGCGCTGGCAGCGGCGGATCGGTGACCCGGGGGTGGAGGTCGGCAACGCGGTACTGAGCCGCTGGCCGGTGGTCGACGAGGCCGTGCTGCGGCTGCCGGCCCCTGAGGAGCTGGACGACGGCCGCCTAGCCTTCCACACCCGGCTGGCCGGCCCGTCGTACGACATCCCCTTCTTCACCACCCACCTCACCTCGGCCCCCACCGCGTCGGCGATCCGCTGCCAACAGGTCACGGAGCTGGCGGAGTTCGTGGCCGCGCACCGCTCCGGCACCGACTTCCCCCCGGTGATCACCGGCGACTTCAACGCCTGGCCCGACTCCGACGAGGTCCGCCTCTTCGGCGGCTACAAGACGGCCCCAGCCGCCCCGGACCAACTCTTCCTGGACGCCTGGGAGTACGCGGACCCTACGGCCCCCTCGGCGACCTGGGACCCGGCGAACCCGTACGTCCGCGTGGACCCACCGGTCCGCATCGACTACATCCACGTGGGCCCGCCGGGGCCGAGGGGGCTGGGTCATGTCCTGGGCGTCCGGCGCGCGGGCGACGGTCCGGTGGACGGGGTCTGGCCGTCGGACCATGCGGCGGTGGTGGCGGACCTGGCGGACGGGTCAGAGTGACTTCACCAGGGCGACAAAGGCGGCGTGGCTGACGGTGACGATGGTTTGGGCGGCGTCGGAGTCCGTGATGTGAACTTTGTTGCGGTCGGTGGATATGTGGACGCAGGCCTCGCCCTCTTGGCAGTAGGTCGACTTCCGCCAGGCGTGCGTGGACATCTCGGCTCCTTCACAGGCTGTGGATGATGGAGTGGATCAGATCGCGGGACTTTGCGGGACTGAGGGCGATGGCCTCCACGACGTCCAGGAGGCGCCGGTACTTCTCCAGATGTGCCTCGGCGTCGAGGAGCACCGGGCCGTGGAATTGGTCCAACTGCACGGTGTCCAGGGGCGGTACGGGGCCACAGAGGTAGTTGATCGACTGTCCCGACCCTGGGAACGCCCCGATGTCGAAGGGGAGTACGCGCAGGGTGATGTGCTCTCGCAGGCTCATGTCGATCAGATGCCGAAGCTGATCCCGTGCCACCCGCGGGCCGCCGACCCGCATGTGCAGGGCGGCCTCATGGATCACCGTGCTGTACGGATTCGGGTCCGCTCGGAACACGAAGTCCTGCCGTTTGATCCGATGCGAGACACGGTGTTCCACCGCCGGTGGCGTGGGAGCCGGGATCGCCTGGCTGAAGATCTCCCGGGCGTGCTCGGTGGTCTGGAGCATGCCGGGGATGTGGGCGGTGAAGGCGGTGCGGACGGCTGTGGCGTGGTGCTCCAGCTCGGCCAGTGAGAGGAGCCCGGAGGGCAGTACCTCGCGATACGCCTCCCACCACCAACCGCGGGACTTCTCGGCCGCCATGTCGGCCAGGGCGTCGACGTAGGGCTGGTTCGTGCAGGAGTACAGCGCGGCCATCGCGCGCACGCGCTCCGGGCTCACGCCGAACCGGGCGGACTCGACGTTGCTGAGTTGACCCGAACTCGTGCCGAGCAACTGTGCGGCCTCGGTCGAGGTCAGACCGGCCCGCTCGCGGAGTTTGCGCAGCTCCGTCGCGAGTCGGACGCGTCGAGCCGTAGGCGCGGGCCGGGGTGTCATTGGATCTCCTCCTACCGGGCGTCCAGCGGGTTTGTCACCCACACGAGGGAGAAGAGGCCGAGATCCTTCGAAGTGCCGCAAAGCACCTTTGCGAACCCCCTATCGTCATGTTCAGGCGCCACCCCACCTGGAAGCGCACCGTGGGACGCCACGGCAGAGACACCAGGCATCTGTCCAACTCCCCTCAGTGACCGGAGACTTCCGATGGCCACCGTATCCCCGTCCTGGAACTACACCCTGCATCTCCCGCACGATCCACGCGCACCGGGTATCGCGAGGGGCGCCCTCAGACTGATCCTGGCCGCACACGACCTTCCCGACCTGACCCCCACAGCGGAGCTGCTCGCAGCAGAACTGCTGACGAACGCGCACTGCCACACGAAGGGCCCGTACGCCTTCCGCCTCCTGTCACCGGCCCCCGGACGGGTCCGGGTCGCGGTCTGGGACACGGACCCCCGCGTCCCACCTGGCTTCACGACCGACAAGCCTCCCGCCGCCCCGGACGCCGAGAACGGCCGCGGCCTGCACCTGGTCCGGGCCTGCGCCGACGCGACGGGCGTGTCGGTACTGCGGCAACTGGGCGCGTCGAAGGGCGGGAAGCTGCTGTGGGCGGAGTGCGGGGTGCCGGGGTGGTGAGCCGGGCCCTCCCGGAGATCCGGACCGTGGACGACCTGCGCAGTGCACTCAGCCGATACGGCTTCCCCGGCGACCGGGAGCGCTTCGAGGCGGAGCTTGCGGCGGCCGTAGGAGCCTCGCCGACCAACGACTTCGCGGGCGCCGCCGCGGTGGTCCGGACCTACCGGCACCGGGTCCTGATCAGGAACTCGCCCGCAATCATGACGGCCCTGGAAGATGCCCGTGGCGGAGGCGGCGGTACGTGAACGTGGAGAGAGGAAACATCGATGGGCATCTACGTGTCGGTCAGAGGATGGCTGGAGTGCGACGAGGAACAACTCGCCGCAGCCCAGGAGATCATCTCGTCCCACGAAGACGACCACTACTCCAACGGATGGGGCACTCCCCATCGGCACGTCAACTGGATTCATTACCTGTTCTACGGCGCCGACATCCGCGAGTCGGGTCTGGACTGGCTCGTTCGTCAGATTCGGGACATGGCGAGGATCCCGGCCAACGAGGACGGAGACCGCGTAACAGGCCTCTTCCTCGCCAGCCATGAAGTCGACGGCACGACCGAATGGCAGGTTCGGGACGGCCAACTCTTCGTCTCGCCGAGCGACGGCAGGTACCACTACCTCAACGCATGACCGAGCCGTTGAAGCCGGCCCGAGTGGCTCACTCGCCCTGTTCGTGTCCGGTGAACATGTCGATCAGGCCGTGCGGTGTGCTGTCGCCGAACATGAGGGCGTAGAGCTCGATGCCCTCGGTGGCGGTTGCGGCGCTGCGGGGGAACATGGCGCGTTCGTACTCGGTGAGCGCGGTCTCGGTGTCGTCGGGGTGGGCTGCCAGGGACTGGGCGAGCTCCGCGCCGTCGAGCATGGCGAGGTTGGCGCCCTCGCCGTTCGGGGCGGCGACATGGGCGGCGTCGCCGATCAGCGTCACTCCCGGCACCCGCTCCCACCGGTGTTCGACGGGCAGGGCGGCGAAGGGACGCAGTACCGGTTCGGTGTCGGCGTCGGTGATCAGCGCGGTGAGTTCCGGAGCCCAGCCGTCGAACTCCGCCGCGATGCGGGCGGTGGCCGCGGCGGAGTCGGTGAAGTCGATCGCGGCGAACCAGTCCTGCGGGCGGGCGAACATCACGTAGGTGTGCAGGTTGCCGCCCCTCTCCCGGTGCGTCACGAAGCCCTTGCCCGGCGCGAGCACGAAAAGGGCCCCGCTCCCGACCGCTTTCGCGCTGACCGGGTGCTGGGTGTCGGCGTCGTACAGGTACGCCTCGACGCAGGACATGCCGGTGTACTCGGGCCTCGCGGCGGAGAGCAGCGGCCGCACCCGTGACCAGGCACCGTCCGCGCCGACCAGCAGACCGGTGACGACGGTGCTCCCGTCGGCGAAGGTCACCTCGTGGCGGCCGTCGCCGAGCGCACGGGTGCCGCTGACCTTGTGGCCCCAGCGGACCGTCCCGGCCGGCAGCGAGTCCAGCAGGAGCTGCCGCAGCTCGCCGCGCTGCACCTCGGGACGGTCGCCGGTGCCGTCGTCGGCCTTCTCGAACAGGAGGGTCCCGTCCAGATCGAGCAGCCGCGTCGCCTCACGCCCCTCCAGAACGAGACCGCGGAACTCCTCCATCAGGCCCGCCGCCTCCAACGCGAGCTGGCCGTTGTAGTCATGGATGTCGAGCATCCCGCCCTGCGAACGCGCCGCCGGCGAGGACTCCGCCTCGTAGACGGTGGACGGGATGCCGTTGACGTGCAGGACGCGGGCGAGTGTCAGGCCGCCGAGTCCGGCGCCGATGATCGTGACGTGGCTGGTCATGGTGACTCCCGAGAGGTCGCAGGCCCGGCGGGCGGTCACCCGGCGGGATCTGCGACAAGCCTCCGGGCCCCGGCCGACACGCCGCCGACATCGGACCGACAGCCCCGACAGACGACCGACAGCGGCCGTCCTTCCGATACGCCCCACAGATGCCGACCAGTCGGTATGGACATCCCCGCCCCGGCCCGGTACAGATGCAGTCATGCGAATTTCCGTGACGATCTTCCTCACCGACGAGACCATCACCCCGACCCGGATCGCCCGTGAGCTGGAGGCGCGGGGCTTCGCCGGGCTGTATCTGCCCGAGCACACCCACATCCCCGTCGAGCGGATCACCCCGTACCCGGCCGGCGGCGACCTGCCGCGTGAGTACGGCCGCACCCTCGACCCCTTCGTCGCGCTCGGCCAGGCCGCCGCCGTCACCGAGCGGCTCGGTCTCGGCACCGGCATCACGCTCGTCGCCCAGCACGACCCGATCGACCTCGCCAAGCAGATCGCGACCCTCGACCACCTCTCCGGCGGACGGTTCACGCTCGGACTCGGGTTCGGCTGGAACGTCGAGGAAGCCGCCGACCACGGCGTCGAGTGGCGGACGCGCAGGGAGCTGGTCCGCGACCGGATGGCGCTCATGCAGGCGCTCTGGGCGGATGAACCGACCGCCTACGAGGGGCAGTTCGGGAGTGTCCGGGCCAGCCACGCCTTCCCCAAGCCCGTCCGGAAGCGGACCCTCGTGGGCGGTGCCGCAGGGCCGAAGCTGTTCTCCCACATCTGCGAGTACGCCGACGGCTGGCTGCCCATCGGCGGACGCGGTCTGACCGAGGCCCTGCCCGTGCTGCGCACCGCCTGGACCGACGCGGGCCGCGACCCGGCCGCCCTCCAGGTCGTCCCGTACGCCGTCGTCCCCACCCCGGGCAAGCTCGCCCACTACGCCGAGCTCGGGATCGAGGAGGTCGTGCTGCAGCTGCCCCCGGCGGGGGAGGCCGAGGTACTCAAGGTGCTTGACGAGTATGACCGTTATGTCCAGGGTGATGGTGAGGGTGTGTGACGTCACCCACCTTCGGTCAGCCCCTCTGTCCTGATCACACCGCTCGTATGCTCGAAGGATGACGACTTCCGCGACCTCCGGAACCGGCCCCACCGACCGCCCCGGCGGTACCGGCCCCACCGAGAACTCCATGCGTCGCGCTCTCAAACGTGCCCGGGACGGCGTCGCCCTCGACGTCTCCGAGGCCGCGGTGCTGCTCCAGGCCCGCGGCCCGGCCCTGGACGACCTCACCGCCTCAGCCGCCCGCATCAGGGACGCGGGCCTCGCACAGGCCGGCCGCCCCGGTGTCATCACGTACTCGAAGAGCGTCTTCATCCCCCTCACCCGGCTGTGCAGGGACAAGTGCCACTACTGCACCTTCGTGACCGTGCCCGGCAAGCTCCGCCGGGCCGGCCACGGCATGTTCATGTCCCCCGACGAGGTGCTGGACGTGGCCCGCAAGGGCGCCGCGCTGGGCTGCAAGGAAGCGCTGATCACCCTCGGCGACAAGCCCGAGGACCGCTGGCCGGAGGCCAGGGAATGGCTGGACGCGCACGGTTACGACGACACCATCGCGTACGTCCGGGCCATCTCCATCCGGATCCTGGAGGAGACGGGGCTCCTGCCCCACCTCAACCCGGGCGTGCTGTCCTGGACCGACTTCCAGCGGCTGAAGCCCGTCGCCCCGAGCATGGGCATGATGCTGGAGACGACCGCCGAGCGGCTCTGGTCCGAGCCCGGCGGACCGCACTACGGCTCCCCCGACAAGGAGCCCGCCGTGCGGCTGCGGGTGCTGGAGGACGCCGGGCGTTCGTCGGTGCCTTTCACGAGCGGCATCCTCCTCGGGATCGGGGAGACGTACGAGGAGCGCGCCGAGTCCCTCTTCGCGCTCCGGCGCACAGCACGGGCGTACCACAGCGTCCAGGAACTGATCATCCAGAACTTCCGTGCCAAGCCGGACACCGCGATGCGCGGCATGCCCGACGCGGAACTGGACGAACTCGTCGCCGCGGTGGCGGTGGCCCGCCTCATCATGGGCCCGGCCGCCAACATCCAGGCCCCGCCGAACCTCGTCGACAGCGAGTACGAGCGGCTGATCGGGGCGGGGATCGACGACTGGGGCGGGGTCAGTCCGCTCACCATCGACCATGTGAACCCCGAGCGGCCCTGGCCGCAGATCGAGGAGCTCACCGAACGGTCCGCGGCGGCCGGTTTCGAGCTGCGGGAACGTCTCTGCGTGTACCCCGAGTTCGTGCAGCGCGGCGAGCCCTGGCTGGATCCGAGGCTGCGGCCGCACGTGGCGGCGCTGGCGGACCCGGAGACGGGCCTCGCCCGCCCCGACGCCCTGCCGCGGGGACTGCCCTGGCAGGAGCCGGAGGAGGTCTTCGTCCCGTCCGGCCGTACGGATCTGCACGCCACGATCGACACCGAGGGCCGTACGTCCGACCGCCGCGACGACTTCGACGAGGTCTACGGCGACTGGGGCGCCCTGCGCGAGGCGGCCGCACCCGGAATGGTGCCGGAGCGCATCGACACGGACGTACGGCAGGCGCTGCGGGTCGCCGCCGACGACCCCACGCGGCTGACCGACGCCGAGGCGCTGGCGCTGCTGCACGCGGACGGGCCCGCCCTGGACGCCCTGTGTCAAGTGGCCGACGACGTGCGCAAGTCGGTGGTCGGCGACGACGTGACGTACATCGTCACTCGGAACATCAACTTCACCAACGTCTGCTACACGGGCTGCCGGTTCTGCGCCTTCGCCCAGCGACGCACGGACGCCGACGCGTACACCCTGTCCCTGGATCAGGTGGCCGACCGGGCCCAACAGGCCTGGGAGGTGGGCGCGGTGGAGGTCTGTATGCAGGGCGGGATCCACCCGGACCTGCCGGGGACGGCGTACTTCGACATCGCGAAGGCGGTGAAGGAGCGGGTCCCCGGCATGCATGTGCACGCGTTCTCGCCGATGGAGGTCGTCAACGGCGCGACCCGCACCGGCATGTCCATCCGCGAGTGGCTGACGACGGCCAAGGAGGCCGGCCTCGGCTCCATCCCCGGCACGGCCGCCGAGATCCTCGACGACGAGGTCCGCTGGGTGCTGACCAAGGGCAAGCTGCCGACGGCGACCTGGATCGAGGTGATCGAGACCGCGCACGAGGTCGGCATCAGGTCCTCGTCGACGATGATGTACGGCCATGTGGACCAGCCGCGCCACTGGCTGGGCCACCTGCGCACACTGGCCGGAATCCAGCAACGCACGGGCGGCTTCACGGAGTTCGTGACGCTCCCCTTCATCCACACCAACGCCCCGGTGTACCTGGCCGGCATCGCCCGCCCGGGCCCGTCCATGCGGGACAACAGGGCGGTGACGGCGATGGCACGCCTGCTGCTCCACCCCTGGATCCCGAACATCCAGACCAGCTGGGTCAAGCTGGGTACGGAGGGTGCGGCGGAGATGCTCCGCTCGGGGGCGAACGACCTGGGCGGCACGCTGATGGAGGAGACGATCTCGCGGATGGCGGGTTCGTCGTACGGCTCGTACAAGTCGGTGAAGGACCTGATCGCGGTGGCGGAGGCGGCGGGCCGTCCCGCACGTCCGCGCACGACGCTGTACGGGGAGGTGTCCGAGGAGCGGCAGAAGGCGGCGCAGGTCTCCGACGGGCACCTGCCGGAGCTGCTGCCGGTGCTGGACTGACGGGAGAGGTGTCTCGGCGGGGGCCGGTACGATGATCCGACCCCCGTTCGACGGGGATCCTTAGCCGAGGAGATGCGTGCCGTGCCAGCCCCGAAGGTCTGGGTGACGGGTCTGACCGTGGGGGCGATAGCCGCCGTCGTCGCCCTGGCCGTACAGGCCGACAAGGGAACGAAGCCGACCGTGGCCGCCACCGCCCGGCCGAGCGTCTCGGCGTCCCCGCGCGCGTCCGCGCAGCCCGAGCCGTCGGCGACCGCGGTCCCGGACGCCTCCGGGACCGGCCGCCGGATCGTCTACTCGCTCGGCGACAAGCGGGTCTGGCTGATCGACGCGAGCGAGGCGGCCCGGCGGACCTTCGCCGTCTGGCCGGGGACGGTGGACCCGGCCCCCGGCACCTACTCGGTCTCGCTGCGCCGGGGAGATCCGACGACCGGGTCCGACGGCGTGCGGATCGAGCACATCGTGTACTTCACCGCCGTGGGCGGCGTGAACGTCGCCTTCTCCAACGCGGTGGACGGCTCCTCGCCCCCGCCCGCGAACGGCGCCCAGACCGGCGGCATCCGCATGAAGACGGCGGACGGGTCGGCACTGTGGACGTTCGGCGAGACGGGGACGAAGGTCGTCGTCGTCAACTAGCGCTGCGGTCCGGCAGATTGACCACCAGCAGCACGACCCCGCTGAGCACGAACACCCGCAGCGCCGCGTCCAGGCCGTTCCAGGTGTCCGACTGCCACATGGAGAACCACTCCCCGCCGATCGCGATGAACCCGGCGCCGAAGAGCAGCATGAGCATGAGCAGGCCGTAGGTGGAGAAGCGCCGGGCACGCGGATCGTCCCCGCGCACCCACAGCCACGTGCCGTAGATCAGCACGAGCGCCGCGAGCGTCTCCCAGACGATGATCGCGACGTACGCCGTGTTCTGAAGTCCCTTGCTGGTGACGGCTCTCCACATCAGATCGTCGTCCTTGAACGTCGTATCCATCGCGAGAACGTGCTGTACGAACGCCTGGTTGGTCCCGAAGTCCGTGATGTTCCCGAACGCCACGAGCGCTATGTACAGCGCGACGCTCGCGGTGAGGAGGGTGGCGGAGAGGTGGAGTGCGCTGCGTGTGGTGCGTGGGGGTGTCGATGCCATGGGGGCCATCTTCCCCGCGCGGGACGGCGTGATCCAGATCGGTTGCGTCAGAATGAGAGGCGGACGGGCCGCGACGAGGGGACGGACGCATGACGCAGGCGGAGCCGTCGGCGCAGGAGCTGATCCTGCGGCGCACACGGGCCGGGTTCGTGGGCCGCGAGAGCGAACGAGCCACGTTCCTGCGGAACTTCGACATCCCGGCCACCGACGCCCGGCACCGCTTCCGGTTCCACGTCCACGGCAGCGCGGGCATCGGAAAGACCTCCCTGGTCCAGGAGTTGGCGCAGCTCGCCCGTGAACGCGGGGCGCTCACCGCCTACGTCGACGACAGTGTCGGCAGCGTGCCGGAGGCGATGGAGACCCTGTGCCGTGAATTCGCCGACCAGGGACGGCGGTTGAAGGATCTGGAACGGCGCCTGGCGACCTGGCGGGAGCGGCGGCGCGAGGCGGAGGCGGCCACCCTCGCCGCGCTCGCGCCCGAGTCCTCGACGGAGCCGGCGTCGGCCGGAAGCAGGATGGCGGTGGACGTCGGCCTGGGCGCACTGGAGGCCGCCCTGCCGGGCGTCGGCCTGGTCACCCGGGCCCTTCCCGCCGACCGGCTCGCCCAGGGGGCCGACCGGCTGCGGGCCGGCCTCGGCGCCCGCTTCCGCAACCTCGACGACGTCGACCTGGTGCTCACCCCGGAGCGGATCCTCACCCCCGTACTGCTCGGCGAACTGAGGGCCGCCGCCTCCGCCGTACCGTGGATCGCCCTGTTCTTCGACACGTACGAGCGGACCGGCCCCTTCCTCGACCCGTGGCTGTACGACGTCCTCACCAAGCCCCGCGAGCACGGCCGGCTGCCCGCCGCCGTCGTCGTGGTTACCGCGGGGCAGCGGCCCCTGGACAGTGCCCGCTGGGGCGGCCTGGACTCGGTGGCGGAGGTGCCGCTCGCCCCCTTCACCGAGGCCGAGTCGCGCCGCCTGCTCGCCGCGCGGGGCGTCGTGGCCGAGCCGGTCGTCGAGGAGGTGCTTCGCCTGACGGGCGGCCTCCCGGTCCTCGTGTCGACGCTCGCGGCCAGACGCCCCGACGGCCCGGACGACGTGATCGACCCGAGCAAGACCGCGGTGGAACGCTTCCTGAAGCCGGAACCGGAGGCCCGCCGTAAGGTCGCCAAGGCCTGCGCGCTGCCGAGACGGCTGGACGCGGACGTCTTCCGGGTGCTCGTCGCCGCCCCCGAAGACGAACTGGACGCCCAGTACACGTGGTTGACCGGGCTGCCGTTCGTCGCACAGCGCGGGGACCGGCTCCAGTACCACGACGTCGTACGCGCGCAGATGCTCCGGCTGGAGCGGCGCCGGTCCCGGACCGAGTGGACGACCCGGCACCGCCGGCTCGCGGAGGCGTTCGCCGAGTGGCGCGAGGACGCCGGATTCGGCCGCCGCGCCAAGGAGTTGTGGGCCGACGAGGAATGGTGCGAGCTGCGCCTGGAGGAGATGTACCACCTGCTGTGCGCCCGCCCGCCCGCGGCGCTCGCCGAGGCGCTGCGCGGGTTCGTCGTGGCCTGCCGCGAGGACGAGGTCGTCGCCCGCCGCTGGGCACGGATGCTGGAGGAGGCGGGCGACGCGGCGGACAACGCCGTACTGCGCGAGTGGGGGCGGTCGTTGGCCGCGGCGCTCGCGGACGAGGAGAGCGGGGTGACCAGGGCGACGGACCTGCTCCTGGCCCGTCCCGGTCTCGACCCGGCGGGGCGGGCGGAGGCGCACGCGCTGCGCGGCAGGGACCTGCGCAACCGCCAGGAGTACGCGCAGGCGCTCGAGGAGTACGACCGTGCGGCCGAGCTCGACCCGGACCAACCGCTGGCCCACTACGGCCGGGGCGTCACCCACCAGCTGCTGGAGGACTACCCGGCGGCCCTGGCCGCGCTCGACCGAGCCGTCGAACTGGCCCCCGACAACGGGTGGATCCTCGCCGAGCGGGCCGAGACCTACCGTCTGGCGTCCCGTCTCGAGGAGGCGGACGCCGACTTCAGCCGTGCCGTCGCCCTCGACCCCACCGACGACATCGCCCTGACCGGGCGGGCGGTGTGCCGGCACAGCATGGGCCGGCTCGACGAGTCGCTCGCCGACTTCAACCGTGCGCTGAGCATCGACCCGGAGTACCTGTGGGCGCTGGTGCGCAGGGCCCGGCTGCACCGTGCGCGGGGCGACCTGGACAAGGCGTTCGCCGACCTGGACCGGGCGGCCGCGCTCGCGCCCGAGCTGGCCTGGGTCGCGTCGGAACGCGGCGACGCGTACCGGCTCGCCGGGCGGCACGAGGAGGCGGTGGCGGAACTGGGGCGCGCGGTCACCCTGGAGCCGGGCTACGCGTCGGCGCTGGCGAGCCGCGCCCAGTCCCTGTACGAACTCGGCCGGTACGAGGCGGCGCTGGCCGACTTCGACCGGGCCGTCGAGCTGATCCCCGACTACGCCTGGGCGCTGGCGATGAGATCCCGGGTGAGGAGTCGGCTGGACGACCAGGACGGCATGTTCGAGGACCTGCGGCGGGCCGTCGGGGCGGAGCCGGACGCCCTGTGGATCCAGGCCGAGCTGGGTTGGGCGTACTGGACAGCGGGGCGGCACGACGAGGCGTCGGCCGCCCTCCAGGCTGTTCTGGCACAGGACCCCGCCCACGAGACCGCCCTGGCCGGACTGGGAGCGATCCACCACACCCGCAAGTCCTACGAGGAGGCCCTCCACCACCTGGACCGCGCCGTGGCGGCCGACCCCGAGTACGCCTGGGCCTACGGCCGGCGGGGCCGGGTGTGTCTGGCGATCGGCCGCACGGAGCAGGCTCTGTCGGACCTGGACCGCTGTGCGGCGCTGGACGCCGAGGTGACGTGGGAGCGGGGCGCGGCGATCGAGCTGCTGATGTGGTGCGGGCGAGGGGAGGAGGCGGGGGAGCGGTTGTCGGCGACCGATTCCGCGGAACTGGACGACGTCCGGGCGGAACTCCACCGCCACCACGGCGAGTGGACGCAGGCCCGCGCGCTCGCCGAGCGCCTGCGCACCACGGACCCCCTCGTCGGCACCTTCCAACTGGCCATGACGGTCCACTGCTCCGAAGGACCGGCCGCCGCCGAACCCCTCTGGCGCGACCTGTCCCACCTGGTCGAGCAGGACCCCGAGATGACACCCGTGATGCGAGCCCAGGCCCACTGCTTCCTGGGCTGCGCCCTGTCCGACGACCCGACGGCGGACGCGGGCCTGTCCGAACTCCTCACCCTCACCCCGGAATGGGACGACCTGGCGACCCTGGCCGGCATCCTCGCCGAACTCGTGACCGCTCCTGCCCCGGGCCCTCCCTCCCACGCCACCACATACCTGACAGCGGTGACCGAGGCGAGGGACGCGATTCAGGCCATGTGGGCTGCGAGGAACTGAGGAAAGGGAGTCACCCCGCCCGCCCGCCGCCCCCGTCCCTGGCGTCATAAGCCCGCCGGGCCTCCTCCACCCTCTCCAGGTTCGGTGACCAATCCGCCAGTGTCGCGAACAACGGGGCCAGGCTGCGGCCCAGTTCGGTGATCTCGTACTCCACGCGGGGCGGGACCTCCGGGTGGTACGTGCGGTGGACCAGGCCGTCGCGTTCCAGTTGGCGCAGGCGCTGGGTCAGGACCTTGGGGGTGATGGTGGCGATCCGGCGTTCCACTTCCACGAAGCGCTGACGGCCGTACTCGTGGAGGGCCCAGAGGATCGGTGTGGTCCAGCGGCTGAAGACGATGTCGACGACGGGGGCGATGGGGCAGGCGTTCTCCGGAGGGACACCGGTCCTGGGCCCGCGGCCGCGCGCTGTGGTCTCCGTCACATCAACCCTCTCCGTCCATTACTTTCCTCTAGGTACCTACTGGCTTCCCGATAGTAGCTTCGCCGTGTGTCCACAGGAATCAGTCCAGGACCTCGGACCAGGACCTCGGAAAAGGGGAGCAACATGATCGTGGTGACCGGTGCTACGGGGAACGTCGGGCGGCCCCTCGTGAGGGAACTCCTCGCGGCCGGGGAGCAGGTGACTGCCGTCTCCCGGCGAAGCCCCCGTGACAACCCGGCAGGGCTACGGCATCACCAGGCCGACCTCGCCGCACCCCAGACCCTCAAGCCCGCCCTCGAAGGGGCCGAAGCGCTCTTCCTCCTGACCTCCGGCGACTTCGTGGCCCAGGGCGGCAACCTCGACGACGTCCTCGAAGTCGTCCGGGCCGGCGGTGTTCGGCGAGTCGTGCTGCTGTCCTCGCAGGGCGTCGCCACCGGCGACCATCCCACCGAACTGGAGGACGCCGTAAGGCGGTCGGGGCTCGAATGGACCATGCTGCGGCCCGGCGGGTTCCACTCCAACGCCCTCCAGTGGGCCGGTGCGGTGCGCGCCGAGCGCACGGTGGCGGCGCCGTTCGGGGACGTCGCACTGCCGACCGTCGATCCGGAGGACATCGCCCAGGTCGCCGCCGTGGCGCTGCGGGACCCCAGCCATGCCGGCCGTATCCACGAACTGACCGGGCCCGCCCCGATATCCCCCCGGCAGCAGACCGCCGCGATCGCGGACGCGGTGGGCGAGCCGGTGCGGTTCGTCGAGCAGACCCGGGGCGAGGCCAGGGCGGAGATGGTGCGGTTCATGCCGGAGCCGATCGCGGACGCCACCCTCGACATCCTCGGCAACCCGTCACCCGGCCTGCGCCGCGTCAGCCCGGACATCGAGCGGGTACTGGGCCGTCCGCCCCGCGCCTTCGCCGACTGGGCGGCCCGCAACGCCTCCGTCTTCCGGTGACCTGCGATTTCCGGGTGATAGCCGTACTTCGAGGACCAACCGGGTCGCACCTCGCATACCCACACGCCCCCTGAACCTCCCACCCCCCCGTCGATTACAGTGCTGAGCGTCGTACATACGGACGGTCGCCGTGGGAGGTCTTGGTGGGTGCGACAGCCGGGGCCGTCGTCTGGGGGCGTGCCGAGCAGCAGGACTTCCGTAGCCGGGTGCGTGGGACGCTCCTCGGGGTGGCCGTGGGTGACGCGCTGGGCGCGCCGGTCGACGGGCTCGGACTGGACGAGATCCGGGAGGCGTACGGCGCCGAGGGGCTCGTGGACCTCGGATTCGGGTACGGCCGCCGCGGCGCCGTCACTCATCTCACCCAGCTCAGCCTCTTCACCGTGGACGGGCTCATACGGGCCCAGGTCCGCCGGGACACCGGCGCCTGGCATCCGCCCACCGACCTGCACCGGGCCTATCTGCGGTGGGCCGCCACCCAGCGGGACTGGGGACCCGACGAGCGGCGCAAGGACGATGGCTGGCTGGCCCGGGAGGAGTGGCTGTACGCCCGCCGCGACCCGACCCGGTCCCTGCTCCTCGGGTTCGGCGACGACACCATGGGGACGCTGGAGTCGCCCAAGAACCCGGACGAACTCGGGCCCGAGGCCACCGCCCGGTCCGCGGCCTTCGGGCTGCTGGTCGGGTGGGAGCCGCAGCTCGTCGTACAGCTGGCCGTCGAGTGTGCCGCGCAGACCCACGGGCACCCCGTCGCCTATCTGTCGGCGGGCGCGTACGCCGTGATCGTGCACGCGCTGGCCCTCGGCGACAGTCTCGACGGGGCGGTGCAGCGGGCGCTCGCGCTGCTGGCCGCGCGGCCCGGGCACGAGCCCGTGTCGGACGCGCTCCAGCACGCCCTGGGTGCCGTACGGCAGGGGATGCCCACCCCGGCACGCGTGGAGGAACTCGCCGCCGACGGTTCGGCGGACGGGCTGCTGTCCGCCGCCGTGTACTGCGCGCTGGTGGGGGAGGACGTACGGCACGGTCTGTGCCTCGCCGTGAACCACGACGGCCCCTCGGCCGCGGCCGGCGCCCTCACCGGCGGCCTGCTGGGCGCCCTGCACGGCGAGACGGCCCTCCCGCCGGCCTGGCTGGCCGAGCTGGAGGGCCGTCCCACCCTGCTGGAACTCGCCGACGACTTCGCCATGGAGATGACTCAGGGGCCGGCCCTGCACGGGCCGGCCGGGGCGTCGCCGGGGTGGCTGGCCCGCTATCCGAGGGCCTAGACCGGTCCGGTCGAGACTTCTAGTCCTTGACCTTCGTACCGATCACGTCCTCCACACCGCCCACCGGAGTCGGGATCGCCGCGGCCGCGGCCCCGTCCCCGTCCCCGTCCGTGTTGATCTTCTCGATGATCGCGAGGCGCTCCGGGGTGTCCTCGGGCTTGATGAAGCCGATGAGGATGTAGAGGACCAGGGAGACGGCCAGGGGGATGGAGACCTGGTACTGGAGCGGGACCCCGCCCTCGACGTTCCAGCTGATCGGGTAGTTGACCAGCCAGAAGGCGAGCAGACCCATCGACCAGCTGGTGAGCGCGGCCGTGGGACCGGAGCGGCGGAAGGGGCGGAGCAGGCCGAGCATCATCGGGATCGCCATCGGGCCCATCAGACCGGCGACCCACCTGATGACCACCGTGATGATGTCCTTGAAGGTGGGCGAGTTGACCTGGGTCGCCGCCGCCATCGACAGGCCGAGGAAGACGACCGTCGTGATGCGCGCGACCCGCAGGCCCTGCCCCTGGCTCCAGCTGCGCGCCCTGCGCCACACCACCGGTGCGCAGTCCCGGGTGAAGACGGCCGCGATCGCGTTGGCGTCGGAGGAGCACATGGCCATCGTGTGGGAGAAGAAGCCGACGATCACCAGGCCCAACAGGCCGTGCGGGAGCAGCTGTTCGGTCATCAGGCCGTAGGAGTCGGAGCCGTCCGTCTTCTGCGACTCGACCAGCAGCGGCGACATCCACATGGGGAAGAACAGGACGACCGGCCACACCAGCCACAGGATCGCCGACAGCCGGGCCGAGCGCTCGGCCTCGTGCGCGTTCGCCGTGGCCATGTAGCGCTGGGCCTGGTTGAGCATGCCGCCGTTGTACTCGAAGAGCTTGATGAAGAGGAAGGCGAGCAGGAAGACCGTGCCGTACGGGCCCACCAGCGGCTCTCCGTGACCCTGGAGTTCAGGCTCGTCCCAGGCGCCGAAGAAGCCGATGCCCTTGTCGTTGAGCTTGAGGACCACGGCGATGAACATCGCGATGCCGGCGAGGAGCTGGATGACGAACTGGCCCAACTCCGTGAGCGCGTCGGCCCACAGGCCGCCGATCGTGCAGTAGACGGCCGTGATGCCGCCGGTGATCAGGATGCCCTGGTTGAGCGAGATCCCGGTGAAGACGGACAACAGGGTCGCGATCGCGGCCCACTTCGCGCCCACGTCCACGATCTTCAGCAGCATGCCCGACCAGGCCAGCGCCTGCTGGGTCTTCAAGTCGTAGCGGTTCTTGAGGTATTCGAGCGGGGAAGCAACATGGAGCCGTGAGCGCAGCCGGTTGATACGCGGCGCGAACAGCTTGGAGCCGATGGCGATGCCGAGCGCGATGGGGAAGGACCAGGTGACGAACGACGTGACGCCATACGTGTAGGCGATGCCCGCGTACCCGGTGAACATCACCGCGCTGTAGCCCGACATGTGGTGCGAGATGCCCGACAGCCACCACGGCATCTTGCCGCCGGCCGTGAAGAAGTCGCTGACGTCGTCCACCCGTTTGTGCGACCACACGCCGATCGCGACCATCACGCCGAAATAGCCGATGAGCACGGCCCAGTCGAGACCGTTCATATGCGCCCTCCCAGGGATCAGCCCGGCGCTCATCGTGGGCGCCACCGCGTGGACACGACAAGCTGGTGTAGGGTCAAAGGGAGGTAAAGATATTCGAGATGATGGCCTACGTTCACCTACGTGAACTCATCGCATCAGCTCCCCGGCGTTGACCAGCAACGACTGTCCGGTGATCGCCCGCGCCCGGTCCGAGGCCAGGAACACGGTCGCGTCCGCGACATCCCCGTCGGTCGCGAGATCGGGGAGTGCCATCCGGTCGGTGAGCCGCTTGAGCACGTCCGCCTCCGGCACCTTGTCCGTATGAGCGGTGAACCGCACGTACGCCTGCACCGGCGGCCCCCACATCCAGCCCGGCAACACGGTGTTGACCCGGATCCGGTACGGCCCGAGCTCCCGCGCCATCGAGTACATCGCGCTGGTCAGCGCCCCCTTCGAGGCGGCGTACGCGGCCTGCCGCACCTGTGAGGGGGCGGCCACGGCCGACTGCGTCCCGACGAACACCACCGAACCGCCGCCCGCCGCCTTCAACCCCGGCAGACAGGCCCGGGTCATCCGCAGCGACCCCAGCAGGTTCACGTCGATGACCGACTGCCAGGTCGCGAAGTCCGCGTCCTCGAGCCCCCCGAAGTAGCTGTCCCACGCGGCCACCTGGACGACCGCGTCCAGCCGCCCGAACCGCTCCACCGCCAACTCCGCGAGCCGCACGCACTGTTGCTCGTCGGTGATGTCCGTCGACCGGTACGCCGTGTGCGCCCCGTCCGGATCGATCTCGGCGGCGCTCTTCGCGAGGTTCGCCTCGGTCCGCGCACCCAGCACGGCGTTCCCGCCGTCCCGTACGACGGCCGCGGCGACCTGATGACCGAGCCCGGCGCCGACGCCCGACACGACGACGGTCTTCCCGGAGAGAAGTGACATACCGGCGGCCTCCCTGCTCTGGCGCATTATCTGACGGGGCGTCAGAGTATGGGCGAGTGCTGGAGGAGGGAAGGTCCCATGTCAGAAGAGACCCACAGCGAGACGTACGCCGAACTGGCCGCCGTCGGACCCTACGGAGTCCGCCCCGGTCACGCGCTGATCACCATGGTCGAACCGCATCCCGGCCACGAGTACGCCTACAACCGCTGGTACGAGGACGATCACTACTACGCCGGCGCGATGGCCATGCCCTGGATGTACGCGGGACGCCGCTGGGTGGCCACCCGGGACCTCCAACTCCTGCGCGTCCCGGAGAAGTCGGCGGTTGCCCAGCCGGTGACCGCGGGCTGCTATCTCTCCACCTACTGGGTCACCGACGGCCGCTACGACGACCACATGAAGTGGACGGTGGCCATCAACAAGCGCCTCAACCGCGACGCCCGCGTCTACCGCGACCGCACCCACGTCTTCACGGCCTTCCAGGACCACGAGTCCACGGTCTACCGCGACGGCGCGGCGGGCCCGAGGGACTTCCACGCCCTGGACCACCCGTACCGGGGCCTGGTGCTGGAGGTGATCGACGCGGAATCCCCGGAGCGGCGAGGGGAGTTGCTGGAGTGGCTGGTCTCGCGGCACCTCCCGAAGAGCGTGACGGGCTCCCCGGCGGCGATGGTGACCGTCTTCCGCCCGACCCCCCTCCCCGGCGACCGCATGACCTACGTGAAGCAGGTGGAGGGCGTCGACACCCGCCTCACGCTGCTGTGGTTCCTGGAGACGGACCCGAGGGAGTGCTGGGACCCGTGGTTCACGGGCCTGGAGGAGAAGGTCGCGGAGTCAGGTCTCGGACGGGTGGAGCTGCTGGCGCCTTTCGTCCCGACCGTCCCGGGCACGGACACCTACGTGGATCAACTGCGCTGATCACACTGCGCTGATCACTTCAGCTCGTCCGGACAGGGCGTCCCGCGCGGCACCGTATACGGCGCCGCCAACCGATACGTCCCCGCCCGCGGAGCGATCAGCATCGTCCACTTGTCCCCGTCCGCGTCCTCCGGCGTCTCCATCAGACATCCGTTGACGTTGTCGAAGGTCTTCGGCTCCCCGTCCTCCCGCTCCTTCGACGCGTCCGTCTCCTGCGGCGGCTTCAGCTTGTTGCCCTCCGCGTCCACGATCGACAGCCAGGGCGAGTAGGGGATCCGGATGAGGATGCGCCCGGCCTTCTTCACCCGCATGGTCATCTCACCCTGCGCGGCCCGGTCGACGACCGTGTTCGGGGAGGCGAGCGGCGCCGGGTCGGTCACCTGGAACAGCTGCCAGTTCGCGTCGCCCCAGATCTGCTTCAGATACGGCATCCCGCGCTGGACCAGCTCCCGCTCCCGCTCGCCCCCGTCCCCGTCGGGCTCGTCCTTCGGCACGACCACGAAGTGCACGGCCCAGCGCTGGAGCCACTCGTGGTAGTTCGCGGAGTTCAGGGTGTCGTCGTAGAAGAGCGGGTTGCGCTCCATGTCGGCCTGGCGGTTCCAGCCCCGGGCGAGGTTGACGTACGGCGCGAGCGCGGACGCCTCGCGGTGGGAGGCGGCCGGTACGACCTCGACGCGGCCCTTCTCGGCGCCGACCTCCTGGAGCTCGTTGACCAGGGGGGCCAGCTCGCGTGCCCAGGACGCCGTGGGGGTCGTGTGGACGACGTCGTCGACGGACTTGAAGCCGATCCAGGTGGTGAACCCGGCGAAGGCGATGACGATGGCGTACCACTTGCGGCTGCGCGGCACCGCGAACGGCAGCGCGGCCGCCAGGGCCACCCCCGCGAACAGCATCGACAGGCGCGAGATGTTGGAGCCGATCTGGGAGCTCACCAGCCAGACCAGGACGACCGACAGGCTGTAGACCCCGGCAGTGATCCGGACCGTCGTCCACTCGCGCGGGACGAGGAGGAGGACCAGGAGGCCGTAGGCCAGCGGCAGGAGCACCGAGGCGATCTTCATCGGCTGGGTGCCGGCGAACGGGAAGAGCCAGGCGGACAGGGCGACGACGGCCGTGGGCGCGATGCCCAGCGCCCAGGCGCCGGGCCGCCGCTTCTGCAGGAAGAGGGCGACCGCCACGAGGCCCACGAACAGCCCGGCGACCGGTGAGGCCATGGTCGCGAGCGCGGCGAGCGTGGCAGCGCACAGGGCTTTCGCCCAGCGTTTGTAGCGCCAGCGGTGCGGCCAGCAGAAGACGACGGCGACCGCGCCGAGCGCGAACATCGTGCCGAGTCCGAAGGTCACCCGGCCCGAGGCCGCGTTGCACAGGAAGGCGTACACGCCCGCCAGCGAGGCCCACAGGGGGTTCTTCACCGACCGGCTGCGGATGAGGACCAGCGTCAGCAGCCCGGCCGAGACGGTCCCGGCGAGCATCATCGTCGTACGGACGCCGAGGACCGACATCAGATACGGCGAGACGATGCTGTACGACACCGGGTGCATGCCGCCGTACCAGGCCAGGTTGTACGCGGAGTCCGGGTGCCGGCCGACGAACTCGGCCCACGCGTCCTGTGCCGCGAGGTCGCCGCCGCTGTTCGCGAACGTGAAGAACCAGACGATGTGGAGGACGCCGGAGAGCGCGGTCATGGAGAGGACGGGGTGGCGCAGCAGCCGCTCGCGCAGCGCGAGGAGAACGGTCCAGATCCTGGCTCTGAGGCCCGTGGGAGGGCTGCCGTGCTCGGTCTCAGGTTCTGCGGGCTCGCGTATTCGCGGGCCGGTACCCGGGCCCGGGTCGGTGTCGTCGGCGCGTGTCGGCTCCGCAGTGGCCACCTGAAGGCACTCCCCGTGGTGTCCCGTCTTCATTTCCCGGCCGCGCCCCAGCGTCGACCTGCCCCGGTTCGTGACGCTAGCACGCGGCCCGCCGTCCGGAACCCGGGCGGGGTCCGGCCGGGGGCCGCGTGAGGTGTCCGTCCCGGTTCCGGATCAGCCGACGCGGGTCAGCTTGTCGGTGAATCCCGGTTCCGTCAGATCCTTCTGCAGGGTGACCGGCACCTTGACCGCGCCGCCCTCGCCGTCACCGACGGTGAGGCTGCCGACCTTGGTACCGGCCTTCGCGGTGTGCGGTACGTCGTCGGCGGCGAAGGACAGCTTCACCTTGAAGCCGGCCCAGCCGACGGCGGTGACGTCCTTGGTCAGCACGACGGGGGTGTGGCCGCCAAGGCCGTCGTCCACGTACCCGACGACGTCCCCCTTCTTCAGGATCTTCGCCGACGTCAGGGCGTCCTCGGCCGCGAGCAGCGCGACCTTGCTGACGTCGTTGACGGTCTTGATGATCGGCGCCTTGTGCTGGCCGAGGATCGCGCCGACGACGGTGACGCTCTCCCCGCCGACCTCCTTGCGGCCCGCGAAGAGGAGGTTGCCGCCGGCGGCGGTGGTGGTGCCGGTCTTGATGCCGATGCCGGTGTAGGGGACCAGATAGTTGTAGTTGTACCACTTCTGTCCGGACGGATCGATCCACTGTCCCATGGACGTGATCTCCATCAGCGCCGGGATCTTCACCAGCTCGTTGCCGAGCTTCACCTGGTCCTCGGCGCTGGAGACGGTGGTCTCCTTCAGGCCCGAGGCGTCGGTGTACTTCGTGTTCTTCATGCCGAGTTCCTCGGCGGTGTCGTTCATCTTCTTGATGAACGCCGCCTCGGAACCGGAGTCCCAGCGGGCGAGCAGCCGGGCGATGTTGTTGGCGGACGGGATCATGATCGCCGCGATCGCCTGCCGCTCGGTGAGGACGTCGCCCTTCTTGACGGTGTTGAGGGTGGACTCGCCCTGCTTGTTGTAGCCGCCCTCCTTCTCGGCGAGCGCGTCGACGGTGATCTTCGCGCCCTCCTCGCCGGACTTGAGGGGGTGGTCCTTCAGGACGATGTAGGCGGTCATGGCCTTGGCCACGGAGCCGATCGCGACGGGGGTCTGCTTGCCGAAGTTCCCCATCGTGCCGACGCCGTTGACGTCCAGCCAGCCCTGGCCCTGGGTGGGCCAGGGGAGCGGCGCCTTGCTGCCGTCGAAGGTGTAGGAGTCCTCGGCGGTGAGGCTGAGCGTGGGGGTCGGCAGCGGGCGCAGGGACTGCGCGATCGCAAACGCGACGACCAGGAGGATGAGGATCGGGGTCCAGATCTTGACCCGGCGGCCGAGGGTGCGCAGAGGGCTGGGCGGGGGCGGCGGAGTGTTGGTGAGCTCCGCCAGCAGGTCGAGGGGCGGCTTCGGCGGCAGGGGCTGCTGCGTGGTCCGCTCCGGGCCGACCTGGCCGACCTGGGGGACGGCGGCGGTCACGTCCGCCTTCGGCCGCGACTCGCGCGGCTCGTCGAGGGCCTTCAACGCGACGAACTTGCTCGTCCGCTCGGCGGGGGTCTCGGGCTTGCGGGGTGCCTCGGCATCCTTGGGCTCGGCCGTCTTCGCGTCCGCCGCGTCCGCCGCCTTGCCGAGCTTCAGCATGGTGGTGGGCTGGTCCACGGGGGGCCGGGGTGCCTTGAACACGGCGGTGGGCTGGTCGACGGGACGCTTGTCGCTCACGCCCGCGCCATCGGACCCACCGCCTTCGGGGGCCTCGCCGTCGTCGTCCGGCTCGTCGTCGGTCTGCGGGTCGGCGGGGGCCGGTCGCGCAGTTCCCCGCGCCCCTGGGGAGTCGGACTTGTCGGTGTCCGGGCGGGACTCCTCGTCGGGGTCGTCCGGGGAGTCCGAGTCGGCGGTGTCCGGAACGTGGTCCTCGTCGTCGGCTACGGCCGTCTCGGCCGCGTCGGTCTCGGTTGCCGCGTCGGTGTCCGCGCGGGTCTTCGACTCGGTGTCCGGGGCGGACTCGTCCTCGGAGGCATCGTCGGCGGGCTCGGTGCCCTTGCCCTCGGGCCCGGTCTTCTCGTCCCCTGTGCGGACCCACGCCGCCACCGCGTCCCGCAGCCGTGCGTCGGGCGCGTCGGAGTCGCCGGAACTCTCAGCCGTGGCCGAATCAACCGGTTCGTCGGTCGTGTCCGCGTCGGCCGGGTTTCCCCCCGGTGTGGAGTCGCCGGGGCTCTCGGCCGTACCGGAATCATCCGGTTCGTCGGTCGCGTCCGTGTCGTCCCGGTCTTTCGCTGCGTCGGAGTCGCCGGCGCTTTCAGCCGTACCGGAATCGTCCGTGTCGGCGTCGCCGGAGCTCTCTGCCGTGGCCGAATCGTCCTCCCGGTCCTCCTCCGGACCCTCCGCCCCGCCGGCGCCCTCAGGGCGCGTCTCCGCGGCCGAGGGGGCGTCGTCGGGCTCCCCGGTGTCGGATCCGCCCGTTCCGGCCTCTGCGGGGCTCTCGTCGGGCTTCTCGGGGGTCTTCGGGAGGTCACGTACCGAGAAGACCCTCGTGGCCGTGTCGACGCCCCCCAGAGAGATGGACTCCCGTGCCACCGCGAGCCGGGGATCGCGGGCGGAACTCCTCGCCTCGGGAACCGGACTCGCGCTCCCCGACGTCGGTTCTGCCGACGACTCGCGCTGCTTCGACCTGTCGGGGGACTCGCCCGCCACCGATGCCTCCTCCATGTGCCGCGGGTGATCGGTATCCGTCACCCTGCGCCTGCCGAACCGTTGAATCGCCGCCCGGGCAGCCGCCACACCACGCTGTCCGAACCATGTACCAGTGTCCTGTGTGTGGCCCTGTCCCAAGCGGTAGACGAGAACGACATACCTACCGGTTCCACTACAAAGAGGTCACGCACCCTCGACAGACCAATGTGAGAGGGGTCACCCTGTCTTTCATCCACGCGGGGAGGCATGGATGGGCAGGAGCCGCAGAACACTTCCGGAGGAGCTTCTGCTGCTGGCGTTGGACCCGACCACGGGTACCACCGCACAGCCGCAGTCGCTCGACCTCGGTCTGGCCGGAGCACAGCTAGTGGAGCTGGCGCTGGCCGGACGGATAGCCCCAGACGGGGATCGTATCGCCGTGGTAGCCCCACGGCCGACTGGAGATCCGACTTTGGACTGCGCGTTGGAGTTGCTGCGAAGGCGTGGCGCTCCCGTGCGGGCAGTGAACTGGATCGGCGGGCCGCGATTGGGGCTCCGCCAGACATACCTCTCGCATCTGGAGCGGTGCGGCATGGTTCATGCCGTGGCGGGTCAGATGTGCGGAGTGCTGCCGACGACTCGCTACCAGGCGACGGACAACGAGATCAGCCGGGAGATCAAGTCCCGACTGGACTCGGCGATCCGCACCGGCGTACCGCCGGACCCGCGGACCGCCGCGCTCGCCGCCCTGGCACACGCGGTCGGCCTCGGCAAGCACCTGTATCCGGGCAACGAGGGACGGTCCTCGAGGTCCCGGCTGCGGGACCTCATCAGGCACGACCCGATGGGCGGTCTCGTCGCGCACGCCGTGATGGACGTCCAGAACGGTGTGGCCGCACAGCCACGTCGTAGCCCGGCACCCGCCGGCCGTCAGGCCGCCCCGGGGGCCAGGCCCGCACCGGAACCCGCTCGCGGCGTTCCGATGCAACCGCGCCGAGGACCGATGGCGCGCGCCGTGGCTCACTGAGCCGCAGTTCCACGGCACGCACCGCCGGCAGCACGAACCGCACCACGCACCACTCAGCCGCCGCACCGTCAGTCCCCAAAGACCGGTCCGGGAGCCGCTGGTCCGCGCGGGGCGACGGAACCGTACGTCCGTACATCGGGCGTCGCCGGGTTCCGCCGCCCCGCGCGGCCGCATGTGCGGGCACAGTCGGCCCGGCCGTCCCTCGACTGACGTGTACGCAGCGCATATACACCGTTTCCCAGCGGTAATGAGCACCTTGGTGGCAGTCTGCTCAACAGCAGATACGCAAAGTCAAGAACGAGGCACGCAGCCGGAGGTGCACGTCCCGTGGCGTCCAATGTCAATCCCACCGTCAGGCGGCGCCGGCTGGGCCAGGAGCTGCGCAGGCTCCGCGAGCTCAAGGGCATGACGGCCGAAGAGGTGGCGGAGCGGCTGCTCGTGTCGCAGTCGAAGATCAGCCGGCTGGAGAACGGCCGGCGCAGCATCAGCCAGCGCGATGTCCGCGACCTGTGCGGGGTCTACGAGGTCGAGGACCAGCGCATCGTCGACTCCCTGATGCAGATGGCCAAGGACTCGCGGCAGCAGGGCTGGTGGCATGCCTTCGGGGACATCCCGTACAGCGTCTACATCGGTCTGGAGACCGACGCCGAGTCGCTGCGGGTGTACGAACCCCAGATCATCACCGGCCTGTTGCAGACTCGGCCGTACGCCGAGGCCATCGTGCGCGGCGGCGCGCCCGAGGCGACGGAGACGGAGAACGACAAGCGGGTCGAGGTGCGGCTGCGGCGGCAGAGCCGGGTCGCGGCCGAGCGGGATCCGCTGCGGCTGTGGGTGGTTCTGGACGAGGCGTCCCTGCGCCGGGTCGTCGGCAGCCGGCAGGTGATGCGCGAGCAGCTGGAGTACCTCGTCGAGATGTCCCAGCAGCCCCATATCACCGTGCAGGTACTGCCGTTCGACGTCGGCGCCCATCCCGGACTCAGCGGCCAGTACTCCATTCTGGAGTTCTCGGACGCGGCCGATTCCAGCGTCGTCTACATCGAGGGCGTCACCAGCGACCTGTACCTGGAGAAGGCGCACGACGTGCAGAGGTACACCGTGATGTACGAGCACTTGAGGGCGCAGGCGCTCAACGTCGACCAGTCGCGTCAGCTGATCGAGGACATCGCCAAGGAGTACGCCCGGGAATACGCCCGTTGAAGCGCTTCCGGACAGGGCGGGCCGGATAGTACACCCCGGCCCCGTCCGTCTGGAAGAGTCCACTGGAATATGCCGCCAGAAGAGTGAATGACTGCTCCGAAAGAGGAAGTCGGCGAGTAGCGTCGATCACGCCAACGATCAATAAAGGTTGGCGTGATCCGAACACTGCACATCTGGCTACGGAGCGAATATGGCAATCCGTCTGGGCGACCTGGACACATGGACGACCTCCACCTACACCAACGCCAACGGGGCGTGCCTGATGGTGAGGTCGACCGAAGAGGAAGCACTCGAACTCGGCGACACGAAGATCCCCGAGGGTCCCAAGCTGGCCTTCCCCGCCGAGGCGTGGAGCGCCTTCGTGGCCTCGGTCAAGGTGTGAGGGGCGGACCGGTCTGATCCCCGTCCCGTTCATCCACAACTTCACACCACAACTGCTCGCGACAACAGCACAAGCACCACCACAGAGCCCTCTCGACCAGATCGCCGTCCTTGCCGAGGGGGCTCGGCGTGTGCCTGCGGAGCTTCGGCCGGGGGGTTGTGTGTCGGGTGCGGCTCCGGTGGGGGCTGGTCGCGCCCCGCGGCGGAGCCGCTGATGTCACAGCCCCGCGCCCCTAAAGGTGGGCACAGCCAGGCAAGCGTGACCGCACCCGCCCAGGGGCGCGGGGAACTGCGCGACCAGCCACGACGGACCCGCAGCCGCCTACGCCAGCGCACCCTCCACGGCGGTGACGATCTCGTCCGACTCCGGCTCCGTCTGCGGGGAGAACCTCGCCACCACGGACCCGTCCCGGCCGACCAGGAACTTCTCGAAGTTCCAGCGGATGTCCCCGGTGTGTCCCTCGGCGTCGGCGAAGCCCACCAGACGCTCGTAGAGCGCGTGCCGCCCCTCGCCGTTCACCTCGACCTTCTCGGTCAGCGGGAAGGTCACCCCGTACGTCGCCGAGCAGAACTCCGCGATCTCCTCGGCGCTGCCGGGCTCCTGTCCCAGGAACTGGTTGCAGGGCACGCCGAGCACGGTGAAGCCCCGCTCCGCGTAGCGCTCCTGGAGCTTCTCCAGGCCGTTGTACTGCGGGGTGAGCCCGCACTTGGAAGCCACGTTCACGATGAGGACGGTCTTGCCGGCGTACTGGCCGAGGTCGGCGGAACCGCCCGTGAGGGCACCGATCTCGACGTCCAGGGGAGAGGAACCATCTGTAGTCGTCATGAGCGGATGCTAACTCCGCTCAGTGAATCCCCGGTTCCGGCCCCCGTTCACCGGTAGCGGCCCCCGACGCCTCCACGAGCACCTCCCCGGCCGCCGTCCGCGCGTACAGCACCGACCGCCCGGCCCGCCGCCGCTCCACCAGGCCCGCGTCCAGCAGCACCCGCAGATGCCGTCCCACGGAGCCCAGCCCCTGCCCGGTCAGGACGACGAGCTGGCTGGTGCTCAGGGGGGAGTCGAGGAGGACCAGCACCCTGGCCCGAGCGGTGCCGAGCAGGGTGCCGAGGCTCGCGGGCACGCTCCGGGCACCCGGGTCGGCGAGGGTGCCCGTGCAGCCGTAGACGATGGCGTACCGCCGCGGCTCCTCCCATGTCGCCCAGCCGCGGCCCGGGGTGACCGGGACGAAGACGAGCTCGGCGCCGGAGATCTCGCGGGGCGGACGCTCAAGCTGGTTCACCTGGAGCCGGTTGTCGCCGAGCCAGCGGGTCTGGCCCGGGGTCAGGGAGTCGATGACGGCCGCCCAGCCGCCCCGGCTCACCTGCGCGGTCCGGGCGACCACGTCCGCCTCCAGGATCCGCCGCCGACGGTCCCAGTACGGCCGTACGGTCCGCGTCCAGACGTAGGCGAGGAGCGCGGCGGCCCGCTCCGGGAGGTCGTCGCGCTCCAGGGCGGCGGGCAGCGGGCCGCGCAGGGAGACCCGGACGTTCGCGCGGGCCTCGGCGGGGTCGGTCGCCCGGATCCGCGCGAGCGTCGCCTCCAGGGGCGTGCCGTCGCGCGGCAGCGGCGCGAGGAAGTCGGCGATCCAGGACGTGCCCATCGCCGAACGCACCAGCAGCGCGGTCACCGGGTCGGCCGCGAGGCGCGCGCGGTAGCCGGGGAGGTGGGTGCGGAGCCAGGCCTCCTCGCCCGGGTGGGCGGCGGTGCCCGTGTGCAGCAGCCGCAGGGTCGCGAAGGTCTCGGTGAACGGGCAGACCACGAACCGGCTGCGGACGAGGGTGTCCGCGTTGACCTGCCACC
The DNA here is from genome assembly GCF_029894425.1 of Streptomyces sp. SAI-127. Taxonomy (NCBI): domain Bacteria; kingdom Bacillati; phylum Actinomycetota; class Actinomycetes; order Kitasatosporales; family Streptomycetaceae; genus Streptomyces; species Streptomyces sp. SAI-127. The sequence continues at coordinate 5,904,806 of NZ_JARXYJ010000001.1, forward strand.
AGCCCATGGACCCCCCTTGGTTTCGCGACCGCGCGAAACACTAACCGTCAGCCGCCGACCGCTCCGAGACTCCCCCGCATGCGCAGCTACCGCACCCTTTTCCGCACCCCGGAATACGCCCCCTTCCTCCTGTCCTTCGCCGCCTACGCCGCCGCCCAGACGATCGCCGGCCTGGCCCTGGCCACGCTGGTCTACCGGGCCACCGGCTCCCCGCTCCTGTCGGCGGTGAGCATGTTCGGACCGCAGCTGGCGCAGTTACTGGGGGCCGCCTTCCTGCTCTCCGGCGCAGACCGCCTGCCCCCGCGCGCGATCCTGACCGTGATCTCCCTCGCCTTCGCGGCGGGTACGGCGGTGCTGGCGCTGCCCGGTCTGCCGGTCTGGGCGGTCTTCGTCGTCCTGCTCCTGCAGGGCCTGGTCGCGTCGCTCGGCGGGGGCGTGCGCGGTGGACTGATGAACGAGATCCTGCCCAAGGACGGCTATGTCCTGGGCCGTTCGGTGTTCAACATGCTCTGGGGCCTGGTGCAGGTGACCGGTTTCGCGACCGGCGGCGCGCTGCTGGCCCTGCTGTCTCCCCGCGTCTGTCTGCTCCTCGCGGCGGCGTTCTACGTGGCGTCGGCCCTCGTCAATCACGTCGGCCTCACGCCCCGCCCGCCGCGCTCGGCCGGCCGCCCGTCCTTCTCCGCGACCTGGCGCACCAACGCCCTCCTGTGGTCCTCCCACCCCCGCCGCCTGGCGTACCTGGGCCTGTGGGTCCCCAACGGCCTGGTGGTAGGCAGCGATTCGCTCTACGTCTCCTACGCTCCCGCGGCCGCCGGCACGATGTACGCGTGCGGGGCGCTGGGCATGTTCGTGGGCGACATGGCGGTCGGCCGCCTGGTGACGCCCGCGCTGCGCCCCCGTCTGGCGACCCCGCTGCGCCTGCTGCTGGCGGCGCCCTACCTGTTCTTCTTCCTACGCCCGTCAGTGGCACTGTCGGTCGTGGCCGCCACCGTCGCCTCCGTCGGGTTCGCCGCGAGCCTGGTCCTCCAGGAACGCCTGATGTCCCTCACCCCCGACGACCTCGCGGGCCAGGCCCTCGGCCTGCACACCACGGGCATGGTCGCCCTCCAGGGCATCAGCGCCGTCCTCGCCGGCACCCTGGCCCAACTGACCTCCCCGGCCACGGCGATGACGCTGATGGCGACCGCGTCGGTCGCGGTGACCCTGACGCTCTTCGCGCTGGAGAGGCGCGAGGAGCGGCAGCCGGATGCCGGTGTGCCGACCGCCGCGGAGGCGACCGGCACCGGGTGAACGGCGACCGGGAGCGCGAGGCCCCGGGGCGCGGTCGTCGGACCCTACGGAGTGGCGACCGCGCCTTCGGCGGCGGTGAGGGGGACCGTCTCGACGTACGTACTGCTCCCCGGTCTCCTTCAGGTAGCTCTCGAGAGCCGGCGGGCGGTAGTCAGCCAGTACCGCAGGGACCGCGCCGACCCGCAACTCGGAGCCCCGGTGGCGGGTCGGCGGCGGACCGGTGGTCAGGCCACGACCGTGAACAGTCCCGTCTTCTCGCCCAGCTTCGCCAGCGAGGTCTTGCCCGGGATGCCGTTGGCGTCGGCGCCGCTGTAGCCCAGGTGGCGCTGCCACTTGGCGTAGGCGGCGACGGTGGTGGTGCCGAAGGAGCCGTCGCCCGCGTAACTCCGGGAGAGATAGCCGAGTTCGACGAGGGCGGCCTCGGTGAGGTTGGTGCCGGACATGTAGCTGACGTGGCCCTGCTTTGCCCCGGGGTCGGTCTTCGCGGCCTTGACCAGCCGGGACAGGTCCACGCGGGGCTTGCCCGCCGGCTTCGTCGTCTCCGTCTTGCCGGGCCCCGCCGCCAGTTGCTTCTTCACGGCGGCCCGGAAGTCGTCCATGTCGAAGCTCGGGTCGATCTTCCCCGGCTGGCACTCCTTGTGCCCGGCGACGGACTTCTCGCTCCAGCCGTGGGCCCGGCAGATCGCCGCCGCCCACAGCACGGCCTGCCGGTACTGCGCGTTCGGGTAGGGGTCCCCGCCCTTGCCGAGGTTCTCGATCTCCAGTCCGTACAGACAGTCGTTGCCGTCGGCCCTGGCCACGTCGTCGTGGGGGAGCGGCTTCTCCTCGCGGAGCGCGTTCAGGACATCGATGTCGGCGTAACCGGCGTGATTGGTACGACCGTTGCCGATCATCCACAGCCCGGCGGTCTTGCCGAGCCAGGCGTGGCACAGCGGTCCCGGCAGGTCGGATCTGCCCTTGTAGCAGAGCTCCTTGTCGTTGTGGCCGCCGGTGTGGTGGATCAGCACTCCGATGACGGGACCGAAGGACTTCCCGGACGCGGCGTCGCGGTTGTGGGTCTTCCAGCCTGCGTGCTCGTGCACGGTGAGGCCCTCGGCCTTCAGTGCGGCGAGCATCTTCGCGGCGGACAGGGGTGTGGCCATGGCTGAGGTTCCCTCCGGGGGTGCGTCGAAAACGCGTCAAGTACGTGGCAGATCTTGTGCGTTGAGGTTTCGTTGGCATTCAGTGGGACGTGCTCGCCCCGACGTCGCCCATGATTACGTCAACTCCGCGTCCTGCGGGGGGAATCGCAGCATTCACAGCCGAACGGGGCCCCGCCCCTCGTCCGCAGGAGTTGCCGTGCCGCACACCCCGATCGACACCAGCAAGCCGCACTCCGCCCGCTTCTGGAACTACTTCGTCGGCGGCAAGGACAACTACGAGGTCGACCGGGAGATCGGCGACCACATCAAGGAGATCTTCCCCGGCCTCGTCGACGTGGCGGTCACCAGCCGGCGGTTCCTGGGCCGCGCGGTCCGCCATCTCGCGGGGGAGCAGGGCGTACGGCAGTTCCTGGACGTCGGCACCGGACTGCCCACCGCCGAAAACACCCACGAGGTCGCCCAGCGCGTCGCCCCGGACGCCCGGATCGTCTACGTCGACAACGACCCCATCGTGCTGGCCCACGCGAACGCCCTGCTCACCAGCGCACCCGAGGGCAGGACGGCCTATCTGGACGCCGACCTGTACGACCCCGAGTCCGTCCTGGAGGCGGCCGCGGACACCCTCGACCTGTCCCGGCCGGTCGCCCTGATGATCCTCAACACCCTCGGCCACGTCGCCGACCACGACCGGGCCGTCGGCCTGGTCCGGCGGCTCATGTCGGGCCTGCCGTCCGGCAGTTACCTGGTCATCAGCGACAGCACCGCTACGAGCGAGGGGATGATCGCGGCGTCGGAGGCGTACAACTCCAGCGGGGCGGTGCCGTACCACGTACGCCCCGTGGCTGAGATCGCCGCGTTCTTCGACGGCCTGGAGCTGGTCGAGCCGGGGGTGGTGCGGGTGACGGAGTGGCGGCCGGAGGAGTCCGGCCCGGCCGGGGTGGACGCCTACTGCGGGGTGGGGCGCAAGCGCTGAGCGCTGTGGGCGTCGTACGCGCGCGGTGATGCGGTGAGCCGCGTTCGGCGCGGCGGCCCGAGGGGGTACGGCCGCCGCGCCGAGGCGGTTCGCCGTGGCCGTGGATCAGCCCGGCGCCACCGCGCGGCCGGTCTGGGGCGAGATCATGCCGGAGCACAGCCCCTTGGCGGCCAGTGTCTGCGCGATGCGCGGGATCGCCGCGCGGGTGTTGGCGGGCCAGTCGTGCATCAGGATGACCTGCCCGTTGCCGAGCCGCCCGGCCGCCGCGACGATCGCGTCGGTACTGGCGTTGTTCCAGTCCTGCGAGTCGACCTGCCAGAGGACCTCGGTCAGCCCGTACTTCGCCTCCACGGCCTTCACCGTCGCGTTGGTCTCGCCGTACGGCGGCCTGAACAGCCTGGGCGTGCCGCCGCCCGCGTTCGCGATGGCCTGCTGGGTGCGCCAGATCTCGGAGTCGATCGTGGCCTGGCTCTGCTGGGTCAGATGCGGGTGCGTGTAGCTGTGGTTGCCGACCCACATCCCGGCGCTGACCTGGGCCCTGACGAGCGCCGGGTTGGCGGCGGCGTACTGGCCCTGGTTGAACATGGTGGCCCTGAGGCCGTACTGCTTCAGGGAGTTGAGCAGGGTGGTGGTGCCGCTGCCCGGGCCGTCGTCGAAGGTGAGTCCGACGTACCCGGTGCAGGCGGCGGCCTGCGTGGGGGCAGCGGCGGCGGGGACCGCGAGGGTGCCGGCGGCGGCCAGAGAGGCGGCGGCCAGTAACGGGAGGTGCGACCGGGCCCTCATCAGGACACCGTGATGTTCGAGTTGCCGCTGCTCTGGTAACCCTCGGTCGCGAGGATCATGTAGTACTTGAAGCTGCCCATCGGCATGCCGGCGCGGCCCCACGCGTCGAAGTGGTTGCCGGTGGTGATGGTGCCGCCGGTCCGCCTCGACTGCCGGACGCTCCAGTACTGGTTGAAGGTCTTGGTGCCTTCCACGGACGGGGCGTTGTACCGGGTGGTCTGGTAGATGTCGTACGTGCCGCCGTCGCTGGTGACGGTGCCCTTGTACGTTCCGGTGGGCCGGTAGGTGCCCCAGTTGTCGACGACGTAGTACTCCACGAGCGGGTTCGAGGTCCAGCCGTAGAGGGCCAGATAGGCGTTGCCGGACGGGTTGAAGCTGCCCGAGTAGCTCACGGTCCTGCGGGAGCCGTTGCTCCAGCCCTTACCGGCCACGAAGTTGCCGGTGTTGCGCCAGGAAGTGCTGTAGTTCCCGCCGGAGTTCAGGGTCATGGAGACCGTGCCCTGGGCGTCCGTCCAGAACGAGTAGTAGTAGCCGTTGTTGGTTCCGGTCTGGTTCGTGGTGATGACCGTGGCCGCCTCGGCGGTGCCGGGCAGGGCCAGGGTGGCCCCGGTGGCCAGCAGGAGGCCGCAGACGCTGCGGCGCGTGGGGTGTGCGGGTGTGGAATTCATGCCCCACAGTTTTGGTCTGCCCCTGTCAAGCGTCAACAGTTTCGGCACATGTTTCGAATGATTCGGCAGCCCGTGAGCTGGAGATACCTGATCATCTTTCCTTTGTGAAGCCTCAAAGAACCGATGTATTCCTTCGAATGTTTCGAAGACCTTCCGGATGGCTGAGGCAAAAGAAAAAGGCAGGGAGGTCAGCACCTCCTTGCCATGTTCAACGTATAGCGTACTGGGGGGCTTGCGGCAAGGCCCCGGGGTGGGCGCACACTTACCGGCCGTACCCGAAACCGGAGCTGCTGACTTGAATTCCCTGCCCACGAGCGTGTTCGATCTCCCGGACCGCCTCGCCGCCAAGGCCGACCCGACGCTGACCGCCGCCGACGAGCGGCACTTCGCGGCCATCGCGGAGTGCCTGGAGCAGACGATCGCCGAACTGTCCGCCACCCTCGACGCCACCCGCAGGGCACCCGGCGGCATCGGCCAGGAGGCGATGGACCGGGACACGGAGATCCACCGGCTCAGCGCCCGGCTGCGCACCCTGCGCCGCTTCGGCCTGGACCTGTGCCTCGGGCACATGGTCGCCGCCGACGGCCCCGAGCCGGTGTACGTCGGACGGCTCGGCCTCACCGACAGCACGGGCCGCAGGCTGCTCGTCGACTGGCGGTCGCCCGCGGCCGAGCCGTTCTTCGGGGCCACCCACGCCAACCCGATGGGGCTGGCCAGCCGCCGCAGGTACCGCTGGAAGGGCGGCCGGATCGGCGACTACTGGGACGAGGTGTTCGCCCCGGACGGGTTCGCCGGGCACCACGCCTCCCTCGACGACCAGTCCGCCTTCATCGCCAGCCTGGGCAGCGACCGCTCGGAACGGATGCGGGACGTCCTCGGCACCATCCAGGCCGACCAGGACGCCATCATCCGCGCCGGATCCCGCGGCGCGCTCGTCGTCGACGGCGGCCCCGGCACCGGCAAGACCGTGGTCGCCCTGCACCGCTCCGCCTACCTCCTGCACGCCGACCCGCGCCTCGGCCACCGCCGCGGCGGCGTGCTGTTCGTCGGCCCGCACCGGCCTTATCTGGCCTACGTCTCCGACGTCCTGCCCAGCCTGGGCGAGGAGGGCGTACAGACCTGCGTCCTGCGGGATCTCGTGGCCGAGGGAGCCACGGCAGGGGTCGAGACCGACCCGGAGGTGGCCCGGCTGAAGTCCTCCGCGGACCTGGTGAAGGCGATCGAGAAGGCCGTCAGGTTCTACGAGGAGCCGCCGACCGAGGGCATGACCGTCACGACCCACTGGTCCGACATCCCACTGACCGCCACCGACTGGGCCGAGGCGTTCGACGCGGCGGAAGGCGCCCCGCACAACGACGCACGCGACCAGGTCTGGAACGAACTGCTCACGATCCTGGTGGACAGGCACGAGGGCGACGCCCCGGAGAACCTGCTCCGCAAGTCCCTACGCCAGAACCGGGAGCTGCTCACGGCCTTCAACCGCGCGTGGCCGCTGCTGGAGGCGGCCGACGTGGTCTCGGACCTGTGGACGGTCCCCGCCTATCTGCGGATGTGCGCGCCCTGGCTCGACCGCGACGACGTGCGCAAGCTCCAGCGCGCGGACGGCCAGGCCTGGACGGTGTCCGACCTGCCGCTCCTGGACGCGGCCCGGCAGCGGCTCGGCGACCCGCGGAACTCGCTCCGCAGGCGCCGCAACGAGGCCACCCTCGCCGCCCAACGCGAGCACATGGCCACGGTCGTGGACAACCTGAGCGCGGTCGCCGACGACGAGTACGGCATGGGCCTGGTGAAGATGCTCCGCGGCGAGGACTTTCACCACGCCCTGGTGGACGAGAGCGCCCTGCACACCGCCGACCCGGACCTGCTCGCCGGCCCCTTCGCACACGTCGTCGTGGACGAGGCGCAGGAACTGACCGACGCGGAGTGGCAGATGCTGCTGCTGCGCTGCCCGTCCCGGAGCCTCACCATCGTCGGGGACCGCGCCCAGGCCAGGCACGGCTTCACCGAGTCGTGGCAGGAACGCCTCGAACGGATCGGCCTGGACCGCATCACCCTGTCGTCCCTGAGCGTCAACTACCGCACCCCGGAAGAGATCATGAAGGAGGCCGAGCCGGTCATCCGCGCCGTCCTTCCCGACGCCAACGTCCCGACCTCCATCCGCAGCACCGGCACCCCCGTCACCCACGGCTCGACCGCCGACCTGACCCCGACCCTGGACACCTGGCTGGCCGCCCACCCCGACGGCATCGCCTGCGTCATCGGCGACCCCGCCTTCCGGGCGACGCCCCGGGTCCGCTCCCTTCCTCCAGAACTCTCGAAGGGCCTCGAGTTCGACCTGGTGGTCCTCGTCGACCCGCAGAACTTCGGCGAGGGCATCGAGGGAGCGGTGGACCGCTATGTGGCGATGACCCGGGCGACGCAACAACTCGTCGTTCTCACCACTCCCTGACGGCCGTGCCCGGGCCTCAGAACGCGGTGGCCAGCCACGCGGCGACGGCGGCGAGGAGGATCAGCACGAGGTTCAGGCCGGTGTCCTTCGCCTCCCCGCGCGACAGGTGAAGCCCGGCCGCGAGTATCTGCAGCACCACGAAGCCGACCGCGGCCAGGATCGCCAGAACCGGTGCGATCCCGGTCGCCGGCGGCAGGATCAGCCCGGCCGCGCCGAGCACCTCCACCACGCCGACAGCCCGTACGGCGGGCATCGGGACGGTGTCGACCCACCCCATCATCGGCGCGAGCCGCTCCCGACTCTGGGCGATCTTCTTCCCGCCGGCGTAGAGGTAGAAGACACCCAGCAGCCCGGCGATGATCCAGTACGCGACGGTCATGGCGTCACCCTCCAATGGTTACCTCTTGTAAGGAGGGCCATGGTGGGTCACTGTCGGAGGGCTTACAAAAGGCACACCCGTGTGTGTGACCGTCACCAGGAGCGCGATGTCGGAGTACGAGAAGACCTGCCTGATCCGCGGCGACGGCGGCCGCGCCATCCGAGGCGTCCTCGACCGCATCGGGGACAAGTGGACGCTCCTGGTGGTCGCGACCCTCCACGGCGAACGCATGCGCTTCACCGAACTGCTCCACCGCATCCCCGGCATCTCCCAGCGGATGCTCACCCTGACCCTGCGCCACCTGGAACGCGACGGCCTGGTGGGGCGTACGGCCTACGCCGAGGTGCCACCCCGGGTCGAGTACGAACTCACCTCTGTGGGCCGCACGCTGATCGAGCCCGCCGTGACCCTGGCCGAGTGGGCCATCGAGCACAACCCCGACATCGAACGCAGCCACCAGGACTACGACACCCGCGGCGGCTGACCTCCCCCGGCCACGCCGCCGGGGACGGTGCATAGAATCCGGTCCCATGCCGAACCCTGACGAGCTGATCGTTGACATCGCCGCCCTTGTGGAGTCCGGGCGGAGCAGTCACATGTCCCTGACCGTGGTCACCGGTGGTGCCGTCATCACCGGTCGACTGGCTCCCGAAGCCATGTGGAGGCAGCGGGTGTCGGAGGTGCTGACGGACTCCTCCGACCTGGGCGAGTTCTCCGCCGTCTTCGCCACCCCCGTGAAGAAGGACGGGCCGCCCACGCATCTGCACTTCCACGTCGCCCGGATCCTTCAGGGCACGGTGGGGATCCCGGAGACGGGCGGGATGTACCGCGTCGCGATCGAGGACGTCAGCGCCTGGACCGTGGGCGACTTCAGCTACTCCGACCACTGACACGCGGAACGGCCCCGGACGAGGAGTCCGGGGCCGTTCCTCGTGAGCCCGGTGGTGCTGGATGGGATGCCTGGCCATCCCGCGGCTATGGGCCCGTCGAACGAGGCTGCGTCTTCGGGATCCGTGAGGTGAAGAACATCGCGAGGAGCGCGGCGAAGGCCAGGATGGCCAGTGCGGCGCGCAGACCGTCGATCCTGGCCTCGTCGTTCGCGTCGAGTGCCGCCTCGGTCACCTTGTTGCTCGTGCCCGCGTCGTCGAGCGCGGACTCGAGCTGGGCGTCCGACAGGAACGGTACGCCGCTTTCGAGTTCGACGGTCGCCTGGCTCTTGACCTCGGAGGGGATCGCCGGATTCTGCTCCACGCTGGTGAGGAAGGACGTCGTCATCGCGGCGATCATGATCGACCCGGCGAGTGCCGTACCGATCGAGGCGCCGAGGTTGGTGACGGCGTTCTGCACGCCGCCGACCTCTGCGCTCTGTGCTTCCGGCACCGCGGACACGGTGACCGCCCCGAGCTGGGACGCCAGTGCGCCCATGCCGAGCCCGATCAACAGCAGGGGGATGGTGACGATTTCCGCGCCGGCGTCCGCGTCGAGTGCGGCCATCAGGGCCACCGCGCCCGCGAGCAACGCGAGAGTCCCGAGCCGCACCACCCGCCGCGGTGAGACGTCCGGGAGGTAGCGGGGGATCAGGATGGCGGCCGCCAGCAGCGTCACCGAGAGCGGCAGGATGCGGGCGCCGGTCTTGAGCGCGGACAGGCCAAGGGCGACGGACAGATAGAGCGGTACGACGAAGAAGACGCCCATCTGGACGAGGTACTGGAAGAAGAACATCGTCAGTCCGCCGGTGAGCTGCTTGTTGTGCAGCATGGCCGGGTCTACGAGTGGCTCCGTGTGCCGCTTCACCATGCGGGCCTCCCAGCGGAGGAAGAGCCAGACCAGGAGCAGACCGGCCAGCATCAGCCAGACGACCAGCGAGACCCCGAGCCACGAGGGCGCGTCGGGCTTCGGCTGGAACCAGCCCCATTCGTCCGAGCGCAGTACGCCGTAGACGAAGATCCCGAGCCCGAGCGCGGACAGCACGGTGCCGACGAGGTCGATGCGAGGGCGTTCGCCGATCGGTGCGTCAGTGATGCGGCCGGCGAGCACCAGGATGCCGAGCACCATCACGACCTCCCCGGCGAAGACCCACCGCCAGGAGAAGTACGTCGTCGCAACACCCCCGACGAGCGGCCCGACCGCGATGGCCACGGCCCCTGCGGCCGCGACGAGACCGTAGGCGGCAGGACGGCGTTCAGTGGCGAAGTTGCTCGCCACGAGCGCCACGATCGCGGGCAGGATGAGTGCCGCACCGATCCCCTCGAGGAACGACCAGCCGAGCAGCAGCACCGGCAGGTTCGGCGCGAGCGCCGTGGTGAGTGAACCGCAGCCGTAGATGACGCAGCCGATCATGAACGCGCGTCTGCGGCCGATCAGCGCCCCTGCTTTGCCGCCTGGGATCATGAACATCGCCATGACCAGGGTGTAGGCCGTGATGGCGCCTTGCACACCCGTCACCGTCGTGCCCACGTCTTCGGCCACCGTGGCGATCGAGACGTTCATGACCGAACTGTCGAGTGCCATGAGGAACTGACCGGCGGCGAGTGCCGACAGGACGATGCGTGCCGTTGCCGAACTCTCACTCGTGCCTGCCCTGGGTGCCATGCGCGCATCGTCCCAGCCGCCCCGAAGGGCGATCCGCGACCCGCCCCGGGGGTCGACCGGTTGGCGGACCGAGGTCAGCTCAGTCACCTTGGGTGGGAGTCGTCGCGGTGCGAGAAGGGCGAGAGGGACAGCGTCCACGAATGCGCGGTCGAGCGGTTGCCGGACCGGCCTGCGCGCCAGGGTGACCCCGCACGGTTCGCCGTGTCCGACCTCGGCCGTGCGGATATTGATGCCGGTGGGCGTCCGGTCTCAGCCCTGGGCCTCGATCTGGGCATCGGCGACGGCGATGGCGATGCCGAGTGCCGTGGCGATGTTGCCTGCTGCCGTCATGACGCGGGCGGTGCCCACGATGGGTGCGACGGCTACCAGAACGTCCTGCAGCTTTTCGGCGGTCAGTCCGGCCTTGAGGGCGGGGTCGATATGGGCCGCGTAGGAGATCGGCGGGGCGTCCGAGGCGGCGAGTGCCGCGATGCGCGTGAGTATGAGCATGTCCGGGGCCAGCCCGCATCGTTCGATCGAGTCGACCGTCATGGCGGCGAGGGTGTCCAGGACAGGGGTGTCGGATGTAGTGGACATGTCGCATGCCCTCCTGGTGAGTTTCGAGCCCGAGGGAGATATGAGGCGGAAGGAAAGGAGTTCCGCGGTAGGTGTGGGCCTTCCTTCAACCGTAGAACCCATCGGGGCCTCGCGCATGGCGCGGTCATGGTTCGTGCCATGGCCGCAGGCGTGCCGATCCCGCGGATCCTGGCCGGGGAGCAGCCGCATGTGTGAGCTAGTACGAAAGCCCTCCCGTCCGACGGACGGAAGGGCCTCTGACCAGATGCTTCTCTGTGCCCCCGGCAGGATTCGAACCTGCGACACCGGCTTTAGGAGAGCCGTGCTCTATCCCCTGAGCTACGAAGGCGGGGCTTGTGCGAAACCTTGGGCGGAACTCGGTGTACGGGTCGCGGCAGGTTCCTCGGTCAAGCCCTGAGCGACCGGGAGCAGACCGCTGAGGCGAAGAGGCGAGCAGAGCCCGCGTCGCACGCCGCAGCGCCCGCCAGGGCGCTCGATCCACACGATACCGGATCGGCGCTCGCACGGATGGTGCCGAGGGTGCCCTCGGCACTGGGCAGGCACCTGCAGTCGCGGTCGGCGCGCATGATGAGTGAGTAAGCACTGGGCGTCTACGGCAGAGCAATGACTGTCCGGGCAACGGGTATCACCCCTGACATGGCACTCATCCTGGTGACCGGCGCAGCCGGTGGGCTCGGGCGCGACACGGCGGACGCCTTGGCCGACGACGGGCACGACGTCGTCGTCCACGTCCGGAGCCCGGCCCGGCTCGGCGGCGCGGAGGACACCGGCCGGTGGAAGGGCGTCATCACGGGGGACCTCTCCGATCTCGACGAGATCCGCGACGTCGCCCGGCAGGCGGGCGCGTTCGGCCGCTTCGACACCGTCATCCACAACGCCGGCACCATGAACACCCGTGACGCGGGCACGGTCAACACGGTCGCGCCCTATGTGCTGACGGCCCTGATGGCCAAGCCGGCCAGGCTCGTCCACCTCAGCAGCTCCATGCACCGCACCGGCTCCACCGATCTGCGACGGCTGGCCGCAGGTTCCGCGTCCTACGACGACAGCAAGCTGTGGGTCACCACCCTCGCGCTCGCCGTCGCGTCCCGGTGGGAAGGGACCACGAGCCACGCGGTCGACCCCGGGTGGGTGCCCACACGGATGGGCGGCGCCGGCGCACCGGACGATCTGACCGAAGGGCACCGGACACAGGTCTGGCTCGCCACGCACGACGACGTGACGCCGAGCACCGGCGGCTACTGGTTCCACCGGCAGACGCAGACACCGCACCCGGCGGCCCGGGACGAAGAGTTCCAGGCGCGCCTCATCCGGTTCCTGGAGAGGCACACAGGCGTTCCGCTCGACTGACGCGAGCCGGCAGCGGTGTGCACAGCACAAAATGGATAGGGCAGTCCGATTGCTAGGGTGGCCGACATGACCCCTGGCGCACAGCATCCCGACGGCCCCGCCGCTCAGCCGCTGCGCAGTGACGCCGAGCGCAACCGGGAGCGGATCATCGCCGCCGCCCGCACGGTGTTCGCGCGCGACGGCCTGAACGCCTCCATGGCCTCCGTGGCCCGCGAGGCGGGCGTGGGGATCGCGACGATGTTCCGCCGCTTCCCCACGAAGGAGGAACTGGTCGACGCCGTCTTCTCCGACCGCATGGGTGCCTATGTCGACGTGGTCACCGCCGCCCTGGACGACCCCGACCCGTGGAACGGGTTCGTGGGGTACATCGAGACCGCCTGCGCGATGCAGGCCGCCGACAACGGCTTCGCCGACGTCCTGACCATGACCTTCCCGACCGCCAAGGTCCTGGAGGAGCGCCGCAACCGGGCGTACGAGGGCATGCTGGTCCTCATCGACCGCGCCAAGGCCACCGGCCGCCTGCGCGAGGACTTCGACCCCTCGGACCTGGTGCTGATCCACATGGCCAACGCCGGCGTCGTCAACGCCACCGGCGACGCCGCCCCGGACGCCTGGCGACGCGTCGTCGCCCTGATCATCCAGTCCCTCGAGGCCCCGGCGCGCGGCCCCCTGCCCGCCTCACCCGGGCACGAACCCCTCTACAAGGCCATGCTCCGCGCCGGCCAGGGCACCTCCGCACCGCCCTCGGGCAAGAGCGGCTGACCTCGGGGGCGTCAGAGGAGGGGGACCCGGGTGAAGTGGCTCGCCGCGCGGAGTTCGGTCTCCACGCGGGTCGCCGTGAGACGCAGTTCCGGGAGGATCTCCGCCACGCACTCCTCGGCCGTGCGGCCCGCCGCGTGCAGGGCCACGTTCACGGCGGCGACCACCCGGCCCGTACGGTCGCGGACAGGGACCGCGATGGTACGAAGGCCGTCCTCCCAGTTCTCGTCGAGCAGGGCGTAGCCCTGGGTGCGGACGCGGTCGAGGTCGGCGGGGCCCTCCCTGTCGGCCAGCAGGACCCGGCCCAGGGAGGTCGCCGAGGCCGGCAGGCGGGTGCCGGTCCTGATGTCCACGCCCATGATCCGGGGGGACACGGCCCTCGCCGTGTACTGGATCTCCGCCCCCTCGCCCGATCCCGGCGGCACCAGGACCGCCAGTGCCGTCGACTCCCGCACCCGTGCCGAGAGGTCGGCCAGGTGCGGGGCCGCGATGCGCGGGAGGGTCGTACGGGAGAGGGGCGGGAAGCCCAGGGACAGGACCCGGGGGGTCAGGCCGAAGGTCCGGGACTCCGGCTGCTGGCGGACCAGCCCCAGGTGTTCGTAGGTGATCAGGGCCCGGCGGGCCGTCGCCCTGGCCAGGCCGGTCGCCCGTGCCACGTCCGTCAGGGTCAGCGCGGCCCTGCCCTCGCCGAACGCCGTCAGGACCGTCAGGCCGCGGGCGAGGGACTCGATGAACTCCCGGCCCAGTTCGTTCTTGGCCGCGCCGATCCAGGAGGCCGATCCCGAGGGGGGCGGGCCGGGGTCCGGGTCCGGGGCGGACGCCAGTTCGCGTTCCATCTCCGCCACCGTCGCCCGCAGCCGCGGCAAGAGGGTCTCGCGCAGGTCCGTCGCGGTGTGGCGGCTGGTGTGGCTCACGACGTTCGCCACGCAGGCGATCCGGGCCGTGCGCGGGTCCCGTACGGGGACGGAGACCGCCACCAGCCCCGGCTCGATCAGCTGGTCGTCCAGCGCCCAGCCGTCCCTTCCCGCCTGCGCCGCCTTCGCCTCGAACTCCCCCTGCCCGGCGGGGAGTTCCCGAGGCGGTACGGCGGGAAAGCCCCGGTCCTCCGGGTCCGCGGCCCGGCGTTCGCGCCAGGCCCGCCAGTCGGCGTCGGTCCACTCGGATGCGAACAGGGGCCCAGGGGCGGTGCGTTCGGCGGGGAGCAGGTCACCGATGCGGAAGCTCAGGGACATCGCGCGGCGGCGGGTGGCCTGGTGGATGAAGCGGATGCCGTCGCGGTCGGCGACGGCCAGCGACACCGACTCGTCCAGTTCGTCGGCGAGGGCGTCGGCCCGCCCGGACAGCAGAGCGGGCAGGCGCAGGGCGGCGAGATAGGCGTTGCCGAGTTCCATCAGCCGGGGGGTGATCACCGCGTCCCGGCCGTCCAGGCGGACGTATCCCATGCGGGCCAGCGTGGAGGTGATGCGGTCGACCGTGGAACGCGCGAGGCCCGTCGCCCGCTCCAGACCGCTCGGGCTCAGCGTCCCGCCCGCCTCGGTCAGCTCCCGCAGCACCCCGACCCCCCGGATCAGCGGCGCGACCGCCTCGGCCGGCACTGCGGACTCCGGCACCGGCAGGGATGTGGTCGTGTCAGCGGGCATCGGTTCTCCGGTACGGCGGTCGCGGGACGCCTACGGTAATCCGAACGCCGGTCACGGCACGCCCACGGCCACCCGGCTCGGCACCTTCGCCCCGCGCCTACTCCCGCGTGACCCGCACCCGGTAGTCGCCGTCCCCGTCCTCCCCCACCACCCGCACCCGGACCCCCTGGCCCGGATCCCGGAACTCCTCGCCGACCGCGAACGACGCGTCCGAGAGTTCCGCGTGGACGTTGGGGCTCCGCGTGCACCCCCCGCTGTTGCGCCGCGAGTCGTACACCCGCACCGGGCCCCGCCCGGTGTCCACGTCCGCGTCGACCTTGTAGACGAGGACCCCCGGCCGGCACACCGTCTCGTCGTTGCCCTCGCGGGTGCGGAGTTCGACCGCGTAGCCGGTGCGGCTGCCCAGGGGAAGGAAGAGGAGTTTGGTGCCGAGTCCGGGCCGGGCCAGCGGGGTCAGGGTGTACTCCGAAGTGCCGTGCGCGGTCACGCAGTTGACCTGCGTCGCGGCCAGCCAGCCCAGCTTCCACTTGTGCCAGCCGAGGAGGTCGTTGTTGGCGCCCCAGTCCTCGCTCATGATGTCCCAGTGGCCGACCGCGCCCCCGCCCGCCTGGGTGTAGAGGTCGGGCAGGCCGAATACATGGCCGTTCTCGTGGGGCAGGACCCGGTAGCCGGTCCGCGCGTAGGAGCCGGAGCCGTCGTCCTGGCGGGAGTAGACGAAGGAGGCGTTGGCGACCGGGACACCGTCGGCGACCGGGGCGTCGATGTTGCCCGCGAAGCTCACCGACAGGACCGTGTCGAGGGCGGAGGGACCGGCGTTGGGGGTCACCAGCACGTTCAGGAAGTCGTAGGAGCGGAAGTCCACCTGGGGATCGGCGGCGGCCACGAGGTCCTGGACCAGTCGGCGGTAGCCCGGGTCGAAGGGGGCGCCGCGCTCTATGCCGTAGGCCTGGAACGACTTCGGCATGCGCAGCCAGTCGGTGATCGGGGCCTCGGGACGGTAGTCGAGACGGCCGTAGGAACTGGTGCGGAACCAGTCCTGGGTCTGCGGGAAGAACTCCCGGAACCGGTCGAGCGCGGCCCCGGAGCCGGGTGCGTCGGAGAAGTCGATCATCAGGGTGAGGGCGTGGACGGTGCCGGTGGAGCGGGAGTAGCCGCCGGGTGTGGGCAGGCCCTCGGACATCTGGACGGCCGGGCCGCCGCTGATCAGACAGGCGCCGTGGGCGTCGGAGCGGGTCACGGCGATCGGACCGGCGGTCGTGGTATCCGGAGCGAGGCGCTCGGTGCCGGCCGAGGTGCTGACCGCGAGGGTCAGCGCGGTCACGAACACGAGGGCGGCGGCACGGCGCGGGCGTATGCGACGACTGGTCCACGGCATGCGGGCACCCTTCGGAGCGCGGCAGCCGCTGGTCACAAGGCTGCACCTTTTCGATCACCCTCTGCCGGGGGAGGGGCCGACGCGCGCTGGAGGAGACCGAACGTGGGTACCGCCAGACCTGTGACTCAGGTCACAACATGTTTTCTCCTCAACCCGAAATAACCGGGGAGCGTCTCCCCGTTTAGACGTGTGTCCGAGCGAAACGGGGACCGAATCCCCGGATCGCAAAACCAGACCCCGAGGGGAGAGCACCGTGACCGCCACGACGACCGCGCAGCGCAAGGCGCCCCGGCCCCGCGCCGACGCCCTGCGCAACCGCGAGCGGATCGTCACCGCCGCCAGCGAGATGTTCACCGAGTTCGGCCCCGACGTGCCGCTCGACGAGATCGCCCGCCGGGCCGGCGTGGGCAACGCCACGGTGTACCGCAACTTCCCCGACCGCGACGCGCTCGTCCGTGAGGTCGTCTGCTCCGTCCTGGACCGGACGGCGGAGGCGGCCGAGCTCGCGCTCGCGGCGACCGGGGACGCCTTCGGCGCGCTGGAGCGCTTCGTGCACACCGCCGCCGACGAGCGGATCACCGCACTGTGCCCGATGGTCCAGGGCACCTTCGACCAGTACCACCCCGACCTGGTGGCCGCACGGGTACGCATCGAGCAGCTCGTCGAGCAGCTCATGGACCGGGCCAGGGCGGCCGGTCAGCTGCGCGGCGACGTGAGCGTCGGTGACCTGATGGTCGCCGTGGCCCAGCTGTCCCGGCCCCCGGCCGGCACCGGCTGCCTCACCCTCGACGGGTTCGTGCACCGCACTCTTCAGCTGTTCCTGGACGGACTGCGGGCCCCGGCCCGGTCCCATCTGCCGGGTGCGGCGCTGACCATGGAGGACCTCCGCCAGGCCTGATCCGACGAGAACCGATTAGTTCAGAGCGCGAGAACAGTCACTTACCACGACTTTCGACCGGCCGTCACCGAAGACGGACCGTCCCCTCAAGACATCTTTTTTCCGTCCCGAAGTACCGGAGTGGGTACCCCCATGTCTGAAACAGCCGCAAAGGCTCCCGGCGCACCGGCCACGTCCGGTGACGCCAACCGCTGGAAAGCGCTCGTCTTCATCGCGCTCGCCCAGCTGATGGTCGTCCTCGACGCGACCATCGTGAACATCGCCCTGCCGTCCGCCCAGACCGACCTGGGCATCTCCGACGGCAACCGTCAGTGGGTCGTCACGGCCTACGCCCTCGCCTTCGGCGGTCTCCTGCTCTTCGGTGGCCGCATAGCCGACCTGTGGGGCCGCAAGAACGCCTTCGTGGTCGGCCTGATCGGCTTCGCGCTGGCCTCCGCACTGGGCGGCGCGGCCACCAGCGGCGCCATGATGTTCGGCGCCCGTGCCCTCCAGGGCGTCTTCGGCGCGCTGCTCGCGCCCGCCGCGCTCTCCCTGCTCGCCGTGATGTTCACGGACGCCAAGGAGCGCGCCAAGGCCTTCGGCATCTACGGCGCGATCGCCGGTGGTGGCGGTGCCGTGGGCTTCATCCTCGGCGGTGTGCTGACCGAGTACCTGGACTGGCGCTGGACCTTCTTCGTGAACATCCCGTTCGCGATCGTGGCCGCGCTCGGCGCGTACTTCGTCATCCGTGAGCCCGAGGGCAGCCGCAACCGCAACCCGCTCGACATCCCGGGCGTCCTGCTGTCCACCCTGGGCCTGGTCGCGCTGGTCTACGGCTTCACCCGCGCCGAGTCCAACGGCTGGGGCGACTCCCTGACCGTGGGCATGTTCGTCGCCTCCGCGGTCCTGCTGATCGCGTTCGTCGTCACCGAGGCCCGTACCAAGGCCCCGCTGCTGCCGCTGCGCGTCATCACCGACCGCAACCGCGGCGGGATCTACCTCTCGCTCGGTATCGCGATCATCGCGATGTTCGGCACCTTCCTGTTCCTCACCTACTACCTCCAGATCGTGAAGGGCTTCACGCCGATCAAGACCGGCTTCGCCTTCATGCCGATGATCGTCGGCATGATGGTCGGCTCGACCCAGATCGGCGCCCGTCTGATGACCCGCGTCCCGGCGCGGCTGCTGATGGGCCCCGGCTTCCTGGTCGCCGCGGTCGGCATGCTCCTCATGACCCAGCTGGAGATCGGTTCGTCGTACGCCTCGATCATCCTGCCGGCGATGCTGCTGCTCGGTCTCGGCATGGGTACGGCGTTCATGCCGGCCATGTCCCTGGCCACCCTGGGCGTCGAGCCCCGGGACGCCGGTGTCGCCTCCGCGATGGTCAACACCTCGCAGCAGGTGGGCGGTGCGATCGGTACGGCCCTGCTGAACACGATCGCCGCGTCGGCCACGACCTCCTACATCGCCGACCACATCGGCTCCGCGACCTCCAGGTCGCAGCAGCAGCTGGTGACGCTGGAGGGCCAGGTGCACGGCTACACCAACGCGATCTGGTTCGCCGTCGGCATGCTGGTGCTCGCCGCGGTGATCGTCGTGACCCTCGTCAACGCCGGCCGCACGGACACGGCCACCGTGGCCGGGTCCGGAGAGGGCGCCGAGGAGGAGCTGGCGATCCCGGTCGTCGCCCACTGACGGCGGCCGGCCGGTCGTACCCCTTCGAGAACCACGTACGTACGGGGAAGGGGACGCCCCGTACGTACGACCCCAGGAACTGCCCTGGTCCTGCTGAGTGAGCGGCTCAGCGGAGCCAGGGCAGATCCGCGCCCGCCTCGTTCGGCTGGAGTCCCTCGGCGACGATCTGCATGATCTCGCCGAGGGACTTCTGCTGTTCCGGGGTGAGCCGGTCGAAGACGGCGTTGCGTACGGCCCGCACATGGCCGGGAGCGGCGCCCTGCAGCATCTTCAGGCCCGGGTCCGTGAGCACCGCGAACTGGCCGCGCTTGTCGTCCGGGCAGTCCTCCCGGCGCACCCAGCCGTTGCGCTCCAGACGGGCGATCGCGTGGGAGAGGCGGGACCGGGTGATCTTCGCCTTCATGGCCAGCTCGGTCATCCGCAGCCGCCGGTGCGGGGCCTCGGCCAGCCCCACGAGCAGCCCGTAGTAGATGTGCGGCATGCCGGCGTCCCGCTGGAGCTGGCGGTCGAGGTGATCCTCGAGGAGGGTCGTGGCGTGCACATAGGAACGCCAGATGCGCTGCTCTTCGTCGTCGAGCCACTGGGGCTCCTCGTCGGGGACGGATGCCGTGTTCATGTATCCCACTCTACGAGCTCTCTCCTTGAAGCTTAAACAAATGAGGCGTACAGTCATATCAAGAAGCTTTAAATTTGAAGCACCACCCGCAACGGAAGTACCGGAGGAGTCCCCGCCATGTCCGCCGACACGCTGGAGCGCATGCCCGCCCTCTATCTGAGTCACGGCGCGCCGCCGCTCGCCGACGACCCGATCTGGCCCGGCGAGCTCGCCGCGTGGTCCGCGGACCTGCCCCGCCCCAAGGCGATCCTCATGGTCTCCGCCCACTGGGAGGAGGCCCCCCTCGCCCTCGGCGCGGTACGGACCGTCCCGCTCGTCTACGACTTCTGGGGCTTCCCCGAGCACTACTACCAGGTGACGTACGGCGCCCCCGGCGCCCCCGAACTCGCCGAGTCCGTACGCAAGTTGCTGCGCGCCCCCGGCATCCCCGTGCAGGACATCCCGGACCGCGGACTGGACCACGGCGCGTACGTCCCCCTCGTCGAGATGTTCCCCGAGGCCGACATCCCCGTCCTGCAGATCTCCATGCCGACCCTCGACCCGGTCAGGCTCATGGAGATCGGCCGCAAGCTCGCCCCGCTGCGCGACGAGGGCGTCCTGATCGTCGGTTCCGGCTTCTTCACCCACAACCTCGCCGCCCTGCGTCACGTCGGCTCCGGAGTGCCCACCTGGTCCTCGGAGTTCGACGACTGGGGCAGGCGGGCGCTGGAGACGCGGGACGTGGACTCCCTGCTGGACTTCCTCAACAAGGCTCCGGCCGGGCGCTACGCCCATCCGCGCACCGAGCACTTCGCGCCGCTGTTCGTGACGATGGGCGCGGCGGACGTGAGCGGCGAGCTGGACGCGCAGAAGTCCGTCATCGACGGGTTCTGGTTCGGGATGGCGAAGCGGTCGGTGCAGTTCGGCTGACGTCCTCTCGCGGGGTCTGGAGGGCCTTTTCGTACCAGGCCACGTCCCAGTAGCGGCCGAATTTCCTGCCCACTTCCCGGTAGGTGCCGACGTGCCGGAAGCCGAAGCGTTCATGCAGCCGCGTGGACGCTTCGTTGGGTTGTGCGATGCCCGCGTAGGCGCGATGCAGGTCCTCGTCGGCCAGGGCCTCGAAGAGGGCCTTGTAGAGGAGGGTGCCGATGCCCCGGCCGCCCGCGTCCGGGGCGAGGTAGACGGTGACCTCCACGGAGGTCGCGTACGCGGGCTTGGCACGGAAGGGGCTGGATGTGGCGTACCCGAGGATCCGCTGTGAGGTTCCTGTCGGGTCCGTGTCGGTGGCAACCTTCAGGCGGTACGGGCCGTCTTCAGGGTGGGAGAGCAGCCAAGGGCGGCGCTCTTCCGGAGCGAAGACGACGGTGTCGAATGTGATGGGCGTCTCACGAACGTAGTGGTTGTAGATGTCGGTGAGGGCCTTGAGGTCGCTTTCGGCTCCCGGCCTGACCTGCACCTCTGTAGGTTGCGACGACATCACGCCTCCTCGTGTGGCCGGACAGGGTACTGCAAGATCAGAAAAATAGCGGCACGCCTTGGGAATTCTGTCCGGTTTCCAGTCGTTGTTTCCATCGGATGCAGGGCACCCGAGGAGAGTCCGGAAGCAACCGGAGCCGGGACCCAGCGTCCGAAGGACCACCCGCTGACCCAAACATCGCAAGGGAGCACGCATGGCAACCCGTGCCGTCGCCCGTCGTAAGTCCGCCACCGGCGGGTCGACCGACGCGGCGCGCAGTGTTCGCGTCCATGGCGGCGAGATCGCCGACCGCGACCTGGTCGGCATGTACCTCGACGAGATCGCGCGTACGCCGCTGCTCGACGCCGCCAAGGAAGTCGAGCTGTCCCAGATCATCGAGGCGGGTGTGTTCGCCCGACAGGTCCTCGACGGGTACGAGGAAGCCAAGGCGGACGCCACCCGCGAGGAGCTGGAGGCCCTGGTGGAGGAGGGTGAGCGCGCCAAGGACGTGTTCATCCGTTCCAACCTCCGCCTGGTCGTGGCCGTGGCCCGCCGCTACCCCCGCAGCGGTCTGCCCCTGCTCGACCTGATCCAGGAGGGCAACGCCGGCCTGGTGCGCGCGGTCGAGAAGTTCGACTACCGCAAGGGCTTCAAGTTCTCGACGTACGCGACCTGGTGGATCCGTCAGGCCATCACCCGCTCCATCGCCGACCAGTCCCGCACCATCCGGCTGCCCGTCCACCTCGTGGAGGAACTGGGCCGCATCCGCCGTGTGCAGCGCGAGTTCAACCGCGAGCACGGCCGCGACCCGGAGCCCGCGGAGATCGCCGCGGAGCTCGGTTCCAACGCGGAGCGCGTGATCGACGTCCTGGACTGGGCCCGCGACCCGGTCTCGCTGAACATGTCGGTGGACGACGACGGCGACACCCAGTTCGGTGACCTGCTGGAGGACACCTCGGCGGTCTCGCCGGAGCAGTCGGTGCTGACGTTGCTGCGCAGCGAGGAACTGGACGACCTCATCGGCCGCCTCGACCAGCGCACCGCTTCCATCATCAAGATGCGGTACGGCATCGATGACGGGCGCGAGCGCACGCTGACCGAGGTCGGCAAGGAGCACGGGCTCACCCGCGAGCGGATCCGGCAGATCGAGAAGCACGCCCTGCTGGAGCTGAAGAAGCTGGCGCGGGACACCGGGTTCGACGCGGCGGCGTAGGCGGGTCTGCCCGCGTACGCCGGGTGGCGAAAGACCGCGTAAACATGGCTGTACTAGGCCGCTTCAACCTGGCGGACCCTGGGAACAAGACTTCAGGGTCCAGGTGTTCGGGTCCCGGAGGTCACCCCTCCGGAGCCTTCGGACCCTCCTGAACCAAGTCCCGACGCAATCCCCCCCCGGCGCCGGGACTCTCCCCGAGCCGGACTTCGGCGCCCCTCCCCCCGGGCGCCGGGGTCCGGCTCTTTTTGCGCCCCCGCAAAACCGAACGGTGGGTCACCCCGTACCTGAACCACGGGGTGACCCACCGGACGGCAGATTCTGTCACATCGGCATGGTGCGCCGGTTGTGAGCAGGTCCGTCGTGGTGCGAGAGGGTGAGGATCGGTCCGTTCGTGGTGCGGGTGACTGCAGCACCCTAGGCGCCCGGCTCAAGCCCCGCGCACGCGACCCGCCCGGACCAACCGTTCACCCAACTCCCGTACCGCAGAGACCAGTTCCGCCGGTTCCTCCACACGGAACTCCACCCCCGTCATCGCCAACCGCACCGCCATCCACTCCACCGCGTCCCCCACAGTCGCCCGCAACCGGCACCGCCCCTCCCCGAGAGGCTCCGGCACCCCCATCCACGCCGGCAGCCGGGCCCCCACCACCGTCACATCCGCCTCGAACGTCACGGCGATCTCGTACGTCTCCTGACGGCGGTACATCGACTGCCGCAGGTACTCCGCCGCACTCCCCGTCGGCAACTCCCGCGGTGCGAACCGCGCCCCCGTGGCGAAGGGATCGTTCACCCGGTCGACCCGGAAGGTCCGCCAGTCGCCGCGGTCGAGGTCGTAGGCGACGAGGTACCACCGTCGCCCGGTGGAGACCAGACGGTACGGCTCCACGACGCGTCGGGACTCCGCCCCGTCCTTCGCCCGGTAGGCGAACCGCAGCCGCTCGTGCCCGGCCACCGTGGACGCCATCACCGTCAGGGTCTCGGTCGCGATGCTCGCCCCGTCCCCGCTGGTCAGCGGAGTCGTCGCGGCCTGGAGGGTGGACACGCGGTGCCGCAGGCGGGACGGCAGGACCTGTTCCAGTTTCGCCAGCGCCCGTACGGACGCCTCGTCCATCCCCTCGACCGCGTGCCCCGCCCCCGCCCGCAGCCCGACCGCGATGGCCACCGCCTCCTCGTCGTCGAGGACGAGCGGGGGCATGGCCTTGCCCGCGACGAGCCGGTAGCCGCCGTCGGAGCCCTTCGTCGCCTGGACGGGATAGCCCAGCTCGCGGAGGCGGTCGATGTCCCGTCGGACCGTGCGGCGGGAGACCCCGAGGCGGTCGGCGAGCTCACCGCCGGGCCATTCACGGGGCGTCTGGAGGAGGGAGAGGAGCGTCAGGAGCCGTGCCGGGGTGTCCGTCGTCATGAGTTCGAGGATGCCGTAGAACTAGGACATGATCTGACCTAATGGGGTCGTAGTTTCAAGGCATGACCTCCACCGGGACCACCCTTTCGGGCACCCTCGACGCGCCTCCCGCCACGGGCGACCGGCGTCGCTGGTTCGCCCTCGCCATCGTGATGACCGCGGCCTTCATGGACCTCGTCGACGTCACCATCGTCAACATCGCCATCCCGTCCATCCGGCAGGACGCCGGTGCCTCCGTCAGCCAGATCCAGTGGATCACCGCCGGCTATGCCCTCGCCTTCGCCGCGGGACTGATCACGGGCGGGCGGCTCGGTGACATCCACGGGCGCAAGCGGCTGTTCCTCGTCGGCATCGGCGGGTTCACGCTCGCGTCGGCGCTGTGCGGGTTCGCCGCGAACCCGGAGATGCTGGTCGCGGCCCGGATCCTGCAGGGCGGCATGGCGGCGATGATGGTGCCGCAGGTCCTGTCGATCGTGCACGCGACCTTTCCGGCGCACGAGCGGGGGAAGGTGTTCGGACTCTTCGGCGCGATCGTGGGGCTCGGGGCCGTCTCCGGTCCACTGCTCGGCGCGCTGCTGACCGAATGGAACCTGTTCGGGCTCGAGTGGCGGCCGATCTTCCTCATCAACCTGCCGGTCGGGATCGTCGGGCTCGTGCTCGGCAGCCGTTTCATCACCGAGTCCAAGGCTCCGCGGGCACTGAAGCTGGACCTGGTGGGCGTCGGACTCGTGGTGGTGGGGTTGTTGCTGCTGCTCTACCCGCTGACCCGCGGCGAGGAACTGGGCTGGCCGCTGTGGGGGTACGTGTCGATGGCCGCCGCGCCCCTCGTCTTCGCCGCGCTGGTGGCGTACGAGAAGCGGAAGGGCGCCCGGGACGGGTCGCCGCTGGTCGAGCTGTCGCTGTTCAAGGTGAAGAGCTTCGCGGCCGGCATCGCGGTGCAGACCGTGTTCGGGGTCGGGCTCGGCATCTTCTTCCTGGTGTGGACGCTGTACATGCAGACCGGGCTGGGCTGGAGCCCGCTGCGTGCGGGGCTGACGGGGGTGCCGTTCTCGATCGCCGTCTCCGTGGCGGCGGGTCTGTCGGTGCAGAAGCTCGTCCCGCGCTTCGGGCGCAACGTGCTCCAGGCCGGTGCGCTGCTGATGGCGGTGGGTGTGCTGCTCTACCTCTGGGAGGCCGAGCGGTACGGCATGGCGATCAGCTCATGGCAGATGGCGTTGCCGCTGGTCGTGATGGGTGTCGGCATGGGTCTGATCGTCGCGCCGCTGACGGACGCGGTGCTCTCGGAGGTGCCGCGCGAGCACGCCGGTTCGGCGTCGGGGCTCATCAACACCGTGCAGCAGATGGGCAACGCGCTCGGACTCGGGCTGGTGTCCGTGGTGTTCTTCGGCGTCATCGGCGACGACCTGCGACCCGTTCAGGTGGGCCCGGCCTTCGTGGACGCCTTCCAGCACGCGCTCGGATGGGTCGCGGCGGTGATGGGCGTGATCTTCCTGCTGATGTTCGCGCTGCCGAAGCGGCCCGCGCAGCACGTGGAGGGGGCCGACGCCGGGGCGGAGCTTGACGTGGTGGAGGAGAAGGCGCCCGAGCTCGTGTAGGGGTCGCTCGGTGTGGGGCCCGGTACCTGTCGTCAGGTGCCGGGCCCTTCTGACGTCGTCTTCCGTCCCGCGCGGACAGAACCGGAAGTCCGTTCATGCCCGGATCGTGCCCGAACCTGTTTACTTTCCAGAAATGTAGGCGTAGCCTCCGTCTGAAACCACACGTTCGGGCATGGATCGGAGGCGAACGGACATGTACGCACCGGAGCGTCAGCAGGAGATCCTCCGGCTCGCTCGTGACGGCGGGCGGGTCGACGTCGTCTCACTGGCCGAGGAGTTCCAGGTCACGGCCGAGACGATCCGCCGGGACCTGAAGGCCCTCGACCGTGCGGGGCTGCTGCGCCGGGTGCACGGCGGGGCCATTCCGGCAGGGCGCCTCGACTTCGAGCCGGACCTCGCCGAGCGCGAGACCACCGCGGCCGACGAGAAGGACCACATCGCCAAGGCGGCCCTCGCGGAACTGCCGACCGAGGGCACCCTGATCCTCGACGCCGGTACGACCGTCGCCCGCCTGGCCGCCGCCGTCCCGCTGGAGGCCTCGCTCACCGTCGTCACCCACAGCCTGCCGATCGCGGCCCGCCTCGCGGACCACCCCGGCATCCAGCTCCACCTCGTCGGGGGGCGCGTACGGCACCGTACGCGCGCCGCGGTCGACGCGTGGGCGCTGCGGGCGTACGGCGAGATCCGGGCCGATGTCCTCTTCGTGGCGGCCAACGGCTTCTCCGCCGATCACGGTCTCACCACCCCCGACCTCGCCGAGGCCGCGGTCAAGCGCGCGGCGATCGCCGCCGCCCGCCGGGTGGTCCTGCTCGCCGACTCGGCCAAGCACGGCCAGGAGCACTTCGCCCGCTTCGGCGACCTGAGCGATGTGGACCTGCTGATCACCGACAGCGGGCTGAGCCCCGAGGACGCCGCCGTGATCGAGCGCGGCGGCACGGAAGTAGTGCGCGCATGATCCTCACCGTCACCCCGAACCCGTCCCTGGACCGTACGTACGAGGTCCCGTCCCTGGAGCGCGGCGAGGTCATCCGCGCCACCGGTGAACGCATGGACCCCGGCGGCAAGGGCGTCAACGTCTCACGCGCCGTCACGGCCGCCGGGCAGCGCACGGTCGCCGTCCTGCCCCTGGGTGGAGCGCCGGGGGCGCTCGTCGCCGACCTGCTCGACGCGCAGGGCATCGAGGTCGCGCCGGTGCCGGTCGCGGGCGCCACCCGCTCGAACATCGCGCTCGCCGAGTCGGACGGGGTGCTCACGAAGATCAACGCGCCGGGTCCGGAGTTGTCCGCCGCCGAGCAGGAGCTCTTGCTGGAGACCGTGCGCGAGCAGTCGCGCGACGCCTCGTGGATCGCGTGCTGTGGAAGCCTGCCCCGGGGGCTCGCGCCGTCGTGGTACGCCGAGGTGGTCGCACGGGCGCACGCCGGTGGTGCGCGGATCGCGCTGGACACCTCGGGACGCGCGCTCCTTGAGGCGCTGCGCGAACGGCCCGACGTCGTGAAGCCGAACGCCGAGGAGCTCGCGGAGGCCGTCGGGCGCCCCCTCGCCACGGTGGGCGACGCCGTGAAGGCGGCCGAGGAACTGCGGGAGATGGGCGCGCGCGCCGTGCTCGCCAGCCTGGGCGCCGACGGGCAGCTGCTCGTGGACGGCTCGGGCGCCTGGTTCGGCAGCGCGCACGTGGAGGTCGTACGCAGCAATGTCGGCGCCGGCGACTCGTCGCTGGCCGGCTTCCTGATCGCAGGCGGCAGCGGCCCCGAGGCCCTCGCCTCCGCGGTCGCGCACGGGGCGGCGGCCGTCCAGCTGCCCGGCAGCGAGATGCCGACGCCGGACGACCTGGACCCGGCCGCGGTGACGGTCACGGCCGAGGTGCCGATGGACCGCGTGCTGAAGGAGCCGGTGTCGTGACCCGCCCGATGCTTTCCACCACGGTGGTGTTTCTCACCACCCCCGAACCCCCACACCGCTGCACCCCCGTCCCCCTCCCCACCGCCCACCCCACTCCCCGGGCGATACGCGTGCGAAGGAGCCCGCGATGAGCGACATGATCACCGCGGACCTGGTCGATCTCGACCTGTCCGCCGACACCAAGGAAGCCGCGGCGCGTGCCCTCGCCGAGCGCATGGTCGCCCTGGGCCGGGTGACCGACCTGGAGGGCTTCCTCGCCGACGTGGCCGCCCGCGAGGCACAGATGCCCACCGGCCTCGACGGCGGCATCGGCATCCCGCACTGCCGCAGCGAACACGTCACCGAGCCGACGCTCGCCTTCGGGCGCAGCTCGGCCGGCATCGACTTCGGCGCGGCGGACGGTCCCGCCGACCTGATCTTCCTGATCGCCGCACCGGCCGGCGCGGACGACGCCCACCTGACCATCCTGTCCTCGCTCGCGCGCCAGCTCATGAACGCCGAGTTCACGGACGCCCTGCGGTCGGCGGGGAACGCGGAGAGCGCCGCGGCGCTGATCCGCGGGGACGAGGCACCGGCGGAGGCGGCCACCGAGGCCCCCGCGGGTGCCGGTGAAGACTCCGTTGCGGCATCGGCGGCGGCCTCCGCCGATGCCGCAACGGCCACTACGGCAGCCGAGCCGGCGCGGGACACGCGCCCCTTCCGGATCGTCGCCGTCACGTCCTGCCCGACCGGCATCGCCCACACCTACATGGCGGCCGAGTCGCTGGAGAACGCCGGCCGCGAGGCGGGCGTCGAACTCGTCGTCGAGACGCAGGGCTCGGCCGGCTTCACCCGGCTCGACCCGGCGGTCATCGCGGACGCGGACGGCGTGATCTTCGCGCACGACGTCCCCGTACGCGACAAGGACCGCTTCGCCGGCAAGCCCACCGTCGACGTCGGTGTGAAAGCGGGCATCAACCGCCCGGCCGAACTCATCACCGAGGTCCGCGGGAAGGCCGAGCGCGGCGAGGTCAGCGCGGCGGGCCGACCCGGCTCCACGCCGGTCGAGCGGGCCGGCGAGTCCGGCGACAGCTACGGCACCAAGCTCCGCAAGTGGCTGATGACCGGCGTCAGTTACATGGTCCCCTTCGTCGCCGCGGGCGGTCTGCTGATCGCTCTCGGCTTCGCGATCGGCGGCTGGAAGATCGCCGACGCGCCCTCGGTCATGAAGCACTTCTCCTGGACCGAGATCGACAGCTGGGGCGCCCTGCTGTTCCAGATCGGCGGGGTCGCCTTCGGCTTCCTCATCCCGGTCCTCGCCGGATACATCGCGTACGGCATGGCGGACCGCCCCGGTCTCGTCCCCGGCTTCGTCGGCGGAATGATCTCCTCGCAGATCGCCGCCGGCTTCCTGGGCGGCCTGGTCGCCGGTCTGCTGGCGGGTGGTGTGGTCCTCGCGATCCAGCGGATCAAGATCCCACCGGTGCTGCGCGGCATCATGCCGGTGGTGGTGATCCCGCTGATCTCCTCGCTGATCGTCGGCTTCCTGATGTTCGTGGTGGTCGGCAAGCCCATCGCCGAGGCCCAGAAGGGCATGACGGACTGGCTCAACGGCCTCTCCGGCTCCAACGCCATCCTGCTCGGCGTGCTCCTCGGCCTGATGATGTGCTTCGACCTCGGCGGCCCGGTCAACAAGGTCGCGTACGCCTTCGCCACCGCCGGCATCGCCGTGCAGGACCCGAGCGACTCCGCGATGAAGGTCATGGCCGCCGTGATGGCCGCGGGCATGGTCCCGCCGCTGGGCATGGCGCTGGCAACGAACGTCCGCAAGAAGCTCTTCACCCAGACCGAGCGCGAGAACGGCAAGGCGGCCTGGGTCCTGGGCGCCTCCTTCATCTCCGAGGGCGCGATCCCGTTCGCCGCGGCCGACCCGCTGCGCGTCATCCCCGCCTCCATGGCGGGCGGAGCGGTCACCGGCGCCCTGTCGATGGCTTTCGGAGCCACCCTGCGCGCCCCGCACGGCGGCATCTTCGTGGTCCCGCTGATCGGCAGCCCGTTCCTCTACCTGATCGCCATCGCGGCGGGCGTGTGCGTCACGACCGGTCTGGTGGTCGTCCTGAAGAGCATGCGCAAGCCGGCCGCGGGGACAGCGGCCACCGCGGCGACGGAGGCCGCCGGCGCCCCGACGGCCGAGCAGAAGCAGCCGGTCGCCGCGTAACCCCTGCCCCTTTGGGGCGGCTGTGAGTTGTTCACGGCACCTGCGAGATACGTCACGGTCCGGGACCATCGTCCCGGGCCGTGGTGTCTACTGGAACGCATGCCTGAGCATGTGTCCGTCTACCAGTTGCTTGGTATGACCCTTCTCGTCCTGGTGGCCGTCGCCTGGGTGATCGGGCTGGCCGTCATGCTGCGCCGCGGCCGCCGAGAGGCCGCGCTGTGGCGCTCCGGCCATGGCCTGCCCGCCCTGCCCCACCAGCGACAGACCGGCCCCGGCCGCGAGTCCGTCGAGCTGACCCCGGCGGAGGAGGACGCGTTCGCGGGTCTGGTACGACAGCTCAGCGGCGGCCGCTGACCCGGGCGCCGGAGCGGGGCCTACGGGGATTTGTACGTGGGCGCTCGTGCGGGGGCGTGAGCCCTTCAGGAGACCTGAGCCGCGCGCCGCTCCATGGCGTCGCGGGCCGCGTCCTCGGTGACGTACACCTCGCACATGTGCCGCCCGTCGGGCGTCGCCGTGTGCTCGACCTCCCACAGGGAGATCTCCGCGCCGTCGCGCAGCAGGAACGCGTGCTCGTACAGCGAGAAGCCCAGTCCGGCGCGCCCCGCCCGGCTCGGGCGCCCGAACGCCTGCGTGATCTGGTGCGCGAACGCCTCGGTCAGCAGCGCGGCCGTCTCCGGCCCCGGCCGGTCCGCGTTCTCCGCGCGGCGCAGCAGCCGGCGCGCGTGGTCCGCCGAGTCGTCCGGGGCGTATGCGTGCCGCGGTGTCTGCACGGCTGCGAGCTGCACCGTCACCGGCAGCTCGAAGTCCGGGGTGTCCGGCGGTAACGGCAGCCGCGCGGTCGCCGCACGCACCTCCTCCTCGTCGACGTACACCTCGTGCTGCGGAACGCTGTCCCGCGCGGTGTTGTGGACGAGCTCCCACAGAGTGAGCGCCGAACCGTCGGCGAGCAGCCACGTGTGCCGGTACGTCTCACGGTGCAGCCCCGCGCTGTGGTGCGCGGAGTGCAGCGAACTGTCGTGCGCCAGCGCGCAGTCCAGTCGCCGAATCGTCTCGTCGGGCAGCTCGAAGGAGTTCAGGGCACGACCCAGGAGCCGCGCGAGGTGCTCCTCCGGAGACTCGGGCGACTCGGGTTGTTCGTACGCTGCCGTCTCGTACGGAACGCTCAAGGTTTCTCCCGGCGTTGCTGCATGTCACCTTGTGGGTGCATACCGTAGCCCCTCGGTCGGACATCATGTCCGGGAACCGAGAAAACGTACGCCCGGAAAACGCCCGGGCCGCGCGGGAAGTTCCCACGCGGCCCGAAGATCCGTCAAAAAGCCCCGGTCAGAAGGGCTTTGCCATGATCAGGAGGTGCTGACGGCGCTCCCCGCGACCCACTCGTTCCACGACAGGTTCCAGCCGTTCAGCCCGTTGTCGGGCGCCACCGTCTTGTCGGGGGAGTTCTTCACGATCACCACGTCCCCGATCAGTGAGCTGTCGAAGAACCACTTCGCCGGAGTGTCCCCCTGGCCGCCCTTCACGTCCTGCAGCCCGACGCAGCCATGACTGGTGCCCTGGCGCCCGAACGGCGGATTGCCCTTGTTGTACCAGTAGTTGCCGTGGATGAAGGTCCCGGACTGCGTCAGCCGCATCGCGTCCGGGACATCGGGGATGTCGTACGCGTTGGCCAGGGCGACCGTCCGGCTGTCCATGCGGATCTTCTTGTACTTCTCGGAGATCACCATCTGCCCGTTGTACGTGGTGAACTCCGGGCTGCCCGTCGAGATCGGCACCGACTTGATGGTCTGCCCGTCCCGTACGACCTTCATGGTCTGCGTGTCGGCGTCCACCGTGGAAACCTGGGAGCGCCCGATCGTGAAGCTGACGGTCTTCTCCTGCACACCGGTGACGCCGTTGGCGCCCTTGACCCCGTCCAGGTCGATCTTCATCGTGACCTTGGAGCCGGCCTTCCAGTACTCCTCGGGCCGGAAGTCGAGGCGCTGCGTCCCGAACCAGTGCCCGACCACCTGCTGCCCGCTGCTGGACGTCACCGTGATGTGCGACTGCACGGCCTTCTTGTCGCTGATCGCCTTGTCGAAGCTGAACGACACCGGCATCCCCACGCCGACCGTCGTCCCGTTGTCCGGCGTGTACGTCCCGATGAAGCTGTTCGCCTTGGAGACGGTCGTGAAGACGGACTTCTCGGTCACGGACTTGCCGTCCGAGTCCTTCGCCGTGGCGGCGATCTGGTACTTCGTCCCGCGCTCCAACTGCTCCGTGGGCTTCCAGCTCTTTCCGCCCGCGGCCAACGACCCCGGCACGTCCTGCCCCGTGCCCGCCACCGTCATCTTCACGCCGGTCAGCGTGCCGTCACTGACCTTCACGCCGGTCGAGTTGATCGACGCGCCCGTCGAACCGTTCTTGGCGGAGATGGCGATATCCGCCGCGGAGGTCTTCGCGGGGTCCTTGCCGCCCTTGCCTTCGCTCTTGGCGTCGGAGCCGCCTCCGCACGCTGTAAGGGTGAGGGCGCCGACCATCAGGACGGCACAGGCCCCCAGTGCGCGCCGCGCTGCTATGTCCGGCGTTGTCACGAGATGCTCCAGATTCTTGTGATGTGCGCTGTCCGCTCCACTCCGTGAAGAAAGAGGGACCCGGTCCCCGCCCGGGTTCCCTGACAACGCGACGAATGCCATGCCGTGACAGAACCCGGACGGAATGCTGGGGTGCGCTTGAGGTTGGCCTGGGCGCCTATGGGGGTGCCGGGTAGGGGTCGTCGGGCGTGTGCAGGCCGGTGGGGGCCGGTCGCGCCGTTCCCCGCGCCCCTGGGGAGTGCAGTCACCCCTCGCCGCGACGGACCGTTGGCCGCACCGCGCGCTACGACGGGCCGTTGGCCGCGTACGGCCCCGACCCCCAACACACCCGCACGCGCTACACCAGCCCCCACCGAACCGGCACGGGCCGCCGCAGGCACTCAGGGGCGCGGGGAACTGCGCAGAACGCCCGCCCCCACCCAGCCGCACGCAGAACGCCCGCCCCCACCCAGCCGCACGCAGAACGCCCGCCCCCACCCAGCCGCACAGGCGCCGCAGGCACCCCCGCCCAACCGCCGGAGGCATCACGCCTCGTACAGCTCCCGGTAGGCCGGCCACACTCCACCCACCCCCTCCACCGACTCCGCCGCCCGCACGGCCCGCACGATCGCCCGTGTCACCACATCCGCCCCCGCGGCGAGCACGGGGTTGAGCGCGAGCGGATCCCCGGGGTCGAGGGGGCGCATCCCCGTGGCGAGGGCGAACACCGTGTCGCCGTCATGCAGCAGGTGCACCGGCCGCACGGCTCGCGCGATGCCGTCGTGCGCGGTCCCGGCCACCTTCTGGGCCTGCGCCTTCGACAGGTCCGCGTCGGTGGCCACCACCGCGAGCGTGGTGTTCAGCGGCGGCGGCGCACTCCTCGCCGCGGTCTCGGCGAGCCGCCGGCGCGCGGCGTCATGCACCCCCTCCTCCGGATACCGCACCCGCCCGTCGAACAACTCCCCGTACAGCACTCCCGTCTCCGGATCGGACACCGCCCCCACCGCGTTGGCCACCACCAACGCCGCCACGGTGATCCCCGAGGGGAGGACGACGCTCGCCGTCCCCACCCCGCCCTTCATCGCCCCGACCGCGGCCCCCGTCCCCGCCCCCACACATCCCTCCGGCACCTGCGCACCGAACGCACTCGCCGCGGCGGCCTCGACGGCGGCCCGCCCGGTCGCCGCGTCCGGCCGGGCCCGGAAGTCACCGCCCCGCCCCAGGTCGAAGACGCACGCGGCAGGCACGACCGGCACCACATGCGAGGGATCCGGCCCCACCCGCACCCCCCGCCCCCGCTCCTCCAGCCAGGCCATCACCCCGGAGGCCGCGTCGAGCCCGTACGCGCTGCCCCCGGTCAGCACGATCGCCTCGACCTTCTGCACCAGGTTGCGCGGATCGAGCGCGTCGGTCTCCTTGGTGCCGGGACCTCCACCGCGTACGTCCACCGCGGCGACGGCTCCGCCCTCCGGGGCGAGCACGACGGTGGTGCCGGTGAGCCAACCGTCGCCGGTGCGCGTCGCGTGCCCCACGCGCACCCCGGCGACATCCGTCAGAGCGTCAACTGTCATGGAACCAGTCTCGTCCAGCCCCGCCGCACTCCTCAGAACCGGCGGTCCGAACCCCTCGCGGCCCAGCCGACCGAGGTGGCCCGGGCCGGACCAGGTCACGCAGCCCCAACCGGCTCCCCGCGCTCCCTGGCCGCCATACGTGCGGTCAACGTCGTCCCGGTCACCACCGCCAGCGTCGCCACGATGCCCGCAGCAAGCACCGCCCAGTCGCCCAGGAAGGTGCAGCAGATCACCAGCAACGCCGTGACCGGCAACACCAGTTGCTGCGCGATGCCCACCTTGAAATACCGCGAGTGCAGGGCCCAGACGGTCAGCAGATAGAGGGCGGTCGGCAGGGTCACCGCGGCCGACGCGGCCAGTGTCGAGATGTGTGCCTTGCCGACGGTCTGTTCCACCGCCACCTCCAGGCCCGCCCCGATCGCGGCGGCCGAGGCGAACACCAGGTAGTGGCCGTATCCCCACAGGAACGCCTGCTTGTTGGAGCGCAGATGGCCGTGGATGGGCACCACGAAGTAGATCCACCAGGCGGCGAAGATGATCAGCAGTCCGCCCATGGCGATCGGCAGCAGCTCGTCCAGCGCGTCGTTCTCGTCGATGCCTGACTTCACGGCGACCGTGGCGGCGGCGATCGTCTCGCCGAGCACGATGATCGTGAACAGCCCGTACCGTTCCGCGATGTGGTGCGGATGCCACGACGTCGGATGGTCCCTCTCGGCGAAGGGCGGCACACACATCTCCAGCACCGCCATCACCAGGAAGACCCAGGCCCGGCCGCCCTCTGGCAGCACCACCAGCCCCAGCCAGCCGACCTGGCACAGCAGCACGCCGAACGCGTACCGCAGGGCCATGGTCCGCTCCGGGCCCTCGCTCGAACGCGCCACCCGCAGCCACTGCGTGATCAGCGCCAGCCGCATGATCACATAGCCCAGCAACACGGCCAGGAACTCGTGGTCCTCGAACGCCCGGGACACCCCGGCCGCCAGCACCAGGACACCGGCGATCTGTACCAGGGTGACGACCCGGTAGAGCGCGTCGTCGTTGTCGTACGCCGAGGCGAACCACGTGAAGTTCATCCACGCCCACCAGATGGCGAAGAAGACCATCGCGTAGTTGAGGATCCCCTCGCCGGCGTGGCCCTCGGCGATGGCGTGCACGAGGCCCACGCCCGCCTGGGCGATGGCCACGACGAAGCACAGGTCGAAGAAGAGCTCCAGGGGCGAGGCGACCCTGTGGGCCTCGTCCCGGCCGCGGGCGGTGAGTCTGCGCAGTGGACTGCGCGTCGGACTGGACGTCATGGCCCAAGCACAGCAGATACCGGCCGGAAATTCCCTTGCACCCGTTCACAAGCCGCCCGGGAGCGGGATCCGCGTCATACGAGCGGTCGGGACCGCTGCCGTACCCTGGACCTGTGAGTACCGCCCCCGACCCCGCGCCCTCCGCGCCGAAGCCCGCGCTGGTCTTCGACGATCCGCTGGACCAGCAGTCCCCGGACGACACCGACCGGGGCTGGGGCGACCGGCCGCGCACCGACAGCGCGGCCGACCTGAAGCGCTTCCTCGACGAGAAGCCGCCCCACCACCTCTGAGTGAGGCGTCCGGCCCACCTCGCTAGCGCCCGTCGTGGCCCGAGCCCCGCTGCGCGACCAGGGCGTCGCGGATCTCCTTGAGGACCTCCAGTTCGGTCACCTCGATGACCTCGTGCGTGCCCTCCTTCGCCTTGCGGCGGGCCTCCATCCGAGCCAGGTACTTCGACATCGGCAGGACCATCAGGAAGTAGACGACGGCCGCGGTGATCACGAAGCTGAGCGTGGCGCCGAGCACGGAGCCCCACCTGATCGGGATGCCGCTCAGCACGCTGCCGTCCGCCGCGACCTTGCACGGGGCCTCGAGACACGAGCTGTAACTGTCGAGGTTCTTGGTGCCGATCGCTCCGACCAGCGGGTTGATGATCCCCTTCACCACCGAGTTGACGATGTTGGTGAAGGCTGCGCCGATGACCACCGCGACAGCCAGATCGACGACGTTCCCGCGCATCAGAAAGGCCTTGAAGCCCTCCAGGACGCTCGGCTTCTTCTCGCTCACCTAGATGCCTCTTCTCGCACGCACAGGTTGTGGAACAAACAGCTCCGCAACCTACGTCAACGCGAGGTGACCCTGTCCAATTGGGTAGCTCGAAAGCGGCCCTTGACCGAGACTCCCGCAACGGACGGGTCGCACAGCTCAACACAGCGTCACCGCCAGCCGTGCCGTCGCACTCGCGCCCGCGAGGCGTGCCGCCGTCGACCGCGGCACCGAGAGCACGACCAGTGCCCCGCCCTCGGTCACACCGTCCAGCGGCTCCGGCACCTTCGTCACCCGCGCCCCGCGCGCGACCACCCGGGCATCCCCGCCCAGCGCCGACTCCTCGGCGGCGATGACGTCGACCCGGTCCCCGGGGCGCAGCAGCCGGACCGTCGCACCGTCGGCGATCCGCACCGGCGCCGACACCGTCTCCACGGCACGGCGCTCGCGTACCTGGTCGGTTGCCGGATGCCCCCGCGCCCCGTCGTCGCCCCGCGGGCCCGCCGCCACCAGCGCGGCCGCGGTGACGGCCAGACCGAGGGCCAGGGCCCGCCCGCGGTGCCGTACGAACCGTCGTAGCTGCCGGCGCCCGCCGCGCACCCGCACCGGCGCGAAATGCGGGACCTCGCAGGTCGGGGGAGCGTCGGTACCCAGCGGGAGGGGAACGAGGGGAGAGGGGGACGGAGCGAAGGACATGAGGACCACCACCAGCGACGAGACATCGGCTTGCGCTGCCACGATGAGGCTTCGCGCCGGATCCCGCCGAGGCCGGTGGACTACCGACCGGTTGTGGAAAACTCCCTCACCCGAACGAGAACTTCCGTCCCCGCGAGGGAAGTTCGAGATCAGGGAAGTCCGAGATCAGGGAAGTTCGAACCCCGGATTCATCCCGCCCAGCGCGTTCACGCACAGGCAGTCCCGTTCCCCGTTCGAAGGCAGCGCCGCCACCGCGTCGAACAGCACGCCCCGCAGCCGGTCCACGTTCGCCGCGAACACTCGCAGCACCTCGTCGTGCGAGACGCCCTCGCCGGTCTCGGCGCCCGCGTCGAGATCGGTGACCAGGGTCAACGACGTGTAGCAGAGCTCCAGTTCACGGGCGAGCGCCGCCTCGGGGTGGCCGGTCATGCCCACCACCGACCAGCCCTGGGCCTGGTGCCACACCGACTCGGCGCGGGTCGAGAACCGCGGCCCCTCGATCACGACGAGCGTGCCGCCGTCCACCGCCTCCCAGTCCTGGCCGCGAGCCGCCTTCAGTGCGGCCGCCCGCCCGACGGGGCAGTACGGGTCGGCCAGCGACACGTGCACCACGTTCGGCACACCGCCGTCCGGCAGCGGCAGCCCGTCGAAGTACGTTCCCGCCCGGGACTTCGTACGGTCGACCAACTGGTCCGGCACGAGCAGCGTGCCCGGGCCGTACTCGGGGCGCAGCCCGCCCACGGCGCACGGGCCGAGGACCTGCCGTGCCCCCACCGACCTGAGCGCCCACAGATTGGCCCGGTAGTTGATCCGGTGCGGCGGCAGATGGTGGCCGCGTCCGTGCCGGGGCAGGAACGCGACCCGTCGGCCGGCGACCTCGCCGAGGAAGAGGGAATCGCTGGGCGGACCGTAGGGGGTGTCCACCTGGACCTCGGTCACGTCCTCGAGGAACGAGTAGAAGCCGGAGCCGCCGATTACACCGATCTCTGCGTTCGCCATGACCAGCACAGTATCCGGCCCCGGAAACCCCCGGCGGCCGGGCCCGGGAAACGCCGAAGACCCCGCCGTCGTACGACGGCAGGGTCCCGGAAGTGAGACCTACGCGGCGGAGCTGCTGCTGGACGAGGAGCCCGAGCTCGACGACTTCGAGTCCGAGGAGGACGAGGAAGAAGACGAGGACGACTCGGACGACGACGAGGTGGACGTCGACGGCTTCGAGGACGACGACGCCGGGGAGCTGCTCGTCGAGGAGCCGCGGCTGTCGTTGCGGTAGAAGCCGGAGCCCTTGAAGACGATGCCGACCGCGGAGAACACCTTCTTGAGGCGCCCCTGGCAGTTGGGGCACTCGGTCAGAGCGTCGTCGGTGAACTTCTGCACCGCCTCGAGGCCCTCGCCGCACTCGGTGCACTGGTACTGGTAGGTGGGCACTGTCTTCCTCCTGGCACTCTCACTCAATGAGTGCTAACGATGGTCCATAGTGACGTATTCCCGGGGATCAGTCCACTGCCACCGGCACTCGGTGACCGACGCCACGTGCGACGGTCCGGCCGCGGGGCCGCGCCACGAGGTGTGAACGCAACGCCAGCAGAGTCGCCAGGGCGAGCAGAGTGCCCCCCATCGGCACCAGGAACCCGGCGCCGCCCCAGAAGCGGTCCTCCAGCTGCCCGGCGATCGTGACGGCGGCCGCCTGGCCGAGCGCCACCGCGCCGGTCAGCCAGGTGAAGGCCTCGGTGCGGGCGCCGGCCGGGACCAGGCTCTCGACCAGGGTGTAGCCGGTGATCAGGGCGGGCGCGATGCACATGCCGACCAGGAGGCCGAGGCCCGCCAGGACGAGCACCGAGTGCGCGGCCCACAGGCCGGAGGCCGTCAGCGCGAGGGCGCCGTATCCGATGATCAGGCGCCGCTGGGGGGCCACCTTCCAGGCGAGGGCGCCGCAGACCAGGCCGGAGAGCATGTTGCCCGCGGCGAAGACGCCGTACAGGACACCGTTCAGGCCGGGTTCGCCGATCGACTCGCTGAACGCGGCCAGCGAGACCTGCATGCCGCCGAAGACGGAACCGATGCCCAGGAACGTCACGATCAGGACCCGCACCCCGGGGATGCGCAGCGCCGAGGCGTGCTCCACGCGTGCGTGCCCGTCGACGGCCGTGACCGACGGCTGCGTGCTCTTCTGTGCGGCGAACAGCAGGCCGCCGAGGAGTGTCAGGGACGCCTCGGTCAGCAGGCCCGCGGCCGGGTGCACGGCGGTGCACAGGGCGGTGGCGAGCAGCGGGCCGAAGACGAAGGTCAGCTCGTCCGTGACGGACTCGAAGGCCGCCGCCGTGGTCATCAGGGGCGAGCCCTGCAGCTTCACGCCCCAGCGGGCGCGCACCATGGGCCCGATCTGCGGCACCGAGGCACCCGTGGGCACGGCCGCCGCGAACAACGCCCACAGGGGCGCGTGCGCGAGGGCGAGGGCGGTCAGGGACAAGCCCGAAAGGGTGTGCACCAGCACGCCGGGGATCAGCACGGCGCGCTGGCCCCAGCGGTCCGCGAGACGGCCGCTGTAGGGCGCGAACAGCGCCATGGCGACACCGGTGACGGCCGCGACGGCGCCCGCCGCGCCGTACGAGCCGGTGGTGTGCTGCACGAGCAGCACGAGGGAAAGGGTGAGCATCGCGAACGGCTGGCGCGCGGCGAAGCCGGGGAGAAGGAACGTCCAGGCGCCGCGGGTACGCAGCAGCTGCCCGTATCCGGGGCGGGAGGAGGTGACCGTGGATGCCACGGCCCGTGCCTTTCTGCCGCCTGGTAGCGCGTCTCCCCTTCCGAAGGGGCGGCGCCGAGAGCTGTCCTCTTGCGCGGACTGCGGTAGATGCCGAATCCGACTGCTCAGGGACGTCTCGGCCGCCATACGGTCGCGCCAGCTCTGCGTCAGGCAGAGTTGGTTCGATCAGGGGTGCGAGCACATCGTACAGGGAGCGCGTAACACGCTCTTAACGTGCGCCGTCGGCGCCGTCCGTACCCAGCCAGTCGGCCAGCTTGCCGCCGTGGCCCACCGCGCGCAGCCGCCGTTCCGCGGCGTCGCGGACCGGGTCGGTGGCGACGACGAGCAGTTCGTCCCCGCGCCGCAGCACCGTGGTGGGCAGCGGAACGAACGATTTCCCCTCACGGACGACGAGGGTGACCGCGGACCCGGCCGGCAGTCGCAGCTCGTTCACCTCGACGCCGTGCATCCGGGACCCCTCGGGGATAGCGACGGACAGCAGGTGCCCGCGCAGCCGCTCCAGGGGCGCCGACTCGATGCCGAGGTCGGCGGCTGCCTCTGCGTCCCCGCCCAGGCGCAGCTTGCGCGCCAGCCAGGGCAGCGTCGGACCCTGCACGAGGGTGTAGACGACGACCAGGACGAAGACGATGTTGAAGATGCGACGGCTGCTCTCGACACCGCTCACCATGGGGATCGTCGCCAGGATGATGGGCACGGCGCCGCGCAGGCCGGCCCAGGACATGAGCGTCTGCTCCTGCCAGGGCACCCGGAACGGCGTCAGGCACAGCACGACGCTCAGGGGCCGCGCCACCATGGTCAGCACCAGCCCGATGACCAGCCCGGGCAGTACGTCGTCGCCCAGCTCGTGCGGGGTGACCAGCAGGCCCAGCAGCACGAACATGCCGATCTGGGCGATCCAGCCGAGCCCGTCGGCGAAGCCGCGGGTGGCGGGCCAGTGCGGCAGCTTGGCGTTGCCCATCGCCATGGAGGCGAGATAGACGGCGAGGAAGCCGCTGCCGTGTGCCAGCGCGCCCGCCGCGTACGCGGTGACGGCGATCGCCATGACCGCGATCGGATAGAGGCCGGAGGCGGGCAGGGCAACGTGCCGGAGGCCCCAGGAGCCCAGCCAGCCCACCGCGATGCCGATGGCCGCGCCGATGGCCAGTTCCAGGGTTATCTCGCCGATCAGCACGTACCAGTGCTCGACCGGGCCCGCCTGGGAGAAGGCGACCACCAGGATGACCACCGGGGCGTCGTTGAAGCCGGACTCGGCCTCCAGCGTGCCCGTCACGCGCGTGGGGAGCGGGATCTTGCGCAGCACCGAGAAGACCGCCGCCGCGTCCGTCGAGGAGACGACCGCCCCGATGATGAGCGCCTGACGCCACTCGAGGCCGATCAGGTAGTGCGCGGCCGTCGCCGTGACCCCGACGCTCACCGCGACCCCGCCCAGCGCCAGCACGGTGGCGGCCGGCAGGGCCGGCTTGATCTCCTTCCACTTCGTGCCGAGGCCGCCCTCGGCCAGGATCACGACCAGGGCCGCGTACCCGATGACCTGGGTCAGTTCGGCGTTGTCGAAGTGGATGTCGCCGATGCCGTCCTGGCCCATGGCGATGCCGATCCCCAGGTAAACGAGCAGGCTGGGGAGCCCGCTGCGCGAGGAGATCCGGACCGCTGCCACGGCGACGAGCAGGACGAGCGAGCAGACGAGCAGGAGCTGGTTGAGGTGGTGGACAGTCAGCGGCCGTTCCCTTCCCTGGCTCACCCGCATCACGCGCGCGTGAGCTCACGTACATAGGACACGAAGTGGTGGGACTACGCATCCAAGTACTTCGTTACCTTACCTAACTCTTGACGATTTCTTGACGCTTCGCGAGGCAGGATCGAACGCTCGTCCGCGCTGGTTCCCCAGTCCGCGTCAAGTCCGCCTGGGCCCTGCGCCTATGGTTGCTCCAGCGCGCAGAGCCTGCGTCACATCCCCGGCCGGGCGCGCGGCGCGCTGCTCCGGCCGGGGATGTGACGCAGGCTCCCCGTGAAAAGCACAGCCCGCCCTGCCGCTCGCGTTAGGACAGCAAGGACAGCGATGCCCCCCACCACCACCGCCTCATCGGGTCAGCAGCCCGGCAAGTCCGGCAGGAAGAAGGGGCGAAGAGCCCGTCTGATCGTTCTCGTCCTCGTCATGGCCGTCATCGCCGGCTTCGCCTACGGCGGCTACTGGTCGGTGAGCACCGTCCGTGCCTCCTTCCCGCAGACCAAGGGCTCGATCGAGCTCGAAGGCCTGTCGGGCCCCGTGGACGTCAAGCGCGACAGCTACGGCATCCCGCAGATCTACGCCTCCTCGGACGCGGACCTGTTCATGGCGCAGGGCTACGTCCAGGCGCAGGACCGCTTCTACGAGATGGACGTACGCCGTCACATGACCTCCGGGCGCCTGTCGGAGATGTTCGGCAAGGGCCAGGTCGACGACGACGAGTTCCTGCGCACACTGGGCTGGGACCGGGTCGCGAAGAAGGAGTACGACACCAAGCTGTCGGCCTCCACCAAGAAGTACCTCCAGGCCTACGCCAAGGGAGTCAACGCCTACCTCCAGGGCAAGAGCGGCAAGGACATCTCCCTGGAGTACGCGGCGCTCGGCTTCAAGAACGACTACAAGCCCGAGAAGTGGACCCCCGTCGACTCGGTCGCGTGGCTGAAGGCCATGGCCTGGGACCTGCGCGGCAACATGCAGGACGAGATAGACCGGGCCTTGATGACGAGCCGCCTCGGCCCGAAGCAGATCGCCGACCTGTACCCCGGGTACCCGTACAGCCGGAACCAGACGATCGTCCAGGAGGGCCAGTACAACGAACTGACCCGGACCTTCGAGCAGAACGGCAGCACGGAGAACAGCGGGACGACCGGCACCGGCACTTCCTCGAGCGGCTCCGGAACGTCCACGACCGGCACCTCGGGCACCTCGGGCTCCACCGCGTCGTCGGCCTCCTCCTCGACCGCCTCGGCGCTCCAGAGCCAGCTCTCGGGCCTCTACAACGTCCTGGACGACGTCCCCACGGCCGTCGGCGTCAACGGCCAGGGCATCGGCTCCAACTCCTGGGTCGTGGCGGGCTCGCACACCATCACCGGCAAGCCGCTGCTGGCCAACGACCCGCACCTGTCGGCCTCCCTGCCGTCCGTCTGGTACCAGATGGGCCTGCACTGCCGGACCGTCTCCAGCAAGTGCCAGTACGACGTCTCCGGCTACACCTTCGCGG
Organism: Streptomyces sp. SAI-127; assembly: GCF_029894425.1. NCBI lineage: Bacteria > Bacillati > Actinomycetota > Actinomycetes > Kitasatosporales > Streptomycetaceae > Streptomyces > Streptomyces sp. SAI-127. The sequence goes on from NZ_JARXYJ010000001.1 coordinate 5,946,578, forward strand.
GCATGCCCGGCGTGGTCATCGGCCACAACGCGAAGATCGCCTGGGGCATGACGAACTCCGGCGTCGACGTCACCGACCTCTACCTGGAGAAGCTCTCCGGCGACGGCTACCTCTACGACGGCAAGACCAAGCCCTTCACCACGCGCGAGGAGACCATCAAGGTCGCCGGCGGCGAGTCCAAGAAGATCGTCGTGCGTGAGACGAACAACGGCCCCCTGCTCTCCGACCGCTACGACGAACTCGTGAAGGTCGGCAAGAAGGCCACCGTCGACAACGCCGCCCCTGACCGCGGCGACGGCTACGGCGTCGCCCTGCGCTGGACCGCGCTCGACCCCGGCACCTCCATGGACGCCGTGTTCGCGATGGACAAGGCGTCGAACTGGAGCGAGTTCCGCGCGGCGGCGGCCCTGTTCGACGTGCCCTCGCAGAACCTCGTCTACGCCGACTCCGAGAACATCGGCTACACGCTGCCCGGCCGCATCCCGATCCGCGCGAAGGGCGACACCGGCGCCATCCCGGCCCCGGGCTGGGACCCCAAGTACGCCTGGACCGGCAAGTACATCCAGCAGGACGAGCTGCCCTACGAGTACAACCCGTCGCGCGGCTACATCGTCACCGCCAACCAGGCCGTGATCGACAAGGACAAGTACCCCTACACGCTCACCACGGACTGGGGCTACGGCACCCGCAGCCAGCGCATCACCGACCTGATCGAGCAGAAGATCAAGGGCGGCGGCAAGGTCTCCACCGACGACATGCGCCAGATGCAGCTCGACAACAGCAGCGAGATCGCCAAGCTGCTCGTGCCCAAGCTGCTGAAGATCGACATCAAGGACAAGGACGTCCGTCAGGCGCAGGAGCTGCTGGAGGGCTGGGACTACACCCAGGACGCCGACTCGGCGGCGGCCGCCTACTTCAACGCCGTCTGGCGCAACATCCTCAAGCTCGCCTTCGGCAACAAGCTGCCCAAGGAGCTGCGGGTCAAGGGCCAGTGCCTGTGGGTCGACCCCATCAACACCACCGGGCCCGCGGACGAGGCGGACAAGGTCCGCGAGTGCGGCCAGCGTGACGCCGACCAGGCGCAGCCCGACGGCGGCGACCGCTGGTTCGAGGTCGTGCGCAAGCTCATGGACGACGAGAACAGCGACTGGTGGAAGACCCCGAAGGGCGTCGGCGACCGTCCCGAGGCCAACAACCGGGACGAGCTGTTCGAGCGCGCCATGATCGACGCCCGCTGGGAGCTGACCGCCAAGCTCGGCAAGGACATCGACACATGGAGCTGGGGCCGGCTGCACCGCCTCTTCCTGAAGAACCAGACCCTGGGCACCGAAGGCCCCGACATCGTGAAGTACATGCTCAACCGCGGCCCCTGGAAGCTCAGCGGCGGCGAGGCGACGGTCAACGCGACCGGCTGGAACGCCGCGGGCGGTTACGGAGTCGTCTGGGTGCCGTCGATGCGCATGGTGGTCAACCTCGGCGACCTCGACAAGTCGAAGTGGATCAACCTCACCGGCGCCTCCGGGCACGCCTACAGCGCGCACTACACCGACCAGACCGGCAAGTGGACCAAGGGCGAGCTGCTGGACTGGTCGTTCTCGGACGACGCCGTCGACAAGAGCACGACCGACACACTGGTGCTGAAGCCGTGAGCCTCCGGCGTTAGAGCGAACAAGGGGCCCGCCACACGCGCGTGTGGCGGGCCCCTTCGTACGCGAGGAGGAGCGGATGTTCATGCGCTACGGAAGCGGCGCACACCCGACGGCGTCACCACCGCGTGCACCGGCCGGTCGTGCGCCTCCTCCGGGACGTGCGCGACGACCTCGGAGTCGTACAGGAGCACGACCAGCGCCGGTCGTGCGCCCGCGCGCTCCAGGCGCGCGAGCACCCGGTCGTACGACCCTCCGCCGCGCCCCAGGCGCATCCCGCGCCCGTCCACCGCCAGGCCCGGCAGCAGCACGACGTCGGCGCCGGTCACGGCGTCCGGGCCCAGCCGCTCACCGGAGGGCTCGAAGAGGGCCATCTTCCCGCCGTGCTGGACGCGCGCGACAGACCCCTCGCCGGTGTAGGCGCCCCAGTCCAGATCGTTGTCCGGAAGAAGCGCCGGGAGCAGAACACGCACGCCCCGCTCGCGCAGCGCGTCAAGGAGCGTGAGCGTGCCGGGTTCGGTCCCCACCGAGACGTACGCCGCCACCGTGCGCGCACGTGCCAGTTCGGGCAGCTCAAGGGCCCGGTCGGCCAGCGCGGCCGCGGCTTCTCGCACGTCATCGGCCGTCAACCTGCTCCTCACTGCCAGGTATTCTTGCCGCAATGTTCGCTTGTCAGGCTTGGTGGGACGTCCAATGTGACTCAAAGTCTGCACCCATACCCTTCTAATACGCTCATATAAGAGCTTATTAACCGGAGCCCCAGATTCCAGGCAAAGGCACCGGATAGGGTGGCGAACATGACTCAGTCGCACCCTCGGATCAGCAAGGCTGTCATTCCGGCAGCAGGGCTCGGCACCCGCTTCCTGCCGGCCACCAAGGCCACTCCCAAGGAGATGCTGCCGGTGGTCGACAAGCCGGCGATCCAGTACGTGGTCGAGGAGGCCGTCTCGGCGGGCCTCGATGACGTCCTCATGATCACGGGACGCAACAAGCGCCCCCTGGAGGACCATTTCGACCGCAACTACGAGCTCGAGTCCGCCCTCCAGAAGAAGGGCGACGCCGGCCGGCTCGCCAAGGTCCAGGAGTCCAGCGACCTCGCCACCATGCACTACGTGCGCCAGGGCGACCCCCGAGGGCTCGGCCACGCCGTCCTGTGCGCGGCCCCCCACGTGGGCCACGAGCCCTTCGCCGTCCTCCTCGGCGACGACCTGATCGACGCCCGCGACCCCCTGCTCAAGCGGATGATCGAGGTGCAGGAGCAGTACGGCGGCAGCGTCATCGCGCTCATGGAGGTCGCGCCCGAGCAGATCCACCTCTACGGCTGTGCCGTCGTGGAGGAGACCGAGGACAGCGACGTCGTCAGGGTGGGCGGCCTCGTCGAGAAGCCGGAGGCGTCCGACGCCCCGTCGAACTACGCGGTCATCGGCCGCTACGTCCTCGACCCGCACATCTTCGACATACTCCGCAAGACCGAGCCGGGCCGGGGCAACGAGATCCAGCTCACCGACGCCCTCCAGCAGCTCGCACAGGACGAGAAGATCGGCGGCCCGGTGCACGGCGTCGTCTTCAAGGGCCGCCGCTATGACACCGGGGACCGCGGCGACTATCTGCGTGCCATTGTCAGACTCGCGTGCGAACGTGAAGACCTGGGCCCGGACTTCCGGACCTGGCTTCGCAGTTTCGTAGCCGAGGAGATGTAGCGAGTTGAGCAGCGCCGCGACCCGCCCCACCGACCAGGACCACCTCTGGTCGGTGGACGAACACCTGGAGGACATCCTCGCGACCGTCCGCCCCCTCGAACCCATCGAGCTGCAGCTGCTCGACGCCCAGGGCTGCGTCCTGGTCGAGGACGTCACGGTCCCGGTGTCCCTGCCGCCGTTCGACAACAGCTCCATGGACGGCTACGCGGTGCGGGTCGCGGACGTGGCGGGCGCGAGCGAGGAGTTCCCGGCGGTCCTGGACGTCGTCGGGGACGTCGCGGCGGGCCAGGCGGGGCCGCTGCAGGTCGGTCCCGGGCAGGCCGCCCGCATCATGACCGGCGCCCCGCTGCCGCCCGGCGCCGAGACCGTCGTCCCCGTCGAGTGGACCGACGGAGGCCTGGGCGAGGGCCCGGTGACCGGGATGCGCGCCCGCAGTCTCGCCCCCGAGGGCGCCGAAGGACATGTGCACGTGTACCGGCCCGCCGAGGCACGCGCGCACGTGCGCGCCGAGGGCAGCGACGTGCGGGCAGGCGACCGCGCCCTGGACGCCGGCACCGTCCTCGGCCCCCCGCAGATCGCCCTGCTCGCCGCGATCGGCCGCGGCACCGTCCGGGTGCGCCCGCGCCCGCGCGTGGTCGTCATGTCCACCGGCAGCGAACTCGTCCAGCCCGACGAGAGCCTCGGCGCCGGCCAGATCTACGACTCCAACAGCTTCGCCCTCACCGCGGCCGCCCGCGACGCCGGCGCCATCGCCTACCGCGTGGGCGCCGTCGCCGACGACGCCGAGACCCTGCGCTCCACCATCGAGGACCAGCTCGTCCGCGCCGACCTCGTGGTCACCACGGGCGGTGTGAGCGTCGGGGCCTACGACGTCGTCAAGGAGGCGCTGTCCTCCGTGGGCGACGAGGACGAGCCGGGCAGCGGTGTCGACTTCCGCAAGCTCGCCATGCAGCCCGGCAAACCGCAGGGCTTCGGCTCCATCGGCCCCGACCACACCCCGCTGCTGGCCCTGCCGGGCAACCCGGTGTCGTCGTACGTCTCCTTCGAACTGTTCGTCCGCCCGGCGATCCGCACGCTCATGGGCCTCGACGACGTCCACCGGCCGCGGACCAGGGCGACCCTGACCGCCGACAAGGCGCTGACCTCGCCCAAGGGACGCCGGCAGTTCCTGCGCGGTGCCTACGCGGACGGCTCGGTCGCCCCCGTCGGTGGCGCCGGCTCCCATCTGGTGGCCGCCCTCGCGCAGGCCAACGCGCTGATCGTCGTACCGGAGGACGTGGAGTCCGTCGAGCCCGGGACCGAGGTCGAAGTGGTCCAGCTCGGCTGAGTACCCCTGGTTGGCGGTACCGTGTCGCGCACAACAGGCCGGACCGGGAGCGCCGCACAACCATGAGTACGCAGGACCGACTGACGCACATCGACGAAGCGGGAGCCGCCCGCATGGTCGATGTCTCCGGCAAGGACGTCACCGCACGCACCGCGCGTGCCAGTGGACGTGTTCTCGTTTCACCCCGAGTGATCGAGCTGCTGCGCGGCGGGGGCGTCCCCAAGGGCGACGCGCTGGCCACCGCGCGGATCGCGGGCATCATGGGCGCCAAACGCACGCCGGACCTGATCCCGCTGTGCCACCCGTTGTCGGTGTCCGGTGTGAAACTGGACCTGTCGGTAGCGGACGACGCCGTGGAGATCCGGGCCACTGTGAAGACGACGGACCGCACGGGCGTCGAGATGGAGGCCCTCACCGCGGTCTCCGTCGCCGCGCTCACCGTGATCGACATGGTCAAGGCGGTCGACAAGGGAGCGGTCATCACGGACGTGCGGGTGGAGGAGAAGACGGGCGGCAAGTCGGGCGACTGGAGCCGGGCATGACGTATCGCGCTCTTGTGGTCACCGCCTCCAACCGGGCCGCCGCCGGGGTCTACGAGGACAAGGGCGGCCCGCTGATCGCCGACGGTCTGAAGCGCTTCGGTTTCACCGTCGAGGGGCCGCGGGTCGTGGCCGACGGGCGCCCCGTGGAGGCGGCCCTGCAGGCCGCTGTCGATTCCGGATACGACGTCGTCGTCACCACCGGCGGCACCGGCATCTCACCCACCGACCGCACCCCCGAGGCGACCCGCGCGGTGATCGAATACGAGGTACCGGGCATCGCGGAGGCCATCCGGGCGTTCGGCCGGGAGAAGGTACCGACCGCCGCGCTCTCCCGGGGCCTGGCCGGGGTGGCCGGACGCACACTGATCGTCAACCTGCCGGGTTCCAGTGGCGGGGTGAAGGACGGACTGGCCGTTCTGGAGCCCCTGTTGATGCACGCCGTCGACCAGGTCCGCGGCGGCGACCACCCGAGACCCGGCCCCGGCAGTGGGGGTGCGAGCTGAACAGCCCATCCTGGCCCGTCGTACTGGCGGACGGCGATGTCGTCCTGAGGCCGATAAAGATGCGTGACCAGCGGCTGTGGCGTGAGGTCAACCGGCGCAACCGGGACTGGCTGCGCCCCTGGGAGGCGACCATTCCGCCGCCCACCCCGAGCGGGCCGATCGCGCACCGGCCGACCTACCGTCAGATGGTCCGCCACCTCAGGGCCGAGGCGAACGCGGGGCGGATGCTGCCGTTCGTCATCGAGTACCGGGGGCAACTGGTCGGGCAGTTGACGGTCGCCGGAATCACCTGGGGCTCGATGTGCTCGGGGCACGTCGGCTACTGGGTGGACCAGTCGGTGGCCGGGCGCGGGGTGATGCCGACCGCTGTGGCGCTTGTCGTGGACCACTGTTTCCGCACGGTCGGCCTGCACCGCATCGAGGTCTGCATTCGCCCCGAGAACGGGCCGAGCCGCCGGGTCGTCGAGAAACTCGGATTCCGCGAGGAGGGACTGCGGCCGCGTTATCTCCACATCGACGGCGCCTGGCGCGACCATCTCGTGTTCGCGCTCACCGCGGAAGAGGTGCCCGACGGGTTGCTCCGACGCTGGCAGCGGGCACGCTCCAGGAGCACACCGCACGACAATCCCGCATAGCCGGGAAGCCCGGCCGGCACCTTGGCACCGGAAATGGAATATCTGTTCGAAAATGATCGGTGCATGACCGTCTCGGGCCATTGAATTCACGACTCATGCGGCCTGCTGATCGGATCGGTCACAAAAAAAGCTCGAAATATCAGCCAGATCGTGCGACACACCGGCGCAATTGGCAGATGGCCTCACGCAAACCCCTCTACCGTGTGAGGCGTGAGCAGCAGCGGCCTCATCTACGCAGTCATTGTCGGGGCCTGGGCCGCCTACTTGGTGCCGATGTGGCTCCGTAGGCAGGACGAGCTGAACGAGGCCCGTCCGACGGAACGCTTCAGCACGGCCATCCGGTTGCTGTCCGGACGGGCGGGCATGGAGCGTCGGTACGCCAAGGACCTGCGCGCGCGCTCCACCGACGAGGGGGAGCACGGCGCCGACGAACCGGATGCCGTCACCGAGTCGGTGGACGTCCGGGCCTTCGCCATGCCTCCGACACGTCCGCAGGCCCAGGCGGCGGTCCAGCCGTCGGCTTCGGAGCGCCGGGAGGCGACGCGCGAGCCCGCGCCCGAACACGGTGGCGCGCCGACGCGCAAGCAGGCGCCCGCACCCGCCGCTTCGGCGCAGTCCCAGGCTCAGACGCATGCCCCCGCACCCCGGCGCACGGCCGCCGCGGAAGCGGCCGCGGCGCGCGCCCGGCGTGTGAAGGTACTCGCGCGCCGACGGCGTACGACCGTGATGCTCTTCCTGGCCTTCACGCTCGGCACGATCGTCGCCGCCGTCGGGGGACTCGCCTTCCTGTGGGCGCCCGGTGTGCCCGCCGTGATGCTCAGCGCGTACATCGCTTACCTGCGCTCCCAGGAACGCCGCCGCTTCGCCTACCAGATGGACCGGCGCCGGGCCGAGGCCGCCGCACAGCGACTGCGGGAACGCGCGCGCCAGCCGCGCCGCCGCGCGTCCGTGAGCACCGGCGTGGACGCCGACGAACCGGAAGAGGGACCAGGGACGGAGACCGATCCCGGGCTCTCGGCGCTCGCCGCCGACCGGCGTGCCCTCGTCGAGCAGACCGATCACGCCGAGTGGATCGACCAGCAGCGCGAGCGGCAGCACCGGCCGGGCCACGGGGACAGCTGGGACCCGGTACCGGTGCCGCTGCCCACGTACGTGACCGCGCCGGTCGCTCCGCGGGCCACCTCGGACGTGGACCTCGGGGCCCCCGACGCGTGGAGCTCTGCGCGGTCCAGCAGTGCCGCCACTCCGGAGCAGTCGGGCCAGGAGGCGACGCCCGTCGCGGAGGACGAGGGATCGGAGGAACTGCCGGACGACGCGGAGGACAAGCCGGCGGCGGGCGGCCGCAGCGACGCCCGCCGCGCCGCCTCCGCCCGCCGCGCACGTGAGCGTGGCCGTACGCCACTCTTCGACCAGTACGAGGAAGGCGACCGGCCGCGCGCGGCCAACGAGTGACGGACGGGGGCGGGATCACCGCGCCCTGACCAGCCGGGAACGGATTTCCAAGCACCCGGACGGGGATGCTAGAGTTTCACTCGTTGCAAGGGCCTGTGGCGCAGTCCGGTAGCGCACCTCGTTCGCATCGAGGGGGCCAGGGGTTCGAATCCCCTCAGGTCCACGCATCTCAAAGCCCCTACTGGTGATCACCGGTAGGGGCTTTGGCATGCCGCGGGGGTGGACGCCCGCTTTGGCCGACCGAGCGACGAACAGCCGGTTGAAGTTGCGGGGTTCGTACGGGGTGCCGTAACGGGTCGTGAACACGAAGTCGGAGTCCGTCCACAACTCACCGGCCGCTCGCTTGGCCAACTCCCGCTCCTTCAGGCGGAGTTGTAGAGCCGTAACGCAGATCTGCGGCAGCGGCAGGTCGACCGAGGCCCAGGACGGCGGGGCCGACTCGGGGCCGTCAGGGCCGTCGAGGCGGATGACGGCGTGGGGCAGGTCCACGGACTGCCCGACGTGCCGGTCACTCGCGCCAAAGCAGCTCCCGGCCAAAGTCGCTACGCCGACCGCGTCTCTTCTCTGCGGGCGGCAAGCAGTGCACACATCCACTGGCAGGAGAGGCGAGGCGATTCATCCTGTTGCCTGGCTCGGAGTGCCCGACCCGTGGTGGATACGTAGCGTGCGTGCATGAGCGCGAAACGACTATGTCCGGTCGAGGTTGGAGGCGTCACCCGCAGGCCTGGGGTGTCGGCTCGACGCGTGCTCAATCGATCCATCCGAGATGTGGGCCGCGTGCTTGTTGCGGGGCGTGTGGTGTTCCCGTGATGAAGAAGATCTTGGCCGCGCTCGGCGTTGTGCTGGTCCTGCAAAGCCTCTTCGCACTCTGTCTGGTCAGTTCGCTGCAACTGCTGGTGCTGCGCAACGCCCCGATCGGAGTGACCGGCCCGTCCTTGGTCGTGAAGGCGGTGACGTCGAAGGTTTCCCTCCAGACGTTCAGCTACCAGGACGAGTCGGACGTGCTCGACGCGATCGACCAGAGCAAGCTCTACGGCGCCTACCTGCCCGGCCCCAAGAGCGACACCCTGATCGTCGTCCCGGCCAAGAGCTTCTTCGGCCGCGTCGAGCTGGAAGCCGCGTTCGGCGACGCGGCCAAGAAGCTCCACAGGCCCCTGACGGTGAAGACCGTCAAGCCGTTGCCGAAGAGCGACCGTCTCGGCGGTGTCGTCGGGCTGCTCCTGATTCCGCTGCTCATCGGCGGGTATCTCGCCGCCGTCCTGGTGCTCAAGGCGACCAAGACGGCCGCCGCACCGTGGCACGTTGCGATGCTCGTCGGCTACTCGACGGTCGGCGCCGTCCTGACCGACCTCATCGCCGGGCCGGGCCTCGGCGCCTACGAGAACAGCCATTTCTGGCCCCTGCTGCTGTGCTTCATCCTGATCGCCGTCTCCGTCACGCTCGCCGCCGCAGCCTTCCAGCGCCTGGTTGGACCGCTGGGCACGCTCCTGGTGGCGACCCTGTTCATCATCGTGGGCGGCTCCGCGGCCGGCGGGATCGGGCTTTTCCTGCTGCCCGTCTACTGGCAGCACATCGGCGCCATCTTCCCGCCGCAGCAAGCCGTCACCTTGCTGCGCAATGTCATCTACTTCGACGGCAACAACATCACGACGCCGCTCATCGTCCTCGGCCTGTACGCGCTGGGCGGAGCCGTCATCATCGGTTACCTGGGCCGCTGGCGGCCCGTCAAGAAGATCGATGGCAAAGCCCCTTCCCACCGGGCGGGCTCCACGCCGGAGTCGCCTTCTAGGCGCCCTGTCGTAGCGGTCCTGGCCGCGCTGGCCGTCGCCGCGGTGATGCAGTGTCTGTTCACCGCTAACTACATGAGCTCCGCACACGAGCCCGTCGCGACCGACCTCCCGATCGGGACCACCGGAGCGTCACCGGTCCTGAACGCGGCCCGAAAGAACCTCTCCCTCAAGGTCACCCAGTACTCCGACGAAAGCGCCGTGAAGGACGCGATCGACCAGGCCAAGATCTACGGCGCGCTCATCCCTGGAACGACATCCAACACGCTCCTCGTCGTCCCCTCCCTGAGCGATGTCGCCCCCCTCGATCTGGCGGGGAACTTCGAAGTGGCCGCCAAGAAGCTCCGACAGCCGCTCCACGTCGAGCAGTACGCGCCCCACCCACTGGCGAAGAAGGACCCCTTCGGGCTGGTCGAGTCGCTGATGCTGGTCCCGTTGCTTGTCGGCGGCTACCTGGCCGCGACGATGCTCAGAGCTACGACCGGGACCTCGGTCGGACGCTGGCGTCTGCCCGCACTCGCCGGGTTCGCCGTTCTCGCCGCCCTGCTGGTCAACGTCGTCGTCTGTACCTGGCTCAAGGGCTACCCGGCACAGAAGTTTTGGATCGTCTGGCCAATCCTCGCCCTGATCATCGCGGCGGTCGCCGTCGTCGCCGCCGTCCTGCAAAAGCTCCTCGGAGCCGCCGGAACCCTCGTGACCGTCATCGTGGTCATGCTCTTCGGCAACCCGTCATCAGGCGGAGCCAACGGAGTCCCGTACCTACCGGCGTTCTGGCGCGCCATCGGCCCATTCCTGCCACCGCGCAACGCCTACATCCTGCTCCGCAACACGATCTACTTCGACGGCCACGGCACTACACAGGCCCTGATCGTCCTGCTCCTCTACCTCGTTGTCCCCGCCGTGGCCCTGCTTCTGCTTTACCGCTTCCGTACACCCGACAGCGCCGTGACCCCGGAGACCGAGGCCGAGGCGAGCGCGCTGACAGTCCCTGTCGGAGGCCTGCCGTAGGCGTAGAGGTCAGGCCTCCGGGTTGTGCTGTACAGCAGCGGACTACAGCAACACATGCTCACAGCGGCTTCGCGAAGCACCTGCTGTCCTCGTGGAAGCGGTAGTAGCCGAACTTCACGCACGGCTCGTAACCGCTCGACGTGTACAGGGCGATGGCCTCCGGCTGCTTGGTGCCGGTTTCCAGGACCATGCGGTGGCGGCCGGCCGCGCGGGCGTCGTCCTCCAGGGCGGTGAGGATGCGGCGGGCGAGGCCCCGGCCGCGCGCCACGTCGACGACGTACATGCGCTTGAGCTCGGCGTCGCCGTCCAGGTTGCCCTCGCCGTTCGCGTCCCGGGCACGCCAGCCGCCCGTGGCCACGGGGGAGTCCATCTCGTCGTACGCGATGAGGAAGATGCCGGTGGGCGGCTCGAAGTCCTCCGGTGCCAGGGTCGTGGCGTCGCCGCCGTCGCCGTAGCGGACGTGGTACTCGGCCTGTACCTGGTCGTTCAGCTTCACGGCGTCCGGGTGGTCGAAGGGGACCTGGCGTATGTGCATGCTCATCACCATAAATTGATCAGATCGGCAGCAGGGTCCGACCCAGTGTGCCGGTATCGTTCGCGGGTGCTCACTGTGACCTCCGCCAACGTGAATGGACTGCGCGCCGCCGCGAAGAAGGGCTTCGTGGAGTGGCTCGCGGACACCTCCGCCGATGTGCTCTGCCTGCAGGAGGTGCGCGCCGAGCCGCAGCAGCTGCCCGAGGGGGTCCGAGCCCCTGAGGGCTGGCACGTGGTGCATGCGCCCGCCGCCGCCAAGGGGCGCGCTGGTGTCTCCCTCTACACCCGCCGGGAGCCGGACCGTGTCCAGATCGGCTTCGGGTCGGCCGAGTTCGACACCAGCGGGCGGTACGTCGAGGCCGACCTGCCCGGTGTCACCGTCGCCTCCCTCTATCTCCCCTCCGGCGAGGTCGGTACCGCGCGGCAGGAGGAGAAGGTCCGCTTCATGGACGAGTTCCTCGGGTACCTGAAGAACCTGCGCGAGCGCGCCGCCGCCGACGGCCGCGAGGTCGTCGTCTGCGGCGACTGGAACATCGCCCACCAGCAGGCCGACCTCAAGAACTGGCGCGCCAACCAGAAGAGCTCCGGGTTCCTGCCGGAGGAGCGGGCCTGGCTGAGCCGGGTGTTCGACGAGACGGACGGCGGTTACATCGACGTCGTGCGCGCACTGCACCCGGACGTCGAGGGGCCGTATTCGTGGTGGTCGTACCGGGGGCGGGCGTTCGACACGAATGCGGGTTGGAGGATTGATCTCGCGGTTGCGACCCCAGGCCTCGCAGGCAGGGCGGTCAAGGGGTTCGTGGAGCGGGCCGCCAGCCATGATGAGCGGTGGTCGGACCACGCTCCCGTGACGGTCGTCTTCGACAGGTGACGCGGGCCGTGGGGGTGCGCCAGTGTCTGACACACCCCCACACGTGGCGTGTAGGCCAGATCAGGGGCGTGACCCGATCGTGAAGGTCAAGCGGGAGGTGTCGGGGCCCGCTAGACGCTCCCGTCCGCCGCCCGACCGCCCCTTGGCGACGGTGACGCGAACTCCGTCGTTGAGGAGTTGCTCCCGCGTCACCTCGCCGTCCACGGTGAACGCATCGCGGTAGCGGTTGACGGTGTACTCATCCAGCCAGTCAGCGCGGATCGCGGCGGGGGCGAGACAGATCGTGCCGCGGGCAGCTGCGCGGCAGCCGTAGTCGCCGTAGCTGTAGGCCTTCCGCGCGGCGAAGTACATGCGGCCACCACAGCCCGCGCAGTGCGCCACGCCGATCAGCAGTGAAGTCCCCCGGCGCTTGGGGTGGATGCCGTTCGAGCGGGCGCTGAGAACATCCTGGAGGGCCTTGAACTCCTCTTCGGTCATCAGCGGGGGACCGATCAGCACGGGCGAGCCGTCAGCGTCGCGGACGGACTCTCCCTTGTGTACCCGGTGGCCCATCAGCGCTGGAGTGCGGAGGATCTTGCACAGGCTGCCCGCTGTCCAGCGGAATCGCTCGAATTCGCGTCCGTGACGCCGCCCGCCTGTGGGACGCCCCTGCAGTTGGGCGTGTCGGTCTCGCGGCACCAGAACGCCCGCGCTTTCGAGTTTGTGGGCGATGGCGACCAGGGACAGTCCGGAATGCACGTCGTCGACAACTGCGCGGACGACGGAGACGGTCTCGTGGTCGGGCACAAGGCACCAGCCGACGCCGGAGGGGTGAGGTGCCTTCTTGTACCCGAACGGCACAAGGCCGCCGCCATAGCGGCCCGTCGCGCGCAGCACCGCGTGAGCGCCGGTGAGGCGGGCAGAAAGCGCCCGAGACTCCTGTTCGGCAGCGTAGGCCAGGTCCATGCAGCGGCGAACGGCATCGCCATGTGCCTGCGGTGTCACTACGAGCGGCTGATGTTCTTCGGGCATCCCGAAGACGAGTGTCGTCGCATGCTGCTGACCCCATTCGATCAACTCGGACATGTGAGCGACGGAGCGTACGGCGCGGTCCACATGTGACCACACGATGGCGTCGTATGCGTCCGGGCGCCGCAGCCAGGGTGACAGGGAAGGCCTCTCGAACGGTGACATCTCGCGTGCGGACACCCCCAGATCTGTGGCCTCGGCGATCAAGGCGAAACCCAACTGCTCGGTGCGCTGTCGGATGCAGGCGCGCTGCCTGCCGGGCGAGGTGGTCACCGTGGTCACGTTGCTAAGGCGCACGGCGCCAAGAGCTCGCGGGTGTTCAGCGGAAGTCGAAGCCGGTTGTGATGGCTGAGGACTAGGCTTGGGCACGTCGACGCTCCTCGAAAGTGTCGGCCACACCCCGGGACTGGTCGCACAGTCGCCGGGGCCTTTTCGATCTCACTCTCGGAGTCCGAACGTCATTGTGGTCGTCGATCGAGGGAAACTGCCTCGATGGAGTGAACGTGGCGGGTTTGCCGGACGGCTGGGCCTAGTCCCGCTTCCGCAACCGCCGGTCCAACGCCAGTGACAGCTCCGCCTCCACGACGCTCCGCGCCAGCGGGCGCAGGCGGTGGAGGTCGTCCTCTCCCGCGTGGCGCAGGACCAGTTCGGCGAACATCTCCGCCAGGGCGTCGACGTGTTCGCGGACGCGCTTGCCGGCGGTCAGGACCTCTGCCAGCGGGATGCCCTCGCGGACCAGGGCCGAGGAGACGTCCAGGAGCCGGCGGCTGATGTGGACGATCTCGTCGCCGTCGGTGCCGAGGTAGCCGAGTTCCATCGCGGCGGCGAGGTTCTCGGGCGTGACCTCGCCCTCGAAGCGGGCGGCGAGTTCCTCGGGGGTGAGGCGGACCGGCTCCTCCTCGGTGGGGGTGTCGAGGCCGACGAGGTCGGCGACGTCCCGGCCGTGTTCGAGGGCGTCGGCGAGTTCCGCGATGCCGGTGAGGGTGTGGCCGCGTTCCAGGAGCGCGGCGATCGTGCGCAGTCGGGCCAGGTGGTGGTCGTCGTACCAGGCGATACGGCCCTCGCGGCGGGGCGGCGGGATCAGTTTGCGTTCGCGGTAGAAGCGCAGGGTGCGCACTGTGATGCCGGCCAGGCGGGCCAGTTCCTCCATGCGGTATTCGCGCTTGTCCGTCACGGCCGCAGCCTATGTCGTACCCCGGGTAACTTTCTTTCTCCCCGACCCCTACCCATCGGTACGGAGCTGCTCTACCCTCCCATTGCGCCAGTGTTCACTGGCAGAGTCGGGCAGGGAAGGCATCGGCATGGCCGAACACGAGCATGTGCGGGTGGCGGTGGTCGGGTCCGGATTCGGCGGGCTGGGGGCCGCCGTACGGCTGCGGCGCGAGGGTGTCACCGACTTCGTCGTGCTGGAGAGGGCCGCCAGTGTGGGTGGTACCTGGCGGGACAACAGTTATCCGGGGTGTGCCTGCGATGTGCCCTCCCACCTGTACTCCTTCTCCTTCGCGCCCAACCCGGACTGGCCGCGCACCTTCTCCGGGCAGGACCACATCCGCGCCTACCTGGAGCATGTGACCGACGTCTTCCGGCTCCGCCCGCACATCCGCCTCAACTCGGAGGTGAAGCGGATGACCTGGGACAGCCAGAAGCTGCGGTGGGACATCGAGACCTCCAGTGGCAGTCTCTCGGCCGACTTCGTCGTGTCCGCCACCGGGCCGCTCTCCGATCCCAAGATCCCCGACGTTCCCGGCCTGGACTCCTTCCCGGGCAAGGTCTTCCACTCCGCCCGCTGGGACCACGACTACGACCTGCGCGGCAAGCGGGTCGCCATGGTGGGGACCGGCGCCTCGGCCATCCAGATCGTCCCGGCCGTCCAGCCGCTCGCCCGGAGGCTCACGCTCTTCCAGCGCACCCCGCCCTGGGTGATGCCCCGCATGGACCGGGCGATCAGCGGCGCCGAGCGCTGGCTGCACCGGCAGCTGCCCTTCACCACCCAGGCCCGTCGCGGACTGCTGTGGGGTATCCGGGAGTTGCAGGTCCAGGCGTTCACCAAGCGGCCCAACGAGCTCGGTGCGGTGGAGCAGTTGGCCAAGCGCAACATGGCCCGTGCCATCAAGGACCCGGCCCTGCGCGCCAAGCTCACCCCCGACTACCGCATCGGCTGCAAGCGGATCCTGCTGAGCAGCACGTACTACCCGGCGCTCGCCCAGCCCAACGTGGACGTGGTCGCGAGCGGGCTCAGCCGGGTCGAGGGGTCGACACTCGTCGCCGCCGACGGCACCGAGGCCCAGGTCGACGCGATCGTCTTCGGTACGGGCTTCCATGTCACCGACATGCCGATCGCCGACCGGGTCGTCGGCGCGGACGGGCGGACGCTCGCCGAGGCGTGGAAGGGCGGGATGGAGGCGCTGCGGGGTGCCTCCGCCGCCGGCTTCCCCAACTGGATGACCATCATCGGGCCCAACACCGGTCTGGGGAACTCCTCGATGATCCTCATGATCGAGTCCCAGCTGAACTACCTGGCCGACTTCGTACGGCAACTCGACGTCCTCGGCGGCCGGGTGGCCCTCGACGCCCGGCCCTCCGCCGTGCGGGACTGGAATGACCGGGTGCAGGAGCGCATGAAGCGCACGGTGTGGAACACCGGCGGCTGCACCAGCTGGTACCTGGACGCGAACGGCCGCAACAGCACGATCTGGCCCGGCACGACCACCGAGTTCCGGCGGGCCACCCGGCGGGTGGATCTCGCCGAGTACGAGGTGCTGCGGGTGCCGGCACACGCGGAGGCGACCGCCGTATGAGCCGTCCGACGCACGTGATCTCCGGGCCGTACGCCCCACCCGTCCCGGTGCGCGAGCTCACCGCCCTGTCCGCCGACGGCGCCCGCCTGCACGTGGAGGTGCACGGTCCCGACGACGCGCCCCCCGTCGTCCTCGCCCACGGCTGGACCTGTTCCACCGCCTTCTGGGCCGCCCAGATCCGCGAGTTGCGTGCCGACCACCGGGTCATCGCGTACGACCAGCGCGGCCATGGACGCAGTCCGGCGAGCCCCGCCTGCAGTGCGGACATGCTCGCCGACGACCTCGAAGCCGTACTGGAGGCGGCCCTCGGGGCAGGCGGGAAGGCGGTGATCGTCGGTCACTCCATGGGCGGGATGACCGTCATGGCCGCCGCGGAGCGTCCCACGTTCCGTGCGCGCGCGGCCGCCGTCCTGCTGTGCAGCACCGGTTCGTCGCGGCTGGTCGCCGAGTCGACCGTCGTACCGATCCGGGCCGGGCGGCTGCGCACCTGGCTGACCCGGCACGTCCTCGGGGCGCGGGCGCCGCTCGGACCGGTCACGCCGCTGGCCCGGCGGATCCTCAAGTACGGGACGATGGGGCCCCGGTTCGGCTCCGCACATGGTGGAGGCGTGCGCGCGGATCGTGCACGCCTGCCCGCGCAAGGTGCGCCACGCCTGGTCGCAGGTCCTCGATCTGCTCGATCTGGACCACGGCGTACGGCAGCTCGGCGTGCCGACAGCCGTCGTCGTCGGTACGGCCGACCGGCTCACCCCGCCCGTGCACGCACACCAGTTGGCCGCCGCCCTGCCGAACTGCCTCGGAGTGACCGAGCTGCCCGGCGTCGGCCACATGACGCCCATCGAGGCGCCCGAGACGGTCACCGCACGGATCCGTGAACTGGTCACCACCTACGTACAGGTCAAGGAGGGCGCATGAGCAGGGTCGGGCTCGAGGGACAGGTCGCGGTCGTCACGGGGGCCGCGCGGGGCGTGGGCGAGCTGCTCGCCCGCAAGCTGTCGGCGCGCGGGGCGAAGGTCGCGCTGGTCGGCCTGGAGCCGGACGCGCTCAAGCAGCTCTCCGGACGGCTGCACGGCGACAGCGACCACTGGCACGCCGACGTCACCGATCACGAGGCGATGGCCCGGGTCGCGCGGGAGGTCAAGGAGCGGTTCGGGAAGGTCGACATCGTGGTCGCCAACGCCGGTGTCGCCACCGGCGGGCCCTTCGTCGACTCCGATCCGGAGGCGTGGCGGCGGGTGATCGAGGTCAACCTCATCGGATCGGCCGTCACCGCAAGGGCGTTCCTGCCCGTGCTGATGGAGAGCCGGGGGTATCTGCTGCAGATCGCCTCCCTCGCCGCGATCACCCCGGCGCCGATGATGACCGCGTACTGCGCGTCCAAGTCCGGTGTGGAGGCGTTCGCGCACAGCCTGCGCGCCGAGGTCGGACACAAGGGCGTGCGGGTCGGGGTCGGGTATCTGTCGTGGACCGACACCGACATGGTGCGCGGGGCCGACCAGGACGACGTCATGCGGGAGCTCAGGCAGCGGCTGCCGTGGCCGGCCAACAAGACGTATCCGCTGGGGCCGGCCGTCGAGCGGATCGTGGCCGGGATCGAGCGGCGGTCGAGCCATGTGTACGGGCAGGGGTGGCTGCGCGGGATGCAGGGGATGCGCGGGTATCTGCCGGGGCTCATCGGGACGGTCGGGCAGCGGGAGATGCGGCGGTTCGGGGAACGGTTGGAGGGTATGCGGGTGGGACTCGTCGGTGCAGGTGGGGCCGCGGATGAGGAGGCTCGCGCTACGCACCGTGACTGATCGAAATGCGTTCTTTGTCCGGGCGTGTGAATCTGGTCGAGGCCCCGGCCAGGGGCCTTTCCCCTCACCCCCACGGGAGTGAACCCACATGGGTATGAAGGACCAGTTCCAGGACAAGTCCGAGCAGTGGCAGCAGCAGGCCAAGCAGAAGGCCGAGCAGGCCAAGCAGCAGGGCCAGCGGGGTCGTCAGGGCCAGGGCCCCGACCGCGACCGCATGCGGGACGAGGAGACCGAGCGGCTCCAGCGCGAGGAGCAGGAGCGGCTCGACCCCGACTACGAGATGTAGTCACTGCTTGACGCGTGGGGTGCCCTCTCATTCGTGGGAGGGCACCCTGCGTTGCTGTATGCCTCTCAAGACCTCGGCGGAAGCTTCGGCCTCGATCTGTCCGGTACGTCCCGGTAGTTGGGCGGCGTCGCCGGAGGTGTCGTCTCCAGCAGGCTCAGCGCCAGCGTCACCGCGTCGTCCAGTTGGGCGTGGCGGCCCTCCGCCCAGTCCAGTGGGGTGCGGAGGATCTCCAGGTCCGGGGGTACGCCCTGGTTCTCGATGGACCAGCCGTACGCGTCGAACCATGCCGCGTTCATCGGTACGGTGATCACCGTACCGTCGCCGAGCTGGTGGCGGCCGGTCATGCCGACCACTCCGCCCCAGGTGCGCTGGCCCACCACGGGACCGAGCTTCAGCAGCTTGAACGCCGCCGTGATCATGTCGCCGTCGGACGAGGTCGCCTCGTCGGCCAGGGCGACCACCGGGCCGCGCGGGGCGTTCGAGGCGTACGACACCGGCTGGGCGTTTCTCGTCAGGTCCCAGCCGAGGATCGTGCGGGTCAGTTTCTCCACGACCAGCTCGCTGATGTGGCCGCCGGCGTTGCCGCGTACGTCGACGATGAGGGCGGGGCGGGAGACCTCCATCCGCAGGTCCCTGTTGAACTGGGCCCAGCCCGAGCCGCCCATGTCGGGGATGTGCAGATAGCCGCACCGGCCGCCGCTCAACTCCCGTACGACGGCACGGCGTTTGGCCACCCAGTCCTGGTAGCGCAGGGGGCGTTCGTCCAGGAGCGGGACCACCGCCACCCGGCGGGCCCCTCCGCCGGCTGGGGCGAAGGTCAGCTCCACCGTCGTACCGCCCGCCGCCGCGAGCAGGGGATAGGGGCCCGCGACCGCGTCGACCGCGCGGCCGTCCACGTGGGTGAGGACCGCGCCCTCGCGGATGCCCGTGCCGGCCAGCGGGGAGCGTGCCTTGGAGTCCGAGGAGTCGCCGGGGAGGATCCGCCTGACCGTCCAACCACCCTCCCTGAGCACGAGGTTCGCACCCAGCAGGCCCTGGCGGCGCTGGTAGTGCGGTGGGCCCTCGTTGCGGCGGGCGGCGGTGACATAGGCGTGGGAGGTGCCCAGTTCGCCCAGGACCTCGCGCAGGAGGTCGGCGAACTCGTCGGGGGAGGCGACCCGTTCGACCAGCGGGCGGTACTGGTCGAGCACCGCGTCCCAGTCGATCCCGCACATCCCCGGTTCCCAGAAGTAGGACCGGATCAGGCGGCCCGCCTCCTCGTACGACTGGCGCCATTCGGCCGCCGGGTCGACCTCGTGGAGGATGCGGCGCAGGTCGATCCAGACGATCGTGTCGCTGTCGCCGGACTCCGTGGCGGGGGTCGCGCGCAGGTCGCCCTCGTCCACCACGACCAGCCGGGAGCCGTCGCCGCTGACCGCGAACCAGTCCAGGTGCTCGACCAGCTCGGTCTTCTTCGCCTTGCCGATGGCGAAGTGTTCGAGGGTCGGGCGCTCGGAGGTGTCGTCCGGGTTCACGAAGGTCTCGCCGAGGGCGCCCGAGATCGGCCAGCGCAGCCAGACCAGGCCACCGCCCGCGACCGGGTGCAGCGCCGAGTACTTGGAGGCGGTGACCGGGAACGGGGTCACCCGGCTCTCCAGCCCTTCGAGTTCGACCGTCACCGCCCCGCCCTCGCCGCTCTCGTCCTCGACCGGGTCCAGGCCTCCGGCGGCCGGGCGGCCCTCAGGGTTCAGGGCGAAGGGGGAGGGGGTCGCCGAGGACAGCGGGACCAGGTAGGGCCGGCAGCCGAGCGGGAAGGACAGGTCGCCGGTGTGGACGTCGTACACCGGGTCGAAGCCCCGCCAGGAGAGGAACGCCAGGTAGCGCCCGTCCCGGGTGAAGACCGGGTTCTCGTCCTCGAAGCGGCCGTTGGTGACGTCGACGATCAACCGGTCCCCTCCTCCCTTCGGGGAAATTCGGGCCATCTTGATCTGGCGCAGGGTGCGGCCGATCCCCGGGTGCGACCAGGTCAGCCACGAGCCGTCCGGTGAGAAGGCCAGGTCCCGCACCGGCCCGTTGACCGACTGGATCAGCTCGGTGACCTCGCCGTCGGAGTCCTCCGTCGCATCGAGCAGAAGGAGCCGTCCGTCGTGCGAGGCGAGGGCGAGGCGCTCGCCCTGCGGGTCGGAGACCAGCTCCAGGACCCGCCCCAGCTCTCCCGAGGCGAGCCTGCGCGGTTCGCGGTCCCCTGTCGCCCGCGGCAGATAGGCGATCTCGATCGCGTCCTCGCCCTCCGCGTCCGTCACATACGCGACCTGGCCGACGGAGCCGAGCATCTCCGGGAGCCGGACCCGTACCCCCGGGGTGTCCGTGATCGTGCGGGCCGGGCCGTCCCGGTGGGTCAGCCAGTAGAGGCTGCCGCGGACGACGACGGCGCTCGCGCGGCCCGTCTCGTCGACCGAGATGCCGTCCACGTGCTGAGAGGCGGGCACCTGGTACGTACGGCGTCCCGCGCGCGGACCGCTCAGCCGTACGTCGAGCCTGCGGGCCTCGGACGAGAGGTCGTCGACCATCCACAGGTCGCCCCCGCACTGGTACACCACCCGGGTGCCGTCGCTGGAGGCGTGCCGGGCGTAGAAGGCGTCGTGGTCGGTGTGGCGGCGCAGGTCGGAGCCGTCGTGGGCGCAGGAGTAGAGGTTGCCCACGCCCTCGTGGTCGGAGAGGAAGGCGATCCGTTCGCCGACGAACATGGGGGAGTGGAGGTGGCCGCCGAGGCCGGGCAGCAGACGTTCGCCGTGCAGCCAGAGCCGGCCCGTGGCGCCGCCCCGGTAGCGCTTCCAGGCGGCCGGCTCGTGCGGTGGGGTACCGGTGAGGAGGAGGGTCCTGCGGTCGGCGACCTGGATGTCGGAGACCGGACCCCAGGGAAGCTTGCGGCCCGGGGAGCCGTCGGTGGGGACCTTGTACGCCCAGGTGAAGTAGGAGAAGGGCTCGCCGTGGGAGGCGACGGCGAGGATGGTGGCCCCTTTGCCTCCTTCGCACGGCGTCCATCCGCAGACCTGGGTGTCCGCGCTGCCCCAGTAGGTGAGCCGCCGGCCCGGCCCGCCGTCCACGTCCGCCAGGTGGATCTCGGGCACGAGACTGCGCCAGCTCGTGTACGCGATGTGGCGGCCGTCGGGCGAGAAGCGCGGATGGCCGACCTTGGTGCGGTCGACGGTCAGACGCCAGGCCCGGCCCGGACCGTCGAGAGGGGCCAGCCAGAGGTCGTCCTCGGCCACGAAGCACAACAGGTCGCCGCTCAGATGCGGAAGGCACAGATAGCTCACCTCCCCATGCTTTTCCTGGTCATGGACCGGAGCAACTTATGAAAAATCGGCCAGAGGTGACGTGCCGCGACCTGGGGTGACCCACAACACGAACGAAACCGTTTCGTTTCGCTGGAGAATGCGCTACATTCGTGTCGTACGAAACAGTCTCGTTCGAAGTCCCGTAGCGGAAAGGGTGAGTGACATGACCGAGGTCTCGACCGCGCGTCGCAGCCGCATCACCCCCGAGCGTGAGGCCGAGCTGTACGAGGCCGTGCTCGAACTGCTCCGGGAGGTCGGCTACGACGCCGTCACCATGGACGCCGTCGCCGCGCGCACCCGTTCCAGCAAGGCCACGCTCTACCGCCAGTGGGGCGGCAAGGCCGAGCTGGTGGCGAAGGCGGTGCGGCACACCAAGCCGGGCGGTCTCGGTTTCGAGGAGATCGACACCGGGTCGCTCAAGGGCGACCTGCACGCGCTCACCATGCGCTCGGACGACTGCACGATGGAGCAGAACTCCGCGCTCATGCGGGGCCTGGCCATGGCGATCCACGGCAACCCGGATCTCCTGAAGGCGTTCCGCGAGCATCTCATCGAACCCGAGATGGCGGAGTTCCGCCGAGTGGTGCAGCGGGCGGTCGAACGGGGCGAGGTGCGCCCCGACAACCCGGCGATCGAGTTCATGATCCACATGATGATCGGCGGGTTCGCGGCCCGCACGATGATCGACGAACTGCCGCCGACCCAGGACTTCCTCCTTTCGTACATCGACGCCGTGGTCCTCCCCGCCCTCGGCGTTGCCACCGACTGACCCACAGTCTCCCCAGCAAGCCCTCCACCTGACGTAACCGCTCACGTCGTCGGGCTGATCATCCCTGCCCTTGGGCCGTGTCGCCCTAGACCCCACGACCTGACCGGGAGTACGCCTTCGTGGCCACTTTCCTCTACAAACTCGGCCGCCTCGCCTTCCGGCGACGGCACTTCGTCGCCCTGATATGGGTGGCCCTGCTGACCCTCGCGGGCGTCGGCGCGGCCAGTGCGCCCGCCGCCGGATCCACCTCCTTCTCCATCCCGGGCACCGAGGCCCAGAAGGCCTTCGACCTGCTGGAACAGCGTTTCCCCGGGGCCAGCGCCGACGGCGCGACCGGGCGCATGGTCTTCAAGGCGCCCGAGGGCGAGAAGATGACGGACGCCGCCAACAAGGCAACCGTCGCCAAGACCGTCAAGGAACTGGGTGACGGCTCCGAGGTCGTCTCCGTCACCGACCCGTTCACGACCAACGCGGTGAGCAAGGACGGCACGGTCGCCTACACCTCGGTGCGCTACGACGCCCCCGCCATGGAACTCAAGGACGCGACCAGGGACGCCCTGGAGAAGGCCGCCGACGAGGCCCGGGCCACCGGGCTGACCGTCGACGTCGGCGGTGACGCGCTGCAGGCCGCGGCCGAGCCGGGAGCCGTCGGTGAGGTCATCGGTCTCGCCATCGCCGCGGTCGTCCTGGTCATGACCCTGGGCTCGCTGGTGGCGGCGGGACTGCCGCTGCTGACGGCGATCATCGGCGTCGGGATCGGCGTCTCCACCATCACCGCCCTCGCCAACGCGCTCGACCTCGGCGACACCACCTCCACCCTCGCGCTGATGATCGGTCTCGCGGTCGGCATCGACTACGCGCTGTTCATCGTCTCCCGCTACCGGGCCGAGCTCGCCGAGGGCCGGGACCGCGAGGAGGCCGCGGGCCGGGCCACCGGTACCGCCGGCTCCGCGGTGGTCTTCGCCGGCCTCACGGTCGTGATCGCACTGGCCGGCCTCTCGGTCGTCGGTGTCCCGATGCTGACCAAGATGGGCCTGGCGGCGGCGGGCACGGTCGTGGTGGCCGTCCTCATCGCGCTGACCATGATCCCGGCGCTGCTCGGATACGCGGGCCGGAAGGTCCGGCCGGTGGGCGAGAAGCGCAAGAAGACGGACGCGAAGGCGGACGTCAAGGGGAAGCCCAACATGGGCACCCGCTGGGCGAGCTTCGTCATCCGCCGTCCCGCCGCCGTGCTGCTGCTCGGTGTGCTCGGCCTGGGCGCCATCGCCCTCCCGGCCACCCAGCTGGAACTGGGCCTGCCCGACGACGGCTCGCAGCCGACGTCCACGACCCAGCGCCGCGCCTACGACCTCCTCTCGGAGGGCTTCGGCCCGGGCTTCAACGGTCCCCTGATGATCGTGGTCGACGCCAAGAACAGCGACGACCCCAAGGCCGCGGCCACCTCGGTGACCGACGGCATCAAGGGGCTCAAGGACGTCGTGACGGTCACCCCGGCCACCTTCAACAAGGCCGGTGACACCGCGACCATCACCGTGATCCCGGACTCCAAGCCGTCCTCGGTGCAGACCGAGGACCTGGTCCACTCCATCCGTGACCAGGGCGCCGAGATCAGGTCCGACACGGGTGCGGACGTCCTGGTCACCGGCACCACCGCGATGAACATCGACTTCTCGCAGAAGCTCTCGGACGCCCTGATCCCGTACCTGGGCCTGGTCGTGGGCCTCGCCTTCCTCCTCCTGATCGTGGTCTTCCGCTCGATCCTCGTCCCGCTGAAGGCGGCCCTCGGCTTCCTGCTGTCGGTGCTCGCCGCGCTCGGTGCCGTCGTCGCGGTCTTCCAGTGGGGCTGGCTCGGCGGTGTGCTCGGCGTCGAGGAGACCGGCC
Source organism: Streptomyces sp. SAI-127 (assembly GCF_029894425.1). Taxonomy (NCBI): domain Bacteria; kingdom Bacillati; phylum Actinomycetota; class Actinomycetes; order Kitasatosporales; family Streptomycetaceae; genus Streptomyces; species Streptomyces sp. SAI-127. The sequence goes on from NZ_JARXYJ010000001.1 coordinate 5,970,441, forward strand.
CGATCATGTCGATGATGCCGATCTTCATGGTCGGCGTCGTCTTCGGGCTCGCGATGGACTACGAGGTGTTCCTCGTGACCCGGATGCGCGAGGCGTACGTCCACGGCGAGTCCGCGAGCCAGGCCATCGTGACCGGGTTCAAGCACAGCGCCCGGGTCGTGGCCGCCGCCGCGGTCATCATGATGGCCGTCTTCGGAGGCTTCATCAGCTCCAGCGAGTCGATGATCAAGATGATCGGCTTCGGCCTCGCGATCGCCGTCTTCTTCGACGCGTTCATCGTGCGCATGGCCATCGTCCCCGCGGTCCTCGCCCTGCTCGGACGGCGGGCCTGGTGGCTGCCGAAGTGGCTGGACCGCGCGCTGCCCAACGTCGACGTCGAGGGCGAGGGACTGCGCACCCAGGCGGAGAAGGACGCGGATCCGGACGAGGACCGGGAGCTGGTACGCGTCTGACGCACACCGCGTGAGAGGAGTCGGCCGGTGAGGGGGATGCCCTCACCGGCCTTCTTCTGCCGTGGACCGGCCGAGATAGGTGACGGGCCCGGGATCCGGTACGGCGATCTCATGAAAGCCGAGACGGTCGTAGAAGGCACGGGCGGGCGCGTTGGCGGACACCATCGACAGGTGTACGGCGGCCACGCCCCGCTCGTGCAGCGCGTGCAGGAAGCTCTCCATGAGCGCACGCCCGTATCCGCGCCCCTGCCACTCGGGGAGCAGGTCGATGTGCAAGTGGGCGGGGTAGGCGGCCACTTCGGGCACGAGCATCCGCTCGGGGCGGTGCAGGAGCGCGACGATCTCCTCGTCGGGGGTGCGCGGTTCGTGGCGGGGCTCCGGATAGCGGTCGGTCACGAGGGGCAGCCATTTCGCGCGGTAGTCCGCCACGAACCGGGGCGTGTCGGCGGTCCCGAGGATGTACCCGACGGCATGTCCCTCCCCGTCGTCCAGCACGAACGCCAGCTCCGGTTCGAGATGGACGTACGGCGCCGCGAAGGCCGCCGGGAAGACGCCGGGGTCCTTGTAGTGCGGGCGGCTGTCCCGGCCCGCGTGGGCGGTGCGGACGCAGATGTCCTCGAGGGCGTCGCGGTCCTGGGGGCGGTAGGGGCGTACGGCGGGAGACGAGGTCATCGCAGCATCCTGCATGACGGGAGGGGGCAGGGGAACGAGGCCGCCGTATCAGTCGGTCGGTGGCGGTGACGCGGACCGCCGCTCGGCCCGGGCGACGCGTTCCTCCAGGGCCTGGATACGGTCGTAGAGATCGACCAGGGTCACGCCGTCGGCGACCAGGCCGGAGCGCTGCCAGTGCCTCCGGACGAATTCCTCTCGGCTCTCCTGCGACGACTGCTGGAATCCCGTCCGATCCGCGGCGGGCGACGCCGTCACCGCCATGGACCCCATGCGCCTGAGCGAGGCCTTCTGCAGCTTCAGCACGGCGATCGCACCGGGCACGAACAGTACGAGAGCGGCGACAGGTATCAGCAAGAACCAGTTGGCCGACATGAGCACTCCCCTCGACGCCGGTGCCCGAACTCCCGGTCACGACCAGGACGTTACAACAAGCCCGGTCCACGCCCTCCGACGGTGAAATCGTTCGTGACGTTTGTATCCGGCAGCTAATCTGCCGGGCATGACGCTTTCGGACTCTGGAGCCCATCCCCGTTTCGCCGAGGCACTGCGCGAGCTGGGGCTCGGTGAGCTCGCCTCGCAGGTCCGCCGTTTTCCGGACGCGACCCGTACCGCCGCCGAGGCCGCCGCGGCCATCGGGTGCGAGCTGAGTCAGATCTGCAAGTCGCTGATCTTCGCGGCGGACGGCGTGCCCGTGCTGGTGCTGATGGACGGGGCCTCGCGGGTCGACCTCGACCGGGTCCGGGAGGAGCTCGGCGCCGGCAAGGTCACCCGGGCCAAGGCCGATGTCGTACGGGAGACGACCGGGTACGCCATCGGGGGCGTGCCGCCCTTCGGGCACCGTACGAGGACCAGGGTGCTGGCCGATCGCTCGCTGCTCGAACACGAGCTGGTGTGGGCCGCCGCCGGCAATCCGCACGCCGTGTTCCCCATCGCGCCCAAGGACCTGGTCGCCCAGGCCGGTGCCGCTCTCGTGGACGTCCGCGAGCGCATCGCGTGACGCCGCTCGTCACCGCTGCCGTTCTCCTCGCCGCGGTCACGCACGCCAGCTGGAACGCGATCGCGCACCAGATCACCGACAAGCTGGTCGGGTTCACGCTGATCTCGGGCGGGGGGATGCTCATCGGGACGGCGATCATCCCGTTCGCGGCGGTCCCTGCGGCGGGCGCGTGGCCGTATCTCCTCGCCTCGTCCTGCATCCACATCGCCTACTACGCGTTGCTGATGAAGTCCTTCCAGCTCGGGGACTTCGGGCAGGCCTATCCGATCGCGCGCGGCACCGCCCCCCTGGTCGTGACCGTGCTGGCCGCCCTCTTCGCACACGAGGTGCCGGACGGGTGGGCCGCCGCCGGCATCGCCCTCTCCTGCGCGGGACTGACCGGCGTCGCGCTGTGGGGGCTGCGCGGCCGTGGGACCGACTGGTCGGCGATCGGCGCCGCGTTGGCGACCGGGCTGACCATCGCCGCGTACACCGTCGTCGACGGACTCGGCGTGCGCGCCTCCGGTTCCTCGCTCGGGTACATCGCCTGGCTGATGGCGGTGCAGGGGGTCGTGATCCCGGTGTACGCCCTCGCGCGCTGGCGCGGTCGGTTCGTCGCCGTACTGAGGCCGTTCGCAGGGGTCGGGCTCGTCGGCGCCGCCCTCTCCGTGGCCGCCTACGGGCTCGTCCTGTGGGCCCAGACCAAGGCCGAACTCGCCCCCGTCGCCGCCCTGCGCGAATCCTCGATCATCGTCGGCGCTGCCATCGGCGCCGTGTTCTTCAAGGAGCGGTTCGGGGCGCCGAGGATCGTCGCGGCAGGGTTGCTGGTCGCGGGCATCGGGCTGATGCTGCACGCCGGTTAGGCGTCCGTTTCAGGGGGCTGTCCCAAGCGCTGCCCAAGTCCGGCCCAACGTCGGCTATTCGTTTGCGCTACTTGCCGATGCCTTGACGGTCCGTTCCCTGGGCGTTCAGGCGGACGTCTGCGCCCGGGTCGTGTGTCGTCCCTAAGGTCCCAGCGGACCGCGAAAGAAGGGACGCAAGGGACTCATGGACGCACTCCACGCAGTCCGGGCGCGAGGGATCACCAAATGCTTCGGTGACGTCGTGGCACTCGACGGCGTCGACCTGGATGTGACGCGGGGACAGATCCACGGCCTGGTCGGGCCGAACGGCGCCGGCAAGACGACACTGCTCGGGCTCCTGCTGGGCCTCGCCGTCGCCGACGGCGGGCAACTGGAGATCCTGGGCGTGCCGGTCGGGCGGGCCTTCGCCGCTCCCGACGGAGTCGCCGGATTCGTCGACGGGCCCGGTCTCTACCCCTCGCTCACCGCCCGGCAGAACCTCGCCGCGCTCGCCGAACTCCGCGGCCGGGAGGGGCATACGGCCGACATCGACGACGTGCTCGAGCAGGTCGGGCTCGCCGACGTCGCCGACGACAGGACCCGCGGCTTCTCCCTCGGCATGCGTCAGCGGCTCGGGCTCGCCGCCGCACTGCTGACCCGGCCACGGCTGCTGGTCCTCGACGAGCCGTCCAACGGCCTGGACCCGGCCGGTAAACGCCATGTGCACGGCGTCCTGAACCGGCTCGCCGCGGACGGCACGAGTGTCGTGCTCTCCAGCCACCGCATGGACGACCTGGAGGCGCTGTGCTCCGAGGTGACCATCCTCGCCACCGGGCGGGTCGTGTTCTCGGGCCCGCTCGGCAAACTGGCCGCCGAGAGCCGTGAACTCGACTACCGGGTAAGGACGTCCGACCCGGAGGCCGCGCGGCGGCTGGCCGACGCCACGGACGGCATCCGGATCGCCGACGACACCGGACGGCAGACACGGGACGCCGACGTGCTCGTCGTACGCGCGCTGGTGCCCGCTCTCGACGCACTGGTGGCGCGGCTCGTGACGTCGGGTGTCGCGGTGCGCGAACTCGCACCCGTCGTCTCGCCCTTGGAGGCCGCGTTCCTGGCCCTGACCGAGGACCAGGAGATCAGCAGATGACCACCACCATCACCGCGTCCCCCACCCCCGTGCGGCCCGTCTCGGTCCCGCGGAGCTACCGCTTCGAACTCGTCAAGCTCGTCTCGCAGTGGCGGATCCGCCTCCTCGTCCTCGTCTGCTGGATCCTGCCGGGGCTCTTCGTCGCCGGGGTGAGCGAGCAGAGCACGCTGCCCTCCGACACCCTCTTCGGCCGCTGGATGCACGCCACCGGCTGGGCCGGACCGCTGGTGATGCTCGGTTTCGCGGGTACCTGGGCGCTTCCGCTGCTGACCTCGGTGGTCGCCGGTGACGTGTTCGCCGCCGAGGACCGGCTCGGCACCTGGCGGCACCTGCTGGTGGCGGTCCGCTCACCGCGGCGGATCTTCCTGGCGAAGGTGCTGGCCAGTCTCACCGTCATCCTGCTGCTCGTGACCGGGCTGGCCTGCTCCAGCGCCGTGGGTGGGCTCGCCTCCGTCGGCAACCAGCCGCTCGTCGGCCTCGACGGCCACCTGTTGTCCCCCTCCGATGCCGCCGGGAGGGTCCTGCTCGCCTGGGTCGCCGCCCTCGCCCCGACCCTGGCCCTCGCCGCGATCGGACTGCTCGGGTCGGTGGCCCTCGGACGTTCCCCGATGGGGCTGCTGCTGCCCCCGCTGGTCGCGCTCGGCATGCAGGTCGCCCAGATGCTGCCGCTGCCCGTCGCCGTACGCCTGGCCCTGCCCGGCTACGCCTTCATCTCCTGGAACGGCCTGTTCACCGCCCCGGCCCAGCTCTCCCCGCTCCTGATCGGCGTCGCCGTCAGCCTGGCGTGGGCCGTGCTCGCGACCGTACTGGCCCATCTGCTGTTCCTCCGGCGGGACTTCACCAACCTCGCCTACGACGGCGGCGGGCGCCGCGCGTTCACCGTGGGTGTGCTGCCCCTGGCCGCGCTGATGGCTCTCACCGTCGGGGGGATCGCCGTCGCGACCGACTCGACGGGCATCACCCAGGTCAAGGTCCAGCGCTCCCTCGCCACGGCCTTCGCCCACCTCTACCGCCTGCAGACCGAACAACTCCACCGCCCCGCCGTCACCGAGGACCGGATCAGGGCCTCGGCGGCGTGCACCAAGAGCGACGGCCAGGCCGCTCAACAGGGGGCGGGCAATGACTGGCGGTGTGTCGTGACCTGGCACCTGCCCGGCGTCCCGGTGGCGGGGACGGCTGTCTATCAGCTGGACGTCGGATCGGACGGGCGGTTCGTCGCCGACGGCGACGGACCGAAGGAAGTGAACGGCTACTTCCTGGTGCGGACCTCCACCGGGGACGCACCGAACCCGTTGTGGCAGTTCGACGGCAACGTCGAGCTGCTGGACACCACCTCGAAGGGATAGTCCCATGCAGGTAACACGCCGGCGCCGGAGCAGCGAGAAGGTCAGACGCCTCAGCCGCCGGACCACGCTGGTGACGGCCGGTATCGCCGTCGCCCTCGGTGTCACCGGCACCGCGGTCGCCTCCACCTACCAGTTCGGCACCGAGCAGGTCGCACAGAACACCGCCAAGGGCGAGGTCATCTCCAGCGACCAGTACCTCAAGCCGTACGGCAGCCGGACCGTCATCAACGACGGCAAGATCATGTCGTCCACGGTCAGCCCGGACGGCACCCACCTCGCGGCCGCGGTCACCGACGGCGACGCGGCACTGGTCATCATGGACCTCGCGACCGGGCAGGTGAAGCAGAAGATCGGCGCCAACGCCGCGGACGACCTGCGCATCAGCAGCGCCGCGGTCGGCCAGGAGGGCCCCGCCTACTCGCCCGACGGCAAGCAGCTGTGGCTCGGACAGGCCGACGGCTACACCAGGTTCACCGTGAACGCGGACGGCACCCTGGCCGATCCGACGGCCGTCCCCATCCCGGCCGTCGGCACCCAGCACGCGCTCGTGGGCGCCGCGGTGTTCTCGGCGGACGGCTCCACCGTGTACTCCGCGGTCAACGGCCAGAACCGGGTCGTCGCCCTCGACGCCACCACCGGGACCGTCACGCAGAGCTGGGCCGTCGGCAACGCCCCGCGCGGCCTCGCCCTGGTCGACGGCAAGCTGTACGTCAGCAACGAGGGCGGACGTCCGGCCAGGGCCGGCGAGACCACCATGAACTCGTACGGCACCCAGGTGCCCGCCGACCCCGACACCGGGGCCTCGACCACCGGCACGGTCAGCGTCATCGACACCCGCGCGGACAAGGCCGTCCGGACCATCGACGTAGGTCTGCACCCGACCGCCGTGTACGCGAAGAAGGGCACGGTGTTCGTCACCAACACCGCCGACAACAGCGTGTCGGTCATCGACACCCGCAAGGACAAGGTCGTCCAGACCATCGCCACGCAGCCGTGGCCCGAGGCGAAGGTCGGCTACGAGCCCGACGCGGTCACCCTCACCGACGACGGGCACCTGCTGGTGACGCTGGGGCGCGCCAACGCGGTCGCCGTCTACCGGTACAAGTCCGCGCAGGAGCCCGCCAGTTACGTCGGCCTGCTGCCCACCGACTACTTCCCCGCCGAGATCACCACGGTCGGCAAGGAGGTCGTCGTCTCCAACACCCGTGGCATAGACGCCCGCCGCCCCACCACCGCCTCCGGCCACGGCACCCACGACACCACGTCCAGCCTCACCCGGTTCACGCTGCCGAGCGACCTCGTCATTCGATCCCAGACGGCCAAGGTCTTCCAGCAGAACGGCTGGACGCCCGGCTCGGTCACGACGGCGAAGGGCGACAGCCACGCCAAGCCCGTCCCGGTCCCGGCACGGCTCGGCGACCCCTCGACGATCAAGCACGTCTTCCTGCTCGTCAAGGAGAACCGCACCTACGACCAGGTCTACGGCGACCTCCCGCAGGGCGACGGCGACCCGGCCCTGACGACCTTCGGCGCGAACGTGACGCCCAACCAGCACGCCCTGGCCCAGCAGTTCGGCCTCTACGACAACTTCTACGACATCGGCACCAACTCCGCCGAGGGCCACAACTGGCTGATGCAGTCGGACAACCCGGAGTACACCGAGTCCTCCGCCGGTGAGTACACGCGCAGTTACGACACCGAGAACGACGTCCTCGGCCACCAGAAGTCCGGCTTCATCTGGACCGGAGCGCAGGCGGCCGGGAAGTCGGTCAAGGACTTCGGCGAGTTCCAGTCGACCGAGTCCAAGCCGTCCGGCGCGACCTGGCAGAACCTGTACTGCGACAGCAAGAACATGGCCGCGACCGGGGCGCAGACCCAGTACCCCATCCAGACCGGCTCGGCGATCCCCTCGCTCAACAAGGTGTCGGTGCAGGGCTTCCCGATGTTCGACCTCGACGTCCCGGACATCTACAAGGAACAGATCTGGCAGCAGGACTTCGAGAAGAACGGCCCGGCGAACCTGAACATGTTCTGGTTCTCCAACGACCACACCGGAGGACCGGCGAACGCGTCCGCCGAGGTCGCCGACAACGACCTCGCGGTCGGCCGGATGGTCGACAAGATCTCCCACAGCAAGTACTGGAAGGACTCGGCGATCTTCGTCGTCGAGGACGACTCCCAGAACGGCCTCGACCACGTCGACGGCCACCGGGCGCCGGTCCAGATCATCAGCCCCTACGCCCAGCACGCCACCGTCGACAACCACTACTACTCGCAGATCACGATGATCCGCACCGTCGAGCAGATCCTCGGGATCCACCCGATGAACCAGAAGGACAGCGCGGCCACACCGATGTTCGGGGCGTTCACGGGGAAGGCGGACACCACACCGTTCACGGCGGTCCCCAACCGCACCTCGCTGACCCTCGGGGTGAGTCCCACGCCCTCCTGCGGCGCGGACACCCCGGCCGCCCAGGACACCGACGCGGCCCCCGCTCCGACGTCCGCCGCGGTGCCGCAGGCCGAGCAGGGGCTCGCGGCGCAGTGGAAGACCTGGGCCTCGCACCAGCGGCTGACCGGCGCGCACGCCGTGCCGGACTACGCCAACGCCGAGCAGATGAACCGTTACACCTGGTACCAGACGCACGCCTGGACCAAGCCGTACCCCGGCGACAGCAAGGTCTACGCGCCGAGCGACGTACCCGGCGCGTACCTGCCGTCGGCGGAGTCCGACGGCTGACAGCCCGGTCCGGCCGGGGCGCACCCGCCCCGGCCGGGATCCGGACCGCCGCCAGGGGACCGGGTCCCGTGCGTCGGGGCCCGGGGAGGAGCACTCTGGAAGCAGAGGTCTCCGGAGGTGATCCCCATGACGCACACCGCAGTCGGATGGCACGTCGAGCTGGAGTTCCGGGAGGACGAACGGCACACGGAAGCGGTCGCGCTGGTGCGCCTGCCCGACGGGAGCGAGGTACGGGCGCGCGGACACGCCAGCCGCCACCGCAGCGACACGAATCAGCCGAGGGTCGGCGAGGAGGTCGCGGGGGCGCGGGCGCTCAACGAACTCGCGATGCAGTTGCTGACCAAGGCGCACGACGAGATCGACGAGGCGTCCGGGCGGACGTCCCACACGATCAACGTGTAGCCCTCACAGAGCCGCCCGCACCGCCCTGACCAGAGCCTGAGCCCTCGGATCCGCCGTGACCGTCTTGCGGAACCCGTTGGTGACATAGCCGAAGGCGATGCCCGTCTCCGGGTCGGCGAACCCGAGGGAGCCACCGCGCCCCGGGTGCCCGAAGGAGCCCGCCCCGAGGAACGGCGACGCGCTGCCGTGCAGCATGTAGCCCAGTCCGAAACGGGTGTTCACGACGAGCACCCGGTCCGGGCCCGCCGACTCCTCGGTGCGGGCGAGTTCGACCGTGGCCGGATCGAAGAGCCGCACCCCGTCGACCTCACCGACCATCGCCGCGTAGACGCGCGCCAGCCCGTCGGCCGTCGCGATCCCGTTGGTGGCGGGCAGGGCGCTCGCCCGGTACTCCGGTGCGTTCTGGTCGGGGAAGGGGGTGATCGCGGCGAAGGCGCGGCGGGTGAGGGAGCCGGGATCGTCGTAGGCCTCGGTGACGGACCGCTTGGGACGGGCGCGCAGGCCGCCGGTGGGCTCGGGGCCTTCGATCCGTCCGACCCGTCCCGTCCGCCCGGCGGCTTCCTCCGCCTGCGGCAGCCCGAGCCAGAACTCGGCCCCCAGCGGCCCGGCGATCTCCCGCGCGATCCACTCACCGGCCCCGAGCCCGGTCACCCTGCGCACCAGTTCGTCCAGCAGCCAGCCGTACGTCAGCGCGTGATACCCGTGGTCCGTGCCGGGCTCCCAGGCGGGTGCCTGCGCGGCGACCGCCTCGGGGCCCTTCAGCGGGTCCAGGGCCTCCTCGGGGGTGAGCGGCCGGTCGATCACCGGCAGCCCGGCCCGGTGGTTCAGCACGTGCCGGACCAGCACCCGCTCCTTGCCGCGCGCCTTGAATCCGGGCCAGTACTCGGCCACCGGCGCGTCCAGGTCCAGCTCCCCACGCTGGTGCAGCAGCAGGGGTACGGCGGCGGCGACGCCCTTGGTCGCCGAGCGCACGACCTGCGCGGTGCCGTGCCGCCAGGGCTCGGTGCCGTCGATGTCCCTGGTGCCGGCCCACAGGTCGACCACCTTGCGCCCGTCCCGGTACACGGCGACCGCCGCGCCCCGGTCACCGAGCGCCTCGAAGTTCCGCGCGAACACATCCCTGACCGGCTCGAAGCCCTCGGCGACTGTGCCGTTCACGTCCACGCCCGTACTCCCCTTGCTGCCGCTCGGTGCCCCCCTCAGCCAAGCAGAATCGTCACGTCGATGTTCCCGCGGGTCGCGTTCGAGTACGGGCACACCTCGTGGGCCGCGTCCACCAGCTTCGCCGCGAGGCCCGCGTCGAGGATCGGCAGCGAGACGCTCAGGGCGACCGCGAGGCCGTAGCCGCGGTGCTTGTTGGGGCCGATGCCGACCTTCGCGGCGACCGTGGACCCGGTCAGGTCGTAGCCCTCGCGGTTGCCGACGAGGATCAGCGCGTTGTGGAAGCAGGCGCTGTACCCGGCGGCGAACAACTGCTCCGGATTGGTGCCGTTGCCGTCCCCGCCGAGCGCCGGCGGCATCGCGACCTTCAGCTCGATCTGGCCGTCCAGGCTGGTGACATAGCCGTCCCGGCCGCCGTGTGCCGTGGCCTCGGCGACATACATGATCTTCGTCGGCCGGGTGTCGACGGCGGTTTCCTCAGGCATGGCTGATCTCCCCCCGGAGAAGTGCGCGCAAGTACATCGTGCACAAGGTACCGGCCGGTAGGTCGGCTCCGGTCTACCAGGGGGTAGCAACCTCGGGTAACAGAAGGTCAGCGGGGGCGCTCGGAAGCTTCCTGCGCTCTTTTCGCGAGCCCCCACAAGTCCTCGCGCAGTCTCGCGGCCTCCGTGGTGTCGAGCCCGGTCGCGGAGAGGAGGGCGCCGGGGACGGCTGCCGCGCGCTCCCTGAGTTCCTCCGCTCGCGCCGTGCACGCCACCAGTACCGAGCGCTCGTCGTTCGCCGCGCGCTCCCGGCGTACGAACCCCGCGCTCTCCAGCCGCTTGAGCAACGGCGAGACCGTGCCGTAGTCGAGGCACAGGGCGGTCGCGAGCTCCTTCACGCTCGTCTCCCCGCGTTCCCACAGCACCAACAGCACGAGGTACTGCGGGTAGGTGAGCCCGAGCTCGTCGAGGAGCGGCCGGTACGCGGCGGTCACCGCGCGCTGGGCGGCGTACAGCGCGAAGCACAACTGGTCGTCGAGCAGCAGTGAACCGGCGTCCTCTTCGTTCGTCACGCGCCCATTGTCACGGACCGCGGATCGAATCCGAAGGGCAACTCCAGCCGGTGGGCCCGCATCAGCTCGTCGTCGGCGAGGAGTTCGGCGGTCTTCCCGTCCGCGGCGATGGTGCCCTCGCTCAGGATCAGCGAGCGCGGGCACAGCTCCAGCGCGTACGGCAGGTCGTGCGTCACCATCAGGACCGTCACGTCCAGCGAGCGCAGGATGTCGGCGAGTTCGCGGCGGGAGGCCGGGTCGAGGTTGGAGGAGGGCTCGTCGAGGACGAGGATCTCCGGCTCCATCGCCAGCACGGTGGCCACCGCCACCCGGCGCCGCTGGCCGAAGGAGAGGTGGTGCGGGGGCCGGTCCTTGAACTCCGCCATGCCGACCCTGGTCAGCGCCCGGTCCACGCGCTCCTCCAGTTCGGGCCCCCTGAGCCCGGCCGCCGCCGGTCCGAACGCCACGTCCTCGCGCACGGTCGGCATGAAGAGCTGGTCGTCGGGGTCCTGGAAGACGATGCCGACCTTGCGCCGGATCTCGGCCATGTGCTTCTTGTCCACGGGCAGCCCGGCGACCTTCACCGTGCCCACCCCGCCGCTCAGGATGCCGTTGAGGTGCAGCACCAGGGTCGTCTTGCCGGCGCCGTTCGGGCCGAGCAGCGCGACCCGCTCGCCGCGCGCGAGGGAGAAGTCCACGCCGAACAGGGCCTGATGCCCGTCCGGGTAGGCGAAGGCGAGGCCGGAGACCTCCAGGGAAGCAGTGCTCACAGGGCCCATCCCAACACGCAGACGACAAGGGCGGCGACGGGGAGCGCGAGGGCGTACGACCACTGCGCCCGGGACGCGGTCACCTCGTCGATGACCGGCATGGAACCGGCGTACCCCCGGCTGACCATGGCCAGGTGCACGCGCTCGCCGCGCTCGTAGGAGCGGATGAACAGCGCGCCGGCCGACTTCGCGAGGACGCCCCAGTGCTTGACGCCGCTCGCCTCGAACCCCCGCGACTCCCGCGCGATCCGCATCCGCCGCATCTCGTCGGTGATGACATCGCCGTAGCGGATCATGAAGGACGCGATCTGGACCAGCAGCGGCGGGAGTCCGAGCTGTTGCAGTCCGAGCAGCACCGAGCGCAGTTCGGTGGTGGACGCCAGCAGCACCGACGCGGCGACCCCCAGCGTGCCCTTGGCGAGCACGTTCCAGGCGCCCCACAGGCCGCTCACGCTGAGCGAGACCCCGAGCACCTCGACCCGCTCGCCCTCCGCGACGAACGGCATCAGCACGGCGAACGCCACGAACGGCACCTCGATCAGGAGCCGCTTCAGCAGGAAGCCGGCCGGCACGCGCGCGGCGTACGCGACGACGCCCAGGAGGACGGCGTACAGGCCGAACGCCCACATCGCCTCCCGCGGGGTCGAGACGACGACCACCACGAAGCCGAAGGCCGCCGCGAGTTTGGTGTGCGGCGGCAGGGCGTGCACCGGCGAGTGTCCGTGCCGGTAGAGCCTGTGCGCGTGTCCGGCGCCCATGTCAGACGCCCGTGCCGACGGGGGTGGTGTCGGCGGTACGGCGCCTGCGCACCGCCCAGAACACCGTGCTGCCCGCGACGACGGTGACGCCGACGCCGATCACGCCCGCCAGCCCCCCGGACAGGCGGGCGTCCTCGACGTCCTTCACGCCGTAGTCGGCGAGCGGCGAGTCCGCCGTGGCGTGCTTCTCGGTCTTGGCGTCGATGCCCTTGTCGGCGGCGACCTTCTCCAGCCCGTCCGGGTCGGCGGACGCGTAGAAGCTGACGAAGCCGGCGAGCACCAGGGAGGTGACCAGGCCGGTGATCCACACCTTGCGGTGCGACCGGGCGGTGACCGGGGCGGGTTCGGCGGGCACGTCGACGAGTTGGCCGTCCACCCGCAGCTTCAGCTTCTGCTGGAGGCCGCGGGCGCCGTACACCAGGTCGGGGCGTACGGCGATGACGGCGCCGACGGTCAGCGCGGTGATGACCGCCTCGCCGATGCCGATGAGGACGTGGACGCCGATCATCGCGGTGGCGACCTTGGCGATGGAGACGTCGGTGGTGCCGCCGACGGCGTAGATCAGGGTGAAGGCGACGGCCGCGGCGGGCACGGAGAGTACGGCGGCCACGAAGGAGGCGGCGGTGATGGAGCCGCGCTTCCTGGGGAGCACCTTCACCAGCCCGCGGAAGACGGCGTACGCCACGACCGTCGTGACGACGGCCATGTCGGTGATGTTCACGCCGAGCGCGGTGAGGCCGCCGTCCGCGAAGAGGATGCCCTGCATGAGCAGGACGACCGAGACGCACAGGACCCCGGTGTAGGGGCCCACGAGGATCGCGGCCAGTGCCCCGCCGAGCAGATGTCCGCTGGTCCCCGCGGCGACGGGGAAGTTCAGCATCTGCACGGCGAAGATGAACGCCGCCACGAGGCCGGCCAGGGGCGCGGTGCGTTCGTCCAGCTCGCGGCGGGCGCCGCGCAGGCTCACCGCGACGGCGGCCGCGGCGACGACTCCGGTCGCTGCCGAGATGGGGGCGTCTATGAATCCGTCAGGCACATGCACCGTTCGATGATAGTGGCTTGTTGCGAACCCTTTGCAAGAGGGCCTAGCCGCGAACAGCAACTCGCAGGCTTTCGGTCCAGGGGGCGGAACACGGGAAATGTGCGACGCTGGGAGGGGAGCGGACGCACAGCTTCCACACAGGTTACACAGCGTGAGAGGCCCGTCACGATGTCTGTAGTCGAACAGTACGCACGAGCCCACATCGTTTCGGACGTGGACATCGCGGAGGACGAGGCGATTCCGGTGGTCCTGCGCTACGACCCGGAGACCGACCCGCGCTCGGTACGGATCGGCCTGCCGGGCACGCACGAGTGGACCTTCTCGCGGGCGCTGCTGGAACAGGGGCTCAGGGCGCCGGTCGGCAGCGGTGAGGTGCGGGTGTGGCCGTGCGGCCGGGTGCAGGCCGTGGTGGAGTTCCACTCCCCGCAAGGGGTGTCGGTGGTGCAGTTCGAGCAGAAGGCACTGCTCAGGTTCCTGCGGCGGACGTACACGGCCACGGCAGCCGTGCGGAATTAGCGGTGCGGGGTCAGCCGCCCATCTTCAGCAGGGCCGCCACGATCGGCCCCGCCGTGTCACCGCCGTGCCCGCCCGCCTGGACGACGCCCGCGGCCGCGAGGTCGCCCCGGTACGCGGTGAACCAGCCGTTCGGCTTCTTCTGGCCGTCGACCTCCGCGGAGCCGGTCTTCGCGCCGACGTTGCCGTAGACCCCGGACATCGCCTCGGCCGCCGTGCCGTAGCCCGCCGTGTACGCCATCAGCTCACGCAGCTGCGACAGCGTGCCCGAGGACATCGTCCGCGAGGCGGTGGCCAGCGTGCGGTTGTCGACCGAGGGGGAGACCAGGTAGGGCTGCTTGAAGGTGCCCGACTCGACGGTGGCGGAGACGGACGCCATGTTCAGCGGGTTCATCCGGACCCCGCCCTGGCCGATGAGCGAGGCCGCCTTCTGGGCCGCGCTCTGCACCGGCACCGAGCCGTCGAAGGACGGTACGCCGATCGCCCAGTTGTTCATGGACAGGCCGAAGACCTGCTGGGCCTGCTGGGTCAGGCTGTCGTTGTCCAGCTTGCCCGCCTGGCTGATGAAGGCGGTGTTGCAGGAGCGGGCGAAGCTCGCCTTGAAGGTGCCGCCCTTGATCTCGAACTTGTCGTCGTTCTGGAACTTCCAGCCGCCGTACGTGAAGTACTTCGGGCACGGGTGCGGCTTGTCCGCCGACGCGAGGTCCTTGTCGATCAGCAGCGAGGAGGTGATGACCTTCATCGTGGAGCCCGGGGCGAGGGAACCCTGGAAGGCGGTGTTGAAGCCGTGGCTCGCGTTCGCCACCGCGAGGATCTCGCCGGTCGACGGCCGCAGCACGACCACGGAGGACCGCGCCCGCTTGGCGACCTGCGCCTCGGCCGCCGCCTGGAGCGTCGGGTTCAGGGTCGTCCTCACGGTGCCCGGCGTGCCCTTGCTGAGCTCCACCAGCGTCTTGTCGGAGGACTTGGAGCCCTTCCCGCGGATCACCCGCAGCTCGATGCCCGCCTTGCCGCCGGCCTTCTTGCCGTACTTCTCGCGCAGGCCGTCCAGCACCGTGCCGAGCGACGGGTACTTGGCCTCGGTGATCTCACCGCCGTCCCGGTCGACCGCCTTGATCGGCGGGGTCCCGGACTCGCCGGTGACCAGGGTGTCGCCGTCCTTCAGATCGGGGTGGACGACCGAGGCGGTCCAGTCGACCCGGGGCTTGCCGGTGGCGGTGTCGCGGACGACGGTCAGCGAACTGCCGTACGTCAGCGGCTTGCTGGTGCCCTTGTACGTCACCGTCGCCTTCACGGAGAAGGGCACCTTGTCGCCGGTGCGGGTGCCCGGGGTGAGGGTGACGCCGGTGATGTGGGCGTCCTTGGTGTAGCCGGTGAGGAGGGTGGTGGCGGCCGCGCTGTCGCTCGTCGCGGCGGCGGCCGTGCTCACCTTGCCCTGCTGCCAGGAGGTCAGGAAGGTGGTCGCGGTGGTGGTGACCTCGGTCGCCGACAGCGGTCCGGTCTTGACCTTCGGCTTCTGGTCCGCGGAGGACGCGGACGTGTTCTGCGTCCGGTCGTCGGCCGCGGCCCCGGCACCGTAGAGCGCGTAGACGCCGAGGCCGGCGCCGGCGACGACCACGGCGATCATCCCGCCGATCACGGCGGGCTTGGTCTTCCGTCGCTCGGCGACGCGCCTTCTGCTACCCACGGCTTCCGTTTCCTCCGCCAGTTCCCAGGGTCCCCGTTGCCCTCATCCATCCCAACGACGGCCACAGCCTAGAGTCCCTGTCCCGCACGGGTGACGTCAGCCTGCCGCTCGTAGCACAGCTGCGACAATCGGGCCCGCCGCGTCGCCGCCGTGGCCGCCCTCCTCGGTCATCGCCGCCGCGGCCATGTCGTTGCGGAAACCGGTGAACCAGCTGTTGGACACCTGCTGCCCGTCGACCTCCGCGGAACCGGTCTTCGCGCCGATGTCGCCGCCGAGCCCCGCCATCGCCTTGGCCCCCGTGCCCTGGGTCGCGGTGAGCCGCATCATCTGCTTCAGCTGGGAGGCGGTGTTGTACGGCAGCCCCTTCGCGGTGGCCAGCTCGCGGTCGTCGAGCTTCGGCGAGACCAGGTAGGGCTGGCGGAAGGCGCCGGTGATCGCGGTGGCCGTCACCGAGGCCATGTTCAGCGGGTTCATCTGGACCTGGCCCTGGCCGATCGCGTTCGCCGCGCGGTCCGGACCGCTGACGGCGGGCACCTTCCCGTCGAAGGAGACGATGCCGGTCTTCCAGTCCTCGCCGATCCCGAACCGGTTCTGGGCCTCCAGCGTCAGCGACTCGTCGGTGAGCGGCTTCTCGTCGATCAGCTTGATGAAGGCGGTGTTGCAGGACCGCATGAAGCTGTTGGCCAGCGAGGCGCCCTCGTTGGGCTGCATGCCGGTGAGGTTCTTGAAGGTCTGTCCCTGCCACACGGCGTCGGGCGGGCAGGGCGCCGGGCCGTTCATCGAGGTCACGCCGTTGTCGATGAGCATCGCGGCGGTGATGATCTTCATGGTGGAGCCGGGGGCCTTGGTGCCCTCGAAGGCCGCGTTGAAGGCGTCCGTGCGGTTGTTGGCCACGGCCAGCACCTCACCGGTGCTCGGCTTGACGGCGACGACCGACGACTGCCCGTACAGCTTCACGGCCTTCTCGGCGGCCGCCTGCGCGCTCGCGCTGATCGTGGTCTCCAGCTTGCCCGCCTTGCCCTCGGCGAGGGTCAGCAGCGAGGTGTCGGGGGTCTGGTCCGGGTGCTTGATGACCAGCTCGATGCCGGGGGTGCCGCCGGCCTCGGTCCCGTACTTCTCGCGCAGGGCGTCCAGGACCGGGCCCAGCGAGGGGTACTTCTCCTTGGTCAGCACGCTGCCGTCGCGGGCCACCGCCTCGATGGCCGGGTTCGCGGACTCGCCG
Source organism: Streptomyces sp. SAI-127 (assembly GCF_029894425.1). Taxonomy (NCBI): domain Bacteria; kingdom Bacillati; phylum Actinomycetota; class Actinomycetes; order Kitasatosporales; family Streptomycetaceae; genus Streptomyces; species Streptomyces sp. SAI-127. The sequence continues at coordinate 5,987,207 of NZ_JARXYJ010000001.1, forward strand.
GTGACCAGCCGGTCGTCCCGCTGGAGCTTCGGATAGACCAGGGAGGGCTGCCAGTCCACCAGCGCCTTCCCGGTGGTCACCCCCCGTACGACGGTCAGCTTGCTCCGGTACGCCAGCGGCTTCGACTTCCCGTCGTAGGAGACGGTCGCCTTCACGCTGTACGGCACGGTGGCGCCGGTCGCCTTGCCGGGCGTGATCCGCACAGCGCCGATGTGCGCGTCCGCGCCGTAGGCGGCCAGCAGCACCTCGGCCGCCGCGTTGTTGTTCGTGAAGGCGGCCGCGCTCGCCGCGTCGCCCTTCTCCCAGGCGGCGAAGAAGTCCTTCGACGTCTCGGTGATCTCGTCCTCGGTGGGCGGCCCGCTCCGCTTGGCGTCCCCGACCCCGCCGCTCCCGTCGTCGCTCATCGCCGACACGAAGTTGTACGCCCCGTACCCGGCCCCGCCGACCATCACGGCGAACACCGTGCTGACGACAGCGACCTTCACCCCCTTGGCCATGGTCTGGCCCCCTCCCCGATTACCCCGTTGTTGTGGGAACTCTAAGCGGGAGGTGTGACAGGCGGGGTAAGAGTTTCCTGATTCCCTGAAGCAGGTGCTCAATCACATACGTGAATATCGGCCGTCTAGACCCATGTATCCAGCCACATCCGCGACCGCCAGTCGTCGATCGGGATGCTCGTGCCGGTGTACAGCGGCCAGAAGTAGATGAAGTTCCAGGCGATCAGGAGGACCAGCACTCCGGCCGCCGTGGCGCCCGCGACCCGGCGGGTGTCCCGGGAGCCCGGAGGACCGACGAGGGCGCCGATGAGCATCGCGACGGCCAGGCAGAGGAAGGGGAGGAAGACGATCGTGTAGAAGAAGAAGATCGTGCGTTCCTGGTAGTTGAACCAGGGGAGATAACCGGCCGCGATACCGCAGGCGATGGCGCCCGCGCGCCAGTCGCGGCGGAAGAACCAGCGCCACAGGACGTAGAGGATCGCGAAGCAGGCGGCCCACCACAGCAGCGGCGTGCCGATCGCCAGGACCTCGCGGGCGCACTTCTCGCCCGCGTCGGCCGGGCAGCCGTCGGTGCCGGGCGCGGGGGACTCGTAGAAGTACGACACCGGGCGGCCGTCGACGATCCAGCTCCACGGGTTGGACATGTACGTGTGCGGCGAGGACAGGCCGACGTTGAACTTGTAGACCTCGTGCTCGTAGTGGACCAGGCTGCGCCACCAGTCGGGCAGGAAGGTCCAGCTGCCGCCCCTGCCGTCGTTCGCGGCCCAGTTGCGGTAGTAGCCGCCGGAGCCGTCCGCGGGGGAGAGGATCCAGCCGATCCACGAGGTGACGTAGGTGACGACCGCTACCGGCACCATGGCCAGGAACGCGATGCCGAGGTCGTACTTGAGGACCGCCTCGTGGGGGCGGCGCGCGCCCGCGACCCTGCGGGAGCCGACGTCCCACAGGACCGTCATGATCCCGAAGGCGATGAGGAAGAACAGGCCGTTCCACTTGGTGCCGATGGCCAGACCCAGGAGCAGGCCCGCCAGCCAGCGGTAGGGGCGCCACCCCAGGCGCAGGGTGTCCCCGACGTGCGCGTCGGGGCGCACGAGGCCGTAGGAGTCGACCGGCAGCGCGGCGGCGAGTTTCTCCCGGGCCCGGTCACGGTCGATGACCAGGCAGGCGAACGCGGCCAGCACGAAGAACATCAGCACACCGTCGAGCAGCGCGGTCCGTGCCATCACGAAGGCCAGGCCGTCCACGGTCATCAGCGCGCCCGCCAGGCAGCCCAGGAACGTGGAGCGGAAGATGCGGCGGCCCACCCGGCACACGATCAGCACCGACAGCGTCCCCAGCAACGCCGTCATGAACCGCCAGCCGAACGGGTTGAACCCGAACATCAGCTCGCCGAGTCCGATGACGTACTTGCCGACCGGCGGGTGCACGACATAGGCGGCGTTCGTCGGGAGCGGAACGTTCCCGTTGGAGTTGAGGATCAGGCTGTCGGCGTTCTTGTCCCAGCTGAGCTCGAAGCCGCGGTGGACGAGCGCCCACGCGTCCTTGGCGTAGTACGTCTCGTCGAATATCACCTTCTTCGGGCTGCCCAGGTTCCAGAACCGCATCAGCCCCGCCACCAGCGTCACCAGCAGCGGCCCGAGCCAGCCCGACCAGCGCGCGATCCGCTCGGCGAGCACCCGGGGCACGCCCAGGGCCTGCCACATCCGCGGACTGGGCGCGACGAAGGGCGGCACCAGGCGCTCGCGCACGTCGCTTCTGGCCTCGGCCGTGTAGCCGAAACGGCGCAGCCTCTGCTGCCACGACGGCCGCCGGTCCTGGGGGGCCTGGTCCTGCCGGGTGTCCGTGGAGGACGCGGTACTGGTCACCGCGCCATCGTAAGGAACGGCGCTGTGTGAGTCCCGTGCATGGGCGGATGCGTCCGGTTCGGGGCGCCCCTGGGAGGATGGGGGTGTGACTGGAACCCTTGTCTTGGCGGGCACCCCCATCGGCGACATCGCGGACGCCCCTCCCCGGCTCGCGGCGGAACTCGCCGGGGCCGACGTGGTCGCGGCCGAGGACACCCGGCGGCTGCGGCGGCTGACACAGGGGCTGGGCGTGACGCCCAAGGGCCGTATCGTGTCGTACTTCGAGGGCAACGAGGCCGCCCGTACGCCCGAACTCGTCGACGAACTCCTCGGCGGCGCACGTGTGTTGCTCGTCACCGACGCGGGGATGCCGTCGGTGTCCGACCCCGGGTACCGGCTGGTCGCCGCGGCGGTCGAGAAGGACGTCCGCGTCACGGCCGTACCGGGACCCTCCGCCGTCCTCACCGCGCTCGCGCTGTCCGGGCTGCCCGTCGACCGGTTCTGCTTCGAGGGGTTCCTGCCGCGCAAGGGCGGTGAGCGGCTCTCGCGGCTGCGGGAGGTCGCCGGTGAGCGGCGCACGCTGGTGTACTTCGAGGCTCCTCATCGGCTCGACGACACGCTCGCGGCGATGGCCGAGGCGTTCGGGGCGGAGCGGCGGGCGGCGGTGTGCCGGGAGTTGACGAAGACGTACGAGGAGGTCAAGCGGGGGACGCTGGGCTTTCTCGCCGAGTGGGCCGCGGAAGGGGTCCGGGGGGAGATCACCGTCGTGGTCGAGGGGGCGCCCGACAAGGGGGCCGAGGAGGTCGACGACGCCGAGCTCGTGCGGAGGGTGCGGGTGCGGGAGGAGGCGGGCGAGCGGCGCAAGGAGGCGATCGCCGCGGTGGCCGTCGAGGCGGGGGTCCCCAAGAGGGTTGTTTTCGATGCGGTGGTCGCGGCGAAGAACGCCCCTTCCTGACGCGCCGCATGAGGTGGGTCACACCCGCTCTGAGCAGGGCGCATGACTTCTGAGCGTGCGCCCCATGTGCCGGCAAAGCGGTGTCTCGGAATGCAAAGCTCCGCGCGGCCTCGCGGGGCGGTTTGGCAAGGAACGCCCAAATCGCCTCCAACAGTCGACAGGGTCGTCGCGTTCGGGTCCGGGGAGGCGTCCACTGGGGTGAGGGACGTACCCGTCCTTCGAACCAGCGGACACCCAGGAGCTGGCATGAGCGAGATCGCAGGGCACCCCGGTGCGACAGCTGTCGTCAACGAGTCCTATTCCTTCGCCTGCATGCGCTGCGGGCACGGGTGGGAGCAGTCGTACGAGATAGAGCACCACATCGACGGCGACGGCCGGGAATTCGTGCAGTACGTGGTGGACGGACAGGTCGTGCCCTCTCCGCTCTCCAGGCCCGCGTGCGCGAACTGCGACCACCACGTCGTACGGATCATGCGGCCCGGCCGGGTCGCATCCGCCCGTGACGCGGCGAACCAGCAGCACCGCACGCCCCCCGCCGGGCCCGTGGAGGCGCCGGCGGCCGGGGGCGAGGAGTCGGGCGAAGAGCACCACTGGCACCTGGCCGACCTGCTGCACGTGTTCCAGCGCAAGGCGAGCTGACCGCCTCCGGCAGCCGGGTGGGCATGCCCCTTTCGTAGGATCGGGGCATGCCTTCGAACAGCCCGCGCGAGAAGAACGCGGCGCCGCCGCTCCCGGAGCCCCTCCGGGTGCCGGTCGCCGACTCCCACACCCACCTGGACATGCAGGACGGGACCGTGGAGGAGGGGCTCGCGAAAGCCGCGTCGGTCGGGGTGACCACGGTCGTCCAGGTCGGCTGCGACGTACGGGGCTCCCGCTGGGCGGCCGAGACGGCGGACCGGTACGACGCCGTCCATGCCACTGTCGCCCTGCACCCCAACGAGGCACCCCGGATCGTCCACGGCGACCCCGACGGGTGGTCCCGGCAGGGGGCGCGCCAGGCGGGGGGCATGCCGGCGCTCGACGAGGCGCTCGCGGAGATCGACCGCCTGGCCGGGCTCCCGCAGGTCAAGGGCGTCGGCGAGACGGGCCTCGACCACTTCCGCACCGGGCCCGAGGGCAAGGAGGCGCAGGAGGCGTCCTTCCGCGCCCACATCGAGATGGCCAAGCGGCACGGCAAGGCGCTCGTCATCCACGACCGCGACGCCCACGCGGACGTCCTGCGCGTGCTGAAGGAAGAGGGTGCTCCCGAGCGCACCGTCTTCCACTGCTACTCCGGTGACGCCGAGATGGCCCAGATCTGCGCCGGCGCCGGATACTTCATGTCCTTCGCCGGGAACGTCACGTTCAAGAACGCCCAGAACCTGCGGGACGCGGTGGCCGTGGCGCCGCTCGAGCTCCTGCTCGTGGAGACCGACGCGCCCTTCCTGACGCCGGTGCCGTACCGCGGACGGCCCAACGCCCCTTATCTCATTCCGGTCACGGTGCGCGCCATGGCCGCCGTGCGCGGTATCGACGAGGACGCGTTGGCCACGGCACTCGCCGCCAACACCGCACGCGCCTTCGGGTACTGACCCCATCGAACGTAACTCCGGGTAGTCGTGTCACTTTGGAGAGTGACGAACGCTCCGCTAGGTTCTGTGGGCCCGATCCGGACCCCTCTGGACCCCTCGGCCCCTGGAGCGTGTCGGCGTGAGCAACTCGCACTACGAGACCTACGAGACGTACGGGCCCTACGAGCCGTACGGCCCGACCCCGGCCGATCCGCACACCGCGGAGACGCTCGCATACGGGCTGTACGGAGCGCCGGACCCGGCGCGGACGCTGCCGTACGAGGACACGTACCGGCCCGCGTACGAGGTACCGGGCCCGGTACCCATGCCGTTCCCGCGTGACGAAGTGGGCCGGGCCGCGCGCCGGCGCAGGGCGCGGTACGCGGAGCGCCCGGACAACGCGATGCGCCGACTGCTTCCGCAGGCGCTGGTGGTCGCGTTCCTGGCGGGCGGCACCACCGCGTTCGTCGCCAAGGACAAGGCGATCGAGCTCAGCGTCGACGGCAGGCCGCGGACCCTGCACACCTTCGCGGACGACGTGACCGAACTGCTCGCGGAGGAGGGAGTCGCGGTGGGAGCGCACGACGTCATCGCGCCCGCCCCCGGCGAACAGCTCGCCAGCGGGGACGAGGTCGCGGTGCGCTACGGGCGTCCCGTACGGCTCACGCTCGACGGGCACCGGCGTGAGGTGTGGACCACGGCACGGACGGTGGACGGGGCGCTCGAACAGCTGGGGGTACGCGCGGAGGGCGCGTACGTGTCCACCTCGCGCTCCCGGCCGATCGGGCGGGAGGGACTCGCGCTGGATGTGCGGACCGAGCGGTCCGTGACGATCATGGCGGACGGCCGGGCGCGGACGATCCGTACCAACGCGGCGACCGTGGGCGAGGCCGTCGAGGCGGCCGGGGTCACGCTGAGCGGCATGGACACCACGTCGGTGGCGCCGGGGAGTTTCCCGCGCGACGGGCAGACCGTCACGGTGCTGCGGATCACCGGGACGAAGGAAGTGCGCGAGGAGCAGATCCCGTTCCGGGAGGAGCGGAGCGAGGACTCCTCCCTCTTCAAGGGCACGGAGGTCGTGGAGCAGGCGGGGGTGCCGGGGGTGCGACGGATCACGTACTCCCTGCGAACCGTCAACGGCGTCCGGCAGAAGCCGCGGCGGATCAGGGTCGAGCTGGTGCGGGAGCCCCGGGTACAGACGGTCAGGGTGGGCACGAAGCCGATGCCCACGTCCGTGCGGGGAGCGGACCATCTGAACTGGCAGGGGCTCGCGGTGTGCGAGTCCGGGGGGCGGCCGAACGCGGTGGATTCCTCGGGGACGTACGGCGGGCTGTACCAGTTCGACACCAGGACCTGGCGGGGGCTGGGCGGCTCGGGACGACCGCAGGACGCGCCTGCGGCGGAGCAGACGTTCCGCGCGAAGAAGTTGTACGTGCGGCGCGGGGCGAGCCCGTGGCCGCACTGCGGAGCTCGCCTGCACGGGTGAGTGCGGCAGCCACGGCCCCGTACCCTTGGGGCCGTGAGCAGCAGCCCCTCCCCAGACGCCCTCCTCGGCCCCGCCGACATCCGTGAACTCGCGGCCGTCCTAGGGGTGCGCCCCACCAAACAGCGCGGCCAGAACTTCGTGATCGACGCGAACACGGTCCGCCGTATCGTCAGGACCGCGGGCGTCCGCCCCGACGACGTGGTGGTGGAGGTGGGGCCCGGGCTCGGCTCGCTCACCCTGGCGCTGCTGGAAGCGGCGGACCGCGTCACCGCCGTGGAGATCGACGACGTACTCGCCTCCGCACTGCCGGCGACGATCGCCGCCCGCATGCCGGACCGGGCCGGCCGCTTCGCCGTCGTGCACTCGGACGCGATGCACATCACCGAGCTCCCCGGCCCCGCGCCGACGGCACTGGTCGCGAACCTGCCGTACAACGTCGCCGTACCCGTGCTGCTGCACATGCTCGACACCTTCCCGAGCATCGAACGCACCCTCGTCATGGTCCAGGCGGAGGTCGCCGACCGGCTCGCGGCACCGCCCGGTTCGAAGGTGTACGGCGTCCCGTCCGTGAAGGCCAACTGGTACGCCGAGGTCAAGCGGGCCGGATCGATCGGCCGCACCGTCTTCTGGCCCGCACCGAACGTGGACAGCGGGCTCGTCGCGCTGACCCGCAGGACCGAGCCGATCAAGACCACCGCGTCCAGGCGCGAGGTGTTCACGGTCGTCGACGCCGCTTTCGCCCAGCGCCGCAAGACGCTGCGGGCCGCGCTCGCCGGATGGGCGGGTTCGGCCGCGGCCGCCGAGACGGCCCTCGTGGCGGCCGGGGTCTCGCCCCAGGCCCGCGGTGAGTCGCTCACCGTCGAGGAGTTCGCGCGCATCGCCGAGGCTGCGTCATCTCGGGGGACGACCCCCGAACCCCCGAAGGAGCGCGGTCAGCAGTGAGCGTCACCGTCCGCGTCCCCGCCAAGGTCAACGTCCAGCTCGCGGTGGGCGCCGCCCGCCCCGACGGCTTCCACGACCTGGCCAACGTCTTCCTCGCGGTCGGCCTCTACGACGAGGTGACCGTGACGCCCGCCGAGGAGCTCCGCATCACCTGCGCGGGACCCGACGCCGCCGAGGTCCCCCTCGACCGTACGAATCTCGCGGCCCGCGCGGCGATCGCCCTCGCGGAGCGCCGCGGGCTCGACCACGCCGTGCACCTGCACATCGCCAAGGACATCCCCGTGGCCGGCGGCATGGCGGGCGGCAGCGCGGACGGGGCCGGTGCGCTGCTGGCCTGCGACGCGCTGTGGGGGACGGGTGCCTCCCGTGAGGAACTTCTCGAGATCTGCGCCGAGTTGGGCAGTGACGTGCCGTTCAGCCTGGTGGGCGGGGCCGCGCTCGGGACGGGCCGCGGGGAGAAACTGCGCACCCTCGAGGTCGGCGGCGGCTTCTCATGGGTGTTCGCGATGGCGGAACGCGGGCTGTCGACCCCGGCCGTCTTCCGTGAGTTCGACCGGCTCACCGAGGGCCTCGACGTCCCCGAGCCCGTCGCCTCCGAGGACCTGCTCGACGCGCTGGCCGGGGGCGACCCGCACGCGCTCGCCGCCGCCGTCTCCAACGACCTCCAGCCCGCCGCCCTCTCGCTCTTCCCGGAGCTCGCCGACACCCTCGCGGCCGGCAGCGCCGCGGGCGCCCTCGCCGGACTCGTCTCCGGCTCGGGCCCGACCACGGCCTTCCTCGCCCGTGACACCGGGTCGGCGGCGAAGATCGCGGACGCACTGCGCGCCTCCGGCACGTGCCGGACGGTGCGCGTCGCGTCGGGCCCCGCGCCGGGTGCGACGGTGGTCTGATCCGGCAGGAGAGCCGCGCGGCGAGGGGATGTCGTGCGCCGGACTACCCTGGAGGGTCGATCGATCCCCCTGGGCAGGAGAGAAATGGCCGTCAATCTGGTCAATGTCGAGAACGTCAGCAAGGTGTACGGCACCCGTGCCCTGCTGGACGGTGTCTCGCTCGGCGTCTCCGAGGGCGATCGCATCGGCGTCGTGGGCCGCAACGGCGACGGCAAGACCACTCTGATCCGCATGCTCGCCAAGCTGGAGGACGCCGACACCGGGCGCGTCACGCACTCCGGCGGACTGCGGCTGGGCGTCCTCACGCAGCACGACTCCCTCGACCCGACGGCCACCGTGCGGCACGAGGTCATCCGGGACATGGCCGACCACGAGTGGGCAGGCAACGCCAAGGTCCGCGATGTGCTGACCGGACTGTTCGGCGGGCTCGACCTGCCCGGCTTCCCGCAGGGCCTCGACACCGTCATCGCGCCGCTCTCCGGTGGCGAGCGCCGCCGTATCGCCCTCGCCAAGCTGCTCATCGAGGAACAGGACCTGATCGTCCTCGACGAGCCCACCAACCACCTCGACGTCGAGGGCATCTCCTGGCTGGCGAAGCACCTGCGCGAGCGGCGCTCGGCGCTCGTGTGCGTCACCCACGACCGGTGGTTCCTCGACCAGGTCTGCACGCGCATGTGGGATGTGCAGAAGGGCGACGTCTTCGAGTACGAGGGCGGGTACTCCGACTACGTCTTCGCGCGTGCCGAGCGTGAGCGGATCGCCGCCACCGAGGAGACCAAGCGGCAGAACCTCGTCCGCAAGGAGCTGGCGTGGCTCAGGCGCGGCGCCCCCGCGCGGACGTCCAAGCCGCGTTTCCGGGTCGAGGCCGCCAACGAGCTCATCAAGGACGTGCCGCCGCCGCGGGACAGCAGCGAGCTGATGAAGTTCGCCTCGTCGCGGCTGGGCAAGACGGTGTTCGAGCTGGAGGACGTGACCGTCCAGGCCGGGCCGAAGGTGCTGCTGAAGCATGTGACCTGGCAGCTCGGTCCGGGTGACCGGATCGGTCTCGTCGGGGTCAACGGCGCGGGGAAGACGTCCCTGCTGCGGGCCATGGCCGAGGCCGCGTGGACGGAAGGCGAGACCCAGCCCGTGGGCGGGCGGGTCGTGGTCGGCCGGACCGTCAAGCTCGCCTATCTCTCGCAGGAGGTCGCCGAACTCAACCCCGCGCTGCGGGTGCTGGAGGCCGTCCAGCAGGTGCGGGAGCGCGTCGACCTCGGCAAGGGGCGCGAGATGACCGCCGGGCAGCTGTGCGAGACGTTCGGCTTCAACAAGGAGAAGCAGTGGACGCCGGTCGGGGACCTCTCTGGCGGTGAGCGGCGGCGGCTGCAGCTGCTGCGGCTGCTGATGGACGAGCCCAACGTCCTCTTCCTCGACGAGCCCACCAACGACCTCGACATCGAGACCCTGACCCAGCTCGAGGACGTCCTCGACGGCTGGCCCGGCTCCATGGTCGTCATCTCCCACGACCGGTTCTTCGTCGAGCGCACCACCGACCGGGTCTTCGCGCTGCTCGGGGACGCCACCCTGCGGATGCTGCCGCGCGGAATCGACGAGTACCTGGAGCGGCGGCAGCGGATGGAGGAGGCGGCCGCGGCCTCGGCGCCGGTGGTGGTGAAGCCGGTGGCCGAGAAGAGCTCCGCGGATCAGCGGACCGCCAAGAAGGAGCTCCAGAAGATCGAGCGGCAGCTCGACAAGCTCTCCGAGAGGGAGACCAAGCTGCACGCTCGGATCGCCGACAACGCCACCGACTTCGCGAAGGTGGCCTCCCTCGACGCCGAGCTGCGGGATCTCGCCGGGGAGCGGGAGGAACTGGAGATGCGGTGGCTGGAGCTGGCCGAGGACGCGTGAAGGTGCGGCACATCATCCTCGAATGACAGGAAAGCCAGGAATTAAGCTCTTCCGGGACACTTCTCACCGGTAGGGGAAGCGCAACGTCGAACTAGCGTGTAGCTTCCGGGGGCATGAAGGGCGGGGGTGCTGGGAGAGTGCCTCTGTCCGTGCGGATCAGTGGGCATCCATAGTGGGGCCTTCACGCGGATCCATGGGGGGACTGGGGGGTTGCTCGATGGGAGTTCGGCTCATGGTGGTCGACGACCACCGATTGCTCGCCGAGGCGCTGGCCTCGGCGCTGAAACTGCGCGGGCACCGGGTGCTCGCGGCGGCGGCGCCTGCCGCGGGGGCGGCGGAGCTGGTGATCAGCCGGGCGCCCGAGGTGTGTCTGCTGGGGACGGCCACGCCGGCCGAGCCGGGGATGTTCGACCCGGTCGTGCGGATCAAGCGGGAGCGGCCGCAGGTGGCGGTGCTGGTGCTGGGCCCGGTGCCCAGCCCTCGGGGGATCGCCGCCGCGTTCGCCGCGGGGGCCTCCGGTTATGTGCGGCACGACGAGCGGATCGAGGGGGTCGAGCGGGCGATCATGAAAGCCCGGGCGGGGGAGGCGGCGGTTGCTCCGCAGCTGCTTCAGGGGGCGTTCAGTGAGCTGCTGAACCCTGCTGCCCAGCCGGACGACGAGGGGCAGCGGCTGCTGCAGATGCTGACACCCAGGGAGGTGGAGGTGCTGGTGCGGGTGGCCGACGGCGAGGACACACGGCTGATCGCGGCGGGCATGGGGATAGCGCCGTCCACCGCCCGTACCCACGTGCAGCGCGTGCTGATGAAGCTGGGGGTGGGGTCCCGGCTGGAGGCGGCGGCGCTGGCGGCTCGGACGGGGTTGCTGGACCGGGCGGGACCGGTGGGAGGGCCTCCGGCGGTTGGGCCGTGATGCCTGCGGCGGCCGGTGCGGGTTGGGTGGGGGCGGGCGTTGTGCGCAGTTCCCCGCGCCCCTGAATGCCTGCGGAGGCCTGTGCGGCCCGGCGGGGGCGCGCGTAGCGCACCCGCCCCCGCCCGACAATCCGACCCGGCACCTCCGTAGCGCTGTCCCTACTCGGTCGGCTCCTCCCCCGGTGTCACCTCCGGTACCGGCGGCGGAGTCGGGCGCATCTTCAGCCAGACCAGGAAGAAGACGCCCAGGAGCAGCATCCCGAGGCCGGTCCAGAGGTTGATGTTGATGCCCTCCGACTTGTCGAGGGAGGAGTCGGAGGGGTTGATGCCGGCGATCGTGACGATGATGCCGTAGAGGACGAACAGGCCGCCGATGATGCGGCGCAGGTCGAAGATGCGGGCCGCGGTGGCCGACTTGGCCTGGAGTTCGGTGACTTCCCGCTGGACGTCGTGTTCGGAGTAGCCGTGGGGCTCGGACATGGTTCCTCAATTCTCCCGCGGTCAGAACGAGAACGGGATGTAGCAGGCGGCCGCGAGGACGATCGCGCCCCAGCCCAGCAGGGCAGGCCTGCGGTACCAGGCGTCGTCGCCGGCGGCGGGGGGCTCGGACATGCCGGGGGACGTCGTGCCGTAGACGAGGCCCTGGAGTTCCTCGGCGGGCTTGGGGGCCGTGAAGAGCGACACGGCGACCATGACCACCGCACCGGCCACGAAGCCCACGATCGCGGAGACGAAGTTGGCGCCCTGGTCGGAGGGGATGTCGATGATGCCCTGCTTGTAGATCCAGAAGTAGTTCACCATCGCCGCCACCGTGCCGGCGAGCAGTCCCCAGAAGCCCGACTTCACGGACGCGCGCTTCCAGAACATGCCGACGATGAAGACGACGAACATCGGCACGTTGAAGAAGGAGAACAGCGTCTGGAGGTAGCTCATGATGTTCGAGAACGAGGACGCCAGGAACGCCGTGCCGACGGACGCGCAGACGCCGATCACCGTGATCAGGCGGCCGAAGCGGACGTAGTACCCGTCGTCACGGCCCCTCTCCACGTAGCGGGCCCAGATGTCGTTGGTGAACACCGTGTTGAAGGACGAGACGTTCGCCGCCATGCCCGCCATGAAGGCGGCCAGGAGGCCGGTGACCGCGATGCCCAGGACTCCGTTCGGCAGGAGCTGTTCCATCAGATAGGGGATGGCGTCGTTGTACTGGTAGCCCGAGTCGGAGGTGCCGAAGCCGGGGATCAGAGCCGCGGCCGTCAGGCCCGGGATCATCACCAGGAACACGATGAAGATCTTCGGGAAAGCCGCGATCAGCGGGGTGCGCTGGGCCGCGCTCAGGTTCTTCGCCGACAGCGCTCGCTGGACCTCCGCGAAGTTCGTCGTCCAGTAGCCGAAGGACAGGACGAAGCCGAGGCCCAGGACGATCGTCAGCCAGTTCGCGCCCAGCGGGTTCGCGCTGCCGATGCCCGTGCCGCCCCAGGCCGTCGTGAAGTTCGCCCCGTGCTCCGCCGTCAGCCTGTCGGTCAGGCCGTCCCAGCCGCCCACCTTCTTCAGGCCCAGCACGGAGAGCGGAATGAGGGCCGCCAGGATCACGAAGAACTGGAGGACCTCGTTGTAGATCGCGGAGGAGAGGCCGCCGAGGGTGATGTACGCGAGGACGAAGGCGCCCGCCACCACGATCGCCACCCACTGCGGCCAGCCCAGCAGGGCCTCGACCACGATCGCCAGGGCGTAGAGGTTCACGCCCGCGATCAGGATGGCCGCGAAGGCGAACAGGGCCGAACTGAGCAGGTGTGCCCACTTGTCGAAGCGCAGAAGCAGCATCTCGGGGACCGAGCGCACCTTGCTGCCGTAGTAGAAGGGCATCATCACCAGGCCCAGGAAGACCATGGCCGGGATGGCGCCGATCCAGTACCAGTGGACCGTGTAGGCGCCGTACTGCGCGCTGTTGGCGGCCATCCCCAGGATCTCCGTGGCGGCCAGGTTGGCCGAGATGAAGGCGAGACCGGTGATCCAGGCCGGCAGCGAGCGGCCCGACAGGAAGAAGTCGAGGCTCGTCTTGACCGAGCGGCGGGCCGCGAAACCGATGCCGAGGACGACGACGAAGTAGATCCCCAGGATCGTGTAGTCGAGCCAGTTGGTGGGGAGCCGGAGCTCGGCTGCCAGGTATGCGCTTTTTGTGGGGGTTTGCATAGTCAACAAGTGAACACCTCGACTGATGCGCTTTGTTTGATTCTGATGTTGACGTGGGTGGGGGGTTATGGTTACTTGTGTTTAGTTATGTTTGAGTGAAGGAGTCCAGCGGTGAAGAAGACCTCGACCCGGCTGGCCGACGGTCGCGAGCTCATCTACTACGACCTGCGCGACGACACCGTCCGCGACGCCGTGGACCGGCGTCCGCTGGACCGGACTGTCACCACGTCCGAGGTTCGTCGGGATCCGCTGCTCGGCGACTCCGTGGCCATCGCCTCGCACCGACAGGGGCGCATCTACCACCCGCCCGCGAACGAGTGCCCGCTGTGCCCCTCGCAGGGTGAGCGGCTGAGTGAGATCCCGGACTCGTGGTACGACGCCGTGGTCTTCGAGAACCGTTTCCCCTCGCTGGCGGGCGACTCGGGGCGCTGTGAGGTCGTCTGCTTCACCTCGGACCACAACGCGTCCTTCGCCGACCTCACGGAGGAGCAGGCGCGGCTCGTCCTGGACGCATGGACCGACAGGACGTCGGAGCTGTCGCATCTGCCCTCCGTAGAGCAGGTCTTCTGTTTCGAGAACCGGGGTGCGGAGATCGGTGTGACCCTGGGTCACCCGCATGGCCAGATCTACGCCTACCCGTTCACCACGCCGCGCACCGCCCTGATGCTGCGTTCTCTCGCCACCCACAAGGAGGCGACCGGAGGCCAGAACCTCTTCGACGCCGTCCTGGAGCGCGAACTCGCCGACGAGCGGGTCGTCCTGGAGGCCGAGCACTGGGTCGCCTTCGTGCCCTACGCGGCGCACTGGCCGTACGAGGTGCACCTCTACCCGAAGCGCCGGGTTCCGGATCTGCTCGGCCTCGACGAGGACGCCCGCACAGAGTTTCCCCAGGTGTATCTGGAACTCTTGAGGCGCTTCGACCGGATATTCGGGGAGAGCGAGTCTCCGACGCCGTACATCGCCGCCTGGCACCAGGCGCCGTTCGGCCAGCTCGAGGAGTTCGAGGGCGTCCAGCGTGACGACTTCGCGCTGCACCTGGAGCTTTTCACCATTCGCCGTACGTCCGGCAAGCTGAAGTTCCTCGCGGGTTCCGAGTCGGGCATGAACGTCTTCATCAATGACATCCGACCGGAGGCCGCGGCACAGCGACTGCGAGAGGTAGCGAGTTCATGAAGTACCTGGTGACAGGTGGCGCGGGGTATGTCGGCAGTGTCGTGGCCCAGCACCTGCTGGAGGCGGGGCACGAGGTCGTCGTCCTCGACAACCTCTCCACCGGCTTCCGCGAGGGCGTCCCAGCCGGAGCCGCCTTCATCGAGGGCGACATCCGCGACGCGGCCAAGTGGCTGGACTCCTCCTTCGACGGCGTCCTGCACTTCGCCGCCTCCTCGCAGGTCGGCGAGTCGGTCGTGAAGCCCGAGAAGTACTGGGACAACAACGTCGGCGGCACCATGGCGCTGCTCGGCGCCATGCGCGAGGCCGGCGTGCGCCGACTCGTCTTCTCCTCCACCGCCGCCACGTACGGGGAGCCCGAGGAGGTGCCCATCGTCGAGTCGGCGCCGACCAGGCCCACCAACCCGTACGGCGCCTCCAAGCTCGCCGTCGACTTCATGATCACCAGCGAGGCGAACGCGCACGGGCTGGGTGCCGTGTCCCTGCGGTACTTCAACGTGGCCGGCGCGTACGGCAAGCAGGGCGAGCGGCACGACCCCGAGTCGCACCTCATCCCGCTGATCCTCCAGGTCGCCCAGGGCAAGCGGGAGGCGATCTCCGTCTTCGGCGAGGACTACCCGACCCCGGACGGCACCTGCGTCCGCGATTACATCCATGTCGCCGACCTGGCCGAGGCCCACCTCCTCGCCATCAAGGCCGCCACCGCGGGCGAGCACCTCATCTGCAACCTCGGCAACGGCGAGGGTTTCTCCGTCCGCCAGGTCATCGAGACGGTCCGCCAGGTCACCGGCCACCCGATCCCCGAGGTCGTGGCCCCGCGCCGCGGCGGCGACCCGGCCACCCTGGTCGCCTCCGCCGCCACCGCCCGCGAGAAGCTGGGCTGGAACCCGTCCCGCGCGGATCTCGCGGGGATCGTCGCGGACGCGTGGGAGTTCGCTCAGAACATCAGCACGGCTAGGGAGCAGTAGTGGCGGCACAGCAGGTCCGGGACGGTTTCGCCGAGCTCTACGGAACCGAGCCCGAAGGTGTCTGGTCGGCGCCGGGCCGCGTCAACCTCATCGGTGAGCACACCGACTACAACGACGGCTTCGTGATGCCCTTCGCGCTGCCGCACACCGCGGTCGCGGCCGTCTCCCGGCGCACGGACGGCGTCCTGCGCCTGCACTCCTCGGATGTCGAGGGCGGGGTCGTGGAGCTGCGCCTCGACGACCTCGCACCGGAGAGTGACAGGAACTGGACCGCGTACCCGGCCGGTGTCGTCTGGGCGCTGCGCGAGGCCGGACATCCGGTCACCGGCGCGGACGTCCACCTCGCCTCGACGGTCCCGGCGGGCGCGGGCCTGTCCTCCTCGGCGGCCCTGGAGGTCGTCGTCGCGCTCGCCCTGAACGACCTGTACGACCTCGGTCTCCAGCGCTGGCAGCTGGCCCGCCTGTGCCAGCGCGCCGAGAACGTCTACGTCGGCGCCCCCACCGGGATCATGGACCAGACCGCGTCCGCCTGCTGCGAGGCCGGCCACGCCCTGTTCCTCGACACCCGGGACCTCTCCCAGAAGCAGATCCCCTTCGACCTCGCCGCCGAGGGCATGGTGCTGCTCGTCGTCGACACCCGGGTCAAGCACTCGCACAGCGAGGGCGAGTACGGCAAGCGCCGCGCGGGCTGCGAGCGGGGTGCGGCGCTGCTGGGCGTGGACGCGCTGCGGGACATCCCCTACGGCGAACTCGACGCGGCCCTCGAGAGGCTCGGCGACGACGAGGAAGCGGTCCGCCTGGTCCGCCACATCGTCACCGAGGACGAGCGGGTCGAGAAGACCGTCGCCCTGCTGGAGTCGGGCGAGACCCGCGCGATCGGCCCCGTGCTGGTCGCCGGCCACGCCTCGCTGCGCGACGACTTCCGCATCTCCTGCCCGGAGCTGGACCTGGTGGTCGACACCGCCCTCGCCTCGGGTGCCCTGGGCGCCCGGATGACCGGCGGCGGCTTCGGCGGCTCGGCGATCGTGCTGGCGGAGGCGGCCGACGTGGAGCCCCTCACCAAGGCGGTCCAAGAGGCCTTCGCCGCAGCGGAGTTCACCGCTCCGCGGGTGTTCGAAGCGGTGCCCTCGGCAGGGGCGCGGCGCCTGGTCTGAGACCGGCTGACCGCTGTTTTGCCCGGCTTGATCCGAACTTGGGGAAAGCCGGGCTCCTCCCTGACATACGCCCCAGTAACGTCGGAGCGTGAGTCGAGGGCGCCATCGCATCCTGTCGGCGATCGGCATCGGCTGTTATGCGCTGGCCGCGATCGTCGGCTTCTTCCTCCTGGCGGGCCACCATGGCTCCGGTCTCCTGGTGCCCCTGTGGATCGCGCACGGCGTGCTCCTCGCCGTGCTGCTGACGAAGCTCGCCGCGGACGAGACGGGTGTTTCCGCGGCGCTGGTCGTGGTCGGTGCCTCCCTGGTGGCGGTGTACTTCGCCGACCTGGCCCGCGACGACCTCACCCTGGAGCGGCGGGGCGAGCGGATCACCGCCACCGTCGTACGGGAGTGGCTCGACCCGAACCCGGGGCGGGAGGTCGACACCTACGACTACGCACTCGCGCGCCGTGACGGCACCAGGGTCCGGGGCCCCGCCCTCCAGGCCCGGTCCGGCACCTTCGCCGTCGGCCAGACCATCACGGTGCTCGCGGACCCGGCGGGCGTGCTGCGCCCCCGTACCCCCGGCGACGCGGACGCGACCGGGACCGTCATGGGCGTGGGCGCGTTCGCGCTGCTCGCGCTCGGCATCGTGGCGGCCACGGCCCGCCGGGGCGCGATCGTCGTACGGCAGCGGGAGGAACGGACCCGGCTGGCGGAGCAGGAACACACGCTCCGCGAGGCCCTGCGCACGGCGTCGGCCGATGCGCACGGCTTCGTCGAGGTCCACCCCGGTCACTACCCCGACGTCTCCCATCGCCGCGCGGCCGGCATCGCCGGGGAGCTGGGTCTGGCGCCGGCGGACGAGCCGGGCTCCTGGCGGTTCAGGCGGTGAGGCGCTTGGTCAGCGTGTACTCCGTGATCCCCGGCGGATAGTCCGGGATCACGCACACCACCTCGTATCCCTTTCTTTTGTAGAACTCCGGTGCCTGGAAGTCCCATGTCTCCAGACGTACGGAGGTGCAGCCCCGGCCGCGACGGGCCATGCGCTCCGCCCGTGCGAGCAACTGCGAACCCAGACCCGCGCCGCGGTGCCGTTCGTCGACCCACAGATAGGTCACGTGCAGCCAGCTCGTCCAGGTGTGGCCGACCAGTCCGCCCGCGAGGGCACCGGAGTCGTCCAACGCCCAGACATGGAGCGGAAGTTCCCGTTCACCTGGGGTTCCGCGCAGTGCGCGCAGGATCGGGGAGGCCGCCGTGTTCGTCTCCCGCAGCCGGGAGCGCAGCAGATCGCGTCGGGCTTTGTCGACTTCTGTCTCCAGACGAAACATGCGGCTCACCATAAACGCACCGGACAGCCAGTTCTGCAAATAACCTTCCGCTCCTGCCCCCCGGCCGTACCCTGATGAACAGCACCGGTGGGGGCCGGTGCTGATCAGGGGGCGAGACAGTCGGGTACGGCGCCCGAAGTGGGGGTAGCAGTTCTTGCACGGCGACGGCCGTGCGGCCATCGTGCTTCGTGAGTCGTACCCGCGGCGGTGTCGTCTCCCGAGTCGTCCTCAGACGATGACGATGGGTATCCCCTGCTCTTCGAGAGCTTGGGGAAGGGGGTTTCGTGGTTCGTATCCGAGTCCTGGTCGTCGATGACCATCGCATCTTCGCCGAGTCGCTCGCCGCCGCGCTGGCGGCCGAGCCCGACGTGGAGGTCTCCGCGGCCGGCAGCGGTCCCGCCGCGCTGCGCAGTCTGGAGCGCGCGGCCGCCGAGGGCCGCCGTTTCGACGTGCTGCTCGTCGACGCAGATCTGGGCGGCAACGTCCAGGGCATCAGGCCCGCCGTCTCCGTACCGGACGGCAACGAAGAAGGGCTGGTCGACGGCATATCGCTGGTCGCCGGGGTCCGTACGGGACAGCCGGCGGTCCGTATCGTCGTGCTCGCGGAGAAGGACGACCCGCGGCGGGCCGCGCTGGCCCTGCAGGCCGGCGCCTCGGGCTGGGTCGCCAAGGACTGCTCGCTGTCCCGGCTGCTCACCGTCATCCGGGGGGTGCTGCGGGAGGAGACCCATCTGCCGCCCGCCCTGCTCACCGGCGTGCTCAGGGAGCTCACCGCGGCCCGTAAGCACCGCACCGAGAGCGAGCAGCTGGTGGAGTCCCTCACCCCGCGCGAGCGGGAGGTGCTGCGCTGCATGGTGGCCGGGCTCGGCCGCAAGGCGGTCGCGGAGAGACTGTTCCTCTCCCCGCACACCGTGCGCACACATATGCAGAACGTCCTGGGCAAACTGGGCGTCCACTCCACCCTGGCCGCCGTCGCCCTGGCGCGCCGCGCGGGCGTGGGACCGGTCGACCTAGCCGGGGATGTTGTCGAACGGGGCGGTCAGCTGGCGTAGCAGCCCGGCCAGTTCCCCGCGCTGGGCGCGGGAGAGCTCGGCGAGGATCGCGCGTTCCTGCTCCAGCAGTCCGGCGAGGGCCTGGTCCGCGCGGTCCTTGCCGTCCTCCGTGAGCCTGACCAGCACCCCTCGCCGGTCGCTCGGGTCGGGCAGCCGCTCCACCAGGCCCTTCTTGGCCAGGCGGTCGATGCGGTTGGTCATCGTGCCCGAGGTGACCAGTGTCTGTGTCAGCAGCTGTCCGGGGGAGAGCTGATACGGCGTCCCCGCGCGCCTGAGCGCGGTCAGCACGTCGAACTCCCAGGGCTCCAGGCTGTGCTCGGCGAAGGCCAGCCGGCGTGCGCGGTCCAGGTGCCGGGCCAGCCTGCTCACCCGGCTGAGCACCTCGAGCGGTTCCACGTCGAGGTCAGGGCGCTCCCGGCGCCACGCAGCGACCAGCCGATCGACCTCGTCCTCCATGACGATCAGTGTAGTGGTTGTGTCGACGTGAAGTCTCTTGATGTCAAGTCTCTTGACATCAAGATATATGGACGGGGAAAGTGAGGGACATGACGACCCCCACCTGGGACCCCACCCAGTACCTCCGCCACGCGGACCACCGCGCCCGCCCCTTCACCGACCTCCTCGCCCGCGTCCCGGACCTCCCGGGGGACCCGCCCCTGATCGCCGACCTGGGCTGCGGCCCCGGCAACATGACGGCGGTGCTCGCCGCACGCTGGCCCACGGCCCGGATCACCGGCTACGACAACTCGGCCGAGATGCTCGACAAGGCGCAGGTCGAGTACGCGGGCCCCACGTCCGGCGGCGGGCACCTCGACTTCGCCCACGCGGACGTGCGCACCTGGGCGCCCGCACAGCCGTACGACCTCATCGTCAGCAATGCGACGCTGCAGTGGGTGCCGGGGCACGTGGAGCGTTTCGCCGACTGGATCGCCGGTCTCGCACCGGGCGGCACCTTCGCCTTCCAGGTGCCCGGCAACTTCGGCTCCCCGAGCCACCGGCTGATGCGCGAACTCGCCGGGTCCATGGGCCTCGCGGAGACACTGCGCCACGACGACGCCGTCCTCGCGCCCCAGGCCTATCTGGCGGCGCTGGCCGACCTGGGCTGCGAGGTGGACGCGTGGGAGACGACGTACGTGCACCTGTTGCAGGGCCAGGACCCGGTCCTGGACTGGGTCAAGGGGACCGGTCTGCGGCCGGTCCTGACCGCCCTCGCCGACGACCCACCGGCCAGGGAGGAGTTCCTGGCCGCCTACCGGACGGCCCTGCGCGAGGCGTATCCGGCGGGGCCCCACGGCACGCCGTTCCCCTTCCGCCGCATCTTCGCCGTCGCCCGCAAGGAGCGCTGATGCTCGCGGCCGTGGACCATGTGCAGCTCGCCGCGCCGCCCGGCTCCGAGGACCTGCTGCGCGCCTACTACGTCGACGTCCTCGGCATGACCGAGATCCCCAAGCCGCCGGTGCTCGCGGCGCGGGGCGGGTGCTGGTTCCGGGCGGGGGCCGTGGAGCTGCACCTGGGGATCGAGAACGACTTCAGACCGGCGAAGAAGGCCCACCCGGGGCTGGAAGTCACGGACATCGCGGCGTACGCCGCCCGGCTGGAGGCGCACGGCGCGACGGTCCGCTGGGACTCCGCCCTGCCGGGACGCCGGCGCTTCTACTCGTACGACCCCGTAGGCAACCGGCTGGAGTTCCTTGTTTGACCGGGGCGGGCCGGGTCACCCGCTGTGATGACAGCGGAGTCGGCTATCGCTGGGAGTGAGACCGGTGGCAAAGGACCAGAAGGGCAAGGCCAAGAAGGAACAGGCCAAGGGCAAGGCCAAGGAGGCCATGGGCCGTGCGGTCGGCAACGAGCGCATGGAGGCCGAGGGCCGCATGGGGCAGTCCAAGGGCGACGCGCGCCAGGCCAAGGAGAAGACCAAGGACACCTTCAAGCACTGACGGTACGCAAACGGACGGCCCGTGCACCCTCGGGGTGCACGGGCCGTCGTACGGGCCCGGTGACGAGTCAGCGCCACTCGGCCGGGATGTGCTTCACCTGCTCCAGGATGTCCCAGTCTTTCGGGCGGGAACTCGGCGAATCCCAGCAGGCGCCCCGGCCGAGCCAGTAGCCACGCAGGTTGCGCAGGCCCATCACGCTGACGTCGCTCATGCTGGGCTCATTGCCGCAGCACGGGCAGATGGCGCCCTCATTGGGCCAGCCCGCTTCCCAGAAGGGCTCCACCCCGTCGTCGTAACCGCAGACGCGGCAGACGGTCTCCCACTCGGGGCCCGGCGGGCTTCCCGGTTCGGACGGCATCGCTTGCTCCTTTCCTCCCACATCGGCTCGGGATCAGCGTTCCGTGCCCTGTCGGTTGAGGTAGTCATCCAGGTCACGGTAGATGTTCGGGTCGAAGCCCCGGGGGTTGCTCGGGCTCCTCGGCCCCGGACGGTTCATCGACATGGGCAGGCCGTCAGGGGTGTACACGGCCAGGGTGTTGGTGTTCTTCTCATAGATCACGTAACCCCCGTTGTTGCGGTCCCAGATGCGGTAGCCGGGGGGCGGAGGCGTCTTGTTCATCGACCGCATGCCGTGGGCCATCTCGACGTACTCACGGGCCGAGCCCAGCTCGGGGAACTCCGCCTTGTGGTCACTCCAGTGCTTCGCGGCGTTCCTGGCGGGCGTCTTGACGTGCGGCGCGTTGGCGGCGCCCCGCGGGATCGCCCAGATGTGCGGCACCTGCCCGTTCGCCCGCATCGACTTCGCGAACGCCTCGACCGCCGAGTACCCGGCCTTGCCCCACTTCGTGCCGGTCGCGCCCCAGCCGACGATCGGGATCGCTGCCGCGCAGGACAGACCGGAGTTCCAGGCGTCGCCCTCGGCTCCGTACCAGCCGCAGTTGATCAGGTCGAAGGCCTCGCCGAAGCCCGGGACCACGCCTGCCGCGTCCAGGACCAGGTGACCGGCGCCGGAGACGTAGTCCCACCAGTCGCTGTCCTCCTCGGCCGCCATGTCCGCGAACGCGTCCTCCAGCTCCTGGAGTTCGGCCGCGTCCTTTCGGTACTCGGCGTCCTTGCGGTCGGCCTCGGCCTCCTGCCAGATCTTGATCGCGGTGATGAGGATCGCCTCGTCGGAGGCCTTCTGCGCCTCCTCGGCGGACTTCCCGGCCGCGTTCGCGGAGGCCCGTGCCTCGTTCGCCGCCTGCCACGCGGCACCGGCCGACCCCTGCGCCGCCGTGGCCGAAGCCGTCGCCTGTGCCGCGGAGTTGGAGGCGCGGCGGGCCGCCGCGTGGGCGTCCGCCTCGGCCGCGCGGGCCGTACGGGCCGAGGCCGCCGCGTCCGCCGCCGACTTCTCGGCCGCCGCGGCCGAAGCGCGCGCCTGATCCGCGTACACCCCGGCCTGCGCGGCCGAGTCCTTCGCCTGCTGGGCGTACTCGGCGGCCTTCTCGGAGGCCTTGCGGGCCTCGGCGGCGACCTTCTGGGCGAGCGCCGCGTTCTCCTGGGCGGTCCACGCCACCCGGGCCGCGCCCGCGATCAGCCCCTGCACCCGGGCCACATGGGTGGCCGTCAGCCGGTCTGCGCGCAGGGCGGAGTACTGCCCGGCCTGGATGAACGCGTGCAGCACGTCCGGCGGTCCGGCGAGCGCGACCTCGGCGGCCGCCGACAGCTCGGGCCCCCCGCTCTCCATCAGCTGCACGGCCCGTACGCGCTCGTCGTTCGTACGGGCGGTGAAGTAGCCCGTGGTCAGGAACTCCCGCATACGGTCGGTGGAGTCGGAGTCCAGTGCGGCCTCCCCGTCCTTCTTGACGCCGGGGCCTGCTCCGTCGAGGAGCTTGGTGATCTCCACCCGGTAGTCGTTCGCGGCGGCCCGGTGCTGGCCGGTGGCCAGGAACGCGCGGATCGCGGCGGTGTCGCCGTCCAGCGCCGTCTCGGCGGCCGTGCGCACGCCCGCGGAGTCAGCGTCGGTGGCCAGCTGGTCGACCCGGCCCCGCTCGTCCTGTTCCTGCGCCCGCTCCAGGCCGGTCCGCAGATACGCCACGACCTCCGCGTCGGCAGAGGACAGCGCGACCTCGGCGGCCGTCACGCTCCATGGGCCGCGGGTGTCCGCGATGTGCAGGGCCACCTTGCGGCCCTTGGCGGCGGCCTCGGCCACGTCCACGCCGGGGGTCGCGGCCTCCTCGGCGAGGGCGGCGGCCTCGGCGTCCTTGGCCCTGGCCTCCTCGGCCTTGGCCCGCTCGCGCGCCTCGCGTTCCTCGGTCAGCCTCTTCAGGTACTCGGCGCGGGCTGTCGACTGCGCGCTGCGGGCGGCGAGTTCGGCCGCCTCCACCTCGCGGGCCAGGTCGAACGTCGTACGGGCCTTGGCCACGGCCGCGGTCGCCGCGTTCGCCGCCTCGGTGGCGGCGTTGGCGTGCTTGGTGGACTCCTCGGCGGCCTTGGCGGCGTCGCCCGCGTGTTTGGCGGCCTCCTCGGCGGCGGTGGCCGCGTTCTCGGCGTGCACGGCGGCCGAGTTGGCCGCGTCCCGCGCCTCGTAGGCGGCCTGCGCGGAGCGTGCGGCGAGCGCCTCGGCCCGGTTGGCGGCGGCGGTCGCGTTCGCCGCGTGCCGGCGTGCGTCTGCGGCGGCGTCCCGGGCCCGCTGGGCCTGGGCGTCGGAGACGCCCGCGTATCCGCTCGCGGCCGTCGCCGCAGCAGCGGCCGCGTCCGCGTTGGCGCCGGCGCTGAGGGCGGCCTTGGCCGCCTTGCCGGCCTCGGTGGCGGCCACGCCCGCGTGATTCGCCGCCTCGGCGGCCTTCTTCGCACCCTTGGCCGCGTCCCGGGCCTTCGCCGCGGCCTTGTTGGCGGCGTCCGCCTTGGTCGCGTCGGTCGCCGCGTCCGCAGCCGCCGAGCGCGCGCTCGACGCGGCCTGGGCGGCAGCGGCGGCTGCCGAGGCCGCCTGCGCGGCGGCGTTCGCGGCGATGCGCGCCGAGGTGTTGGCGGCGCGCGCGGAGGCGATGGCCTGCTCGGCGGCGCGGGCCGCACCCCGGGCCGCGTCCGCCGCCCGGCCGGCGGCGCTGGAGGCCCGCTGGGCGTCGTCCTTGGCGGCCTCGGTCTCCTGCGCGGCCTTCTCGGCGGCCTCCTTGGCGAGCTTGGTCGCCGCGATCGCCTTCGCCGAGGCGTCCTTGGCGGCCTCGGTCTCCTCGGCGGCCTGCCGGCCGGCCTCCGTCGCCTGCTCCGCGAGCTGGGTGATGGTGGCCTGTTCCTGGTCACGGGCGCGCGCGATGTGCTGGCCGACGGCGAGGAACTCCCGGATGTCGTCCATCGTGCCGTCCAGCGCCGCCCGGCCCGCCTCGCGGGTGGCCTGGCCGCCGGTACTGATGATCTGGACGACGGCCACGCGGTCGTCGTTGTCGCGGGCCGCGTACTGGCCCTGGTCGAGGAACGTCCGGACGTCCTCGATGGTCCCGTTCAGTGCCGCCCGTCCCTTGGCCTGCACCTCTCGGCCCCCGAAGGCGACGATCCGCGCGGCCTCGACCCGCTGGTCCTCCTCCAGCGGCTGCTTCCAGCCGTCCTTGAGGAACGCCGTCAGCTGTTCGGCAGGGCCTGAGAGCGCGGTCTCGGCCGCCGCGCGCACCGCCCGGCCGCCCATCGACAGGATCTGCACGGTGGCGACCCGGTCGTCGCTGAGCTGCGCGATCGCCCGATCCTGGTCCAGGAATCGCCGCACCTCCGCGTCGCTCCCGGTCAGCGCCACCTCCGCGGCCGCGCGGACACCCGGGCCGCCGGTCTTCCACAGCTCGACGACCTTGCCGCGGTCGGTGGCCGGTATGTGCTCCAGACCGGTCGGCTCGGGTTCGACGGGATCGTCCACGGCCACGGCGGGCGCGGCGGACAGGAGCCCTGCCAACAGGGCCGGCAGCAGGGAGAGACCCACGGCCGTGGTCAGCCGTCTCCCCCTGCCGAGCAGTCTATTTCTCAATTGAGAAGCAACCTTCCGCTTCCCGGCCATTCCCCTGGCCGGGGGTCGGATCTCGACCGGGAGAGCATACGCTTTGCCTCTGCTTTGTGAACGTTTTGTTTTTGGTCTGTGCTTTGTTATGTTCGCTAATCGCAACGGGGAAGCGGTCGTTGACGCGACCGGAGGGGGATGAGGGGGCTTTCGTCGTTCGCTCCGCATGGCGAGTGGCGTATATCACTTTTCTTTTCCTTTTCCCTGGACGTGTCCTGCCGCGCGCTATTTCGCGCATTCGTCAGAAGGAAATCGCTGTGATATCGAGAACCCGCAGGCTGCTGTGCGCCGGTCTCGCCGGTGCCGCGGCCCTCGTCGGTGCGGCCGCCTACGCCGTCGCCGCCCCGGCCACCGCCGTCCGGGCCGCGGCCGACGACGTCCCCCCGGTCGCCGTGGAGGACTTCAACTACCCCGGCGCCGCGAAGATCCTCGCCGAGCAGGGCATCACCCTCAAGCGCGGCGACGGCCGCATCACCCTCGCCACCTGCGACGCGGCCGCCACCGACCAGATCGAGGTCTGGACCCGCAAGAGCGGCGACGGCAAGTTCTGCTTCCGCGCCACCGCCACCACCGGCTGGCTCACCCTGGAGATCCCCGAGGTGTACGCCCTCGCCACCGAGACCCGTGCCGTGCGCGCCGAACTGAGCGCGGAGGGCCAGAGCCAGGTCGTCGACGTCGCCAAGGGCGAGTTCAAGGGCGTCGGCGAGGGCGTCGGCGACGCGCCGACCATCCTGCTCGAACTCCGGGTCACGGGCTGACCCGGCCGGTCCGCCCTTCTCCTGTACGCCACCGCCGTACGTCCTGACGGCACGACCCCCGTCCGCGTACGCCGGCCCCGACACGCTAGGACAACCTCACCGTGGCACACCGCAGACCCCGTACAGCGCTCACCGGCGCCCTGATCGTCGCGTCCGCCGCGATCGGCGTCACCGGCCTCGCGCCCGCCGCGCACGCCGTCGTGGGCGACCCCGCCGCCGACGGCGCGTACGCCTTCACCACCCGCCTCGACATCGGCGACGGCGCCCGCCGCTGCTCGGGCGCCCTGGTCGACCCCTACTGGGTGCTGACCGCCGCGAGCTGTTTCGCCGACGATCCCTCCAGCAGCTTCCAGGTCCGCGCGGGCAAGCCGGCCCTGGCCACCACCGCCGTCGTCGGCCGTACCGACACCACCACCAGCACAGGGCAGTCCCGCACGGTCGTCGAACTCGTCCCCCGCACCGACCGTGACCTGGTCCTCGCCCGGCTGAACCGCCCCGTCACCGGCATCACCCCGGCCACGGTCGCCTCCGGTATGCCGGTCACCGGCGAGAGCCTCGTCAGCACCGGATACGGTCGCACCGCCACCGAATGGGCGCCGCTGCGCATGCACCAGGGCGACTTCACGCTCGACACCGTCGGCGTGGACACCCTCGCCGTCACCGGCAAGAACGGCGACGCGATCTGCGCGGGCGACACCGGCGGTCCCCTGTTCCGTACCGTCAACGGCAGCCCGCAGCTCGCCGGTGTCAACAGCCGTTCCTGGCAAGGCGGTTGCTTCAACTCCACGGAGACCCGCACCGGCGCCGTCGGCACGCGCCTCGACGACATCCGCGACTGGGTCACCACCCGCGTCCAGGCCGCCCGTGTCACCGACTTCAACGGCGACGGCGTACGTGACACCGCGATCGCCGACCCGCAGGCCACCGTCGGCACCGTCACCAAGGCCGGCGTGGTCCACGTCGTCCTCGGCGGCGGAAAGGGCACCCTCGCCCTCTCCCAGAACACCGCGGGTGTGGGCGGCGGCGCCGAGGCGAACGACCAGTTCGGCTCCGCGCTCGCGGTGGTCGACCACAACCTCGACGGCTACACCGACCTGGTCGTCGGCACCCCGGCCGAGGACGTCGGCACCGCTGCCGACGCAGGCCTGGTCCAGGTGCTCTACGGCTCTGCCGATGGCCTCACCAAGGGCCCCGCCGAACTCTCCCTGGTGCAGGGCGAGGGCGCCGGCGCCATCCTCGCGTCCGCCTCCGAGGCCGGCGACCGCATGGGCCACGCGCTCGCCGCCGGAGTCACCACGGCCGGCGATCCCTACCTCGTCATCGGCGTCCCCGGCGAGGACCTCGACGGCCTCGCCAACGCGGGCAGCAGCTTCTACCTGCGAGGCAGCACCAACCGGGCGATCAACCAGGGCGCGGTCGGCGTGCACGGCACGGTCGAGGCCGAGGACCGCTTCGGCACCACGGTCGCCGCCTCGCCGCAGCACCTCGCGATCGGCACGCCGTACGAGGCCATCGGCACCGACGACGACTCCGGCGGCCTGGAGATCCTCAGCCACACGCTGAGCGCGGACGGCATCCCGACCCCGCTGGCGGGCGTCGACCAGGACGGCACCGCGCCCGAGATCAGCGGCGCCTCGGAGGCCGGAGACAAGTTCGGCTTCTCCCTCGCGATGGCCTCCTACCGGCCCACGGCCTCCGCCTCCACCGCCGCGACCGACTCGATCCTCGCGATCGGCTCGCCCGGCGAGGACAACAGCACCGACGCGGACACCGGCCGGGTGGTGAACCTGCGCATCACCGCCGCCGGTGCCGTCAGCGAGCTTCCCGAGTTCAACCAGGGCTCGACGAACGTGAGCGGCGACCCCGAGGCCAACGACCGCTTCGGCGAGCAGGTCTCCGCGGTCTCCCTCGCGCCCGGTGCCGTCGCCTCGACCAAGAACACGCTGATCGCGGTCGGTGTCCCGGGCGAGAACATCGGTACCGCCGCCGACGCGGGATCCGTGACCGTCTTCACGCCGATCGGGGCGCCCGGCGACACCGAGGTGGTCGTCGAGCCCGGCAGGGCGGGGGTGCCGGGGACGTCCGGTGCGGGGCAGCTCATGGGCTCCGCCATCTTCGCCGGGGGCACGCACCTGTACGTGGGCATGCCCAAGGGGCCGGGTACGTACGGGAGCGCCTACGCGGTGCCGTGGGGGAACGTGACCGACGGCGGTGCGGAGAGTGCGGTCACTTACGCGCCGGGCTCGGGCGGCCTGCCCGCGGCGGGTGTCGCGTTCGGGACCGTGGTGCGCTGACCGCCGTAGGGCGGGGGCCGCGTGGCCGGTCGCGGGTTCGTCGCGACCGGCCGCGCCGGCTCAGCTCTTTCTGCGTCCTATCAGGCGCGGCTTCGCCTCCAGCCCGTCCAGGCCGTGCCAGGCCAGGTTCACCAGATGCGCCGCCACCTCCGCCTTCTTCGGGCGGCGCACGTCCAGCCACCACTGGCCGGTCAGGGCGACCATGCCGACCAGCGCCTGGGCGTACAGCGGGGCCAGCTTGGGATCGAAGCCGCGCCTCTTGAACTCGCGGCCCAGGATGTCCTCGACCTGCGTGGCGATGTCCGAGATCAGCGAGGCGAAGGAGCCGGTGGACTGGGGGATCGGGGAGTCACGGACCAGGATGCGGAAGCCGTCGGTGTACTCCTCGATGTAGTCGAGGAGAGCGAAGGCCGCCTGTTCGCACAGTTCGCGGGGGTGGCCGGCGGTCAGGGAACTCGTCACCATGTCCAGCAGGCGCCGCATCTCACGGTCCACCACCACCGCGTACAGGCCCTCCTTGCCGCCGAAGTGCTCGTACACCACCGGCTTCGAGACGCCCGCCTTCGCCGCGATCTCCTCCACCGACGTGGCCTCGAAGCCCTTCGAGGCGAAGAGCGTGCGACCGATCTCCAGCAACTGGGCGCGCCGCTCGGCGCCCGTCATCCGGGTGCGCCGGGCACGCCGCGGCTTCGCTTCGTTGCTCGGGGTACTGCTGGAGTCGGTCGCCACGGCGTCCATCATGCCGCCTCGGCGGCCTCCTTCTTGCGCCGGGAGCCGTCCCCGTCCGTGTTCCGGCGGGAATCGATACGCGAGCGTGACGGCCAGCGCACGTCGTACGCCCAGCCGAGCATCTCGAACCAGCGGATGATCCGCGCCGAGGAGTCCACCTGGCCGCGCATCACCCCGTGCCGCGCCGAGGTCGGGTCGGCGTGGTGCAGGTTGTGCCAGGACTCACCGCAGGACAGCACGGCCAGCCACCACACGTTGCCCGAGCGGTCCCGCGACTTGAAGGGCCGCTTGCCGACCGCGTGGCAGATCGAGTTGATCGACCAGGTCACGTGGTGCAGCAGGCAGACCCGGACCAGCGAGCCCCAGAAGAACCCGGTGAACGCGCCCCACCAGGACATCGTCACCAGACCGCCGATCACGGCGGGCAGCGCCAGCGAGAGCATCGTCCAGAAGATGAACTGGCGCGAGATCGCCCGGATCGCCGGGTCCTTGACCAGATCAGGCGCGTACTTCTCCTGCGGCGTCTGCTCCTCGTCGAACATCCAGGCGATGTGGGCCCACCACAGGCCCTTCATCAGCGCCGGGACCGTCTCCCCGAACCGCCACGGCGAGTGGGGGTCGCCCTCGGCGTCGGAGAACTTGTGGTGCTTGCGGTGGTCGGCCACCCACCGCACCAGCGGCCCCTCGACCGCCAGCGACCCCATGATCGCCAGCGCGATCCTCAGCGGCCGTTTGGCCTTGAAGGAGCCGTGCGTGAAGTAGCGGTGGAAACCGATCGTGATGCCGTGGCAGCCGAGGTAGTAGAAGAAGACCAGAAGGCTCAGATCGAGCCAGCTCACACCCCAGCCCCAGGCCAGCGGCACCGCCGCGAGCAGAGCGAGGAACGGGACGGTGATGAAGAGGAGCAGCGTGATCTGTTCGAGTGAGCGCTTCTGCTCACCGCCCAGCGTCGCGGAAGGGGGTGTCGAGCCGTCGGTCGCCTTCGGGGCGTCTGCGATCACATCGGAGCGCGTGGTCATGGGCGTCCCCTGTGGGGTTTCGAGGATTGGAGACAGGTGCCGGGCTGCGGGAATCCTTTCCGGGTTCCGTTACGACGATCCCTACGGTTCCGTAACCTACGGCGTCGTAAGTATGGCAGCGCGGCGCCCGGCGGCAAGAGCCCGAGAGTCTGCGCGTCCGCATGGACACCTATCCTTGGAGTCGGTCGGACAGCGCGGTCCGCTCTGATTTCTTCCCGGATGTCCGGCCCGTATGCGGCGGCTGCCGCAGGACCGCACTCCGGGTTCCCCTCCCGGACGAGCTTCAACACTGCAAGGAGCCGCACCTGTGAGCAGTGCCGACGACCTGACTACGAGCGCCACGTCGACCAGTAGTGAGCTGCGCGCCGACATCCGCCGGCTGGGCGACCTCCTGGGCGAGACCCTCGTCCGCCAGGAGGGCCCCGAGCTGCTGGAACTCGTCGAGAAGGTGCGCCGCCTCACCCGTGAGGACGGTGAGGCCGCCGCCGAGCTGCTGCGCGGCATCGAACTGGAGACCGCCGCCAAGCTGGTGCGCGCCTTCTCCACCTACTTCCACCTGGCCAACGTCACCGAGCAGGTCCACCGCGGCCGCGAACTGCGGGCCAGGCGCGCCGCCGAGGGCGGTCTCCTCGCCCGTACGGCCGACCGCCTCAAGGACGCCGACCCCGAGCACCTGCGTCAGAGCGTCGCCAACCTCAACGTCCGCCCGGTCTTCACCGCCCACCCGACCGAGGCCGCGCGCCGCTCGGTGCTGAACAAGCTCCGCCGGATCGCCGCCCTCCTGGAGACACCGGTCATCGAGGCGGACCGCCGCCGCTACGACACCCGTCTGGCCGAGAACATCGACCTCGT
The DNA here is from genome assembly GCF_029894425.1 of Streptomyces sp. SAI-127. Classification (NCBI taxonomy): domain Bacteria; kingdom Bacillati; phylum Actinomycetota; class Actinomycetes; order Kitasatosporales; family Streptomycetaceae; genus Streptomyces; species Streptomyces sp. SAI-127. The sequence continues at coordinate 6,017,624 of NZ_JARXYJ010000001.1, forward strand.
CTGGCAGACCGACGAACTGCGTGTCGTCCGCCCCGAGCCCGCCGACGAGGCCCGCAACGCCATCTACTACCTCGACGAGCTGCACGCCGGCGCCGTCGGCGACGTCCTGGAGGACCTGACGGCCGAGCTGGAGCGCGTCGGCGTCCGGATCCCCGACGCCACCCGCCCCCTCACCTTCGGCACCTGGATCGGCGGCGACCGCGACGGCAACCCCAACGTCACGCCCCAGGTCACCTGGGACGTCCTGATCCTCCAGCACGAGCACGGCATCAACGACGCCCTGGAGCTCATCGACGAGCTGCGCGGCTTCCTGTCGAACTCCATCCGCTACACCGGCGCCACCGAGGAGCTCCTGGAGTCCCTGAAGGCCGACCTGGAGCGCCTGCCGGAGATCAGCCCCCGCTACAAGCGCCTCAACGCCGAGGAGCCGTACCGCCTCAAGGCCACCTGCATCCGGCAGAAGCTGGAGAACACCAAGACCCGCCTGGCCAAGGGCATCCCGCACGAGGACGGACGCGACTACCTCGGCACCAGCGAGCTCCTGAGCGACCTGACCCTGATCCAGACCTCGCTCAGGGAACACCGCGGCGGCCTGTTCGCCGACGGCCGGATGGACCGCACCATCCGCACCCTGTCCGCCTTCGGCCTCCAGCTCGCCACCATGGACGTCCGCGAGCACGCCGACGCCCACCACCACGCCCTCGGCCAGCTCTTCGACCGGCTCGGCGAGGAGTCCTGGCGCTATGTGGACATGCCCCGCGAGTACCGCGCCAAGCTGCTCGCGAAGGAGCTGCGCTCCCGCAGGCCCCTCGCGCCCACCCCGGCACCGGTCGACGCGGCCGGCGAGAAGACCCTCGGTGTCTTCCAGACCGTGAAGCGGGCCCTTGCGGTCTTCGGACCCGAGGTCATCGAGTCGTACATCATCTCGATGTGCCAGGGCGCCGACGACGTCTTCGCGGCCGCCGTCCTCGCCCGTGAGGCCGGCCTGCTCGACCTGCACGCCGGCTGGGCGAAGATCGGCATCGTGCCGCTCCTGGAGACCACCGACGAGCTCAAGGCCGCCGACACCATCCTGGAGGACATGCTCTCCGACCCGTCGTACCGCAGGCTCGTGGCCCTGCGCGGGGACGTCCAGGAGGTCATGCTCGGCTACTCCGACTCCTCGAAGTTCGGCGGCATCACCACCAGCCAGTGGGAGATCCACCGGGCGCAGCGTCGGCTGCGTGACGTGGCGCACCGCCATGGGGTGCGGCTGAGGCTGTTCCACGGCCGCGGCGGCACCGTCGGCCGCGGTGGCGGCCCCTCCCACGACGCCATCCTCGCCCAGCCCTGGGGCACCCTGGAGGGCGAGATCAAGGTCACCGAGCAGGGCGAGGTCATCTCCGACAAGTACCTCGTGCCGTCGCTGGCCCGGGAGAACCTGGAACTCACGGTCGCGGCCACGCTCCAGGCGTCCGCCCTGCACACCGCCCCCCGCCAGTCCGACGAGGCGCTGGCCCGCTGGGACGCCGCGATGGACGTGGTCTCCGACGCCGCGCACGCCGCGTACCGCAGGCTCGTCGAGGACCCGGACCTGCCGACGTACTTCCTCGCGTCGACGCCGGTGGACCAGCTCGCCGACCTGCACCTCGGCTCACGGCCCTCCCGCCGCCCCGGCTCGGGCGTCTCCCTCGACGGACTGCGCGCCATCCCGTGGGTGTTCGGCTGGACCCAGTCCCGGCAGATCGTCCCCGGCTGGTTCGGCGTCGGCTCCGGCCTGAAGGCGCTGCGCGAGGCAGGCCTGGACACTGTGCTCGACGAGATGCACGAGCAGTGGCACTTCTTCCGGAACTTCATCTCCAACGTCGAGATGACGCTCGCGAAGACCGACCTGCGCATCGCGCGCCACTACGTCGAGACCCTCGTCCCCGCCGAGCTCCAGCACGTCTTCGCCGACATCGAGGCCGAGCACGAGCTGACCGTCCGCGAGGTCCTGAAGATCACCGGCGAGGACGAACTCCTCGACGCCACCCCGGTCCTCAAGCAGACCTTCGCCATCCGCGACGCCTACCTGGACCCGATCTCGTATCTCCAGGTGACGCTGCTCAAGCGCCAGCGCGACGCGGCGGCCGCGGGCGAAGAGCCCGACCCGCTGCTCGCCCGCGCCCTGCTCCTCACGGTCAACGGCGTGGCCGCGGGCCTGCGCAACACCGGCTGAGCCCGTGCACACAGCGGTGCCCCCGAGCCGGCCGGCTCGGGGGCACCGCTTTTCGGTTCTACGTCAGGCCCGGCGCCGCCTGACGACGAGGTAGGCGCCGGCCGCCAGCAGCGCCGCCGAGACACCCGAGAGCAGGCCCACAGGAGCGCCGTTCCCGGTCTCCGCGAGGTCACCCGTGGAACCCTGCGCGGAAGCGGAAGCGGAGGGAGAGGCCGACGAGGAGGCCCCGGCCTCAGCGGAATCGCTGGGCTCGGCGCTGGGGGAGGCGGATGCGCCCGACCCGGGAGTGCCGGAGGCCGACGCGGTGGGCGTGGCCGTCGTACCGCCGCCGCCTTCCTCGTCCTCGCAGTCCGTCCAGAACACCTTGTGCTTGGCGGCGCCGTTCTCGCCCTCGAAGTTCCAGAACAGCTTGTAGTGCCCGTCGGGCAGCGACAGGTCGTCCGTGCGGCCGTGACCCTCGGCGTCCAGGGCGATCTCGCCGGACTTCACGGTCTCGCCCTTCACGTCGGCCGTCGGGGCCCAGGCCTCGATGTGCCAGTCGACCTCCTGGACGGCGTCGAATCCGAAGGCGTCGAGGTAGAAGGTGCAGACGTGCGGCTCGTTCTTACGGAGCTCTTCGCCCGTGGTGGCGTCGTGGATCTTCACGGTTCCGTTGTCACCGGGAGTGGTGGCGTGGGCGACCGGAGCGACCAGAAAGGCCGCCGAGGCGACGGCGCACACGGCGCTGACGCGGGTGAGGATACGCATGGGGCAGTAGTCCATCTTCGAGAGTCAAACGGGAAGATGTGGAGGGTGTGGCTCAGCATCCAGCTGTGACTGACCTCTGGTCAATCACGAACAGACAACACTCCCGCTCTCCACAGAAGCGGAGAACGGCGAAAGCTGTCAGATGGTCACGAAAGCCGCCGTCAGCAGCGCGATCCCCGACCCCGCCAGCACCCACGCGAGCCGTGTCCGGCGCAGCCCGCCCGCCACGACCACCGACGCGAGCAGCAGCGCCCCGCCCATCGGCACCCACGCGTACAGCACCCCGGCCGGCCCGGACCGTACGACATCGGCACTGCCGGGCTTCACCACCACCGTGTAGGTCCGACTCTTCTTCACGGCCACCGTCTTCTCGATGACGACCCGGCCCCGCGCCTGCGAGCCGTGCGACATCGGCGTGTACGGGCCGCTGCACACGTCCTGCGCACACCGCGCCACCTCGATCGTGCCGCGCTCCCGCCCCTTGGTCAGCATCACGTACTGCGCGCTGCCCCAGGACGCCCACACCCCCGCGATCAGGATCAGCACCACGACCACCCCCATCGACGCGAGCCGTCCGAACCGCAGCGCGGCGACCGAGGCCTGGCGGGAGGTGAGGGCTGTGGCAGGCATGGCCGGGATCATTGGCCATGGCCCCGCGCGTGGTCAACTCCGCCCCGGCCACCGGACGGACAAGTCAGGAGTTGTACGTGCTTTGCGCCCGCTCGAGACCCTCGATCACCAGAGCCTCCACCGCGTCGGCCGCCCGGTCCACGAAGTAGTCGAGCTCCTTGCGCTCGCTCGACGAGAAGTCCTTCAGCACGAAGTCCGCGACCTGCATCCGGCCCGGAGGCCGCCCGATCCCGAACCGCACCCGGTGATACTCCGACCCGAACGCCTTGGTCATCGACTTCAGCCCGTTGTGACCGTTGTCCCCGCCGCCCAGCTTCAGCCGCAGGGTGCCGTAGTCGATGTCCAGCTCGTCATGGATGGCCACGATGTTGGAGACCGGCACCTTGTAGAAGTCCTTGAGCGCGTTCACCGGACCGCCGGACATGTTCATGAACGACATCGGCTTCGCCAGGACCACCCGCCGGTTCCCCGGCCCCGGCGGCCCGATCCGCCCCTCCACGACCTGAGCCTGCGCCCTCCCGGCCCGCTTGAACCGGCCCCCGACCCGCTCGGCCAGCAGATCGGCCACCATGAAGCCGACGTTGTGCCGGTTGCTCGCGTACTCCGGCCCCGGATTGCCCAGCCCCACGATCAGCCAGGGCCCGTTGGCATCGGTCATCACGTCCATGTCTCCTTGATACGCGGTCTCCGTGATACCCGGTCTGGGTGATACGCACCGACCGCCGCCCCCGGAGGGAGCGGCGGCCGACAGCCGGTGTTACGGAGACGATCAGGCCTCGGTGGCCTCGGCCTCGCCCTCCGCGGGGGCCTCCTCGGCCTGGGCGGCCAGGACCTGGAGGACGACCGCGTCCTCGTCGGTCACCAGCGTGGTGCCCTCGGGCAGCGGGATGTCCTTGGCGAGGATGGAGTCGCCGGCCTCCAGGCCCGCGATGGAGACGGTGACCGACTCCGGGATGTGCGTGGCCTCGGCCTCGACGTTCAGCGTGCTCAGCACGTGCTCGAGCAGGTAGGCGCCCGGCGCGAGCTCGCCCTCGGTGTGGACGTAGACCTCGACGTTGACCTTCTCGCCGCGCGTCACCACGAGCAGGTCGACGTGCTCCAGGAAGCCCTTGATGGCGTCACGCTGCACGGCCTTCGGGATCGCCAGCTGGGTCTTGCCCTCGATGTCCAGGGTGATCAGGACGTTCGGGGTACGCAGGGCGAGCTGAAGCTCGTGGCCCGGCAGCGTGATGTGCACCGGCTCGGCACCGTGGCCGTAGACCACGGCGGGAACCTTGCTGTCACGGCGGATACGGCGGGCGGCACCCTTGCCGAACTCGGTACGGGTCTCGGCGGCGAGCTTGACGTCGGCCATGGTCACTCCTCGTAGGACAGTTGGGGAAGGTGGTCACCCGGCCAAACAATCGGCCTGCTACGAAGAGCGCGTCGATAACGGACAGCCGACACCTGTGTGAACAGGTACGGCCTCCCTCGCCGAGCAACTGGGGCAGTCTACTCGGAGAGGGAGGCCAGACCCAAAAGGATCTTCCGCAGAACCCTTACTGCTCGTCGAACAGGCTCGTCACCGAACCGTCCTCGAACACCTCACGCACCGCGCTCGCGATCGTCGGCGCGATCGACAGGACCGTCAGCTTGTCCAGGTCCGTACCCAGCTCACCCGGCGTCGGCAGGGTGTTCGTGAACACGAACTCGCTCACCCGGGAGTTCTTCAGCCGGTCCGCGGCCGGTCCGGACAGCACACCGTGGGTGGCCGTCACGATGACGTCCTCCGCGCCGTGCGCGAACAGCGCTTCCGCGGCGGCGCAGATCGTGCCGCCCGTGTCGATCATGTCGTCGACCAGGACACACACCCGGCCCTTGACCTCACCCACGACCTCGTGGACGGTCACCTGGTTCGCCACGTCCTTGTCACGCCGCTTGTGCACGATCGCCAGCGGCGCACCCAGCCGGTCGCACCAGCGGTCCGCGACCCGTACCCGGCCCGCGTCCGGGGACACGACCGTCAGCTTGGCCCGGTCGACCTTCCGGCCCACGTAGTCCGCCAGCAGCGGAAGGGCGAAGAGGTGGTCGACCGGCCCGTCGAAGAAGCCCTGGATCTGGTCCGTGTGCAGATCGACGGTGAGCAGGCGGTCCGCACCCGCCGTCTTCATCAGGTCCGCGATCAGTCGCGCCGAGATCGGTTCACGACCGCGGTGCTTCTTGTCCTGCCGCGCGTAACCGTAGAACGGCACGATGACCGTGATGGAGCGGGCCGACGCACGCTTCAGCGCGTCGATCATGATCAGCTGCTCCATGATCCACTGGTTGATCGGAGCCGTGTGGCTCTGGATCACGAAGCAGTCCGCACCGCGCGCCGACTCCTGGTAGCGGACGTAGATCTCGCCGTTCGCGAAGTCGAAGGCCTTGGTCGGGACAACCCCGACACCCAGCTGCTCGGCGACCTCCTTGGCAAGCTCGGGGTGGGCGCGGCCGGAGAAGAACATCATCTTCTTCTCGCCGGTCGTCTTGATCCCGGTCACAGCTGTCTCCTCAGAGGTGTTTCAACTGGGTGTGCAGTTATCACGGTACGACGACTTCGGCGCACCTGTTTCCGGTCAGTCCTCGCTCGCGCCCTCCCGGGAAGCCGCCTCGGCCGCCTTCGCCGCCGCGCTCCCCGGACGCTTCCGGGCCACCCAGCCCTCGATATTCCGCTGCTGGCCACGGGCCACGGCCAGCGAACCGGGCGGCACATCCTTCGTGATCACCGACCCCGCGGCGGTGTACGCGCCGTCCCCGACCGTGACAGGCGCCACAAACATGTTGTCCGAACCAGTGCGGCAGTGCGACCCGACCGTCGTGTGGTGCTTGTCCTTGCCGTCGTAGTTCACGAACACGCTCGCGGCACCGATGTTCGTGTACTCGCCGATCGTCGCGTCACCGACATAGGAGAGATGCGGGACCTTCGTCCCCTCCCCGATGTTCGCGTTCTTCGTCTCGACGTACGTCCCGATCTTGCCCTTCGCGCCCAGCCGGGTGCCGGGGCGGAGATAGGCGAACGGTCCCACGCTCGCGTGGTCGCCGATGTGGGCGCTGTAGGCGACGGTGTTGTCGACGCGGGCCCCCGCTCCGACATGTGTGTCCGTGAGCCGGCTGTGGGGACCGACCTCGGCGCCCTCGCCGACGTGCGTGGAGCCGTGCAGCTGCGTGCCCGGGTGGACGACGGAGTCCTGGCCGAAGGTGACGTCGACGTCGACCCAGGTGGTGGCCGGGTCGACGACGGTGACGCCGGAGAGCATGGCGCGGGTCAGCAGCCGGTCGTTGAGGATCCGCCGCGCCTCGGAGAGCTGCACACGGTTGTTGATCCCGGCGATCTCGCGGTGATCGACGGCGACGGAAGCGCCGACGCGGTGTCCGGCCTCGCGGAGAATCCCGAGAACGTCGGTGAGGTACTCCTCACCCTGGGAGTTGTCGGTCCGCACCTTGCCCAGCGCGTCGGCGAGGAGCTGCCCGTCGAAGGCGAAGACGCCCGAGTTGATCTCACGGACGGCCCGCTGCGCCTCGGAGGCGTCCTTGTGCTCGACGATTTCGGTCACCGCACCGGACACCGGGTCCCGCACGATCCGCCCGTACCCGGTCGCGTCCGGTACCTCGGCGGTCAGCACGGTGACCGCGTTCCCGTCCGTGGAGTGCGTGGCGGCAAGGGTGTTGAGGGTCTCGCCGGTCAGCAGAGGGGTGTCCCCGCACACGACGACGACGGTCCCGTCGATGCGGCCACCGAGCTCCTCCAGCGCCATGCGTACGGCGTGCCCGGTGCCGTTCTGCTGCGCCTGCACGGCCGTTCGTACGTCGGCGTCGGTGCCGGCGAGGTGAGCGGTGACCTGCTCCCGGGCGTGCCCCACGACCACGACGAGGTTCTCGGGGTCCAACTCGCGGGCGGCGGCGAGCACATGCCCGACGAGGGTGCGGCCACAGATCTCGTGCAGGACCTTGGGTGTGGCCGACTTCATACGGGTGCCCTCACCCGCTGCGAGAACGACGACGGCTGCCGGGCGAATGGCGCTCACGGGATGCCCTTCGGCTGTGGAGGGGGTGGGGTGACATCCGCAGGATACCGGGGCGTTTCTTGGGGGACATGAGAGTGGGCCCTGACAGTGCTGTCAGGGCCCGAACAGGGTGCGGCTCCCCCGCCAGGACTCGAACCCGGACAGATGGCACCAAAAGCCACAGTGCTGCCAATTACACCACGGGGGAATGTCGGCGAAACCGGACATTCAGTCAGGTCGCCGAGTGGCGGCTCCTACTATGCCGTACCGGGCGCCTTCGACGCGACGGTACAGATCGGCGCCCCTTCGAACGCCGATGCCGAGGATATCGGGCGGTTTCGTGGTCGATCGGTCACTCAAGGTGGTGTAGGCCAGTCGGCGAAATGCACCGGAAAACCTCCCACCGCCGAACGTAGGCTGGAGGCATGACCACGACGGGGGAAGACACCACCGCGGCTCAGACGGGGCCGTGGTGGTGGGCACGGTGGCGTAGTGCGGTACTGGACGTGGGCCTGGCGTCGGCGTCCGCGGTGGAGTGTGCGTTCGAGGGGATCCGCTTCGCGGAGGACGCCGGGATCCCGATGGCCGCGGGGATCGTCTTCGGTGTGCTGGCGGGGTCGGTGCTGGTCGTCCGGCGCAAGTGGCCGATCGCCGTCGTACTCGTCTCGATCGCCATCACGCCCGCCCAGATGGGCTACCTCATGGGCATCGTCGGCCTGTACACGCTCGCCGCGTCCGAGCTGCCGCGCCGGATCATCGGCTCGCTGGCGGGGATGTCACTGGTCGGGATGCTGATCGTGATGTTCGTTCGGGTACGCCAGGACATGGCGCACGGTGAACTGGACCTGGGGGACTGGTTCGTCCCCTTCGCGTCGATCACCACGGCCATCGGGATGACCGCGCCGCCGCTGCTGCTCGGGCTGTACGTGGGCGCTCGGCGCCGGCTCATGGAGAGCCTGCGGGAGCGGGCCGACGATCTGGAACGGGAGCTCCAGCTGCTCGCCGAGCGGGCCGAGGAGCGGGCCGAGTGGGCGCGCAACGAGGAGCGGACCCGTATCGCTCGCGAGATGCATGACGTCGTGGCCCATCGGGTGAGCCTGATGGTGGTGCACGCGGCCGCGCTTCAGGCCGTCGCCCGGAAGGATCCCGAGAAGGCCGTCAAGAACGCCGCGCTGGTGGGAGACATGGGACGGCAGGCGCTCACCGAACTGCGGGAGATGCTCGGGGTGCTGCGCAGCGGGGACGGCTTCGGGAGGCAGGATCGGGCCGCGGTGCCACTCGTCGCGGTGGGGGTGGCGGCGGCCGTGGCGGCCTCGCGGGCCGTGGAGGAGGCCGACGGGCCCTGTCTGGACGATCTGGAGACGTTGATCGGGCAGTCGGCCGCGGCGGGGATGGCCGTGGATCTGTCGGTGGAGGGTGACGTGCGGTCGTATGCCGCACAGATCGAGCAGACGGCGTTCCGGGTGGTGCAGGAGGCGCTGACGAACGTCCACAAGCACGCGGCGGGCGCCAAGACGCACGTACGGCTGGCACACCGGGCGTCGGAGATCGCGATGCAGGTGGAGAACGAACCGCCGCCGGAGGTGCCGTCGCTCGCGTCGGCGCGACTGCCGTCGGGGGGCAACGGCCTGGTGGGGATGAAGGAGCGGGTCTCCGCGCTGGGCGGGGTGTTCGTGTCGGGGCCGACGGAGGCGGGGGGTTTCCGGGTGTCGGCGGTGATTCCGGCGGCGTGACCGTCGTGGGGATCTGAGGCCTGGGGCCTGGGACCTGGGGCCTCTGGGCCCTGGGGCTCAGCCCGCGATGAGCCGGGTCGGTTCGATGCCGGAGACGAGCCCGGCGAGGGCCTGGTCGATGTCGGGGCCGAGGTACCAGTCGCCGGTGTGGTCGAGGACGTAGACGCGGCCCTCGGTGTCGATGCAGAGGATGGCCTGGGAGTCGGTCTCGGCGCCGAGCGGGCATACCTCGGTGCCGAGGGCGCGGCCGAGGTCGGCGAGGGTGCGGGCCATGTGGAGACCGTGCAGCGGGTCGAGGTGGAGGTGGGCGGGGGCGACCTGGCGGCCGGGGCCGGTGGGGGTCAGATGCAGTCCGCCGAACTCGGCCCAGGCCTCGACCGCGGCCGGGAACACGGCGTGCCGGTGTCCGGCCGGTGAGGTGTGGTCGCGCAGGGCGTCGGCCCAGATCTCGGCCTGCTTTATGTCCCAGCGTCCGGGCTGCCAGCCGGCGGCGCGCAGAACGGCGTCGACGGGGACGGGGAAACGGGTGGTGCCGGTGCGGTCGGGGTGCATCTGCCCTTCGCGTTCGTCGAGGTCATGGGTGGGCGCCGTGGTGCACGGCGGCGCCGTCGTACGGGTGGTACGGGTCGTACTGGTGGGGGGTGTCAGCCGCCGTTCGCCGTCGGGTCGACGATGCGTACGCCGAAGTGGGCGCTCAGAGCGGTGCAGGCGCGGCAGGGGGCGGCGAAGCTGCCGTGCAGCGGGTCGCCGTCCTCGCGGATGCGGCGGGCGGTGAGCTTGGCCTGCTTGAGAGCGCGGCGGGCCTCGCCGTTGGTCATCGGTTTGCGGCCGGCGCGCTTGCTGCGGGCGGCGTCGGCGGCGGCGATGTGCCGCGATATGAGCATGGTCTCGGCGCAGCGGCCGGTGAAGCGGTCGCGCCGGTCGCTGCCGAGGGTGTCGAGGAAGTCCTGGACGAGCGGGTGCAGCGGCGGGACCTGATCGCCGCGGGCCGCGGTGGAGGTGAGCGTGGCGCCACGGACGGAGAGGGCGGCGGCGACCGTGGGCAGTATGCCGTCGCGGCGGTGCCGGAGAGCGGGCGCGTGGGGTCTCTCGGCGCTGCTCCAGCCGATGCGGGGATCGCCGTTGAGGCCGGCGTGCGGGCTGCCGTTCGCGCCGGTCGTCGTGCCCGTGTGCGGTCCTGTGTGCGGTCCCGTCTGCGTCGTGTTCATGATCGTCATCCCCTCCCGAGCATCCCCCCGGATGTCACAGACTGCCAAACAGCGGGGCTGGTGCGGAAGCTGGGGCGGTGCGACACGCCCGGGTTCGGGCGGGCCGTCACAGCGGGGTGACGCCTGGTCACGGAAGCGGAGGGGGGCTGACCGGTGCCCGGTGACCGGTGTCGTCGTACCGCATAGGCTGTCGGCACCGCGATCCAAGTGGTTGCCGCGATGCGCGCGGTTGACGCGTGGAGACGGACGAGACAGTCGATACGGCGCGTGGCGGCCCTGCTTTGACCAAGGGGCCGCCGCGGGTCGTACCAGAGCGCCGCAGGGGGCTTTCGCCATGACGACAGGTCGGCTCGGGCAACAAGCCGCGCCGCCGAACGCGGCCTATGCCGGGCAGGTCGTGCATTTCCCGGATCCGGTCCGGGCCACGCGTCATCCCAGAGGGGTGCGGGTGGACGAGCATGGCTACCCCGACTTTTCGCCCTACGCGCGGGCCGCCGCCGAGATCGCGGAGCCGCCGGAGGGTTTCGGGGTCGACGAACTGCGGCTGACGGACTACGTGTCGGCGAACGCGGCACTGTCGGCGACCGGTCACGAGCTGTGGGACACGGTGCCTGCGGTGGCGACGCCGCACGGCTGGACGTGGCACCACGTGGTGGGTTCGCGACGGCTCGAGCTGATCCCGGTCGAGGTGAAGGCGCTGCTGCGGCATCACGGCGGGATCGCGACGACACGTGTCGACCAGAACAAGCGGGGGACGCGGCCGTTGCAGGAGACGCGTCCGGCGCATTTCGGGCTCCCGAAGTCGTCGGTGGCGGTGACGGAGTCGCAGGTGCAGGGGGTCGAGGAGGATCTCGGGTACCGGCTGCCGGGCGCGTACCGGTCGTTCCTGAAGGCGGCGGGCGGATCGGCGCCGGTGGGGGCCGCGCTGGACGCGGAGTTGGGCCTCCTGGTCGACCAGCCGTTCTTCACGGTGCGGGACGAGGCGGCGGTCAACGACCTCGTGTACGTCAACAAGTGTCTGCGCGACCATCTGACGAAGGACTACCTCGGTGTCGGCTTCGTCCAGGGCGGTCTGCTGGCTGTGAAGGTGAGGGGCGAGGGGACCGGCTCGGTCTGGTTCTGCGCCTACGACGACGCGCGGGATGTCGATCCCTCGCTGCCGCCGGCGGAGCGCGTGCAGCGGCTGTTGCTGCCCTGCGGTGCGGACTTCGATGTGTTCCTGTCCCGACTGGCCGGTAATCCGCCGGAGTTGGAGACGGTGGCGAACCTGATGGTGGACGGCGGTTTCGCGCGGTCCGTTCCGGTGTCCTCGGTGGGGGAGTGAACTGACCGATGGTGACGTTCGCGCAGGCGCAGGAGCGCGCGGAAGAGTGGATCAACGGGGATGTGCCGTCGTATCAGCACCGTGAGGTGCGGGTGCGGGAGTTCGACCTCGGGTTCGTGGTGTGGGCCGAGGACCGTGCGGAGGGACCGCGTTCGGACGGCGGTGCGCAGCGGCTGGTGATCGCCCGGGACAGCGGGGAGGCCACGCTGTGGCCCTCGCTGCCGGTGGGCGAGGTGATCCGCCGCTACGAGGAGACGTACGGCCGGGAGGACGGAGTCGAGGATGCGGGGGGCGCGTCCGCGGCGTCCCGGGTCGATCTGAACCAGACGTCGTTTCTTCTGACGCCGCCGGAGTGGTTGCAGGACGCGGCGGACAAGTTGGGGATCGGTGGCGCCGGGGAGGGGGCTTCTGCCGGGGCTCGGGACGGTGGGCCTGCGGGTGCGGGTGCGGATGTCGGGTCGAGGGCTGATTCGGGTGCCGCGCCGGGGGTGCCTTCGGGGGCGAGGCCGTGGACCGGGACCGACACCAACGGGGGTGAGGACCTCTCCGTGGCGTTGCCGGAGACGGTGTTCTCGGCGCCGGTGAGCGGTGGGGGTAGCGGTAGCGATACGGAGGAGGGGGCTTCGTCGGCCTTGGAGGGCTCGGAGGTCGCGGAGGTCTCGGAGGGCGTGGACGTCCAGGAGGTCTCGGAGGACTCGGAAGCCTCGGAAACCTCGGAGGTCTTGGACTCAAGGACTGCGCGGATTTCGGGGGGTGGGCGGGGGGCCATGCCGCCGGGTCCGTCTTCGTACGGTTATCCGCAGGGGGCCGGCGCTTCGGGTGCGGCTGCTGCGGGTGGCGCGGAGGCTGGTGTCACGCCTCCGCCTCCGTCTGCGCCGGGGGCGTCTTCGTACGGGTATCCGCAGGGGGCCGGCGCTTCGGGTGCGGCTGCTGCGGGTGGCCCGGAGGCTGGTGTCACGCCTCCGCCTCCGTCTGCGCCGGGGGCGTCTTCGTACGGGTATCCGCAGGGGTCGGGTGGGTCGGGTGTGGCTGGTCCTGCGCCTGCGCCGAGTGCCTCTTCGTACGGCAATCCGCAGGGGTCGGGTGCTTCCGGTGCGGCTGGTCCTCCGCCTCCGCCGGGGGCGTCCTCGTACGGATATCCGCAGGTGCCCGGTGGTGGTGCTGGGGCGCCTCAGCCGCCGGGTGTGCCTGGCGCTCCCGGTGCTCCGGGGCCCGCGCCGAGCGCCGGGGACATCGCCGATGTCGCCACCAGCAAGTTGGCACCTCCCTCGCGGGGGGCGCAGGCCGGGGGACCGACCCCGCCGCCTCCGCCGGGTCCTCCCGGGGTGCCCGGTGCGCAGCCGGGGAGCTCGGCTCCGCCGCCCGCTCCTGGTGCGCCGGGGGGCGGGTATGTGCCCACCCAGTTCGTGTCGGCACCGGGTGTCGAGGGGCCTTCGGGATCGGGAGCACCGCAGCCTCCGGGCGCACAGTCCGCTGGCGGTGCCCTCTGGCGGTGCGCCGACTCCGCCTCCACCTGGGGCTCCGGGTACGCCGAATCCGTCCGGCGGTCCGGGGTTCCCGGGTGCACCGGGGTCCGGCGCTCCGGGCGTGCCGCAGGTTTCCGGTGGCCCGGGTTCATCGCAGTTTCCGGGTGTACCGGGTGGGTCGGGTGCTCCGCAGCCGCCCGGTGCTCCGGGTGGTCCGCAGGCTTCGGGTGTGCCGGGTGGGTCTGGTGCTCCGCAGCCGCCCGGTGCTCCGGGTGGACCGCAGGCTTCGGGTGCGCCGGGTTGGTCGGGTGCTCCGGGTGGTCCGCAGGCTTCGGGTGTGCCGGGTGCTCCCGGCGCGCCGCAGCCTCCTGGTGCCCCCGGTGTTCCGCGGACCCCGCCTGGGGCCTTGCACCACGCGGAAACCATGTTGTCCTCGCCCCCGGCGGGCGGCCCCGGCATTCCTCCGCCGCCGCAAGCCCCCCGCTCTCCTGGCACCCCCGGACCCCAGGGATCTCCCAGTGCTCCAGGGGCTTCTGGGATCCCCGGCGCCCCTGGAGCGGCTCCGGGCGCTCCGCAGCCGATGCCGCCCGGCACGATGCCGCCCCCGCCTCCGGGTGCCGTACCGTCCCCGGGCCCGGTGCCTCCGCCCGGGCAGCCGTTGTCGGGACAGCCGGCGCCGGGACAGCCCGCACCCGGGCAGCCTTTGTCCGGGCAGCCGATGTCGGGACAGCCCGCGCCGGGACAGCCCGCGCCGGGACAGCCTGCGCCGGGACAGCCTGCGCCGGGACCGTCTCTGTCCGGGCAACCATTGCTGGGACAACCCACACCGGGACAAACCGCACCGGGACAGCCCGCGCCGGGGCACTCTCTGTCCGGGCAGCCGATGTCAGGCCAGCCCGCGCCGGGTCAGTCCTCGCCCGGCCAGTCCGGCCCCGGTCAGCCTCCGGCCTACGGCTACCCCCAGCAGGCGCAGCCCACCGTCGGGCCCGGGTATCAGGCCGTCCTTCGCTACCGTGCGCAGGACGGGTCGGAGCAGCAGTTGATCCGGCGGTCGGCGCCGGGGACGCCGCACCCCGAGTGGCAGATCTTCCACGAGCTGCGCGGCATGAACGTGCCCCCGGATCAAGTGCTGGAGCTGCACACCGAGTTGGAGTCGTGCGAGTTGCCGGGGGCGTACTGCGCGCGGATGATCCGGGAGCAGTGGCCGCAGGCGCGGATCGCGAGCATCGCCCCGTACGGCACGGATCACGCGAGCCGACAGCAGGGCATGCAGCAACTCCTGGCGCACCAGGGCGAGTTGCACCAGGTGGCGGACGGGCCGGCCCGCCCCGCGCCGGTGCGCGCGCCGTTGCCGCCCGTCCAGGCCGCACCGCCGATCCCGCCGGAGGGCGTGGCGCAGGAGCTGGCGGGGGCTTTCGGCCCCGGCATCTTCAGGTTCGAGCAGGCCGCGGTGTCCCGCCAGGGCGTACCGCCGGTCGTCGCGCACTCGCTGGTCGTGGCGGGGTTGCCGTTGGACATGGGCCCGTTCTTCTGGGCGCAGGCCCAGCCGGGGCGTCCCGTGCCGACGCTGGCGGAGCTGGCGGCCGAGCGCGGAGTGCAGCCGGCCTCCGACGCGGGCTCGTACCTCGTCATGGGCAGCGACTTCGGCAAGGCGATCTGCGTGCAGTACGGGACGGCGAACATCGTCGCCGTACCCGTCGAGGCGGGCCCCGGCGGTGCTCCCGTACCGCCGCAGTTCGTGAACACGGGCCTGCCCGAGTTCCAGCGCTGCCTGGCGCTGCTCGGCCGGATGTGGCGGCTCCGCTTCGGTCTGAACCAGGAGCAGGCGGGTCGATGGACCGTCGACTTCCAGGCCCAGCTGGCCTCGCTCGATCCGGCGGCGCTGGGTTCGCCGGAGAGCTGGTGGTCGGTGCTGCTGGAGCAGATGTGGGACGGGCTGCTGTGACGCCCCGCCGCTGATCCGCACGTGTGCGTGGAGGGCCGGGCCGGTCGTGTGACCGGGCCCGGCCCTTTCACATGTGTGTGACTGACGACCGTCATGACCGGGACCTACCGGGCCTGTACGCGGAGTGTCGCGTTATGAACATTTCTGTCCGATACATCAAGATGTGCGCGAAATCATCATTTCGTGTCCGTTCGTGTTGTTTCGGCGGAGAGGGGTTCCAGGATGAGCAGCGCACCGGTGTCGCCGCAGGGGTTCGTGGCCGTACGAGGGCGCGGCTACCGTCCCGAACAGGTCGACGCGTACGCCGCCGCCCTGTCCCGGGACCGTGACGCCGCCTGGGAACGGGCCGCCCGTCTCACCGTGCTCGCCAGGGAGATGGAGGCGGAGTTGGTGTGTCTGCGGGAGGTCGTGGCGGGGCTGACGCCTCAGGCGTACGAGGCACTCGGCGAGGGTGCGCGGCGGCTCTTCGAACTGGGGCAGGAGGAGGCCGCGGACGTCCGGGACAGGGCGCGACAGGAGGCGCAGCGCCTCGCGGACGAGGCTCAGGCGTACGCCGACGGCGTACAGGATGCCGCGCAGGCGCACGCCGACGCCGTGCGCGCCGAGGTCGACGAACGCGCCCGTCAGCGGCTGCTCGTCGCGCGCGCCGAGGCCGACGAGATCCGTGTCGCCGCCCGGCGTGAGGTGAAAGCGGGGCGCGGGGAAGCGCTCGCCGCGTTGCGCGACGTACGGCAGCGCACCATCGGGATGCTCGCCGAGCAGGCCAAGGAGCATGCGGAGCGATGGGCCGAGGTGGAGCGGGCCGAGGAGAAGCGGGCGGCCGAGGCGGAGGCGCGGGTCGCCGAACGGGCGGCGCGGGCGGAGGCGGCGCTGTCGGACGCGAAGCGGGAGTTCGCGGCGGCGGAGGCCTCGGTGGGACAGCGCGAGGAGGACGCACGCGCGCGTGCGGCGGAGATCGTCGCGGAGGCGCGGATCCAGGAGGAGCGGATCGCCGGTGAGACGGAGCGGGTGCTGTGCAAGCACGCGGAGCACCGCGACGAGGTCCAGGCACAGATGGACCACGTACGCAGCAGCCTGACAGCACTCACAGGGAGAGCGGCAACGGAGTGACAGCCGGGCAGTCGGCAGTAAGGGGCAAACGGGGCGGCCAGGACAGGCCAGTGGGACGGCCAGCGCAGCCGGCGCGGCCGGGACAGTCAGGGCAGCTGGGGCGGTCAAGGTAGCCGTGGCAGCTGGGCCAGCCGGGGCAGCCGGGGCAGCCAGGGCAGCGGGACGGCCGGGGCAGTCAAGGCAGTCAGGGCCGGTCAGGGCAGCTGGGCTAGCCAGGACAGAGGGATGGCCAGGCCAGCTGGGGCGGTCAAGGCAGCAGGGGCAGTGGGACGGCCAGGGCAGCCGGGCGGCCGGGGCAGCCGCGCCAGCCAGGACAGCTGGGCTGTCACGGCAGCCGACCAGGGGCGCAGGCCTGATGCCGGCCGCCTGCACCCACCCAGGGGCGCGGGGAACTGCGCGACCAGCCCCCACCGACCCGCACCCGACATACGACCAGCCCCCACCGACCCGCACCCGACATACGACCGCCCCCGGCTCACCCTCACCGACCCGCACCCGACATACGACCGCCCCCGGCTCACCCTCACCGACCCGCACCCGACATACGACCGCCCCCGGCTCACCCCCACCGACCCGCACCCGACACACGACCGCCCCCGGCTCACCCCCTCCGCACGGCCCCCGCCAAAATCCACCCCTCCACCGCCTCGTACTGCCGCCGCTGCTCCTCCGCCTTCCGCCGCCCGGAAATCACCGTCCCCAGCCACCCGAACAGGAAGCCCGCCGGAATGGACACCAACCCGGTCGTCGTGAACGGCAGCCAGTTGAAGTCGGCTTCGGGAAACGCGGACACAGGCGACCCCGACACGAGATTCGTGCCCGGCATCAGCAAGAGCACCGTCAGCGTGCCGCCGATCAGCGTGCAGAGCAGCCCCGTCCGCGTGTAGCGCCGCCAGAACAGGCTGTACACGAGCGCCGGCGCCAACGCGGACGCGCCGACGCAGAAGGACAGGATCACCAGCGGCTGCAGACTCCGGTGCTGGATAAGCGTCGCGAGGAAGATCGTGGGGACGCCGACCGCCAGCGCGGACACCCGGGCCAGCAGAATCTCGCGGTGCGCCGGCATCGACCGTGCCCGCGCCGCGAACACGTCATGCGCAAGGGAGTTGGCGCAGGCGAGGATCATGCCGGCGACGGAGGCGAGGAGGGTGAGGAAGAGCGCCGTGGTGACCGTGGTGAAGAGAAACGTCTCTCCGGTCGACACCTCGGGCCCGAACACCGCCCGGGAGCCCAGCAGATACGCCGTGTTGCCCTGCGGATCCGCCTCCGCGATCACCGTCCGTCCGATCATCGCCGTCGCCCCGACCCCGACGACCGTGATGACCAGGACGAACACGGCCACCGACGACACCGCCCAGGACATCGAACGGCGCACCTGACGTGCGCTGGACGCGGTGTACATGCGCATGGTGACGTGCGGCAGACACGCCCCGCCGATGACGACCGCGAGCTGCGAGATGATCATGTCGAGGCGCGGGTACGGCCCACCCGCGAACTCCAGGCCGGAGCGCAGGTAGTCAGGCCCCACCCCGCTCTGCCGGGCCGCCGTGTCGAACAGCGCCGCGAGGTTCCAGTCGAACCGGTTCATGACCAGTACGGCGACCACGGCGCCGGATCCGAGGAGCATGACGATCTTCAGGATCTGGATGAGGGCGGTGCCCTTCATGCCGCCGATGGCCGCGTAGCTGATCATCAGGATGCCCAGGCCGATGATGAAGCCCGTCTTCAGGGAGTCGCCGGAGAATCCGAGGATGAACGCCAGCAGTTGGCCGGTGCCGGCGAGCTGTACCAGCATCAGCGGCATCAGCGCGGCGAGGGTGACCAGGCACGCGGCGATGCGCACCGCACGGCCCGGCATCCGGCGTGCGAGCGCGTCGCCCATGGTGAACCGGCCCGCGTTGCGCAGGGGTTCGGCCAGCAGGAACATCAGCAGCATCAGCGACAGGACCGTGCTCAGCGCGAGGACGATGCCGTCGTAGCCGTAGAGCGCGATGACCCCGCCGGTGCCGAGGACGGTCGCGGCGGAGATGTAGTCGCCCGCGATGGCGAGGCCGTTGCGCATGGCGGACAGGGAGCTGTAGCCGGTGTAGAACTCGTCGAGGTCGTCGCGGTCCGGGCCGGTCATCACGCACAGCAGGAGGGTGATGGTGGCGACGGCGGAGAACGCCACCAGGCTCATCGCCTGCGCGGAGTCGCTGAAGCCGGTCATCGGGCGCCCGCCCCGCGCCTGGCGTCCACCTCGGACTGCTTGCGGATGCGGTCCGCGAGCGGGTCGACGTAGCGGCGCGCGGTGTGCTCGTACACGCCGATCGCCAGCCAGGTGACGGGCAGTTGGAGCAGCGCGAGGAGCAGGCCGGTGGGCAGTCCGTCGGTGACGCTGCTCGCCATGAAGGACGGCGCGTACGCGGACAGCACCAGGAAGAGCGTGAAGTACCCGAGTGCGGTGAGCGTGGCGGTGCGCCGCTGCCAGCGGTAGGCGCTGCGCAGGATCCGCAGATCGCTGTGGTGGCCGAGCGGGGAGCGGTGGCCCACGTCCCGGGTGACCGGTTCGGGCGGCGAGGGGGGTGGCTGCCAGGGGTAGGTGGAATACGGCTGTGACGGGTCGTAAGACACCCGGTGCTCCTTGCGAGGCTCGGGCCCGACGTGGCGGACCGCAGGGAGTTGGGGGGTGGACGGGGGAGCGGAGCCCCGCACGTTACTCGGCGGTTCGGAGTTGTACAGCCTTTTCGACAAACTGATCGGTCGGTATGCGCTTACTTCTCTGACCTGCGGTGTTACCCCCGTTAACTCAGACTTTTCATCTCACCGGAGCGTGCACGGGCCCTCACTTCCGGTGCGCGTCAGTCGCTGGCCGACGGCTCGCTCACTGCTCCTCGAGCACCGGAAACCGTCGCGGCGCGAGCACCAGCAGCACCACGAACGCCAGGGCCGCCGCGCACCCCGCCCCCACGTACACCGTGTGCACCGCGTCCGCGATGGCCGCGCGGGTCGTCTCCGGGGCCGTTCCGGCGTCCAACGCGCGCGTGACGGAGTCGAGGTCGCTCGCGCCGCCCAGGCGTGTGGCCAGCACGCCGTTGGCCACCGCGCCGAAGACCGCCGCGCCCACCGTCTGGCCGGTCTGACGGCAGAAGAGGACGGACGCCGTGGTCGTGCCGCGTTCCGCCCAGCCGACCGTCGACTGGACCCCGACGATCAGGGGGAGTTGGAACAGACCCAGCGCGGCGCCCAGGAGCAGCATCAGCAGGGTCGGCTGCCAGGCCGCGCCCGGGTAGGGGAGGAAGGGGAAGGCGAACAGGATCAGGGCCGCCGTACCGATGCCGAGCATCGCCGTGTTGCGGAAGCCGATGCGCCGGTACACGTGCTGGCTCAGGGCCGCCGACACCGGCCAGCTCAACGTCCATACGGACAGCACGAACCCGGCGGTTACCGGGGTGAGACCGAGCACCGACTGGGCGTACGTCGGCAGGAAGACCGTAGGGGCGACCATGAGGAGTCCCAGGGCGCCCAGGGCCAGGTTCACCGCGGCGATCGTGCGGCGGCGCCACACCCAGCCGGGGATGATCGGCTCCGCCGCCCGGCGTTCGATCAGGACCACGGCGGCCACCAGGGCGAGTCCCGTGCCGAACAGGCCCAGTGACGGCCACGACAGCCACGCCCAGGCCACCCCGCCCTGCACGACCGCCGTCAGCAGCACGCCCCCGCACGCGAACACCGCGAGCGCGCCCGCCCAGTCGACACGCGCGCGCGTGGAGGTCTTCTCGGCGCGCTGCGGCTCGTGCAGGTGACGGACGATCAGCCACAGCGCCACCGCGCCGATCGGCAGGTTGACCAGGAAGATCCACCGCCAGTCCGCGTACGCGGCGAGCACCCCGCCGATGCCCGGTCCCGCGACCGCCGCCACCGCCCACACCGTGGACAGCTTGGCCTGGATCTTCGGGCGCTCCTCGAGC
Source organism: Streptomyces sp. SAI-127 (assembly GCF_029894425.1). Lineage (NCBI taxonomy): Bacteria > Bacillati > Actinomycetota > Actinomycetes > Kitasatosporales > Streptomycetaceae > Streptomyces > Streptomyces sp. SAI-127. Next base: position 6,037,956 of record NZ_JARXYJ010000001.1, read on the forward strand.
GGATACAGATCGGCGGCGAGCGTCTGGACCGTGCCCTGCAGAGCGCCGCCGCCCAGCCCCTGGATGATCCGGAACGCGATCAGCGCCCCCATGTTCCACGCCACCGCGCACAGCAGCGAGCCGAGCAGGAACACCACCGAGCCCGCGATCAGCACCGGCTTGCGCCCGAAGGTGTCGGAGAGCTTGCCGTAGACCGGCAGCGTCACCGTCACGGCCAGCAGATAGCCGGAGAACAGCCAGGAGAAGACCGAGAAGCCGCCCAGGTCGCCGACGATCTGCGGGACCGCCGTGGAGACGATGGTGGCGTCCAGGGCCGCAAGGGCCATCGCCAGCATCAGGGCCGCTACGACAGCCCCGCGCCGGTTCGTGGAGACGTTCCGCGCGGGCTCCCGTATCGCCGGCTTCGTGTCGTCCACGCGGATTCCTTCCCCCTGCACCTATCTGCCGGCGACCACTCTCCCACTTGACCCTCACGCGGCGGCAGGGTGCAGCCTCACTGCACCGGAGGGTGGAGCCGATCCCCTAGATCGCCTCCACCTGGCGGTGGACTGCCCCTAGGGGTCCCTCCGTACTACGGCTCGGGGAGGGTTCGTACCCCCGGAGGAGGAGAAGGGCGATGGTCCGTCCTTAACCTGGCTTTACGCCGCTGGGGAGCGGTGGGGGAGGGGACGACCGGATCGGCGGGGGTGGGGTTTTCCCCCGTAGAAGAGGGTGCTGAGCACCAGCGCGCCGGACCGTCTCGCGGCACCAGACTGAACGCCGTACCCAAGCAACGAACCGATCGCCCTACAGATCGGCTGTTGAATCACTGACCGACATAGGAGACATACCGTGACATCGGCTGTAACCATCACCAGGCACGGGGGCACTGGAGGGCGTACGGCCGTTGCCGCGCGGGCGCGGCAGGTCGTCAAGGCGTACGGGTCCGGTGAGACCCGTGTCGTCGCCCTTGACCATGTGGACGTGGACATCGCTCGCGGGCAGTTCACCGCGATCATGGGCCCCTCGGGGTCCGGCAAGTCCACCCTCATGCACTGCCTCGCCGGTCTCGACACCGTGACGAGCGGTCAGATCTACCTTGACGACACCGAGATCACCGGCCTGAAGGACAAGAAGCTCACACAGCTGCGCCGGGACCGGGTCGGATTCATCTTCCAGGCGTTCAACCTGCTGCCGACGCTCAATGCGCTCGAGAACATCACGCTGCCCATGGACATCGCCGGGCGCAAGCCCGACAAGCAGTGGCTCGCACGCGTGGTGGACACAGTTGGACTTTCCGACCGACTCAGGCACCGGCCCACCCAGCTCTCCGGCGGACAGCAGCAGCGGGTCGCCGTGGCCCGTGCCCTGGCCGCGCGTCCCGAGATCATCTTCGGTGACGAGCCGACCGGAAACCTCGACTCGCGCGCGGGTGCCGAGGTCCTGGGCTTCCTGCGCAAGTCCGTCGACGAGCTCGGGCAGACCATCGTGATGGTCACGCACGACCCGGTGGCCGCCTCGTACGCGGACCGTGTGCTGTACCTCGCCGACGGCCGGATCGTCGACGAGATGTACAAGCCCACCGCGGAGGCCGTCCTGGACCGCATGAAGGACTTCGACGCCCGGGGGCGTACGTCATGACCGTCATGAAGACCTCCATGCGCAACTTCTTCGCGCACAAGGGACGCATGGCCCTGTCGGCCGTGGCGGTCCTGCTGTCGGTCGCCTTCGTCTGCGGGACGCTGGTGTTCACCGACACGATGAACACCACCTTCGACAAGCTCTTCGCGGCCACGTCCTCGGATGTGACGGTGAGCGCCAAGGGCGCCTCCGACAGCGGTGAGACGACCTCGGACAACGGCAAGCCGCCGGTCATGCCGGCCTCCGTGCTCGGCAAGGTGCGCGAGGCGCAGGGCGTGAAGACGGCGGAGGGGACCGTCTTCTCGACCTCGGTGACCGTCGTGGACGCCGACAAGGACAGCCTCTCGCCGTCCGGCGGCGGCCCGACCATCGTCGGCAACTGGAACCGCAACGACGCCCGCACCATGGAGATCACCTCCGGTACGGCGCCGAAGAACTCCGGCCAGGTCATGGTCGACAAGGACACCGTCGACAAGCACCACCTGAAGCTCGGTGACGAGATCGGCGTGATCAGCGCGGTCGGCACGCACACCGCGAAGATCTCCGGCGTCGCCGAGTTCGAGGTCACCAACCCCGGTGCCGCGATCTTCTACCTGGACACGAAGACCGCCCAGGAGACGCTGGTCGGCGAGACGGGCGTGTTCACGAACGTCAACGTCACGGCCGCGTCCGGGGTCACCGACGCACAGCTCAAGAAGAACGTCGCCGCCGAGCTCGGCGGCGCCTACAAGGTGCAGACGGCCAAGGAGACCGCCGACGCCAACCAGAAGGACGTCGAGGGCTTCATGAACGTCATGAAGTACGCGATGCTCGGCTTCGCCGGGATCGCCTTCCTCGTCGGCATCTTCCTGATCATCAACACCTTCTCGATGCTCGTCGCGCAGCGGACCCGTGAGATCGGCCTGATGCGGGCCATCGGGTCCAGCCGCAAGCAGGTCAACCGTTCCGTGCTGGTCGAGGCGCTGCTGCTGGGCGTGACCGGTTCGGTGCTCGGGGTCGGCGCCGGCGTCGGCCTCGCGGTCGGCCTGATGAAACTCATGGGCTCCCTGGGCATACACCTGTCGACCAGCGATCTGACGATCGCCTGGACGACCCCGGTGGTCGGACTGCTCCTCGGCGTGGTCGTCACCGTGCTGGCCGCCTGGCTGCCGGCCCGCCGCGCGGGCAAGGTCTCGCCCATGGCCGCCCTCCGGGACGCGGGCGCCCCCGCCGACGCCAGGGCGGGCCGCGTACGGGTCCTGCTGGGCACGCTCCTGACCGGTGGCGGCGGCTACGCGCTCTACCTGGTCACCCAGGCGGACAAGGCCAAGGAGGGCTCCCTGTGGCTCGGCCTCGGCGTGGTGCTCACCCTGATCGGCTTCGTCGTGATCGGCCCGCTCCTCGCGGGCGGTGTGGTGCGCGTCCTGGGCGCGGTCGTCCTCAGGGTGTTCGGCCCGGTCGGCCGCATGGCCGAGCGCAACGCCCTGCGCAACCCGCGTCGTACGGGAGCCACGGCCGCCGCCCTGATGATCGGCCTCGCGCTGGTCGCCTGTCTGTCGGTCGTCGGTTCGTCCATGGTCGCTTCGGCCACGGACGAGCTCGACAAGACGGTCGGTACGGACTTCATCATCCAGTCCGACAGCGGGCAGCTGGTCACGCCGGCCGCGGTGAAGGCCGTCAAGGACACGCCCGGCCTCGAGCGGGTCACCGAGTACAGGATCACGGAGGCCGACTACACGACCCCCGACGGCAAGACGCTCAAGGACACCGACATCACGGCGGCCGACCCGTCCTACGCGACCGACCTGCAGACCAAGACCGTCGCGGGGAAGCTCGCCGACGCCTACCGGCCCGACTCGATGTCCGTGCACGAGAAGTTCGCCAAGGCGCACGGCATCCACCTGGGTTCGAAGATCAAGGTCGCCTTCAAGGACGGCGCCACCGCCGAGTTGACGGTCCGGGCGATCACCAGCAGTGACGTCGTCATCGACGCGGGTTCGAAGTACATCTCGATCGCCACGCTCGCCAAGTACGTGCCGGCCGACAAGATGCCGCTCGACCAGTTGGTCTTCGCCAACGCCAAGGACGGGCAGCAGGACGCCGCGTACAAGTCGCTGAAGTCGGCGCTGCACGACTATCCGCAGTACACCGTGCGCGACCAGACCGACTACAAGGAAGCGTTCAAGGACCAGATCGGGCAGCTCCTGAACATGATCTACGGCCTGCTGGCCCTCGCGATCATCGTCGCGATCCTGGGTGTCGTGAACACCCTGGCGCTCTCGGTGGTCGAGCGGACCCGGGAGATCGGCCTCATGCGGGCGATCGGCCTCTCGCGGCGCCAGCTGCGGCGGATGATCCGCATGGAGTCGGTGGTCATCGCGCTCTTCGGCGCACTGCTCGGCCTGGGCCTCGGCATGGGCTGGGGCGCGACCGCCCAGAAGCTCCTCGCCCTGGAGGGCCTGAAGGTCCTGGAGATCCCCTGGCCGACGATCATCGGCGTCTTCGTCGGATCGGCCTTCGTGGGCCTGTTCGCCGCCCTGATCCCGGCGTTCCGGGCGGGCCGGATGAACGTCCTGAAGGCGATCGCGACCGAATAACCACCCTGGGGACGGGGGAACGCCCGGCGCCGAGAAGTCAGGGGGACTTCTCGGCGCCGGGTTTTTCGTTGTCCACAGGGAGCGGCTTGCGGGCTCTTCGCTGTCCACAGGGTGGCCGCGGGCGGGGCGGGGTTGTCCACAGGCTCCGACGGCCGGGCCGAGGCCGTCGTAGGCTGGAGACCCCCCGGCCCTTCGTTGTGTCGGGCCCTTCGCGTTGCCCACCTCCCAGAAACCCCCCGGACGAAAGCCGCCCAGAATGAGCTTGCACGGTCTGCTCGACGCCGTCGTCAAGGACCCCGCCCTCGCGGAAGCGATCACGGCGGCCCAGGACGGCAACCGCATGCACGTCGACCTGGTCGGCCCACCGGCGGCCCGTCCCTTCGCGGTCGCCGCCCTCGCGCGGGAGGCCGGCCGGCCCGTGCTCGCGGTGACGGCGACGGGCCGCGAGGCGGAGGACCTGGCTGCGGCCCTGCGCTCCCTGCTCCCGTCGGAGGGGGTCGTGGAGTACCCGTCCTGGGAGACCCTCCCGCACGAGCGTCTCAGCCCCCGCAGCGACACCGTCGGCCGCCGTCTGGCCGTCCTGCGGCGTCTCGCCCACCCCCGCCCCGACGACCCCGAGACCGGTCCGGTCTCCGTGGTCGTCGCACCTGTACGGTCCGTGCTCCAGCCGCAGGTCAAGGGCCTCGGCGACCTGGAACCGGTCGCCCTGCGCACGGGGCAGACCGCCGACCTGAACACCATCGTGGAGGCTCTCGCCGCCGCCGCGTACGCGCGTGTGGAGCTCGTCGAGAAGCGCGGCGAGTTCGCCGTACGAGGCGGCATCCTCGACGTCTTCCCGCCCACCGAGGAACACCCCTTGCGCGTCGAGTTCTGGGGCGACGACGTCGAGGAGATCCGCTACTTCAAGGTCGCCGACCAGCGCTCCCTGGAAGTCGCCGAACACGGCCTGTGGGCCCCGCCCTGCCGCGAACTGCTCCTGACGGACGACGTACGTGCCCGCGCGCGTGCCCTCGCCGAGGAGCACCCCGAGCTCGGCGAACTGCTCGGCAGGATCGGCGAGGGGATCGCCGTGGAGGGCATGGAGTCCCTGGCCCCCGTCCTCGTCGACGACATGGAGCTCCTGATCGACGTCCTGCCCAAGGGCGCCATGGCCGTCGTGTGCGACCCGGAGCGGGTCCGCACGCGTGCGTCCGACCTCGTGGCCACCTCGCAGGAGTTCCTCCAGGCGTCCTGGGCGGCCACCGCGGGCGGCGGCGAGGCGCCCATCGACGTCGGCGCGGCCTCCCTGTGGTCCATCGCCGACGTCCGCGACCGCGCGCGCGAGCTGGACATGATGTGGTGGTCGGTGTCGCCGTTCGCGGCGGATCTCGAACTGGAGGCGGACACCCTCCAGCTGGGCATGCACGCCCCCGAGACCTACCGCGGCGACACCGCCAAGGCCCTCGCCGACACCAAGGGCTGGCTCGCCGACGGCTGGCGCGCGGTCTTCGTGACCGAGGCGCACGGCCCCGCGGCCCGTACCGTCGAGGTGCTCGGCGGCGAGGGCATCGCGGCCCGCCTGGACGCGGAGCTCGCGTCCTTGAGCCCGTCCGTCGTGCACGTGGCGTGCGGCTCGATCGAGTACGGCTTCGTCGACCCGGCGCTGAGACTCGCCGTGCTGACCGAGACCGACCTGACCGGCCAGAAGGCGGCCGGCAAGGACGGCGCCCGGATGCCCGCCCGGCGCCGCAAGACGATCGACCCGCTCACCCTGGAGACGGGCGACTACATCGTCCACGAACAACACGGCGTCGGCCGCTACATCGAGATGGTCCAGCGGACCGTGCAGGGCGCCACGCGCGAGTACCTCGTCGTCGAGTACGCCCCCGCCAAGCGCGGCCAGCCCGGCGACCGGCTCTACATCCCCACCGACCAGCTTGAGCAGATCACCAAGTACGTCGGCGGCGAGGCCCCCACCCTGCACCGCCTCGGCGGCGCCGACTGGACCAAGACCAAGGCGCGCGCGAAGAAGGCCGTCAAGGAGATCGCCGCCGACCTGATCAGGCTGTACAGCGCGCGCATGGCGGCCCCCGGGCACACCTTCGGCCCGGACACCCCGTGGCAGCGCGAGCTGGAGGACGCCTTCCCGTACGCCGAGACGCCCGACCAGCTGACCACCATCGCCGAGGTCAAGGAGGACATGGAGAAGTCGATCCCCATGGACCGCCTGGTCTGCGGCGACGTCGGATACGGCAAGACCGAGATCGCGGTCAGGGCCGCCTTCAAGGCCGTACAGGACGGCAAGCAGGTGGCCGTCCTCGTACCGACGACCCTGCTGGTGCAGCAGCACTTCGGGACGTTCTCCGAGCGGTATTCGCAGTTCCCGGTGGTCGTGAAGGCGCTCAGCCGCTTCCAGACCGACACCGAGGCGAAGGCCGTCCTGGAGGGGCTGCGCGAGGGTTCGGTGGACGTCGTCATCGGCACCCACCGCCTGTTCTCCTCGGAGACCAAGTTCAAGAACCTCGGCCTGGTCGTCGTCGACGAGGAGCAGCGCTTCGGCGTCGAGCACAAGGAGCAGCTGAAGAAGCTCCGCGCGAACGTCGACGTGCTGACCATGTCCGCGACCCCCATCCCGCGCACCCTGGAGATGGCGGTCACCGGCATCCGCGAGATGTCGACGATCACCACACCCCCGGAGGAGCGCCACCCGGTGCTCACCTTCGTCGGGCCGTACGAGGAGAAGCAGATCGGCGCGGCCATCCGTCGTGAACTGCTGCGCGAGGGCCAGGTCTTCTACATCCACAACCGCGTCGAGTCGATCGACCGGGCGGCTTCGCGCCTGCGCGAGATCGTCCCCGAGGCGCGCATCGCGACCGCCCACGGCCAGATGTCGGAGCAGGCCCTCGAGCAGGTCGTCGTCGACTTCTGGGAGAAGAAGTTCGACGTGCTGGTGTCGACCACGATCGTCGAGTCGGGCATCGACATCTCGAACGCGAACACATTGATCGTGGAGCGCGGCGACAACTTCGGCCTGTCCCAGCTGCACCAGCTGCGCGGCCGGGTGGGGCGCGGCCGCGAGCGGGGCTACGCCTACTTCCTGTACCCGCCGGAGAAGCCGCTGACCGAGACCGCGCACGAGCGGCTCGCCACCATCGCCCAGCACACCGAGATGGGCGCGGGCATGTACGTCGCGATGAAGGACCTGGAGATCCGCGGCGCGGGCAACCTCCTCGGCGGCGAACAGTCCGGGCACATCGCGGGCGTCGGTTTCGATCTGTACGTCCGGATGGTCGGCGAGGCCGTGGCGGACTACCGGGCCTCTCTGGAGGGCGGTGTCGAGGAGGAGCCGCCGCTGGAGGTCAAGATCGAGCTCCCGGTCGACGCGCACGTCCCGCACGACTACGCGCCGGGCGAGCGGCTGCGTCTGCAGGCCTACCGCGCCATCGCCTCGGTGAACACCGAGGAGGACGTCAAGGCCGTGCGGGAGGAACTCGTCGACCGCTACGGCAAGTTGCCCGAGCCGGTGGAGAACCTGCTGCTGGTGGCGGGGCTCCGGATGCTCGCACGCGCGTGTGGCGTCGGCGAGATCGTCCTCCAGGGCACCAACATCCGCTTCGCGCCGGTGGAGTTGCGGGAATCGCAGGAGTTGCGGGTCAAGCGGCTCTACCCGGGCACGGTCATCAAGCCGGCCGCGCACCAGGTGCTGGTGCCACGCCCGAAGACGGCGAAGGTGGGCGGAAAGCCGCTGGTCGGGCGGGAGTTGCTCGGCTGGGTGGGCGAGTTCCTCACGTCGATCCTGGGGTCGTGACGGCGGGGGACCGTGACCGAGTGGCTTCGGCGATGTGAGGCGCGGTCGGGCCACTCGGTGTGCTCAGGGCGTGCGGAACAAGGTGGTCGCGAGGGTACGGAACACCTCCTCGGGGTCACGGCCGCCGACCGGGCCGTCCAGGTTGTGGCTGAGGAGCAGGGTGGCGAAGCCGTGGGCGAGGGACCAGGCGGCGACCCCCGCGAGGCGGCTGTCGATGCCGAAGTCCTCGGCGTGAACGCCTGAGACCGAGGCGCGCAGGGCGTCGGTGGCCAGGGCGCGGGCCGTGGTGAGCTCGAGGTCGTCGGCGCGCAGCAGTCCGGGCGCGAACATCACCTGGAAGTGGGCCGGGTGTTCGCGGGCGAAGCGCACATAGCGCACGCCCGCGTCCTTGAGGTCCGAGGCGTCGTTGAGGGCGGCCGCGAGCAGCGCGAAGCCTTCGGCGGCGATCGCCGTCAGGAGCCCGGTGCGGTCCCTGAAGTGGTGGGCCGGCGCCGCGTGCGAGACACCGGCGCGGCGCGCCAGATCGCGCAGGCTCAGCCCGGCGGGACCGTCGGCGGTGATGACGTCGAGGGCGGCGGTGAGGATCGCGCGGCGGAGATCGCCGTGGTGGTAGGGGCGGTGCTGCTTGTCGGGGTGGTTCGGCCTGTCGGTTTCCGCGGATGCCATGGACAGAGCGTACGCCCGATCTAGGCATTGACAAGTTCGGGCTGCCGGGGCAATCTAGTCAGTGTCAAGTTCCCTGGAGGGTTCGAGGGGACTTCGCTGACGACGGGGAGGCATGTCATGTCGAAGCACGACGGCGGGACCGAGGTGGAGACCGGCGGGGCGGGGCAGGCTGTGGAGCCGGCCCGCGTGCGCCAGCTCTGGCACCTGCTGGAACCCCTGCACGCGGTGCTCTACTACGCGCCGGAGGTCTTCGAGGAGGCGGCAGCGCTCGGCTACGTCACGAAGGAGCGCTGGCCGAGCTACTTCCCCCTGCGCGCTGCACCGTTGGGGCCGGTCGGCGCCGAGCAGGTGGCGTCCGCCTTCTACAGCTTCAGCCCCCGCATGGTCGCCGAGCACATCGACTCCGCGTGGGCGGCCGCCGAGCCCGGCGCGGTGCTGGCGGCGAGGCTGCGGGGGATCGACCGGGCCTACCGCGCGATATTCGGTGACCGCGTCGACAGCCCCGAGTTGGTGGAGGCCGCCGGCCTCGCCCGGCGCGCGGCCGAGGCGGTGAACACCGCGGGCCGTCCGCTCGCCGCGGCCAACGTCGCGCTGGAGTGGCCCGAGGCCCCTCATCTCCAGCTGTGGCAGGCGGCGACGATCCTGCGCGAGCACCGCGGCGACGGCCACATAGCGGCCCTGCTCGTGGCAGGCCTCGACCCGGTCGAGTCGCTCGTCTCCTTCGCCGCGATCGGCGCCGCGTCCGTGGAACGCTTCGGGAGCCGAGGCTGGAGCGCGACGGAATGGGAGGCCGCGCGCGGGCGCCTGACGGCCCGTGGCCTGCTCGACGAGACCGGCGAGGCCACGGAAGCCGGCCGCGACCTGCGTCACCGCGTGGAACGCCACACCGACCAACTCGCCGCCGCACCCTGGCAGTTGCTGGGGGCGGCCGACACGGCCCGGCTCGCGGATCTGCTCGGCGACTTCTGGGTCGCGGTGCTGTCCTCCGGGCTGCTTCCGTCGGAGACGACCCTGGGCATCGGCAAGGTCTGACCGTGATAGTCAGGACGGATGTTCGGACAACTTCCGCTTGAGGAGCAACTGGACGCGTTCCGTTCCGCGCTCGGCCGGAACGAGACCCTGACCGAGGTGATGGCCAGGACGGCGACGCTTGACCTGCCGGGCTGGTACGTGACGGCGGGCTGCCTGTTCCAGACCGTGTGGAACGTGGCCACCGGCAGACCCCCGACCCGGGGCATCAGGGACTACGACGTCTTCTACTTCGACGACACCGATCTCTCCTGGGCGGCCGAGGACGCCGTCATCAAGGCGGGACAGGAAGTGTTCGCAGGCTTGCAAGCCGAGGTGGAGATCCGCAACGAGGCCCGGGTGCACCTCTGGTACGAGCGGAAGTTCGGAGTGCCCTGCCCGCCGTACGACTCCACCGAGTCCGCCATCGACCGCTTCGCCGCGACGACTTGCTGTCTGGGCGTGCGGCTCGAACCCGACGGGACGTGGCGCGTCTACGCACCCCACGGGCTGTCCGACGTGTTCAACCTCGTGGTCCGCCCCAACCCCGTGCTCGCTCCGAGAGAGGTCTACGAGGCGAAGGCCGCGCGCTGGAAGGAGGAATGGCCCGAGCTCAGGGTGCTGCCGTGGCCTGTGAAGTGAAGCCGCCCGCGGGAGGCGAACCTCCGCGGACGGTCCTCCATGGGTCTTCGGCCTTACGGTTGCTCGGGCCTGTCGCGATCCATGCCGAGCGACCCTTCGATCTTCTGCTGTGCGTCGTCGACCTGGCTCTCGTACTTGTTGCCCGTCCGCTCGTTGGCCTTCCGTTCCGCCACGTCGGACATTTCCTTGGTCTTGTCCTGCGCCTGGCGGTTGCTCTTGAACCTGTCGAAGATGCCCATCCAGAGCTCCTTCCGGAGGTGACTCAGAAACGACGATACGGCTGATATGTCCGCATTGCCCACCCGGAAGGGCCGTGGTCTGGACCTCCTGAATGCCGCGGTGCGCCCGCTCGTTTACGGTGTGCGCGACGCCGTACGGGGGAAAGCGCTCCCTGCGGGGGCCGGACCGGGTTGCAAGGGGAGGGGCGCACGTGATGCGTCTGAGGGGCGGGGCCGCGGCCGCCGTCGTGCTGGTGTTCGCCGTGGCCGGGTGCAAGGCGGAGACGACCACAGGTTCCGGCGGGCCGGAGGAGACCGGGGGCGCGGGTGGTTCGGGCGCGGCCCTCACCGCCGCCGAGTCGCTCACCGTGAAGGGGCGGGCGCCCAAAACGGGTTACGGGCGCGACAGGTTCGGCACCGCGTGGGCGGACACGGACTCGAACGACTGCGACACCCGCGACGACATACTCAAACGCGATCTGGAGGACGTGAAGTTCACCCGCGGGGACTGCAAGGTGTCCTACGGCGTGCTCGAGTCGGACCCGTACTCGGGCAAGGAGGTGACCTACCGGCGCGGTCGCAGCCAGGTCGACATCGACCACGTGGTCGCGCTTTCCGACGCCTGGCAGAAGGGGGCAAAGTACTGGGAGCCCAGCAAGCGGATAGCTCTCGCCAACGACCCCCTCAACCTCCTCGCCGTCGACGCGAGCACCAACCGTTCCAAGGGGGACGGTGACACGGCGACCTGGCTGCCGCCGAACAAGGGGTACCGGTGCACGTATGTGGCCGCCCAGGTCGCCGTGAAGAAGAAGTACGACCTGTGGGTCACGGCCGCCGAGAAGTCCGCGATGGAGAAGGTCCTCTCGGGCTGCCCCGGCCAGAAGCTTCCGGCCGGCGGCAATCCGACGGCGGCGCCGCCGCGGTTCCACGCGGACTGAACCCTCGCGACGGTCGTAGCCCTCAGGGCTCGCGGGCGGGCGGGAAATGCGCTTTCCGGTGGGCGGGACCGCGCCTACGGTGATCGCATGGAGCTGAAGGTGTCGAGTCTCGCCGAGCGTCCCGAGATGCGGGAGCGCGTTCTCGGCATGGCCAACAGCTGGCCGGAGTTCGTGACCGAGGACCTCGTGGGCAACGCCCACTACGGACGGATCTCCGCCGAACTCCCCGAGCATGTGCTGTTCGCCGAGGACGAGCGGGGCGAGATCGTCGCGCACGCCCACAGCGTCCCCTTTGCCCTCCATGCCGAGGACCGCGGGGAACTGCCCGCCCGGGGCTGGGACGAGATGCTGGTGTGGGCGTTCGAGGATCTGCGTCATGGCGTACGGCCCGACACGGTCAGCGCGATCTCGGTCGTCGTCGCCCCGCGCCTCCAGGGCCACGGCCTCTCCGGCCGGATGCTCTCGGCGATGCGTGACAACGCCCGCGCCCACGGCTTCAGCGAGGTCGTCGCGCCGGTCCGCCCCAGCGCCAAGCACCTGGAACCGCATACGCCGATCCAGGAGTACGCCTACCGGGTACGACCCGACGGTCTGCCGTACGACCCCTGGCTGCGCGTCCACGCCCGTGTCGGCGGCGTCGTCCACGCGGTGGCACCGGCCTCCATGACGGTGTCCGGCTCGGTGGAGCAGTGGCGCCGCTGGACCGGACTGCCCTTCGACACCCAGGGCGACATCGAGGTGCCCGGGGCGCTGGTGCCGGTGCGGTGCGAGCCGGAGCGCGGGTACGCGGTGTACGTCGAGCCCAACGTGTGGATGCGGCACGCCCTTTGAGCGTGCCGCATCCTGCTGCGTCCTGGTGTGTCCCAGTGCGGCGTGCGCTTCCGGTGGCTCAGCCGCCCAGGGCGTCGAGGTCCAGGATCTCGCCGGCCGGCTTCTTCGCCGGGACCGGTTCGTCGAAGTCGCTGAAGGTGACGGACCCCTGGTCCGCTCCGGCCGTGCTGTCGATCCGCAGCAGATACGGCTTGCCCTCGGTGGCGACATACAGCGTGTAGCGGTCCTTGCCGTCCTTCTCGTGCAGGGTGATCGCGGGCGCCCCGTCGACGGTGGCCGTGCTGCCGCGGCTCGCGTCGGAGTTGCTGTCCTCGGCGCCGTCGAGCACCGCGCCCAGGTCGCAGAAGTCCTCGAACTCCTTGGCGTCCTGACCCGTCGCCTTCGTCTTGGTCCACTTGCCGGCCAGCATGGCCACGGCCGCGTCGGTGTCCGCCTTCGACTCGCCCTCGCTCTGCTCACGCAGGAGCGCCTCGTTGAACTTCATGTACACGATGTCGCCGGTCTTGATCAGCTCGGCCTTGCCCTTGCCGCCCATGCCGATGGTGCCGGCGCACTCGCCCTTCTTGTTCAGCAGGACGTCGAGGCTGATGGTGCCGCCGCTCTCGTCGTCGGGGATGGCGCCCTTCATTCGCAGCGAAGAGGCGCCGGTCGTGGCCTTTGTGGCCCGGTCGGCTATGTCGCCGCCGGTCAGCCCGGCGAACGGTTCCTTCTTCGCGGCCGACTTGCCCCGCTCGGCGGATGCGCTGGACGTGCTCGTCCTGCTGTCCGCCTTGTCCTGTCCCGGCTGGCAGCCGGTGAGTCCTGCGGTGGCCGCGGCGGCGATGCAGAGAGCGGCAAGTGCGGTACGACGCATGGTGATTCCTTGGTGGGGATGCGGTGAGGTGATGGTGCGGGGCGCGCCGTGCGTGGGTCGCGCCGCTCGTGGTGAGTGAACGGAGGCGGAAGCGGTCCGGCCGGGTCAGCCGGTCTTCTTCCAGTCCTTGCAGCCGGTCGTCTTGAAGTAGGCGTCCGAGGAGCTGAGCCTGACGACGGCCGTGCCGTTGACGTTGTCGTTCGCGAGGATCGACTCGATGCCGTGCTCGGCGTCCTTGGTGCGCTCCCAGTAGCAGGAGTCGTCGGTATTCCCGGTGGACTTGTAGGTGCCCGGGGCGATGTCGGCGCCGACCGCGAACATTCCGCCGTCGCCGGACATCCGGGCGGCGGGGGAGCCCTTCGCCTTCTCGTCGACGGCCTCCCAGTCGTTGCAGTCGCTCGACTTGAAGAGCTTGTCGGTGGCCTTGACGGTGACGTAACTGGTGCCGGTGACATTGTCGTTGGCCAGCAGCGAGTCCATCTCGCCCGAGGCGTCCTTGGCCCGCTCCCAGTAGCACATGCCGTCGCTGTTGCCGGTGGTGCGATACGTGCCGGGCTTGATGTCCGAACCGACCTGGAAGTCGCCGTCCCCCGCGAACGCGGCCTTCTTCTCGGCGACCGCGGCCTTGTCGGTGTCCTTGGTGTCCTTGGTGTCCTCGGTGTCCTTGGTGCCCTCATTGCCCCCGGCCTCGCGCTCCGCGGACGCCGAAGAGTCCTTGCCGGTGCCGCCGGAGGTGCCGCCGTCCCCGTTGTCCCCGGCGTTCGCCGACACGACTCCGATGACGACGACTCCCACGACGGCGCCCAGCGCGACCTTGCCCTTCATGCCCATGGCTGTCTCCCCCTCCCGACGCGACGACCCCCGCTGCTCGGCGGTCGCTCGTTCGCTGGGTCAATGAGAGCAGAGCCTGTGAACCGAGTCAACATGATTCACAGCTCTCCTCGTGTACACGGCCGTGAATGGGTAGATCTTGCATACATCGGTATGCTCGGCGTCACACGCGTGGCGCAGTGCTGGTGCGGTACGACGAGGGGAGCGTGCGGGTGCAGGACAACGCGACTGAGGTGACCGCCGCAGGTATCGCACGGCTGGCCGGCGTGGGCCGCGCGGCCGTCAGCAACTGGCGCCGTCGGCACGCCGACTTCCCGAGACCTGTCGGCGGCACCGAGACCAGCCCGTCCTTCGCGCTCGCCGAGGTCGAGTCCTGGCTGCGCAAGCAGGGAAAGCTCGCTGAGGTCCCCTTGCGGGAACGCGTCTGGCAGCAGCTCTCCGGCCATCCTGAGGGCCCGGTCACCGCACTCACCCACGCGGGCTGCCTCCTGCTGCTGATCCACGATCGCCCGACGGTCTGGCTGGAGGTGGGCGCCGGCTCCGACGAGCGGCTCTCGGAGATGCTGCCGGGGGCGCTGCGGGAGGTGTTCACACCGCGATTCGGACCCGAGGCGGCCATGAGCACCCCGCCCGCTGTGAACACCCTGGACGCCGTGAACACCGTGAACGCCCCGAACGCCGTAGACGCCCCGGATGTCGTGAATCCAGCGCCCCCCGCCTCCGGTGTTCACACCCCCTCCGCCGTGAACACCCCCGCCGCCGTGAACACCCACCCCGCCGTTCGCCTCCCCACCGTCCCGGAACTCCTCCCCTCCGCCCCCCTCCTGCGGGGCGTCGCCGAGCTGGCCGCCGAGCTGGGTGCCCGGCAGACCTTCGAGTTCCTGCTCGGCCGGCACCTCGACGCCAACCCGCGCCAGTACACGCTCACCCCCGCCGACCTGGCCGCTCTCATGGCCGACCTCGCCGGCCCCGCCCGCACCGTCCTGGACCCGGCCTGCGGCACCGGCGCCCTTCTGCGGGCCGCCGCGACCCGCCCCGACCAGGAGCTCCACGCCCAGGACAGCGCCCCCGAACTCGCCGCGCTCACCACGCTCCGGCTCGCCCTGCAGACCTGGTCCACCGTGCGCGGGGCGGTCGGCGACAGCCTGCGCGCCGACGCCCACCCGGGGCTGCGCGCCGACGCCGTCCTGTGCCACCCGCCGTTCAACGAGCGCAACTGGGGCCACGACGAGCTCGCCTACGACCCCCGCTGGGAGTACGGCTTCCCGGCCCGCACCGAGTCCGAGCTCGCCTGGGTCCAGCACGCACTCGCCCGCCTCAAGGACGGCGGCGCCGGCGTCCTGCTCATGCCGCCCGCCGCCGCCTCCCGCCGCTCCGGCCGCCGTATCCGCGCCGACCTGCTGCGCCGCGGTGCCCTGCGCGCCGTGATCGCCCTGCCGCTCGGAGCGGCACCGCCGTACAACATCCCGCTGCACCTGTGGGTGCTGCGCCGCCCGGAGAAGGCGCCCGCCCAGCCCGAGGTGCTCCTCGTCGACGTGGGCCAGTTCGCGGGGGAGGGGCGCGGTGGGCCGGACTGGCGGGCCCTGCGCGAGGCCGTTCTCGACGCCTGGCAGGCCTTCGGGCGGCCCGGCCGCTTCGCCGAACGGCCCGGACTGGCCCGCGCGCTGCCCGTCATCGAACTCCTCGACGACGACGTGGACCTCGCTCCCGCCCGCCACCTGCCACCCCCCACGGCGGCCGACGGCGCCGAACAGCTCACGGCCGTGCGCGAGCACCTGGGCGAGACCCTGCGCCTGACCGCCGACCTCACCCCGCCGCGCGCCGACGCCGCGCACCCCGCGCGGTGGCCGCTCACCACCATCGGCGAACTCGCGCGCGGGGGAGCCCTGATGCTGCGCACGGGCGGAAACGGCGGCCACGCACGCGTACCCGTGCTCACCGACCACGACGTCCTCTTCGGGGCCGACCCCTCCGGGACGCTTCCCGAGAGCGAGGAGGACGCCGTACTGACCGAACCGGGCGACGTCGTCGTACCGGTGCTGGGCGGGGGCTCGGTGGCGCGCGTGATCGACGCGGCGACCGCGGGCGCCGCCCTGGGGCGCAACCTCGTGCTGCTGCGCCCCGATCCGGCGGCGCTCGACCCCTGGTTCCTGGCCGGCTTCCTGCGCGGCACCGCCAACAACCGCCAGGCCAGCAGTTATGCCTCCACCGCGACCCGCCTGGACGTGCGCAGGCTCCAGTTGCCCAGGCTCCCGCTCGACGAACAACGGCGATACGGCGAACGCTTCCGCGCGCTCGACGAGTTCGAGCGGGCGCTCAGGCACGCGGGGCGGCTCGGAGAGCAGCTCGTGCGCGGGATGTACGACGGGCTCACCGATGGAACGGTCGCGCCCGACTGATCAGGACGACAACGGTTCGGTACAACCCGTGACCAGTTGTCGGTGTCGGCCTATACGCTCGAACCCCACATCGAATCCCGGTTCAGGAGCGTTCATGTACGGCCACGGCGCGGCGCCGCCCGCCCGCAGCTCGGGCACCGTCATCACCTTGCGCGTGCTGTTCGCCGCCGCCGGTTTCCTCTCGTGCGGCCTGCTCGCCTGCGCTCCGCTGTTCCGGGTCGCCTTCCTGCGCGGGCGGTCGGTCGACTGGGTGCTGTCCTGGGCGAGCCTTCCGCTGTCCATCGCGTGTTTCGCGGTGGTCGGCTCACTGCCCGAGAGCGATCCCCGGACCGACGTCGCCATGTCGCTGGTTTTGCTGCTCGGCCTCTTCAGCAGTGTGTACTTCCTCGTGATGGACATCCGGGTGCACCAGCAGAGGCGGTTCGCCGGCTACCCGCCGCCCCAGGGCCCGACCGTCCACACCGGCTACGGCTATCCGCAGCCGACGCCGCCGTACACGTCCACGCTCCTGCCGCAGCCGCCGACTCCTCCGGTCTCCGCGCCCGGTGTCGTCCCGCCCCCGCCGCAGCGCCCCGCGCCTGCCCGGATCGACCAGGTGCGCGCCGAACTCGACGAGCTCAGCGACTATCTGCGCAAGCACGACGGCAACCCCGAGGGCGGCAGGTGACCGTGGCGACAGGACGTGTCGTCGCCGGACGCTATGAACTGTCCACGCTCATCGGCCAGGGCGGCATGGGCCAGGTGTGGACGGCGTACGACCAGCGGCTCGACCGGCGCGTGGCGGTGAAGCTGCTGCGCCCCGACAAGGTGGCCGGGCAGGAGGCGGACGAACTGCGCCGCCGGTTCGTCCGGGAGTGCCGGGTGACCGCGCAGGTCGACCACCCCGGGCTCGTCACCGTGCACGACGCGGGCAGCGAGGGCGAGGAGCTGTTCCTCGTCATGCAGTACGTCGACGGCGCGGACCTCTCCGACCATCTCGCCGAGCACGACCCGTACCCCTGGCAGTGGGCGGTCGCCGTCGCCGCGCAACTGTGCGCCGTACTGAGTGCCGTGCACGCCGTACCGATCGTCCACCGCGACCTCAAGCCGCGCAACGTGATGGTGAAGCAGGACGGCACGGTCACCGTCCTCGACCTCGGTGTCGCCTCCGTCATGGACACCGACACCACCCGCCTCACCCACACCGGTTCGCCGATCGGCTCGCCCGCCTACATGGCGCCCGAGCAGGCCATGGGCGGGGCGGTCGGTCCGTACACCGACCTGTACGCGCTCGGCGTACTGCTGCACGAACTGCTCAGCGGCGACGTCCCCTTCGCGGGCTCCACCGCGCTCGGCGTGCTGCACCGGCACCTGTACGAGCCCCCGCTGCCCGTGCGCCGCACCCGCCCCGAAGTCCCCGAGGCCCTCGAAGCGCTCGTGCTGCGGCTGCTCGCCAAGGACCCGCAGCACCGCCCGGCCTCCGCACAGGACGTGTACGAGGATCTGGCGCTGCTGCTGCCCGCGCGCGGGACGCCCACGGGAGCTCCTCTCGATCCCACACGTCCCTTCCTCCGTCCGCACGCCCCCTGGCCGGACCGCGCGCGCACGCCGGCACCCCAGCCGGCCCCGGTCACGCCGGTCCCCGAGGCGACCGAGAAACCGGATGTCGCGCGCGCGGTCGACGAGGTCAAGCGGCTCCTCGGCGAGGGCCGCATCACCCAGGCCGTCGACATCTTGGGCGCGATCCTGCCCGCGGCCGCCGAACAGCACGGCGTGAACTCCCCTGTCGTACGCACCCTGCGCAAGCAGTACGCCGCCACCCTCATGGACGACGGCCAGTACCGCCGCGCACTGCCCGAACTGCGCCGCCTCGCCGACGAACGCGCCACCGAGGCGGGCCACGCCGACCCGCAGTCCCTGCGCTTCCGGTACGACGCCGCCCAGTGTCTGGAACAACTCGGCGAACCCGCGGCCGCACTGGCCGAATACCGCGCCCTGCTGCCGTACTACGAGAACCAGTACGTGGCCGGCGACCCCCAGCTCGCCCACGACGTCCGCCGCCGGATCGGGCACCTCCTGCTCGCCCTCGGCGACCGCGCCGCCGCCCACGACACACTCGCGCGGCTGCTGCACGACGTGGAGCGCTTGCACGGGCCGGCGCACCCGCTCGCGGTGGAGGTCCGCCGGACGCTCCAGTGGCTGGGTCAGGTGCGCTAGGGCGACCCGTCAGATTTTGCCGCGCCCAGAGGGAAACTTGTCACCTTCAGGGGATTGAGTTTCCGAAAGACAGGACTGGCGCCGGATAGCTTTGCGCTTCATTTCAGCCACGCACAACAGGCACAGCACGCACAACTCGTACAGCACAACCAAGGGGTGGGGTCGTCCATGTCCAGTCATCGGCAGTCGAAGAAGCGCAGATACGTCACGTGGGGCGTCGCCGGAGCCGCCGTGGTCGCCGGCGCGGGCCTCGCCGCGCAGAGCTCGATGGCCGCGACCACCTGGCCCGCCCAGAAGACGTACACCGGCCGCGCCTTCGACACCTGCGCCGCCCCCTCCCTCTCCGCGATGAAGGCCTGGCACGGCGGCCTCTACGGCGCCGCCGCCGTCTACGTGGGCGGCAAGAACCGCGGCTGCTCCCAGCCCAACCTCACCGCCTCCTGGGTCAAGTCGGTCAGCGCGGTCGGCTGGAAGCTCATCCCGCTCTACGTCGGAGCCCAGCCGCCCTGCCAGAGCGGCTCCAACCCCGAGAGGCTCACCGCCTCCACCGCCGCCTCCCTGGGCGCGACGGACGGCGCGGACGCGGTGGCCAAGGCCTCCGCCCTCGGCATGAAGGCCGGCAGCCCGATCTTCCTGGACATGGAGGCGTACGACATCACGAACAAGGCGTGCAACGACGCCGTGCTCACCTATGTGCGTGCCTTCGACAAGACCCTGCGCGCGAAGACGTACCGAGCGGGCTTCTACGGCTTCAGCAGTTCCAGCGCCAAGGCGATCGCCAACGCGACCGACAGGACCGACCTGCCGGGCAACCTCTGGTACGCGCTGTGGGACAAGCAGAACACCACCACCGCGGACTGGCCCTTCGGCGCCACGCAGTACACGGACCACAGCCGTGGCCACCAGTACCTCGTGAACAGCAAGGAGTCGCGCAACGGCTACACGATCACCGTGGACCGGGACGCCTGGGACGGGCCGGTGGCGATCACCGGCTGACGGCAACCACGCGCGCGTGGCGCGGCGGTGCCCGAAGTCCTGGTGAATCGTTGGTCGAATGGGTTGGCCAGAGCCCGTCCCCTGCCTACCATCGATCACCGCAAGACCTTGTGCACCGTCGCACAATCTCCTCGGGAGGCCTCCTTGCACCGCCGTCGTCGCACCGCGCTCGTCCTCTCCGCCGCGCTCGCCGCCGCGGCACCCCTGCTCACCGCGTGCGGAAGCGACGCGCATCCCGGCGCCGCGGCCGTCGTCGGCGGGCAGCGGATCACCGTCGCGCAGCTGGAGAACCGGGTGACCGAGGTGCGTGACGCGCAGCGGGCGGCCGTCACCGACGAGGCGCAGTACGCGCAGGCCATCGCCAAGACCGGCACCCTCACCCGCGACGTCCTGCACGGCATGGTCCTCGACCAGGTGCTGCACCGGGCGGCCGAGAACGCGGGCGTGTCCGTCAACCGCAAGGAGGTCCAGGCGCTGCGCTCCGGCCTGGAGGAGCAGGCGGGCGGCGCCAAGGGCCTGGAGACGGCGTGGCTCCAGCAGTACGGCATCGCGCCCGAGCGCCTCGACGAGAACCTCCTCCTCCAGCTGGAGGCCCAGAAACTCGCCGGAAAGCTCGGCACCGACACCGGCAACCCCGCCTTCTGGAACGCCCTGAGCAAGGCGTCCAAGCAACTCGACGTCGACCTCAACCCGCGCTACGGCACCTGGGACGTCGCGAAGAGCACCCGCGTCGACGCGAAGACCCCGTGGGTGCGCGAGGTCACGACGGCGGGGAGCGAGCAGAGCGCGTAGCGGGACCGAGGCAGCCCCACACCGTGGGACCAGCCCCACACCGCGGGGCAACCCGGCAGGCAGACGGATGATCATACGATCACCCCGCCACCCCCTGCCTGTGGACAAACTGATCGCCCCGTCGACGCCGTGCGTTAGCTTCGAACTGTGAACGCAACCGGCTTCGAGCCCGCCCCTGACCAGGACCCCGACACGGCGTCCGCCCCCGGCCGCATCGTCCTGCTCACCACCAGCCACCGCGTCGCCCCCGGCCTGCTGTCCTGGCCCGCCTGGCAGGCGCTGCACGCCGCCGACCGCGTTCTGTGCGCGGACGGAGCCCACCCTCAGCTGCCGTATCTGCGGGAGGCGGGGATAGAGGTCGACGAGACGTCCCCGACCGCCGAGGAGCTGGTCGGAGCGTGCGCGGGCGGACACAAGGTGGTCGTCGTGGCCACGGGCGAGGGCGAGCCGGCCCTCACGGACGGTCTGGCACGCCTCGCCGGATCCGGACGCATACAGATGCCCGAGCTGGAGCTGCTCCCCGCCTCCTACGACCTGCCCGGTGCCCGGCTCCTCGACCTCGTCCAGGTCATGGACCGGATCCGCGCCGAATGCCCCTGGTCCTCCCAGCAGACCCACGAGGGCCTCGCCAAGTACGGCATCGAGGAGGCGTACGAACTCGTCGAGGCCATCGAGGAGGGCGACCGCGACGAACTGCGCGAGGAGCTCGGGGACGTCCTGCTCCAGGTCGTCTTCCACTCCCGTATCGCCGAGGACGACCCGGACGCCCCCTTCTCCGTCGACGACGTCGCCGGCGGCATCGTTGCCAAGCTCATCCACCGCCATCCGCACGTCTTCGGCGACGAGACGGCCAGCACGCCCGAGGAGGTCAAGGCGCACTGGCTGCGCACCAAGGCGATAGAGAAGCAGCGCAGTTCGGTGACCGAGGGCATCCCCCTCGGCCAGCCCGGCCTCGCCCTCGCGGCGAAGCTGGCGTCGCGGGTGCGGATGGCGGGCCTGGACGTCCCGCTGCCGAAGACCGAGGGCATCGGTTACGAACTCCTCGTCCTGGCCGCCCGCGCCGAGGCGGAGGGCGTCGATCCGGAGGCGGCCCTGCGTGCGGCGGCCCGGCTGTACCGGGACGCGATCCGGGAGGTCGAGGCACCCCACCCGCCGGAAAACGTCAAGGAGTGACCGACCAGCCCTCAGCCGACCCAGCCGGCCTCGCCGACCCCGCGACCCCCGGCACCCCCGCGTCCCCTGCCGTTGCCGCCGCCGCGACTCCCGCCCCCCAATTGTTCTCCTGGGAGTTCGCCACCGACCCCTACCCCGCCTACGCCTGGCTCCGCGAGCACGCCCCCGTGCACAGGACCCGGCTGCCCAGCGGGGTGGAGGCCTGGCTGGTCACCCGGTACGCCGATGCCAAGCAGGCCCTCGCCGACCAGCGGCTCAGCAAGAACCCGGCGCACCACGACGAGCCCGCGCACGCCAAGGGCAAGACCGGTATCCCGGGGGAGCGCAAGGCGGAGCTGATGACGCATCTGCTGAACATCGACCCGCCGGACCACACCAGGCTCCGACGGCTCGTCAGCAAGGCGTTCACGCCCAGAAGGGTCGCCGAATTCGCGCCGCGGGTGCAGGAGTTGACCGACCGCCTCATCGACGGGTTCGCCGCCACCGGCACCGCCGACCTCATCCATGACTTCGCCTTCCCGCTCCCCATCTACGCGATCTGCGACCTGCTCGGCGTCCCCCGAGAGGACCAGGACGACTTCCGGGACTGGGCCGGCATGATGATCCGCCACGGAGGGGGCCCGCGGGGCGGGGTCGCGCGGTCCGTGAAGAAGATGCGCGGCTATCTCGCCGAGCTCATCCACCGCAAGCGGGAAGCACTGCCCGACGAGCCGGCCCCGGGCGAGGACCTCATCTCCGGGCTGATCCGCGCCTCCGACCACGGCGAGCACCTCACCGAGAACGAGGCCGCCGCGATGGCCTTCATCCTTCTGTTCGCCGGCTTCGAGACCACCGTCAATCTCATCGGGAACGGCGTGTACGCCCTCCTCACCCACCCCGAGCAGCGGAGTCGGCTGCAGAAGTCCCTGGCCGACGGGGAAAGAGGCCTGCTGGAGACCGGTGTGGAGGAGCTCCTGCGGTACGACGGTCCGGTCGAGCTGGCCACCTGGCGGTTCGCCACCGAACCCCTGCGGATCGGCGGTCAGGACATCGCAGCCGGCGACCCGGTGCTCGTCGTGCTCGCGGCGGCGGACCGGGATCCCGAGCGGTTCGCAGACCCCGATGTGCTCGATCTGTCCCGCCGTGACAATCAGCACCTCGGTTACGGCCACGGCATCCACTACTGCCTCGGTGCCCCGCTCGCCCGCCTGGAGGGGCAGACCGCGCTCGCCACCCTCCTCACCCGTCTCCCGGACCTGCAACTCGCGGTGGATTCAGCCGATTTGCGCTGGCGTGGGGGGCTCATCATGCGTGGACTGCGTACTTTGCCCGTGGAGTTCACGCCCGTCCGGTAATCGACCGAGGGGTCCGGCCTATCCCCGCGCGGGGCCGCGTAAACATGACGCGCCCTCAAGTCTGTGATCTTCACGTGATCTACGCGGCATTAACTTGTGACAAGTGATCGAATCCCTATACGTTCACGGACCAGCGCGGTGCCCTGCAACACCGGCCGCGCAGGTCCCTGCTCTCTCGGGAAAGGTCCCCGCATGCTCTCCGGGAACGGTCGTCACCGTCGCCCCCGTCAGGCTCCGGCTCTCCTCGTCGCGGCCGGTGTGACGGGATCCGCCATCGCGATCCCACTGCTCGGAGCGACCGGAGCGAGCGCCGCCACCGGCACCACCTGGGACCGGGTCGCGGAATGCGAGAGCGGCAGCTCCTGGAGCGCGAACGACGGCAACGGCTACTACGGCGGCCTCCAGATGTCCCAGGAGAACTGGGAGAAGTACGGCGGCCTCGAATACGCCAGGACCGCTGATCTGGCCAGCCGTAACCAGCAGATAGCCGTGGCCGAGAAGCTTCTCGCGGACCAGGGCATCGCCGCATGGCCGACCTGCGGTCTGCTCGGCGGTCTCAGCAAGGACTCGAGCTCGGCCGATGTCGACACGGGTGTGGAGAGCGGGACGCCCTCGGCCTCGGCGTCCGGCTCGTCGGATTCATCCGATTCATCCGGTTCCTCCAACTCATCAGGCTCCGAAAAGTCTTCCGGTCTGCTCGACGCGCTGGACGGTTCGTCCGCGACTCCCTCGCCATCGGCCACCCCTTCCGGCAATGGCGATGGTTCCGCCAAGTCGGACAAAAAGAACTCTTCGGGTTCCGAGGGATCCGCCACGGAAGAAGCGCAGCGTTCCGACAGCTCGCCCGTGGTGAGCCCGGAAGAGGATGAAGCGGACAAGTCGTGGCAGGAGGGCAGCTCTTCGGCCCTCGTGGACGTCGGCGCACTCGGCTCCGGCAAGCACCGGGGCGGCAGCGCCGAGGAGGTCGCGACGAAGAGCACGGCCTCCTCCGCGGCCGGCCGGCACGCCGCCCGCACCTACACCGTCCAGGAGGGCGACTCCCTCGCCTCCATCGCCGACTCCCTTGGCCTCGACGGCGGATGGCGCGCCCTCTACGCCGAGAACAAGGACCGCATCGGGGCCGACCCGAGCAACATCGTCGCCGGTCAGACGCTCGACACAGGGGCTGAATAGGGCTGAAAAGCCCAGAAAAACAGCGGGAGTTCGCGTCACACTTCGCACTGAATGTCCACTTTGGTGAAAGTGTGGGATGAGTCTCAGAAGCCCTGATCGTCTTTGAATTTCCGCCGAGCGCGTGTCTACGGTCGTCACCGCTCGGCAACCCGAGCCCCGTCTGTCGCAACGCCGAATCCTGCCAGCGGCCGTACGGGAACAGTCGTCGCGTCAAGCGCCGTAGGCAGGAGCGGGGGACCCAAGGTAAGTGCCGGGTCCGGCAGCAGAGGCCTCACGGGGTCTCACGGTCGAAAGGCCGCCGGAACCGGCTTGGGGTGAAGCCGCGCACCGCAGGGTGCGCGACCGGGCAACTCAACCGGCCCGAACCCGACAGCTCACCTCGCAGGCGTCGGTGAGGGGATCCACCATGCTGTTTTCGGGCAAGGGCAAGCACCGTCGTCCGTCCAAGGCCACCCGCGCCGCCGCGCTCGCCGGTGTCACCGGTGTCGCCATCGCCGCCCCGCTGATGGCGGCCGGCAACGCCTCCGCCGCCACCGCCTCCGAGTGGGACACCGTCGCCCAGTGCGAGTCCGGCGGCAACTGGTCCATCAACACCGGCAACGGTTACTACGGCGGTCTGCAGTTCTCGGCCTCCACCTGGGCCGCCTACGGCGGCACGCAGTACGCCGCGCAGGCCAACCAGGCCAGCAAGTCCCAGCAGATCGCCGTCGCCGAGAAGGTCCTCGCCTCGCAGGGCAAGGGTGCCTGGCCGGTCTGCGGCACGGGCCTGTCCAGCGCCACCTACAGCGGCGGCAGCAGCTCGTCCTCCTCCGGCAGCTCGAACACGAGCAGCCGTTCGACCGAGGAGCAGAGCGCGTCCCGTTCGACCGACCGCCCGGCGGCCAAGAAGACCGTCACCACCCCGACCGGCAAGAAGGTCAAGAAGGGCGACGGCGAGTACAAGGTCGTCAAGGGTGACACCCTCAGCTCGATCGCCGAGAAGCACAAGGTCAAGGGCGGCTGGCAGAAGCTGTTCAAGCTGAACAAGGACATCGTCACCGACGCCGACTTCATCTACCCGGGCCAGCAGCTGCACCTGAAGTAAGACCCAGCTGAACCACAGCGCCCTCACATCCGTGTCCTTCACGATGAAGGCCTCGTGAGGGTCCCCCCGTCCCCACGGGCTCCCCGCTCCGGTGCGTGTTCCCCCGTACGCACCGGGGCGGGGTTTTTTCATGCGCCGCCACCGGGACGTCTTTGTTCAGTTCAGAAACAATTTACTCTCGGTTCTGTCCACGGGGCGGTCCACACGGTGGCCGATCCCCCGGAGCCGGTTAGGCTCGGTCTCGCAGAACCCACCGCGGTCCCGGCGGACCGTGTCACACCCCAAGAAGGAGATGCTCGTGCCGTCCATCGACGTCGTCGTAGCCCGGGAAATCCTGGACTCCCGAGGCAACCCCACGGTCGAGGTCGAGGTCGGCCTCGACGACGGCAGCACGGGTCGTGCCGCCGTCCCGTCCGGTGCCTCCACGGGTGCCTTCGAGGCCATCGAGCTCCGCGACGGTGACCCGAACCGCTACCAGGGCAAGGGTGTCGAGAAGGCCGTCCTCGCCGTCATCGAGCAGATCGGCCCGGAGCTGGTCGGCTACGACGCCACCGAGCAGCGCCTGATCGACCAGGCGATGTTCGACCTGGACGCCACCGACAACAAGGGCTCGCTCGGCGCCAACGCCATCCTCGGCGTCTCCCTCGCCGTCGCGCACGCCGCCTCCGAGGCCAGCGACCTCCCGCTCTTCCGCTACCTGGGCGGCCCGAACGCGCACCTGCTGCCGGTGCCGATGATGAACATCCTGAACGGCGGCTCGCACGCCGACTCCAACGTGGACATCCAGGAGTTCATGATCGCCCCGATCGGTGCGGAGTCCTTCTCCGAGGCGCTGCGCTGGGGCACCGAGGTCTACCACACCCTCAAGAAGGTCCTGAAGAGCAAGGGCCTGTCCACCAGCCTCGGTGACGAGGGCGGCTTCGCGCCGAACCTGGAGTCCAACCGCGCCGCCCTGGACCTCATCCTCGAGGCCATCAAGGAAGCCGGTTACATCCCCGGCGAGCAGGTCGCCCTGGCGCTCGACGTCGCCGCCTCCGAGTTCTACAAGGACGGCAAGTACCAGTTCGAGGGCAAGGACCGCTCCGCCGCCGAGATGACGGAGTACTACGAGGAGCTCGTGGCGGCCTACCCGCTCGTCTCCATCGAGGACCCGCTGTTCGAGGACGACTGGGCCGGCTGGAAGGTCCTCACCGACAAGCTCGGTGACAAGGTCCAGATCGTCGGCGACGACCTGTTCGTCACCAACCCGGAGCGACTGGCCCGCGGCATCGACGACGGCGCCGCCAACGCCCTGCTCGTCAAGGTGAACCAGATCGGCTCGCTCACCGAGACCCTGGACGCCGTCGAGCTCGCCCAGCGCAGCGGCTTCAAGTGCATGATGTCCCACCGCTCCGGCGAGACCGAGGACGTCACCATCGCCGACCTCGCCGTCGCCACCAACTGCGGCCAGATCAAGACCGGCGCCCCGGCCCGCTCCGAGCGCGTCGCCAAGTACAACCAGCTCCTGCGCATCGAGGAGATCCTCGACGACGCGGCGGTGTACGCCGGCCGCAGCGCGTTCCCCCGGTTTCGCTCTGCGAACCATTAGGCACAGCAAGGGCTGACCCCACCAGGGTCAATCCCTAGCCAGTCGTACGTACGTCCCCGTACCGGTCCCGTACCGTGTGCGGGGACGTACGCACGTAGAAGGGGAGGCGGAAGCCGATGGCTGTGAAGGACCGGGACCGTTT
Organism: Streptomyces sp. SAI-127; assembly: GCF_029894425.1. NCBI lineage: Bacteria > Bacillati > Actinomycetota > Actinomycetes > Kitasatosporales > Streptomycetaceae > Streptomyces > Streptomyces sp. SAI-127. The sequence goes on from NZ_JARXYJ010000001.1 coordinate 6,064,803, forward strand.
CTCCACCGCGACCAGGATCAGACTGCTCGGCGAGCAGACCGCGGCCCGTGTCTACCGCTCCCAGACCAAGCGACAGGCCCGCCGCTCCCGGCTGACCGGCCGGGCCGCGCTGCTCGCGCTCGTGCTGTGCACGCTGGTGGTGGCGCTGGCGTACCCGATAAGGCAGTACGTCTCCCAGCGCGCCGAGATCGCCGATCTGCAGCGGGAGAAGGCGCAGGCCGCCGAGCGGGTGGAGAAGCTGCGCGATCTCAAGGCGCGCTGGCAGGACGACACGTACGCCGAGCAGCAGATCCGCCAGCGGCTGCACTACGTGATGCCGGGCGAGACGGGCTTCATCGTGGTCGACCCGGACGCGGCCAGGCAGTCGCACACCGACCTCGGGGCCGCGGACCGCCCCTGGTACGCGAACGTCTGGGACGGGGTCGACAAGTCCGACGCCTCCGACCAGTGAACCGACCGATGGACCGATAGAAAGACAGGCATGGAAACGCCTCCGCCCTCCACTCCGCGAACCGAGCCGACCGACGCGGACGTCGAGGCCTTCAAGCAGCAGCTCGGCCGGCCGCCGCGCGGACTGCGCGCGATCGCGCACCGCTGCCCCTGCGGTCAGCCGGACGTGGTGGAGACGGCCCCCCGCCTCCCCGATGGCACGCCCTTCCCGACGACGTACTACCTGACGTGCCCGCGCGCCGCCTCGGCGATCGGCACCCTCGAGGCGAACGGCGTCATGAAGGAGATGACGGAGCGGCTCCAGACCGACCCGGAGCTCGCGGCGGCGTACCGGGCCGCGCACGAGGACTACATCGCCCGCCGTGACGCCATCGAGGTGCTGGAGGGCTTCCCCAGCGCGGGCGGCATGCCGGACCGGGTGAAGTGCCTGCACGTCCTGGTGGGCCACTCGCTCGCCGCGGGCCCGGGCGTCAACCCGCTGGGCGACGAGGCGATCGCGATGCTGCCGGAGTGGTGGCGCAAGGGCGCCTGCGTGTCCCTCGCCGAGGAGGACGCCCAGTGACCCGCGTCGCCGCCGTCGACTGCGGCACGAACTCGATCCGGCTCCTCGTCGCGGACTGCGACCCCGAGACCGGTGAACTGGTCGACCTGGACCGTCGTATGACCATCGTGCGGCTCGGGCAGGGCGTCGACCGGACCGGGCGGCTCGCCCCCGAGGCGCTGGAGCGGACCTTCGCCGCGTGCCGGGAGTACGCGGCGGTCATCAAGGAGCACGGGGCCGAGCGGCTGCGGTTCGTCGCCACCTCCGCCTCCCGGGACGCGGAGAACCGGGACGAGTTCGTGCGCGGGGTCCTCGACATCCTCGGGGTCGAGCCCGAGGTCATCTCCGGTGACCAGGAGGCGGAGTTCTCCTTCACCGGGGCGACCAAGGAGCTCAAGGGCAGCGACCACCTGGCCCGGCCCTACCTCGTGGTGGACATCGGCGGTGGTTCGACGGAGTTCGTGGTGGGCGACGACCATGTGCGCGCCGCACGCTCCGTCGACGTGGGCTGTGTGCGGATGACCGAGCGGCACCTCGTGCGGGACGGGGTCGTCAGCGACCCGCCCACCGACGCGCAGATCGCCGCCATGCGGGCCGACATCGAGGCCGCTCTCGACCTGGCCGAGGAGACCGTCCCGCTGCGCGAGGCGCGCACGCTGGTGGGGCTCGCCGGGTCCGTCACCACCGTGTCGGCGATCGCGCAGGAGCTGCCCGAGTACGACTCGCAGGCCATCCACCACTCCCGGGTCTCCCACGACCGCGTCCGTGAGATCACCGACCGGCTGCTGCACTCCACCCACGCCGAGCGCGCGGCCGTGCCCTCCATGCACCCCGGGCGCGTGGACGTCATCGCCGCCGGGGCCCTCGTCCTCTTGTCGATCATGGAGCGGATCGGCGCCGAGGAGGTCGTCGTGAGTGAGCACGACATCCTCGACGGCATCGCGTGGTCGGTCGCGTAGGCCTTGCTGAGCACCTCTGCTGAGCAGGGAGAACAACGTATGAGCGCGTCCGGGGGGCCCTTCGGGGCCCCTCTTTGACGTGTCGCCGGGAAAGTTCGTGAAGTTCTTCACAAGGAATTGGGCCCTGTCGGACGACGAATCTGGCCCGGTTGCCCCTTCCGGGGTCCCAACACCCGTGTGAACACGTTCAAAACGGGGGGATGCGGACCTCGGGGGAGGGGCGCGTGAGGGGGTTGCGCGGGTCTCTCACGGGAGGGCTTCCGGCGCAGAGAGGCAGCTCACGCGGCATTGACAACGGGTCGCTCTACACGGCGGTTCCCGTCTCGCGCCATGACCTGGATCACGCGAGTCGCGGAGGATAACACACCCTCTGCAAGAGCTTGTGAAGGGGCGCACGAGCGACCCCCCTGAGGCGGGTGGATACTCGATGGCATGAGCACCACGGAGCGTCCCAGGATCCTCGTAGTAGGCGGTGGGTACGTAGGCCTGTACGCAGCTCGGCGCATTCTCAAGAAGATGCGCTACGGCGAGGCGACCGTCACGGTCGTCGACCCCCGGTCGTACATGACCTACCAGCCCTTCCTCCCCGAAACCGCCGCCGGCAACATCTCCCCGCGCCACGTCGTCGTCCCGCTGCGACGCGTGCTGCCCAAGGCGGAGGTTCTCACCGGCCGGGTCACCACCATCGACCAGGACCGCAAGGTCGCCACGATCGCCCCGCTGGTCGGCGAGGCGTACGAGCTGCCTTTCGACTACCTGGTGATCGCGCTCGGCGCGGTCTCCCGCACCTTCCCGATCCCCGGCCTCGCCGAGCAGGGCATCGGTATGAAGGGCATCGAGGAGGCCATCGGCCTGCGCAACCACGTGCTTGAGCAGCTCGACAAGGCCGACTCCACGACCGACGAGGAGATCCGCCGCAAGGCGCTCACCTTCGTCTTCGTCGGCGGTGGCTTCGCGGGTGCGGAGACCATCGGCGAGGTCGAGGACATGGCCCGCGACGCGGCCAAGTACTACACCAACGTCTCGCGCGAGGACATGCGGTTCATCCTCGTCGACGCCGCCGACAAGATCCTCCCCGAGGTCGGCCCCAAGCTCGGCCAGTACGGCAAGGAGCACCTGGAGAGCCGGGGCGTGGAGATCTACCTCTCCACGTCGATGGACTCCTGCGTCGACGGCCACGTGGTCCTCAAGAACGGCCTCGAGGTCGACTCCAGCACCGTCGTGTGGACCGCCGGCGTCAAGCCGAACCCGGTCCTGGCCCGCTACGGCCTCCCGCTGGGCCCGCGCGGCCACGTCGACGCCCAGCCGACCCTCCAGGTCACCGGCACCGACTACATCTGGGCCGCGGGCGACAACGCCCAGGTCCCGGACGTCGCCGCCCGCAAGGCCGGCGTCGAGAACGCCTGGTGCCCGCCGAACGCGCAGCACGCGCTGCGGCAGGCGCGGATCCTCGGCGACAACGTGATCTCCGGTATGCGGGGCTTCCCGCAGAAGGACTACAGCCACTCCAACAAGGGTGCTGTCGCGGGTCTCGGCCTGCACAAGGGCGTCGCGATGATCGTCATGGGCAAGATGAAGATCAAGCTCAAGGGCCGTCTCGCCTGGTACATGCACCGCGGCTACCACGGTCTGGCCATGCCGACCTGGAACCGCAAGGTCCGCGTCTTCGCCGACTGGACCCTCGGCATGTTCCTCAAGCGCGAGGTCGTCTCCCTCGGCGCGATGGAGCACCCGCGCGAGGAGTTCTACGAGGCCGCGAGGCCCGTGCCGGCCGCCGAGCCGAAGAAGACCGAGGCGAAGGCCTCCTGACCGGCTCCGGTCGCTGATCCACCCCGAAGGACCTCCCGCCATCCGTGGTGCGGGAGGTCCTTCGGCGTTCCCGCGCCCACTGGGTGTAGATGGTCGCTGCATGTGTTTTGCCCAGACATAACCCGCCGGAGGGACTGCGCCCCGGCATGCCGCTGTTTACCAAGGTGGACAATTCCGGGATCCTCGTCACGGAGGTGTACGCCATGGCAGATGCCGCGCTGCGGCTCAGGGACCTCGTCGGACAGTTGCTGGGAGTGCAGCTACCGCTGCGGATCCGCGCCTGGGACGGTTCGGAGGCCGGGCCGCCCGACGCGCCCGCGCTGGTCGTACGGAACCGGCGTGCCGTGCGCCGGCTGCTGTTCAAGCCGGGTGAGCTGGGGCTGGCCCGCGCCTGGGTCACGGGAGACCTGGACATCGACGGTGATCTCTACACCGCCCTCGACCTGATCTCGGGGCTCGTGTGGGAGCGCGGGGAGGACGCCAGGACCCTCTTCCAGGCCCTGCGCGACCCCGAGGTGCGCTCCGCCGTCCGCGGGCTCGTCGCCCTCGGCGGACCGCCGCTGCCGCCCGCCCCGCCGCCCGAGGAGATCCGCCGGGCCCGCGGCCATCTGCACACCAGACGCAGCGACAAGCGGGCCATCAGCCACCACTACGACGTCGGCAACGGCTTCTACGAGATCGTCCTCGGACCGTCGATGGTGTACTCGTGCGCCTACTGGGAGGCTCCCGAACCCGGGGGAACCCTGGAGCGCGCCCAGCGCGACAAGCTCGACCTCGTCTGCCGCAAGCTCGATCTGCGGGCCGGGCAAAGGCTCCTCGACGTGGGCTGCGGGTGGGGCTCCATGGCCATCCACGCCGCCCGCGAGTACGGCGTGAGCGTCGTCGGCATCACCCTCTCCCAGGAGCAGGCGGCCTACGCCCGCAAGCGCGTCGCCGACGAGGGGCTCACCGACCGGGTCGAGATCCGGGTGCAGGACTACCGGGACGTCACCGACGGGCCGTACGACGCCGTCTCCTCCATCGGCATGGCCGAACACGTCGGCGCGGAACGGTACTTGGAGTACGCCGAGGTCCTGCTGAAGCTCCTGAAGCCCGGCGGACGGCTCCTCAACCACCAGATCGCCCGGCGCCCGCAGCGCGACGAATCGGCGTACGACCTCGACGGGTTCATCGACGCCTACGTCTTCCCCGACGGCGAACTCGCCCCCCTCGGCACCACCGTGACCATGCTGGAGCGGGCCGGGTTCGAGGTGCGGGACGTGGAGTCGATCCGCGAGCACTACGCCCACACCCTGCGCCGCTGGGTCACCAACCTGGAGGCACAGTGGCAGCGCGCGATCCGGCTCGCCGGACCCGGGCGGGCCCGTGTGTGGCGGCTGTACATGGCCGCGTGCGCCCTCGCCTTCGAACACAACCGCATCGGCGTCAACCAGGTACTCGCCGTCAGAGCCACCGAATCCGGCGCGTCCGGTCTGCCGCTGAGATCCCGAACCTGGAACTGACTCCCGGGTGAGCCGCCGCTGGATGTCGCCGTCCGCCGATCGGTCCGGCCCAGCGGCCGAGACGGCAACGCGGGCGGCGGTAACCGGCCGACGGCCCCGCCGGGGCGGGCGAAGCGGCTGGTGCACGTGGTCGGTGACCGGTCGCTGGGGCCGGGTCCGGTGGTGGCTGGCAAGGCGCCGGGCAGGTTAAGGGGGCCTGGCGCCTGTTGGGCCTTAGGGGGTGCCCTGGCCGGTCGGTGCGGCTGGTGCGACTGTCCGGGTCCCGGGTGCCGCGGTGCTCGGGTTCCGCGGTGGTTGGCGGGCGGGGGGCAGGGTCGGGGGACCGGCGGCTGCCCGGCCTTAGGTGGTGCTCAGGTCGGTCGGTGCGCCTGGTGCGACTGTCCGGGTCCCGGGTGCCGCGGTGCTCGGGTTCCGCGGTGGTTGGGCGGGCGGGGGGCAGGGTCGGGGGGCCTGGCGGCTGTTCGGCCTTACGTGGTGCCGAGGGCGGTCGGTGCGGCTGGTGCGGCTGTCTGGGTCCCGGGTGCCGCGGTGCTCGGGTTCCGCGGTGGTTGGGCGGGCGCTGGCCAGGATCGGGGGACCGGCGGCTGTTCGGCCTTAGGGGGTGCTCAGGTCGGTCGGTGCGGCTGGTGTGACTGCCTGGATCCCGCGCGCTGCGGTGCCCGGATGTCGCGGTGGTTGGCGGGCGGGGGGGCAGGGTCGGGGGACCGGCGGCTGTTCGGCCTTAGGGGGTGCCCTGGCCGGTCGGTGCGGCTGGTGCGATTGCCTGGGTCCCGGGTGCCGCGGTGCTCGGGTTCCGCGGTGGTTGGGCGGGCGCCGGGCAGGATCGGGGGGCGGCGGCTGTTCGGCTTTACGCGGTGCCCTGGCCGGTCGGCGCAGTTGGTGCAGCTGGTCGGTGACCGGTCGCGGGGGACGGGTCCCGGGTCGGTCGGTGGGGTGCCTGGCAGGGACGAGGGGCCCGTTGCCTGGCAACGGGCCCCGACTGCCGTACGGGTGCTCGGTGTTACTCCGCCTTGATGGCCGCCAGCATGTTCATGCGGGCCGCGCGGCGGGCCGGCCACAGGGCGGCGAGGATGCCCACCGTCGCCGCCAGCAGGAGGAACACCGCCATCCTGGCCCAGGGCAGGACGAGTTCGTACGTCGCCATCTTCGTGCCGAGGAGCTCACCGGCCGCCCAGCCGAAGAAGACGCCCAGGCCGATGCCCAGGACCCCGCCGAACAGGGAGATGACCAGGGACTCCAGACGGACCATCCGCTTGATGCCCTTGCGGTCCAGGCCGATCGCGCGGAGCATGCCGATCTCCTGGGAGCGCTCGAACACCGACATGGCCAGGGTGTTGATGACTCCGAGGACCGCGACGATCACCGCCATGGCGAGCAGGCCGTAGAGCATGTTCAGCATCAGCGTGAACATCTGCGCGATCGAGTCGGACAGATCCTTCTTGTCCTGGACCTTGATGGCCGGGTTGGAGCCGAGGGCCTTCTCCAGCTTGTCCTTGGTCGCGGCGGAGGCGCCGTCGGACGTCTTCAGCATGACCTGCATGTCGGACAGGTCGCTCAGGTGCGGATTGAGTGTCGCGGTGTCGAGCATGATGCCGCTGATCAGCTCGTTGCCCTCGTAGACCCCGGCGACCGTGAGCTTCTGCGCCTTGCCGTCCTCGTAGTGGACGGTGAAGGTCGAACCCGCCTTCCAGCCGAAGGACTTGGCCCGGTCCTGGTCCACGACCACCTGGCTGCCGCCGACCTTGAACGCGCCGTCGTTGACCTTGAGGTCGGTCAGCTCACCGATCGCGGAGCCGTTGACGCCGGTCAGGTACTCGGTATGGCCGTCGATGCGGGAGGCCGCGTTGCGCAGCGGGCTGACGGCGGTGACGTCGTCGACCTTCGCCAGCTTCTTCTCGACGTCCGCCGAGAGCTCGTTGCCGTTGGCCATGGAGACGACGTAGTCGGCTTTGACGGCCGCCGACGCCATCTTGTCGATCGACTTCTGCAGGCTGCCCGCCATCACCGTCATACCGGTGATCAGGGTGAGTCCGATCATCAGCGCGGAGGCGGTGGCGGCCGTACGGCGCGGGTTGCGCACCGAGTTCTGGCGGGCCAGTTTCCCGGAGACGCCGAAGACGCGCAGGAGCGGTGCCGCGGCCGCGATCAGCGGGCGGGACAGCAGGGGGGTGAGGATGAAGACACCGATGATCAGCACGACCGCGCCCATGCCCATGGGGGCCTGACCGTCCGAGCCGTCCATGGTGGTGGCCGCCAGGATGACCGCGACACCGGCCCCGCTGAACAGCGCGCCCAGCGTGTTGCGCAGCACCAGCGACTTGGTCGTCGCCTTCGCGTGCACACTGCTCATCGCCGCGACCGGCGGGATCTTCGCCGCCCTGCGGCCCGGCAGCCAGGCCGCCAGCATGGTGATCAGGACGCCGACCGCGAGGGCCACACCGACCGTGCCCGGCGTGACGACGAGCGGCCCGTCCGGGACGGTCGCCCCGAGCGTGCCCATGAGGGACTTGAGCCCGGCGCCGATGCCGATACCGGCCACGAGACCGGTCACGGCGGCGACCAGGCCCACCACGAACGCCTCGATCAGCACCGACCGCGTGACCTGCCTGCGGGACGCGCCGACGGCCCTGAGCAGCGCCAGCTCCTTGGTGCGCTGGGCGACCAGCATGGTGAAGGTGTTGGCGATGATGAAGGTGCCGACGAAGAGCGCGATGCCCGCGAAGACCAGCAGGCCCTGCTTGAGACCGCTCATCGAGGACGAGATCATCTCGGCCTGCGCGTCGGCGAGTTCCTTGCCGGTCTCGGTCTCCACCAGGTCCGAGGGAAGCGCCTTGTCCAGCGCGGCCTTCAGGGCGGTCTGGGAGGTGCCGGAGGCCGCCTTCACGTCGATCTCGTCGTACGTTCCCGGCTTGCCGAACAGCTTCTGGGCGGTGGCCGTGTCGAAGAGGGCGAGGCTGCCGCCGGCGGCCACATTGCCGTCGTCGGTGGTGAAGATGCCGGTGACGACCGGCTTCAGGACCGGGCCGTCGACCGAGATGCGCACGGTGTCGCCGACCTTGTAGCCGGCCCGCTTCGCGGTCTCGGAGTCGATCGCGACCTGGTTCGCGCCGTGTGGTGCGGCGCCCTCGGACAGCGGGTACCGGGGGTCCTTGTCCCCGTAGTAGTTGCCGCCCTGCGACTGGAAGCCGCCGCCGATGAGCTTGCCGTCCTTGTCGGCGATGGCGGTGAAGCCGCTGACGACGCCGATGGCCTTCGAGGCCCCCGGAACCCCGGCGCTCTTCTCGAGCAGCGCCTGGGTCAGGTCGGGGTTCTTCCCGATCGTGTTGCCCTTGTCCTCCCGGGACTCGGCGGTGACGGCCACGTCGACCTGGTCGAAGCCCTTGGCCGAACTCTTCTGGTAGGCCTCGGAGATGGTGTTGGTGAAGACCAGCGTGCCGGACACGAACGCCACGCCGAGCATCACGGCGAGCACGGTCATGAGCAGTCTGGCCTTGTGCGCGAGTACGTTGCGCAGGGCGGTGCGGAACATCAGGAGGTGCGGCCCTTCGCGTCGAACTGCTTCATGAAGTCGAGGACGTTGTCGGCGGTGGGCTGGTACATCTCGTCGACGATCCGGCCGTCCGCGAGGAACACCACCCGGTCCGCGTACGCCGCGGCCACCGGGTCGTGGGTCACCATGACGACCGTCTGCCCCAGCTCCCGAACGGAGTTGCGCAGGAAGCCCAGCACCTCGGCGCCGGAGCGTGAGTCGAGGTTTCCGGTCGGCTCGTCGCCGAAGATGATGTCGGGCCTGGACGCCAGTGCCCGGGCGACGGCGACGCGCTGCTGCTGGCCGCCGGAGAGCTGGGCGGGCCGGTGGCTGAGGCGGTCCCGCAGCCCGACCATCTGGATGACCGACTCCAGCCACTGCTTGTCCGGTTTGCGGCCGGCGATGTCCATCGGGAGGGTGATGTTCTCCAGGGCCGTCAGGGTCGGCAGCAGGTTGAACGCCTGGAAGATGAAGCCGATCTTGTCCCGCCGCAGTTTGGTCAGCTGCTTGTCCTTCAGCGAGCCGAGCTCGGTCTCGCCGATGCGGACCGAACCGGAGGAGAAGGTGTCGAGGCCGGCGACGCAGTGCATCAGCGTGGACTTGCCGGAGCCGGAGGGACCCATGATCGCGGTGAACTCGGCCTGGTGGAACTCGACGGTGACCCGGTCCAGGGCGACCACCTGGGTCTCGCCCTGTCCGTAGATCTTCGACAGATCCGTGGCGCGCGCGGCCACGGTGGTGGTCCGGCCGGCGACGGGTGTGGTGGTCACGGGATGGAACTCCTAGCGGGACGACATCGTTGAAGGACGTCTTCCATCGTGGTGGCCACAGCGCGCCGTGTAGTCAGCCGCAGTTCTGGTTCCGAAGGCAGACTTTGGAGGGACCGCGGCGCCGGGTGTCATACCTGGGGATGACGGAGGCCCCTGATCGGGGAAAGTGCAGAGAACAGGTGGAGCGTCCTCGTTCGGGCGGTGAAATTCCGTCATTCCGCATGCGCGGCCGGGTGTCCCACGTAACGCTATTGGCAAGTGCGGATGGCGTGTTCCGTGGTCTGATGCACCCTCAGACGTCAATAAAATAAGACAACATCGGTCCGCCCGTCCGCTGTTCGGGGGATGCGTCCCGATAGGCTCGGAACCTCGACGCGGAGCCCATGGCCTGCCCGGATGGTGGAATGCAGACACGGCGAGCTTAAACCTCGCTGCCCCTTCGCGGGCGTGCCGGTTCAAGTCCGGTTCCGGGCACTCTCGCTGAAACCGGTCCTGACCTGCGGATACGGGCTCTCGGCGCCGACTCTCTTTCGCGTAACTGGCGCACGGCTGGCGCACGCTGCCTTACCCTGCCGTCCATGGCGTACGTGAAACCGATGACGGGCAAGGACGGATCGGTCACCAGCCACCGCGTGAAGTGGCGCCTGGGCGGCGCCCGTGACGGTGCCTGGCAGAGCGAGCGATTCGACGGGGACGAGGCCGGGGCGCAGGCGGCGGAGGTGTTCTGTCAGGCCGTCAACGACAACGGCCAGCAGTGGCCGCCCGGGTGGGTCAAGGGGGAGGGGTACATCGACCCGTCCGCCGGCGTCGAGGACTCCTACATCTTCGGCACCTACGCCCGCCAGTGCATTGCAAACAAGACAGGCGTGGAGGAGCGCTACAGGGCGGACTGCTACCGGGAGTTGGAGCAGTACCTTCTGCCGACGTTCGGCAACTGTGATATCCGCTCCCCGGAGCACTTCAGCCGGGCGACCGTGGCGGCCTGGGTCAACAAGATGGCCCAGACGTACGTATGGCGCGGCTCCAAGCGCAAGCTGATGAGCCCGAAGACGCTCCGCAACGTGCACGGCCTGTTGTCGTCCGTCCTCAACGAGGCGGTGGAGGCGGAGCCCCCGCTGCGGGTGCGCAACCCCTGCAAGGGCATCCGGCTGCCGCGTACGGACGATGAGGGCGCGCTGGACGACGAGCGCACCGAAGAGATGGAGTTCATGACCCCGGACGAGGTGGGGGGCCTGGTCTCCTGCTTCGAGCGTCCGGAGGACAAGGTGCTGGTGCGCCTGGCGTACGGCACCGGCCTGCGCTGGGGCGAGATCACGGCCCTGGCCGCGCGGCACGCCCGCAACCCGTCCGCCGACGTCTTCGAGGTGCGGGTGTCCCGGGCGTGGAAGCGCCGGCCGAAGACCCACCCGCAGCCGGGCGCGTACCTGGGCACGCCCAAGAGCAAGGCGTCCCGGCGCACCGTGGACATCTCGGCCGGCCTGTGGCAGGAGCTGCTGGGGCACGGCCTGGCCGGCCTGGGCAAGGACGCGCTGATCTTCCACAACGGGCACGGGGAGCGGCTGGTCTACAGCACGTTCTATGACCGGTGGGTGGCGGCCGTCACGGAGGCCAAGGCGCGCGGCCTGATCCCTGAGTGGAAGTACCCGACGTTCCACGACCTGCGCCACTCCCACGTGGCCGCGCTGCTGTCGGACCGGCACAGCCTGGAGTACGTCAAGCGGCGCCTGGGCCACGAGAGCATCAAGACCACCAGCGACCGGTACGGCCACCTGCTGCGGGAGGCCCATGCGGGAGCGCTGGCGACGATCGACCGCGCGCTGGGCATCCCGTCGACCGCCGGCCCGGACGGGGAGGCGGACGAGTTCGAGGAGCACGAGGCGCGTACCCCGGTGACGGACCCCGGGCGGTCGCTGTATGTCGCGCATGTGGGCTCCCTGCTGGTCGGGTTCTGGCGGGCCGAGCACGCCGAGGAGTTGGCGGAGCGGTGGGCGCGGGAGCGCGGCGGCGCCGTGCGGGTGGAGCGGATGAGCGCGGACTGGTGGATCCGGTCCACCGGCGGGCAGGTCGGGTCCGACAACGGCCTCAAGGCCGTACGGGATGAGCTGCCCGGGCGGGCGTTCGTGTGGTTCCTCGGCCCGGCCCTGTACGACGTGGACGGCAGGGAGTGCACGCCCAACCCGAGCGCGCATCAGCCGGCCGGGCGGTGGGTGTGGGAGTTCGAGGAGGAGGACCACATCGAGGAGCCGTCTCGCTCCACCACCCGGTGGCGGCCTGGGTGGGAGGCGCTGACGGAGGCTCGGGCGTGGGGCCTGGACCAGGAGGCCGTCCTGGCGGCCTACACGGTGGCCCGGGCGGACGCGGTGCGTACCTGCGGCTATCACCCGGAGCGGGCGGCCGGGGAGCGGCAGCCGGTCACCTGACACCGGGCACGAAAAGGGCCCCGGTTGGTCGGCTCAACCGGGGCCCCCGCGCTGCTGGTTTATGGGGTTATGCAGGACCGCTGACCGCGCCTTCCACGGGACGGTCGTGCTGCATAGGTTCGGCCAGCCGGGCCGCGGGGGCCGGGCAGCGTCGGAGCGGGATAGCGGCAACGGGTGCGTGGCCGCGGTCGTGGTCGGTGTCGGGGTGGGCCGGCGTTTCCGTCGCCGGCCCCGGTGGTGGGCAGGATGCCGCCCGAGCGGCCGGCGTAACGGTTCGTCGGGTAAACCGGTCGGCCCGCTCCTGCAACGTCTCGCGGATGAGCGCGTTGTGATCCCGCGCCAGTTCCTCGTACAGCCCGCGCAGTTGGGCGTGCTCGCGCTCGAGGTGGCTGTTTTGGGTCAGCGCTGCATCCAGTCGGCGCAGTATGCCCATCACGTATCCGTGGGCGTTCTCGGCTTTCTCGTTGAGTCGTGCCTCCCTGTCGTTCAGCTCCTGTGCCCGGCGTGCGCTGGCCTCCACGAACGTGGTCCGCTCCTGGGCAATCTGATTGGCCATCTGGCGGGTGCGGTCGTCGTGAGCGCTGATCCACTTACGCAGAATCACCATGGACACCACGGTGATGCACACCATGGCGCAGAGACCCACCGCCGTTAGCAGCACGTGCTTGTCGGCTCCTAGGCGCGGCTCCTCACCTGTGACGATGAGTGTTGCCGCCACGCCAGCGACCATGCCGCTGACTGAGGCCGCGGCTGCTGCCTTTCCCGGCATTCGTCCCCCTGACTACTACGGCGCCCCCGAGGTCGCCGCTGTGTGCTCCGTGTCTTCCTGCGCCCGTTGCAGCCTGATCGCCAACTCGATGTTCGAGACCATCGTCTGGCGGATCACGGGGTTGGTAATGCCCCATGCGTCCGCGTATGCCTCGGGGGACAGCGGCGACTGCGAGGTTGCTGAGCGTACATCCGGAATGACCCCTTCTGGCCATGCCTCGCGGGAGATGACTCCCGCCGCCACCAGAAGGTTGCGCACATCCGTGTTGAGAACTTTGGCCAGGTTCTCGAACTGGCTCGGCATGGGCAGCGTGGAGCCGCTGATCATGCGCCCGACGGCGGACTCGCTCATGCCCGTGTCGCGCGCGAGGGCCATCCTGCCGCCCTTGCCCGGGGTCAAGTCGTAACCGGCCTCGATGGCCAGCCGCCGGATGAGATTGCCGAACTCCTTGGCCGTGCTCCGGCCGTCTGGTGGCTCGCCCGTAGGCGCCGTGGGTGGTGTGTCCATACTCCGCATGGTGGGGAGGTTAGCGCGCATGCATGCAAGCTGGAAGGGCTTGCATGCATGCATGTTCCCAGGTGAGGGCGTGTAAAGGCCATACCTGCTGGTGGGAGGCAGGGGGCGTACGGAAGCTCTTCACGGAAAAGACACGGCGCGGTGATCGTCATAGCTCTTGCACGCATGCAAGCCAGGAGCTAGCGTCATGCATGCAAGCAAGACCTTGCACGCATGCAAGACGAGAGGAGGTATGCGTATGCCCACGCTGCACGGCAAGACGGTCGAGTCCCGGGCCGAGCAGGCAGGCGACAAGACGCACGCCCAGATCGCCCGGCGGCTGAAGCTCACGCAGTCCACCGTCTCCCGGCTCCTGGCCGGGAAGACCGCGCCGTCCCTGCGCACGCTGCTCGCCATCAAGGCGGCATACGGCGTTCCCCTGGACGACCTGGTGCTGGAGGGCGCCCAGGTGCCCGCCAAGACCGGAGCGGCGGCGGCCGGATGACCGCCTGGACGCGCAGGCACTGCGTCTGCACGGAGGTGCGGAACCTCGACTACGAGGAGGCCGCCAACGCTCTCAAGATCAAAACGGACTGGCTCCGGGACAACATCAGCAAGCTGCCGCACCAGAAGTTCGGCCAGAACCCGGCCGTCTTCTGCCACTGCGACCTGCGGCTGATCCAGGCCATGAACACGGCCATGCCCGCCAAGGCCCAGGAAGTGCTCAACGCGCCGGCCGACCAGGCCGCGCCCACCCCCGCCGAAACGCCCACCGCGCTGCCGTACCAGGCCGCCCGGCCCGCCAAGCGCGCCCGCCGAGCGGTCGCCCAGGTGTGAGGCGGCGGGGCCGTACGGACCATGCCGGGTCCACACAGCCCCGCTCACCAAGGCCGTACCTCAATCCGCTGAATCGAGGTCCAACCCGTGAACCGGAACTCTAGTGCCCGCACCAACCCCCGTAGGGAGGTGCCCAGTGGCCGGTGAACTGATCATCGCCGCTGCGGTGTCCTGCGCCGCGCTCCTTCCCGCCGCCGTCATGGCGCACCGCGCAGCGACCGCCGCCCCTCGCCCGACCGTCGACCCCGGCGAGTGCTCGGGTGACGACTGCCGGGAGTGCTCGATCCTGTTCGGCCACCCCTCGCAGGCACGCGTGCGCCGTGAGATCGCCGCGCGGCTGCCGCACCAGACCCGCCAGGGCGGTGCGCTGTGACGCCCAAGGGACGCCCGCGCGGCGCCGACCACTTCCTGAATGCCGAGAAAGCTCGGCTGACCCCCCGCTACTGGCTCAAGGCAGGCGTCTACGCCTCCACCGAAACGGCGGGCGGCATCGCCCGCGCCGTCCGTAGCGGCGGCCTCAACGCGTACGCCCCGGCTGGACAGTTCCAGTCGCACGTGACCCGCGTCGAGGACGGCGCGGCCGTGTGGGTCCGATACGTCGACCTGCCCGAGGCGGCCCCGGCGATGCCGGCCACGATGACCGTGCGCATCCGCCACGACGGCGACGGCCCCGGTCATGAGGGCGTCGGCATCATCACCGTCACGGTCGACAGCCAGTGCCCGCGCTGCCACGCGCCGCGCGGCGCCGACACCATCCGCCCGCACCACTTCCGCCACGACGGCGACCGGTACGAGGTCGACGTCTGGGACAACCCCTGCCAGCACGTCGACCTTCCCCCCGACGTCCTCGCCGAGGCCCGCAACCGCGACGCGATGCAGAGCCACGTCGAGCTGCCGGAACCGGTCCGGCTGATCCTCCAGGCGTGCGGTGAGCGCACGATCCACAGCGGCAAGCAGGCCGCCCAACTCCTCGGCGACCGCGGATTCAACGACGAGGCCGCCCTGATCAGGGCCGAGGTCAAGCAGTGCAACGGCCTCATGTCTGCCAAGCAGGCCGCGGGCTACCTCCGCAACCTCACCGCCGCCGCGACACAGCACAACACCCCCCGGAAGGACACCGACGCGTGAGCGCCACCATGACCGAGCCCACCATCCCCAGCGTGGACCTGGCCCCGGAGGCCCGGGTGCTCCTGCCCACCGGCGACATGTGGGACCAGGAGTATCGGAAGCGCTGGCTGGCCGCGCGCCTGAACGGCCTGGGCGGCTCCGACGTCGCTGTGCTGCTCGGGTTCGTGTCCGGCAAGGGGCCGTGGCACGTGTTCGAGGACAAGCACGGGCGCGGCAAGGACTTCGACACCGAGGCCATGGAGTTCGGCCGGGAGATGGAGGAGCCCATTGCCCGGGTGTTCTCCCGCCGTACCGGCATCCCCGTCATCGACCCGCCCGGCATGTACGTCAACGTCGAGCGTCCGTGGATGCTCGGCAACGTCGACCGGCTGGCCCTGGACGCGGACACCCGCGAGGTCGACGGGCCGGTGGAGTGCAAGAACCGCACCGAGTGGCAGCTGTCGGACTGGGAGCAGGACGAGGCGCCGGACGCCCCGCAGATCCAGAACCTGTGGTACCAGGCCGTAGGCGGCTGGCGTAAGGGCTACGTCGCCGCGTGCGTGGGCGGGAACAAGCTGCGGTGGCACGAGGTGCCGCGCCGTGAGGACCTGCTGGCGCACCTCGTCCAGTGGACCGGGGACTGGTGGCAGCGCCACATCGTGGAGGGCGAGGAGCCCGACGCGGACGGCCTGCCCGGCACCAAGGATTTGCTGGCCCACCTGTGGGACGTCAAGGTCGACGGCGTCGCCGAGGTGGCCGTCGAGCAGGCCCGCAACCTGCGTAAGCGGGAGGCCGCCCTGGGGTCCGCGATCGAGCGGGCCCAGCGCCGCCTGGACGAGGTGCAGAACACCATGCGCCTGCTCGCCCGGGAGTCCGAGATCGTCAAGACCCCCGGCGGCAAGGTCGCCTGGACCTGGAAGCAGAACGGCAACTTCGCCCCGTCCAAGTTCACCAAGGACCACCCGGAGTTGGCCGCCGAGTACGCCGTGACGAAGACCGGCATCGACACCAAGGCCCTCGCCAAGGACCACCCCGACCTTTACCGCCAGTACCGCGCCCGGGTGCTCCGCGTGCCCGCCAAGGGAGTGTGACCGTGACTGAGACTCTGATGCACCGGGTGCTCGCCGCCACTGGCGGCGGGCGCCCCGCCCCCGAGCAGGACCCGGCGCCCACGGTGGAGCCCCCGGTGGGGGAGGCCACCCCGGCCCAGGTGGACGCCGTCCAGGAGTATCTGGACAAGCACGGCGATAAGTTCGCCGCCTCGCTGCCCGCGCACGTGCCGTACGAGAAGTTCCAGGCCGCCGTGTCCGCCCTGCTGCCACGGCTCGGCCGGTGCACGCCGGCGTCCCTGCGCATGGCGCTGATGACCTGCGCCCGGTTCGGCCTGGTGCCGGACGGCTATGAGGCCGCCATCCAGGTGCAGGGCAACAAGGCCGTGTTCATCCCCACGTACAAGGGTTACGTCCGGCTCATGTACCGGTCCGGGCTGGTGGCCTCGGTCCACTACGGCCTGGTGCACGAGAGCGACGAGTGGGAGGTCCGCCCGTCCGCCCCGGCGCCGGATGACTTCACGCTCAAGATCCGGCCCGAGCTGGGGCCCGAGGAGCGCGGCAAGGCGCTGTTCGCGTACGCCTTTATCCGGACCAAGGACGGCGCCCGCTCTCAAGTGGTGTTCGTCAACCGGGCCAAGGCAGCCCAGCTCCGCGACGAGTGGAGCTACGCCTACCAGCTCGCCGAGCAGGACGGCCGCAAGGATTCGTTCTGGCACCGGGACTTCGACCACATGATGCTCAAGTCCGCGTTGAAGGCGCTGTACCCGTCCGTGCCCACCTCGGCGGAGCTGGTGGCGCTGGTGGAGGCGGACGACGCCGGCGAGCGCGGCGACGTGCAGATCGTGCACGCGCCCGACCCGGAGCGGGCCGCCCTGGTCGCCGAGGCCGAGCGGGCCCACCGCGCGGCCGAGGGCAGCCAGGAGACGGCGCCCCTGCCGGTGAAGCGGTCCAAGCAGGGCCGCACCTACCGGGGCAAGAAGCAGCGCGGCGGCCGTAAGGGCCGGGTGAGCTGATGAGCTGGCACGGCCGCCCGTTCCTGGGCCTGGATCTCGAAACGTCCGGCACCGACCCGGAGCACGACTGCATCGTCACGGCCGCCGCCGTCCGGTGGGGCGGCGGTAAGCCGACCGCCGGCCGCCGATGGGTCGCCGTGCCCGAGTTCGAGATCCCGGCCGATGCGGAGGCCGTGCACGGCTGGAGCACGGAGGCGGCCACGGCGCAGGGATCGCCGCCTGACGGCGTGGTCGCGGACATCATCGCCGCGGTGGTCGACGGGGTGGAGCAGGGCTACCCCCTGGTGGTCATGAACGCCCCGTTCGACCTGACCCTCCTCGACCGAGCGGCCCGGCGTCTGGGCGTCCGGCCGCTCGCCGAGCGGGTCACCCCGTACGTGTTGGACCCCCGCGTCCTGGACAAGCAGGTCGACCGCTACCGGAAAGGCCGGCGGACCTTGACCGACCTGTGCACCCACTGGTGCGCCTCGCTCGCCGGTCCGGCCCACGACTCGCAGGTGGACGCCATCGCCGCCTGTGACCTGGTGTACCGGATCGCCAAGCGGCACCCGTGGTTGCAGCGCAAGACCCTGGCGGAGCTGCATGACGCCCAGCAGAAGTGGGCGAACCAGCAGAACGCTTCCTTCCGCGACTACCTGGCCCGTACGCCCGGCCGGGAGCTGGAGGCCCTGGGCGTGCGCCTGGACTGGCCGATGGTCCCGGCCGCCGTGGCGGCGGCCCTCAAGGAACACGGCGCCGACCCGCTCGCCGCGATGTACGCGGCCGGCGAGGTGGCCGCCGCCGAATACCACTACTGCACCCGCGAGCGCTCCACCCGCGCGCACGCCGTTGACGCTGACGGCACGCGCACGTGCTGGAGCTGCGCGAGAGAAACGGCAGGCAACCAGTGACCATGACCATGGAACTCCCCATGCCTGGGCCCGCATTCGAGTGGCCCGAGGAAGAGAACTGCCCCAACTGTTCGTGCTGCTTCCGGGAGCTGTGCCAGCGCGGCGCGGCTCGTACCGGGGAGTGCGTGAGCTGCGTCCGCCCGGAGTACCGCATGGGCGTGTTCGGCTGCCCGTGCTCGTCGCCGCTGCTGCGCGGCACGGCGGCCTGGCGGGCCGAGCGCATCCGGGCGACGGTGCGCGCCACGGAGTGCCCGCTGCCGCCGTGCGTGGAGGTCATCCTGCGCGCTCTCGCCCAGGGTGAGGTGGCCGAGGACCGCCAGGCGCTGGGGTTGCTGCGCGTCGGTGGGTTCGCCCAGGACACCGATGACGGTGAGTGGAGCATCTGCGAGCTGGGCCAGGTGTACCTGGACGCGCGGCATGACCCGCGGCTCCCGGCCTGCGTGGAGGTGCTGAGCGTCGACAAGACGGCGCGCCTCGCCCAGGTGACCGTGGGTGCCTGGGACCCTGCCCGGCCGGTGCCGGTGCTCCTGTCCCACCTGACCGATGCCACCGGCCTGCCGGCGGAGGAGCTGCCCGGCGTGTGGCTGGAGGCGGACGTCAACTGCCACGCCCAGGAGCCGGACGACTTGGTGCTGACCAAGGTCCGGCTGGCGGAGCCGCTGGCCCAGGGGGCCATGGACCCCGAGCAGACGGTGACGTTGCAGGCGTCGGACGTCGCCCTGGTCGGGGGTGAGCAGGCATGAACCACGGCGTGCAGACGATCCACGAGAGCACCCCGGAGGTCCGGCCCGTTGACGGGCCTCGGGTGGTCGGCGTGGACACCAGCCTGACCGGTACGGGCCTGGCCTCCTCAGAGGGCTGGTGCCGGGTGATCGGCTACGTGGACAAGAGCAAGAAGAACCCCATCAGCAAGCTGCCGCGCATCGAGCGCCTGGCCCACATGAACGTGCTGCTGGACAGCATCATGGCCGGGATCGGCCACCCGGACCTGGCCGTCATCGAGGGCGCCGCCCTGTCCAAGGCGTCCGGTGGCGCGCATGAGCGCGGCTGGCTGTGGTGGCGGGTGTTCGAGCGGCTGCTGGACGCCGGAATCCCCACCGGCGTGCTCTCGACCAACCAGCGCATCCACTACGCCACCGGCAAGGGGACCGGCGCCAAGGGCGTGGTGCTGGAGCAGGTGGTGCGGCGCTGGCCCCAGTGGCAGACCGGCGGCAACGACAACGCCGCGGACGCCGTGGTGTTGATGGCGGCCGGCCGGGACTGGCTGCGCCACCCGATCGGTGACCTGCCCAAGATCCACCGCAAGGCCGTGGACAACGCCGACTGGCCCGAGGCCATCGACGGCGCGCTGCTCGGGACGGGGGTACCGGGATGAGCTGGGAGACCGTGGCGCGGGCTCTGCAGGAGGGTGACCCGCGCCAGTTGTCGGACCTGGCACTGGCCGCCGAGCACGGGTGCAGCGTGGGCCTGGTGGCCCGGGTGCGCCGGGACCTGAAGGCACCGGCGTACGCGCGCGGCAAGCGGCCGACGAGGCAGGCCCTGGAGGAAGTGTTCCGGCAGCGGTCCCGGCCGGTGGCCGGCGGCCACCGTGAGTGGACGAAGCAGCTCGCCGCCAGCGGCACGCCCGTGCTCTCGTGGCGCGGCCAGCACGTCACGGCTGGCCGGGTCGCCTTCAAGATGGCCAACGGCCGGGAGCCGGTGGGCCAGGTGCGGCCGACGTGCACGTTCCCGCACTGCGTGGAGCCCGCGCACCAGGCGGACCGGCTGATGCGCGAGGCGGCCCGCGCCACGCTGGCGGAGGTGGCCGCGTGAGCGCCGTCGACGCGCCCGCCCGCACCCTCACCGGCTCCATGCCGGTGGGGGTGGGGCGCGGGGAGCTGCTGGCCGTCGCCCGCCGTCTCGTCGGGGCCCCGGAGGGCGCCACCTGGTGGCGCGGCCGGGACCTGGTGGCCGTGGCCCGCGCGGCTGATCTCGCCGCGTCACTGCCCGCGCTGGACGAGGACCAGGAGGAGCCGCGCCTGGCCGCGCTCGTCATGGCGGAGGTCGGCATGAGCATCGAGGACACCGCCACCCGCCTGGGGACGTACGACCGGCAGGTATCCCGGTGGCGTGAGGCTGCGGAGGCCGGCCGTGCTTGAGGTCTACGGGCGGGTGGTCAACGCCGTGTTCGCGGTCGTGGAGACCGTGCCGTATTGGGGGCCGGTGCTGTTCGTCGGGGCGGTCGCTGCCCTGGTGTGCGCGCACCGGCCCGCCGGCCGGGCGGTGTCCGGACATGTCCCGGGCGATGTCCGGACGTGCGCGGACACCGATCCGGACGCCGACACTCCCAGCGCTGTGACCTGCGCGGACACGTGTCCGGACGTGTCCGCGGACACCAGGGCGGACACGTCCGGGCGAGATGCGAGGGGCGAGCGATGAAGTACGACGGCATCTTTGCGCGGTTGCGCAGTGACCCGCGCGGCAGCCTGCCGCGCCCCGTCCACTGGTCGACCGCCGCCGTCTGCAAAGACCCCGACCTCGACCCCGAGACGTTCTTTCCGGTGCCTACCGACCCGCTGGCCGTCGAGAACGCCAAGAGCTACTGCCGGCGCTGCCCGGTGGAGATGCGTTGCCGTACGGACGCCCTCAACCGGGGCGAGGAGCACGGCGTCTGGGGCGGCCTGGACGAGGACGAGTTGCGCGCCGTGCGCAAGGTCCGCCGGGCTGCCGCCGCCAAGGAGAAGCAGGCCGCACAGGCCGGCTGACCGCCCGACCACGCACCACCCTGTCCCGCCCACCACCGAGGGGAGCCACCCGTGGCCATCAACGCGCGAGAGATCCGCATCCGCTTCGCCCCGCCCAAGACCGACCAGGCCCGCAACGACATAAAGGCCCAGATCTCCGCCAAGGCCGAGGAGTTGGCGCTGCTCATCTGTGAGCTGGTGCCTGGCTGCCGTGAGCAGTCCGAGGCGGTCAACGGCGTGGAGCACGCCGTGCAGTGGGCGCATGACGGGGTGGACCGGCGTCTGGTCCTGCCCGGCGAGGACCGGTCCGCCCCGGCCGGGACGGGTGGTGCGTGATGGCGCTGCAAGTCAGCGGCCTGGGCGTGGCGGACTACCAGGAGATCGTGGAGTCCCTGCTGGTCGCCGCCGACCACACCGAGGGCCAGGAGGTCGCCGAGCGGCGCCGTGCCATCGCGGACCGGATCGGGCAGGCCCTGGAGACGCTGCCGCCGCCGAGGGAGGCCCTGGAGGCCCGGGCGGCGGTGAGGGTCCAGTGATCGGCTCGGAGGCCTTGGAACCCTTGGTGCAGGAGATCTTGCGCCACACCCTGGACGGCCGGCCTGCCATGGCCGCCTCGCTCCTGGACGTCGTCACCGAACACGGCGACACCGCGGACCTGTTCGGCGTGTGCTGCGCCGCCGCCGAGACGGCGCGGGGTGCCCTGCTCGCGCTGTTCCCGGACGCCGGCACCGCGCCCGGCGACGGCTGGCAGCTGCCCCCGGGCCTGGCCGACCAGCTCGCCGGCGACCCGCACCGCCTGTTCGCCGCCCGCTTCACCACCGCCTACCTCAACGACGACCCCGTGATGGCGTTCGCGCTGTTCCAGGCCACCGAGGCGGCCGGCTACCAGGACCGCACGGAGTCCATCTGCACCCTGCTCGCCCACGTGCGCGGCCTGGCGCTGCGCGCCGAGCAGGGGCCCGCCACACCAGACCCGGGAGGAGTTCCGGCATGACCGAGGACCAGGTGCGCGAGCGCTTCAAGTACCAGCCGTGCAAGGGCGAGACGCGTGAGCGGATGCGCGCCGAGGCCGCCAAGGACTACGCGGCCGGGTCCAGCATCCGCGCGGTGGCCGACCACCTGAGCGAGCGGTACGGCTCCGTGAGTTTCGGCCTCACGCGGGACCTGCTGCTGGAGGCCAAGGTGCCCATGCGCTCCAGGACCAGCGGCCTGCACCGCCGTTCCTGACCGACCACGCCCGTCCCTCCTCCAGGAAGAACTACCGTGCCTTTCTTCACTCCCCGTCAACTGGTCATCGGCACCGGCCTGGTTGCGCTGGCCGTGTTGCTGTTCTCGTGCGCCGCGGTCGCCCCCGCCGACGACGGCGACGACTGCCACAGCCTGGGCCTGGCAGCGGTCGCCGGTCGGACGCCCAAACCCGCGGCCCCGGCCCGGCCGGCCGCGTCCCGGGTGCCCATGGCCAAGACGCAGGCCCCCGCGCGCACGGCCCGCCCGGCCCCGGCCTCCAGCGTGCACAAGGTGCCCAGCGCGGCCCCGACGCGCACCGTCACCGCCCACCCGCACCACCGCGGCCACGGCGTGGACGTCGACCTGGACGTGTGCTGACCCCCTGACCACCCTCCCAGCGCGGGCCCGGGCTCCCTCCCCCTCGACCCGGGCCCGCGCGCCCCTCCTCTCTGCCCTCCACAGGGCCCGGCACCGAAGGAGTCACCCATGCGCCCCTCGTACTGCACGGCTTGCGGCGCCCAGGTCCGGTGGACCATCACCGAGGGCCGCAAGCGCCTGGCCGTCGACTTCGCGCCGGACCCGGGAGGAGGGCAACACGGCGGTGTCCCGGGACGGGCGCGGCACCTGGCTGTCGCGCCGGCCGACCGCGGACCTGCCGCTGGCGCCCTACGAGAAGCTGCACAAGCCGCACGTGGCCACCTGCGCGGCCCGCCAGGCCGTCGAGGAGCCGCTGACACGGTGCCTGGGTGTGATCCGGCTGGACGACCGCCGCGGCCGGGGCGAGCGGGCGCGGTGAACACGTCTTCACTGCCGCCGCTGGGGCGGTGTGCGCTGTGCGGCCACCGCCGGCACCTGAGCCCGCACAAGTCGACCCGGGACGGCCTGCTGCGGCTCCTGTGTACGCCGTGCTACTCGGGCGCCTCGCTGCGGGAGGAGGCCGGCCACCCCGTGGACTGGCAGCAGGCCGTGGCCACCGCCAGCGACGAGGAGCTGACGCGCTGGCTGGAGGGCGATCCGTGAGCAGCCACCCGTACGGGTGATCATGCCTCCCACCTGCTTCTTTCTGAAGCCAAATACGCATGGGCAACTTGTGTTGTCCAAGGGTTGTTGTGTACGTTCGGATCGACCCGAGGACGCGGGCGCCGCCCGATACGGCACCCCGCCCCACCCCACAGCCACACCAAGAGAGGAGGTGACGCGATGGCGAACAGCTACCGCAGCCGGATCGAGCGAGGCCCCATGGCGGGGGACCGCTTCACCACGGTCTCGAACGCCCTTTTCCGTGACCCCCGGATCAGCCTCAAGGCCAAGGGCCTGTTCGGCCTGATCTCGACCCACAGCGACGGCTACGGCCTGACCGTGGCCCGCATCAAGAAGTGGTGCAAGGAAGGCAAGGACGCTATCCGCGCAGCCCTGGAGGAGCTGGAGGCCCACGGCTACCTGGAGCGGGACCAGCAGCGCGAGGAGGGCAAGTTCGCAGGCGTCGTCTACCGGATCACGGACATGCCCGCCCACCTGTATGAGCTGTTCGGCGAGGACGCCCCCCAGCTCCCCACCCGAACCCGTTCCTCCAGCTCCGCACCGTTGGCGGGTTTCCCGACGGCGGGTTCATCGGAACCGGCGAATCCGCCCTCTAAGAAGAACAACAACCACCAGAAGACCAAGGTTGAAGAAGAACAGGGGGAAGCGCCTACGGCGCGTAGCGCCGGTGACGCCCGCAGGGCTACTGCGGGTAGTAGCGCGCGTGAGCCTCGAGGCGGCTCCGCCGCGACCAGCAAGACCCCCCGCCCGAAGAACACCCCACGCCTGACCCGCGCTCAGGTCGCCGCCGTCGCCCAGGTGGAGGCCACCCTGCCGGAGACCCTGGTGGAGCGC
The DNA here is from genome assembly GCF_029894425.1 of Streptomyces sp. SAI-127. Lineage (NCBI taxonomy): Bacteria > Bacillati > Actinomycetota > Actinomycetes > Kitasatosporales > Streptomycetaceae > Streptomyces > Streptomyces sp. SAI-127. The sequence goes on from NZ_JARXYJ010000001.1 coordinate 6,088,771, forward strand.
CTGCCGTACCAGCAGCTGCCCACCAGCGTCCGGCACTTGGTGGCCCGGGAGCTGGAACACCGCACCGTGGCCCAGCTCATCACCCGGGCGGCTCGCCGGTGGGAGGACCACGGGTACGCCAAGGGCTCGTTCTCCGCCGAGGGCCCGAACCTGCGCCGGGCGGTCGGGGTGGCCAACGCCTTGCTGCGCGCCGGTGAGTGCCCGGACCCGGGCTGCGAGGACGGCCGGATCATCGACACCGGCGCCGACTGCAAGGCATGCCCGGAGCGCAAAGCCCGCCGCCGAAACGGCACGGCCCCGGTGCCTGGCCAGCGCTCCAAGGCCCCCGCCTGGATTTGCAGGGCCTGCTGGGCCCCCGGCAAGGGGCAGGCACCGGCTGACCTGGAGTGCCGCCGCTGCCGGGCGGAAGCGGCCAACGCCTGCGCAGCCCTTGAGGCCCGCTGGAAGGCCGAGATGGCACCCGCACCCGCCGAGCCCACCGCAGCCCCGCAGCAACCCGCCGAGGCTCCCCGACGGCCCGATACCGCCGAGACCGCCCCGGCCGAAACCGACGAGCAGCGCGCCGAGCGCGAGGAGTTCGAGCAGATCCGTGCCCGGGTCATCGCCGAGAACCCTGGCCTGGCCGCCATCGCAGCGAAAGCGAACCACTGATGATCCGCAAACACCCGTCCACCCGCTGCCGGACCTGTGGCCTGCACCACGGCCATGTGCGCCACCCGGACGGCACCCCGCCCGCCCCGTACGGCTGCCGCTGGTGCGGTATCGACCACGCCGAGCACCGCGCCCGCCGCACTGAAGCGATCGGACTGCACGTCTGGGCCCGGCCCACCAACGCGCAGATCCTGGCCCGCATGCGGGCCCGCCGTACGGCCCGCGCCGAGGCCCGCCGCCTGGCCGCCGTCCTGGTGGCGTTCGAGCGGGGCGCCGGCCTGGTTGGCCCCGTCGAGCGCCGCCGCCGGGCACGTGCCGCCGCCCGTACGGGCTGCCTCACCTGCGAGCACTTCCTTCCCGCCACCCCGCCCGAGGAGCCGTGCAACCCCGGCGGCTGCGGCTGCACCGGCTACCCGGCCGCCTGCGACATCAGCGCCGTCCCGGCCGGGACCGTCCTGCCCCTCGTCGGCTGCGCCCGGTGGGAGGCCGCCCGCCCGGAAGTCGAGCAGCCGCCCGCCGAGCCCAAGCAGGCCCGGACCGTGTGCGACGAGATGAACCACGACTCCACCGGCCGGGAGGTCTTCTGCGAGATCGAGGACCCCGACCACACCGAGGACCACGACGCCGGCGACGGCATCACGTGGCCGCGCGAGGACTGACGACATGACCGACGAGACCGAGACCCCGCCCGTATTCCAGCTCCCGGTGGAGCGCGTGGAGGAGATCCGCGACCTGCTCGCCGAGCTCGTCGCCGCCCCGCGCCGCAAGGCGACCGCCGGCGACGCCGAGCACCGCCAGACCCTGACCCGCTGCCGGGACGCCATCACCGACCTGCTCAACGACCGCGACGCTCTGGTCAAGGCCAACGCCGAGGCCGGTCAGGAGATCGCCGGATGGAGGGGCGCCCTGTGATGACCGAGCGTCGCCCCCACGCGCAGGAGGCCCAGATCCTGGATCTGATCGGCCGCGGCCTGAACAACCGGGCCATCGCTGAGCGGCTGTACTGCGGCCAGCAGGCCGTCCGGGAGGTGCGTAAGGCCCACGGCAAGGCCCCGGCCGCGCGGTCCAGTTGGCGCCGGCCGCACCCGAAGGAGCGCGAGATTCACCAGCTCCTGCTGGAGGGCCTGAGCAACAACGAGATCCGCCGGCGGACCGGCGCGGACTTGCGCGTCATCGCCAACCGCCGCGCGCTCGCCAAGGTCGGCCCGGCCCCGCGCCCCAAGCCCAAGGCCCGCCCCCACCCGAGGGAGGCCGAGATCCTGGCTGCCCTCCAGGCTGGCGGCACCAACAACGGCATCGCCGAACAGCTGCACGTGGACAAGGTCGCCGTGGCCCGCATCCGACGGGACAACGGCATCCCGGACGTGGGCGACCGCAAGCGCGAGGAGCGGCCGGGACCCCAGGAGCTGTGGCGCCAGTACGCCCGGGAGACCGAGGGCGGCCACATGGCCTGGGACGGGCCGCGCGCCAGCGGCAGCCGCACCCCGATCCTTCGCCACCTCGGCAGTTGGTACAGCGCCGCCGCCGTGGCCTTCGAGATTCGTACCGGCCGCACACCCCAGGGCCAGGTCAAGACCGAGTGCGAGGTCAAGCACTGCGTGGCCCCGGCCTGCGTGGAGGACGAGACCGGCCGCCAGGCCCTGCGCCTCATGACGCGCCGCCTCCAGGGCCTGCCCGACCCGCCCACCGGCACCTGCCCCGGCGGCCACGACCTCGCCGTGGAGGGCCGCCTGGACGGCGCCCTGCATTCCTACTGCGAGGGCTGCAAGCGAGAGGCCCGCCGCGCCAAGAGGCAGGCCGCCAAGACCACCTGACCCACCACCAGCAGCCCGGGCCGCCCCGCCCGATACGCGGACGGCCCGGGCCCGTCGAGAAAGGCACCAGCCAGTGACCACCAGCACCCTCACCGACGCCGCCGGCCGCACCATCCGCGAGCAGGACCACGTGGGCGGCACCACCTCCGGCCGCTACCAGACCACCATCACCGGCCCCGTCGTCCAGCTCGGGAAGGGCAAGGCCAAGGTCCGCGTGACCAACCGGCCCACCTACACCGGCGACCGCCCCGGCAACGCAGACGACGTGTGGATCTCCGACGACCGCCTGTTCCTCATCCACCCCGCCACGGAGCGCCGTTTCGTCGGCTACCGCACCCCGGACGGCCACGTGTGGAGGCAGGCCAACGTCCAGCGCGTCCTGTGGGAGGCGCCCATGGTGCCCAAGCGGTACGAGTCCACCGACCTGCGCGGCATGTACGGCGCCGACCTCCAGCCCGTGTGGGAGGACGTCAAAGCCCGGACCGCCGAGCGGCTGGCCGCCGCCCAGGCACGCGCCCAGGCGTTCCTGGAAGGCGCCGCGCTCATCTACGACCTGCCCCAGGACCACGAACTGGACCCCGGCCGCGGCGACGCCCGGAAGCTGCTGGAGCGCCTGGCCGGCGAGGCCTACACCGGCGCCTACCCGCGCACCGTGCCGTGGGCGCTGCTCATGGACGAGGGCGACCTGATCGAGTTCCTGACCGACCTCGCCGGCGTCATGCGCGAGGCGGACCGGTTCGCCACCCTGTCCGGCCGCGGCCAGGCCCGCCGCATCCTCGATGGCCTGGAGAAGACCTGCGGCACCTGGCGCGCCATCGCCGAGGCCCAGCACGCCCACAACACCGCGCCCGGCCCGGACACCGACACCACCGCCTGACCCGACCGCAACGGGCCGCCCTGCCGACACCAGGGCGGCCCGCCCACCCAGGAGCCAGCCCATGCCTGACACGACCGACCCTCGCCGCGAGCGGTACGCAGCAGCCCTCTACGCCACCTTGGAGGTGACACCCCACCGGCACCCCTGGGCCACCCTCTCCAGCTTCCGCCGGTCCGTCTGGTACGCCCGGGCCGAGGCCGCCATGGCCGTGGCCGACGCCGAGACGGCCGAGCAGCCACCCGCGGACCCGCAACGCATCGACCGGCTACGCCCGGAGTTCTTCGACCACGCCAGCGTGCAGTCCATCGACGCCGAGGTGCAGCGCGCCAAGAGGCAGCGCGGCATGTGGGACGGACGCCTGCTCAGGCTCACCGCGCTGCGCAGCACACGCCTGACCCAGATCGACGCCGGCACCTGGCCCGCATCCGAGGACGGCACCACCCGCTGACACGAGAACGGCGCCGATCGTCCCCACCCGATATGGGGGCCATCGGCGCCGGCACCCACCGTACTGGAGGAGCCCCGTGGCCGAGCAAGACCCCGCACCGCAGACACCCACCGAACGCCCGGCCGAGCCCGGCCCACGCACCTGGCGCCCGGACGGCCCCGGCAGCTTCCAGGCCCCGGCCGGCGTCACCGCCGTACGGGACCGCGCCAGCCGGCTGTGGACCCGCGACGGCACCCGCTGGACGTGCACCGGCACTCGCTGGATCCGCTGGCGCGTCCTGGTCGCCGAGCACGGGCCCCTCACCGAGCAGACCACCCCGGCCAGATGGAGCCGGCCGTGACGTGGGGCAGGTGGGCGCGGCTGCTCGCCTACACCACGGGGTTCGGGCTGCTCGGCTGGTACGGAGCAGGGGCCATGTTCGCCGGCCTGTGGGCGCTCGCCGCCGTGTTCTACCTGCCCGCCTTCGCGCTGGCCCTGCTCGCGTTCCTGGACTGGGACACCGCCGCCTACTACGCCCACGCCGTGGACGACGGCCAGTCCACCGCCCCGACGAGCCGCACCCACGCCCGCCGCCTGGCCCACCGCGTCCTGCGCGACGCCTGCCGCTGTGACCGCTGGTGGACCTCATTCGGTACCGATCACGACCCCTGGTGCCCCGTCCAGACAGGAGCCTCCCACCGTGCACGACTGCCCCACCCCCGCCGTCGAGCCGTACCGAGACGCCGCGCTGTGGCAGCTGCTCGCCGTCACCGCCGACAGCGACCGCGCTGAATCCCCGTTCGGCTGGAGCGACATGCCGCCGCTGCCCCGCATCACCCGTGACGAGATCGACGCCGCCCTGAGCTGGGACACCCTCCGCCGCCGAGCAGCGGCAGGCAGCCTCCACGCCCTGGCGCAACTCGCTCTTCGCGCCCCGACCCGAAGGAAACCATGACCAGCCCGCCCGACCCCTGGCCCCTGCCATTGCGCGGCCCGCTGAAGCCGATGAACGGCACGGCCCTGTGCGCCACCTGCCCGGAACAGCTCGGCAGCCCATGCGGACAGCCCGCCACTTGGCACATCGCCTGGACCCTGGAGGGCGGCGTGGCGACCTCTTTCGCCTGCGACCCCCACATGACCGCCATTCAGGCCGAGCACGTCTACAGCGACCGGCACCCCCTGGGCGCCGCCTGCCCCTTGCCCGGCATGACCTGGTGGGGCCCGGCCGGACGCTGCGCCCTCGACCTCGACTCGACCCACGACCACACCCCGGAGGAGATCACCCATGGACGCCACTGACTGCGTCGGATTCCTGGCCGTCGACATGCCCCCGGTCCCGCCGCCTACCCGGCCAAAGACGTCCGCCCTGGCACAACACCTCGCAGGCGTCCTGTGGCTTTACGCCGACTGGAAAGGGGACCTGCGCCAGTGTGAGCGCGCCGCCGAAGCGGTCGCACGCACGGTCGTGGACCTCAACAGCACGAACGTGGTCGTTCGGGACCTTGCCACCGAGGAGACCCAGCGCCTGGCCGCCGAGCTCGCCGACGCCCGCGCCACGATCGACCACATGCGCAAGGCCATGTCCTGGCTGTCCGGCCACGACCGCCGGGGCCTGGACCACCTGGCCGAGGCCAACCACGAGGCACGCGCCCGAGAGGCCGCCGTCGGCCAGGCCCGCGCCTGGGCCGCCCGAGCCCGCACCGCCGAGGCCGCCCTGCAGCGGCTCACCGACTGGTGCGACGAGCTGGACCAAACGGCCTTCCACGTCGCCGGCCGGACGGAGGCCGTACGGGTCCACCCCGTCGCCGCCAACATCCGCCACCACCTCGCCGGCCCTGGCGGTGCCCGATGACCGCCCCGGCCGTGGAGGAGTTCCCCGAGCCTGCCCCCACGACCGTCCAGGAGCTGGGCCAGGCCCTCCAGAACGCCCACGGCGGGTGGGCACTGGACCTGTCCCCGGAGTGCTCCACTGCCATGGCGGAGCACCTGCTGGCCAGGTTCTACGTGTTCCCCCGCCTGGATGCCGACGAGGAGGGACTGAAGTGACCGACACCGAGACCCTCAAGAACCTGCTGGGGGAGTGGGTCACCGTCCGCAACCCGGACCTGCCCGTCTCCTGGTACGGCCGCCTCATCGCCTACCACGACGACCCCGGCCTGATGCTCACCATCCCCGGCCGCGGCGGCACCTGCCTTCCCCAGCGGTTCACCGTCACCCGCGCCGAGCCCCCGGCCCCGGTGCCGGCCGCCGAGGGCCTGCCGGACGGCGCCCTGGACTCCGCCGAAGCAGGCGCCGCCATGCTCGACGCCTGGGCCCACACCCCCGCCTGCCGCAACCTCCTCGCCCACGCCCTGGCGCAGCTCGCCCGCGACGGCTGGCTACGCCAGGAACGGGGCGACGCCTTCGAGCTGTACCCGGACAACCCCCGGGCCGACAGTCCCCAGCCCGCACCAGTGGACGAAAATCTGGCCGCTGTCGGCGACGTCGTCCACCCGGACACGAACACGCAGGCCAGCACCCCGCCAGGGGTGGACGAGCCCGGCGACGTCCAGCGCCTGGACTGCCCGCAGCGCTGCGAGATCCCGCCCGGCATCACCCTCACCGAGGTACCCGAGCCGCGGCACGCCTGGAGCGACGTCCACCGCTGCCCCAACGACGGATGCGGCCGAACCTTCCTCGCCCACCCCACCGACCCCGCGCCCCCGGCATGAGCACCGCCTGGCGCCTGCGCGTCGACGGCCTCGTCGACCACGCCGCCGTCTGGCTCATCGACCGCCGGCGCTTCCTCCTCGCGCGCACCCTGTGGCGCCTGTCCGGCCTGATCTGACCACCACCTACGGAGTCCCTCCATGACGATCCCCCCGCCCGCCGAGTGCGGCCCCCCATGCTCCGAACAGCACACCTACCTCCTCGGCACCTGCGCCCTGGCCTGCACCGAGGCCACCGGCGGCACCGCTGACGCCTCCTGGACGGTGGACTGCCCGGAATGGAAGTGCCAGGCACCCAGGAACATGCCGTGCCGCCACCAGAACGGCAGGGTCATGGCCGTCTCGCATGATCTGCGCTGGCGCCGCTACGACCGTGAGCAGGCCACCCGCCCCCGGCCGGCAGCACCAGCCACCGAGGCCGGCGCCGACGTCCTGGACGCCTCCCTGGCCGCCCAGCTCGGCCGCCCCCTCCTCGACCGCACCAACCGCCACCTGGCCGCCGGCCAGCGCGCGGAGGAGTACCTGGCCCGCGTCCGCGCCATCCCCAGACTCCCGCACGTCTCCCAGCAGACCGGCGTCCAGGGCCGCGCCTACACCCGCGGCTGGGAGTCCGTCATCGCCATGCTGGACAACGCCCTCGCCGACTGCTGCGTGTGCCGCGGCGGCCCGGTGGCCTACCGCAATTTCAAGGAGCAGCCGTTCTGCAGCGCCTGCTCGAACTGCTCGTGCGGACAGGACGTGTGCGTACGGACCGCCCGGCCCGACAACCCCACGGACACGCATCCGGACATGTCCGCGGACACAGCGGACACCCGAGGCGGACACGTCCGGACACGCGACATCGGCGAGCAGCCGCCCACCTGCCTCCTGCCCGTGACCAGCACGGACACTGTCCGGACACACCCGGACACAGGCACGGCGGACACGGCGGAGCCCGGTGTCCGGATCGAGTACCGGGCCCGCGTCCGCCGTGACCAGGTCCACCTGGCCATCGCCGACGCGTTCGGCGTCATCGCCCGGGAACGAGGCTGGGACCACCCCGAGGCCGACCAGTGAACCGCGACACAGAGGCCGTGCGCGCCCGCACCGTCGGCGTGGACGTCGTCCGCCTCACCCCCCTCCGAGACGGCGCCCCAGACCACACCTGGGCCGCCACCTACACCGCGGACGCCCCGCTCGACCTGACCATCGCCGCCCTGTACCCCACGCCCAACCTCGCCCTGGGCCCCCTGGAGCGCGACCACATGGGCCTGCTCGGCCTCGTCGCCGCCTTCACCAGCGACCCCGACCTCCAGCGCCGCGACATCCCCCAGGCCCTGGACCGCCGCCTGCACCACCACGCCAACGACGGCCTGGCCGTCGAGACCTGGACCGCCGAGCGCGCCGCCACCACCGGCCCGCGCCGCTGGCTCTACAACCTGCTGCCCCGCTGGACCTGGACCCCCGCCGAGGACTGGCCCCTGGAGGAGCTGCACCGCACCACCGTGCACACCACGGGCAAGGTCACCCCCAACCCCGGCCACACCTGGCCCACCCCGGCCCCGTACGAGCCGCGCGACAACGACCCACACATCAGCCGCTATCACTGCCTCACCGCGATCACCGAGACGCCGCCCCCACCGGCCGGCTACGCAGACCCCGCCCTGGCCGCCTGGGCCACGGAACGAGAGGTGCCCCATGCGTGACCCCGAAACGGCCCGACTCCTCGACGACGTCCGCCGCGCCGTCGCCGCCGCCCGCGCCGGTGGCGTCACCGCCCGCGCCTGTCTCTTCGACGCGACCACCGCAGCCGTCGACCAGAGCGCCGCCGCCTGGCCGTCCGTGCACGCCCGCCAGGTCGCCGAAAGCGCATGCCGCGCGCTCGACCGCTCACCCGTCAGGGCCAACCCGGCACCCCGCCCACGGCCGCCCCTCCTGGCCCGCCTGCTCCTGCGCCTGGCCGAGCAGCTCACGACCGGACGGAGCTGACCGTGCACCTCCTGCCCCACGGCATCCGTCGCCGCCTCAAGCGCCGCAAGTTCGCCCGCACCTGGCGCAACATCGAGGCATTCACCTACCAGTGCGCGCCCGTACCCACCTGGTCCCGCGTGCGCCGCATCAACGACGCCGCCCACATCTGGCGGCGTTTCCCGGAGCGGCCAAGAGGCCGCTGACCAGAAGACGACGTGGGCCCCGGGCACCACCCCGGAGCCCACGCAAAAGGCCGGACCCAGCCAGGAACGGACCGTGCCACCAGTCAACAGCAGCGGCCCCACCAGGAACGCACGGAAACGAGAAGAGGGCCGCCAACTCCCCTTGCCGTAGGGGTTTTGACCGCCCAATCCACGACGCCCCGGGTACAGAGCAGAGCCCCGGCCGCATCAGCAACCGGGGCCCCGCCTCACCTCACCTCACGGTGGTCAGTAGTCCATGCGTTCCACCTCGGACACGGTCACGCCCTTGATGGCGTCGATGTCGCCCTTGGTGATCTCGGCCGGGAGCGGGGCGCTGTCGCCCTTGGCGGTCTTGCCCGGGCCCAGCTTGTCCGCCGTGATCCCCGTGGACCCCATCACGTCGCCGTCCGCGTCGGTGAAGTCCAGGCCAGCGTAGAAGTTGCCCGCCTTGGTCCCGGTGTTGGTCAGCTCCCAACGGACGACGAACGCGTGGTCCCCCCACACCTCGTGGTCCTCGTACTTCGCGGACACGATCTTGACGTCCGCCGGCGCCTTCGACTTCTTCGCCGCCGGCGCGCTCGAGGAAGCCCCGCCCTTACCGTCCCCACTGGCGGTGTCCGTCGTGCTGTCGTTGCACGCCGTCAGCAGCGACCCGCCCACAAGCACGGCCACCGCGGCCACCAGTCCCAACCTGCGCATTGCCCTTGACCCTCCGTTGACTTCCAAACGGAGGCAGACCGTAGCGGCCACCCCGACCGCCCCGCCACGAACAGTCACCCCCACGGGGGGCGCTCGACCACCAGACCGGATCCACGCACCAGGTTCCCGCCCACACCGTGGCAGTCGTCACAGCGGGAGCACAGCCAGCAGACTGGCCGCCCCGCGTGCCCCCGGCCGCCCCTCGCACTCTGCACACCTGTCCTCACCCCCTGCTAATCTCAGAACTGCCCAACTGCTGACGCGCATTGCTCCGTGCGACAGCCCGCGCCACGGCCCCCCACCGCTCCCAAGCAGCTGGGGGGCCGAGGTGCTTCCACGGTCAGGTCGTCGGCGCCCGCGTCGGCCGGGTCACAGCCGGTCCGGCTGAATGTCGAAGAACATCACCGTTGCGCCCGCCAGTGACGGGTCCGCCTCGGACACCTGCGCGCGCAGCCGCTCGAACATCTCAGACCGCGTCGCGCCCTCGTAAGGCGTACACGTCCCGCTCCGCCGCGCCGTCACAAACCCCAGCCCGTCCGGCTGGATGAAGGACATGAACCACCAGTGCGTGCCGTCGCCCGCCTGCTGCCCCTCGTCGCCCACGCTGGCCCCTACTCGCCTCACCGGCGCCACCCCCGCCACGCCCAGAGTCTCGCCAACACACCAGGCCCCCGCGCGCTCCTCCTGGCCAGCGCGAAATACTCCGCACTGCTCAGCCGGCCATCCAGCCATGCGCGCCCGGCCTCCACGACCGGATCAACCGCGGCCGGTCTACTTTCCGTCGTCTCCGTCATCGCTCCCACGCTTCTCGTTCCCGGTGGGCGGTCGGTTGCGGCCCGAACCGGTATACCCCTGCTCGATGTCCTGGACCGTGGAGGGTGACACGCCGATGTCGTCGGCGATCTTCTTTCTGGTCACCTTCTGGCGCCGCTCTCCCAGCACGTAGTCCCGCCGGAGCGCACTCAACTTGCGCAGTCGGGGCTGCTGCTCCCTGAGAAACGCGCTGATCGCACGGGCTCTGGCCTTGGGGTCCTCCATGGCCTCCAGGGCGTCGAGAGCGTCGAACACGCGCCGCACCTCCTCCTCGCCACCTACCTGTTCGTCGGCCATTCGGTTCCTTGTCTGCCGTGGCCGGTTGCTCAAGTTACGGGAGTCCCGTAACTTGGGCAACCGGCGCGAGGTGCGCCTACAGAACGGCCCCCGGTCGGGGCCTAGGAAACGCCGACCGGGGGCCACGTCAGATGGAGCTGACGCATGGCACAGATTACTGATCGACCCCTGGGCCTGGCTCGGGACGTCACCGGTGAACACAGGTCCAAGGCGGCCACGGTGCTGGCGCAGGTGGCCACGGCGCTGGCGTGCGAGGACCCCACCGACCCGGTGGACGCGCTGAAGTTCACCGTCCTGGTGGGTGCCCGCGCGTATGACCAGGCCGGCCGTAGCTGCCACGGCGGTGGGCAGAACGTGTCCCGCATGGCGCTGACGGCGGTTGCCGAGCGCACGGGCCTGGAGCGGGGCGAGGCCCCGGCCGGGGCCACGCGCGAGGAGTTCGCCGTCACGGTCGCCCAGGCCGCCCACGCGCTGGGCTACGACTGGAGCGGCATCCAGGCGACGTGGGATGACGGCGACGAGCCGGCGATCCCGCGCCACAACATTCCCGGCCCGCGCCGTACGGAGGAGTCCGGGCGCGTCCCGGCCCCTCGCCCGGAGCAGGGGGCGGGCCGGTGACGGAGCAGGAAAAGGCCCGCCAGGCATACGCCGCCGGCCGTGAGCAGCGCGACGGCGACGCCGTCCAGATGGGCCAGGACAACGCCCGTATCGACGGCGCGGCTACCGGCACCAGCAACCAGGGCGGTGCGCGCTGATGGGGCTCCGCGACTTCCTCCTGTCCGTCACCCCGGGCCAGGGCCCGGCCGCTGCGGCCGTGGCCCGGCAGAAGCAGGAGACGCGCGCGAGTAAGCGCGCGGCTCAGGATGCGGCGGACCGCAAGGACCGGTCCCGCCGCCACAGGCAGGAGGTCGCCAAGTTGGCGGCCAAAACCCGCAAGGACGCCAACCGGAACATTCGCGGCTGGTGACTTTCCCTGACCGACTTGGGCCGCCGCCCCCCCTCTTGGGGTGGTGGCCCGGGTCTGTCCACGACCCACGAGCCCGGAGGGCACCCACGATGACCGAGACACCCGAGATGCCGCAGAACGGGCAGCCGGGCATGCGCCGCCGGAAGGAAAGGGTGCAGCGTCCGGTGACGACCGTCATTGACGGCAAGCCGTCCACGCGGATGGAGACCCAGGAGGTGTGGGTCGACGTGCCGCCGCGTGACTGGGACGAGATCATTCGACGAGGCGCCACCAGCGTGGCTGTCCTCGTGACGCTCCTCGCCGCGGCCGGGACTACCGCGAGCGTCGGCGGCCTGCTCGGTCGGCTCCTGCACCCGGGCGTCGCCTACGCCGTGGGCGCCGTCTTCACCTCCTCCTGGCTGGTGTGCCTCGGCATCGAGCACATCGAGCGCGTGGACGCCGACCGCGCCGCCCGGGCCCGCAACGCCGGGTGGATCATGCTCCTGATCGGCATGGCCGCCGTCATCACGTACGGCCACGAGATGGAGCAGCTGCCCGCCGGCGTCGTCGGCTCCTGCCTGGACCTGGCGGCCAAGGGCCTGTGGTGGCTGATCATGGGCCTGGACCGTGTGAAGCTGGACGCCGGCGTCGCCCACTGGGTCACCGAGCAGGAGCAGGAGATGGCCGGCCGGTACCTGCTCGGCATCCGCCTGCGTCGCCTCAACCGGCGCGCCGTCCAGCTCCACGCAGGCGGCCCGGAGTTCCAAGCCGCCCAGGCGATCATGAGCCAGGCCACCGGACAGCCCCAGCAGCTCCCGGCCGCGGACATGTCCGGACACGCTGTCCCGGTGTCCGCTCCGGTGTCCGGACAGACCCCGGCCCAGGCCCCGATGCCGGTGTCCGGACAGGTCCCGGACCCGTCCGGACCGCCGCCCTCGGCGCCAACCCCGCCCCCGGCCGCGCCCACGCCTCCGCCCTCGGCGCCCACTGTGCCCCCGGCCGCCCCTGTGCCGCCGCCTGCCGCTCCCGCGCCGCCCGTACCGCCGGTCACCCCGGCGGCCACCGGCGCATCCGGCAGCAGCGAGCAGGGCGGCGAGGAGGAGCAGCCGGAGGAGCAGGGCACGACGGGCACCCCGCCCAACCTGCAACCCGTGGGCCCGCTGTCCATCGCCGCCGCCGTCCGCCAGGCCCGCACCGAGGACCCGGACCAGACCGACGCCCAGATGGTCGCCCGCGTGCTGATGCTGCGCGGCGGCGACGACAACGGCGACCGCGTCAAGTTCACCGACACCGTCCTGCGCACTCGCCGCCGCCAGGAGAACCCGCCCGCGCGCCGCAAGAAGACCCGGAGCGCCTGATGCGCGGTGCCGTCCTGCTGGCCGTGGTCGCGGTCGCCGCTTACTGCTGGCTGCGCTACCGCCCCGGAGCGACCTCGAGCGACCGCCGCCCGGCCGGCTCCCGCCCGGGCGGCCGTCCGATCCAGGGCGCGGGCGCCTCGGCGGACACCCACGCACGGGAGCTGCGCACCCCGCTGGTGCGCCTGGCCACCGCGGCCGGGATCCACACCCGCGCGGAGGCCCGCGCCCGCAACTTCGCGATCGGCGCCGAGGGGGAGCGGTACGTCGCCGAGCTCCTGAAGCCCCTGACCGGGGAGGGGTGGGTGTTCCTCGCTGACTGCGCCCTGCCGCGCGGGGAGGCACAGGTGGACCTGCTCGGCATCAGCCCGCGCGGCCTGGTCGTGAACGTGGACCCGAAGAGGTGGGACCGCCGTTTCCGCCTGACCGTGCGCGGCAACCGCCTCCTGCACGGCACCAAGGACGTGTCCGAGCGCATGCGCGGCCTGGCCTACGAGACGCGCACCGTCGCCGCCCTGCTGTCCGTACCGGTCGTGTCGGTGGCCGCCATGGTCGGCCCGATGCTCCGCGGCACGATCCTGCGCTTCCGCGGCATCCGCCTGGTCCCGGCCGAGGACGTCCCCGAGCTGCTGCGTGCCCTGGACCGCAAGCACCTGACCACCATCCCCGCCGGCCGCCTGGCCGACACCGCCCGGCGGCTGCTGCCGCCCAAGACCGGAAAGTGACCATGCTCAGCAACCTTGACGTCCTGATCCTCGGCCTCCTCGGCTGCCTGTTCATCAACCCCCGCCGCTTCAAGACGGTATGGCGCGCCCTGCTGGCGGCGTTCGCGTGCGGCATTGTCACCGCGGCCGTCTACCTGCTGGTGGCCCGCCCCCTGCTCGCCCGCATGGCGGAGGCGCTGGGATGACCGCCGGACCGGACGAGCGGCTGCGCGTCATCCCCGGCGGCGGCCCCGAGACCGAGGCAGAGGCGGAGGCCCGTATCCGGGCGGAGCTGCACCGCCGCGGGCTCGGCCCGGGCGGCCCGGCCTCCTCGCCGCCGCCCATGCCCTCCCGACCGCCGCGTGTGCCCGCGCAGCCGGACGCCGCCGACGTCGACCAGGAGCCGGGGGAGGAGCCCGAGCAGGCCGCCCCGGCCAAGGCCCTTAACGACCGGCTGGTGGACTGGTGGAGCGCGCACAAGCCCCACCTGGCCGACGACGACGGCGACGACGGCGAGGAGGAGCCGGACGACGACGGCGAGGAGGAGCCGGCCGCGCGCGGCCCCCGCCCCCACCGCGGACGCGTGTCCAAGCGCCCCGCCAAGGACGACGACGAGGACGGCGACGGCGACGAGGACGAGGACGAGCCGGACGACGAGGACGCCAAGGGCAAGAAGTCCAAGAAGGGCAAGGGCAAGAAGGGGAAGCGCAAGAAGGGCAAGGGCGACGAGAGCGAGGAGGGGCCGCGCTGGTCCCGGCCCGTCCTCGGACGCCCGCCCGGCCTCCCGGCCGAGAAACACAACCTGTTCACCTGGTGGCGCGGCATGGAGCCCCACACCAAGTGGCTCATGTACCACGGCACCGGCCTGGGCGCCGGCCTCTACTTCGGCGTACCGGCCTACGGCTACGAGGGCCACCGGTTCATCGCGGACAACCCCGCCGGCGACCTGGAGGTGTGGGCCACCTGGGGCCTGCTCGTCCTGCTGCTCATGGCCGACTACCGCGTCCGCAACCTGTTCCCCCCGCTCGCCTGGGCCGTCCGCGCGCTGTCGACGTCCGTCATCGTCGGCGCCCTCTGGTACGGCACGCCCCTCGCCGACCTCGACCTCTGATCTGGAGACACCACCCCATGGACATGCACCTCGGTATCGGCGGCGTCGCCCTGGGCCTCACCATCGCCCTGTGGTTCGGCACCACCAAGGGCGGTAAGCACAGCCTCACCTGGGGATGGACGCTGTTCCTCGCCACGGTCGCCGGCTGCGCCTACAAGGCCGCCGGTGAGCCGTTCTCCTGGATCTCGGACCTCATCATGGACGGCGCCGGCATGGCCGGGGGAGTCATCCCCAAGGTGACCGCCGCCGGTCTCTGCATGGCCCTCGTGCTGATCGTCCTGTTCGCCAAGAACTCCCTGCGCAAGGTGGCGTTCCTCGGCATCGCCTTCACCACCGTGGCCGCCGGCGCGGACGCTGGTCCCTTCCACTTCCTGGCGCAGCGGATCGAGATCATCGCCATGCACTGGGCGTGATGCAGATGACCTCCGCCCTGCACCTGGTCCCCGACCCCGACGACGAGACCCCGCCGCCCGATACGGCAGGGGAGAAGCACCCCACCCCCGAGCCCACCCCAGCGGCCCCGGCCGTCGAGGAGGAGCCGGGGGAGGAGCTGCACGACGCCGACGAGGCAGACGAGGAGCCGGACGACGAGGTCGGCGAGGACGACGAGGAGCACGAGGAGCCCGCCCCCCGGCGGGTCCTCGCCATGCCCGACCTGCGTCCGTACGCGGACGTCACCGCCGTCCCCCAGGTCATCAGCGCTGGCGTGGAGGCCACCCGCCGCGCCCGCGCCAATCGGGCCGAGCGCCGCAAGGGCCGGCCCCGGCGGCTCCTGGCCATCGCTGTGGACGTCGCTGCCGGAACCGTCCTGCTGCTGCGCCACGGCGTCGCCTGGCTCGGCGGCGACTACGGACCGGCCAGCGTCAAGGGCCCCGGCCGCATCGGCCTGGCGTTCCTGGGCGGATACTTCGCCTACCGCACCGTGGACACCTGGCCCCTGTACGGCACCACCGGCCTGGCCGCCGTCTGGCTCGGCGCGGCTCTGGGGGAGCGGCACCGCCAGCGCGCCGAGGCTGCCGAGGACGTCAAGAAGAAGACCAAGGGCAAGGCGGGCAAGAGCTCCCCCAAGGCCGCCGCCAAGGACGCCGAGGACGGCGACCAGGAGGCAGCCGAGAAGACCCCCGCACGCCGCTCCTGGTGGTCCCGGATCACCTCCCCCGGAGAGCCGGACGAGGCGCCCGCCGACACCCCCGAGAAGGACGCCGGCGACTCCCCCGACGAGGCCGCCGACGAGGGCGAGGAGGAGGCCCCCGCCGAGGCTGCTGCAGAGCCCCCCGCGCCTCCCTCCCGGGAGGTCATCGCGGGGGCCCTCCACCAGCTCTACCGAGGGGGTAGCGGGGTGCTGCTCACCACCCTCCGCCAGCACCTCTCACAGCCCCACACCCGGGCCGTCCGGGAGGTGCTGGGAGCGGCCGGTATCCGGGTGCGGGAGGGGGTGCGCACCCCGGGCGGGAATGGGCCCGGCGTCCACACCCACGATTTCCCGCCGCTGCCCCCCTCTCCTGACCCCTCCCCTGGAGACGTTGTTTGCGCAGGTGAGAGCACCAACAACAACAATGCCAACACCGAGAGCGACCCCCAGAAGGGGTTGGATGCAGACGGCACCTACTGGCCTCCGGGGCGGCCCTACTACTTCGAGCCGGACCCCGCCAACCCCCACGGCACGCGGATCGTCTACCCCCGCGAGCCGTAGCGCGCGACCGTTCGACCCCGGGCGCCCGCCGCTCGAACTGACCGAATCGGGGGCAACCTCACGCCCCCGATCCGTCCCGAACGGTTCCCTCCAGGGCTGGTGATCGGTCACCATGGGGGCACAGACCGTAAGGAGGACGGGGGCCATGAAGAGGTACCGCTGCGACGACTGCGGAAGCACGTCCACGGTGTGCGTGACGGACGGCGCGTACTGGACCGAGGCCCGCCGGCACCGCAACATCGCCCACGCCGGCCTCATCCCGGACGGCGAGCGCGCCATCTACGTGCCCGTCGCCAACCTCCTGGACATCCCGCGCGGCCAGGCCGTCGCCTCCGCGATCCTGTTCGTCGTCATGGTCGCCGCGGTGTTCATGCGCTGACCCCGGCCCGCTCCCCCGGGCACAGCACAGGGCCGCACCGGAACTCTCCGGGTGCGGCCCTGTCTCGTACGCGCGCCGGCGTCGCCGGTCCCCCAGACCCGTGGGGCCGGCGCTACTTGGTGGTGCGCTTGGCGCCCTTGATGGAGCGCACGGTGGGCTGCCGCTTGCGCGGGACGTCGAACTCGCGGGCGACCTGGCGCACGTACTCCTCGGTGAACGGCAGGACGTCCGCCACCTGCTTGTTGGTCGCGTCCGGGTTGTTGAGGAGGTCGGAGGCTACGGCAGCGCGCAGAGCTTCGCGGCTCCGCTTCAGCGCCCTCTCGGCATCTGCCACGGCCTTGATGCCGGCCATCACGTCATCGCTGGGGGTGTACTGGCTCATGGCAGCAGGGTTACACAACTCAGGTTGGCCAAGCAAGTCCCCGCGCGGCGAGCCGCACGTAAGGGGCGTGATCTGAGTTCGCGTGCCTCATGTTGGCCAACTTGACTTGGCCAACAATGCTTGGGTAACTTGTGTGACGCAGGCCGGGCGAACGCCCCGGCCGCGGCACCAGGAGGTCCCGATGGCGAGCACCACCCCCACCGCCCCCGCTCAGGTCGGCAAAGGCCAGGCCGTGCACTACGTCCGCAAGGACTCGTTCCACTCCCACACCATCGGCTGCGGGCGCCTGGTGGCTACGGAGCTGACCGAGCAGCAGGCCGCCGGCCGCAAGGCGTGCGGACCCTGCAAGCGCGCCCTGGAGGCCCTGACCGCCGAGCAGCCGGCCGAGCAGGCCCCGGCCACCTCGGCCGAGGACGCCCGGGCCGCCAAGATCGCCGACATCGAGCGGCGCGTGCACCCCGTGGAGGCCGACACCGTCACGGCCGCCACCATGTTCGACCCCGAGCTGACCTACTACGCGGACGGCACCCGCGTGGTCATGCGTGCCAAGGACACCGAGCGCACCGGCACCACCTTCGGGAAGGCCGGGAGCGGACTGCCGAACGTGTACGCCTACCAGGCCGTGCGCTGGGACGACGGCGACGCCGACCTGATCGCCCCCCACGTCCTCCACCGCGCCGACCAGGACGCCGAGGCGCACCGCCAGGAGCTGGTGACCGAGGTCGCCGCGCGCACCCTCGTCCTGTCCGCCCACGCCACCGCCCACAGCTTCCAGCCGGTCGACCAGCCGGACGGCGAGCGCATCGCCTGGACGTTCCGCACCGGCAACGGTGCCAGCGCCCGCTACCGCTGGGTGTCCACCCGCAACGTCCTCAGCGACGGCAACGGCAGCGAGTACCGGTGGCAGGCCGAGCAGGCCGCCCGCCTCGCCCGCCGCACCGGCCTGGACGACGCCCCCATGGCTGAGCACATCGCCCTGGTGACCGCCGAGCCCACCAAGACCCTGGAGCGCATGGCCGCCGCCCTGGACCAGGACACCGTCTACGCCAAGGAGGTGGGCCCCGGCCGCTGGGAGGTCAAGCGCGGCGGCACTTTCATGGGCACCGTCCACGACGAGGGCGCCCGCATGCGCCGCGGCCGTTACGCCGCCTGGGCCCCGTACGCGGAGCGCCGCGACGGCCAGGTCGGGTTCCACCACGACCTGGACGCCGCCCGGGACGCCGTGGCCAAGGCGTGGCCCGTGGAGGTCGCCGAAATCGCCGGCGAACTGGGCGCGCCCGCCTCCCGCGTGCTGGAGGTTGCCGAGCAGGTCGCCCAGGAGTGGAAGCCCGAGGGTCGCCGCGCCATCCTGCGCGCCGAGGCATACACCGGCACGAACAGCCGGGTGACCCAGGCCGCCGCCGACGAGATCCGCCAGCGCCTGGAGCTGCCGGACCACGAGCAGGCCGCCCGCGCCTGACCTCCCGCCGGCCGCCGCCCCGCCCCGCCTCCGGGGGCGGGGCGCCGCCGTATCCAGGGCCTGGGACGCGTGACACTCCCGACTTTCTCTATCCAACTTGACTTGGCCAAGGCGAGTTGGGTAAGTTATGGGTTGTCAGGACGGGCAAGGGGCCCGGACGGAACGGAAGGACACGCCATGAACGCCACCACCACCACCAGCCCGGCCCAGGTCGGCAAGGGCCGCACCGTCCACCAGGTGCCCACCGGCGAGATGGTGACCCTGTGCGGCAGCACCGCCACCAGCCTCCTGGCCGCCGCCGAGGCCCAGAAGGGCAAGGCGTGCGCCAAGTGCACCAAGATCGCCGCCCTGCGGACCGCCGAGGCCGCCCCCGAGGCGCCGGCCGCCGAGGAGACCCCCGCCGCCGAGCAGGCGCCCACCGAGGCCGCCCCGGCCGTGGAGGCCACCCCGGTGTGGCGCACCCTCAAGGGCGCGGGCACCGACGGAGCGTTCATGATCTACGGCGACCTGCACGAGGCGCGCGGCAAGCTGATCTTTACCTCCTGGGGCACCGCGAAGCAGATCAAGGGCCAGCCGTACACCTTCACCCGCCAGTGGAGCGGCAACCGCGGCTTCAACCGCTACCTGGAGGACACCGAGGGCCGCACCGTGGAGTTCAACGGCGGCATGGCCACCAGGGTCTGGATGGTGGACGGCATCCCGGCCCCGGCCGCCGACGTCGCCGAGCAGGCCCCCGCCGACGAGCAGGAGGCCCCGGAGGTCCCGGCCGTCCAGGAGGCCACCGAGGTGGACGACGCCCCCGCGGAGGTGGCCGAGCCGGCCGAGGCCGAGGAGGCCCCGGAGGCGGACGACGCCCCCGTCGAGGAGGCTCCCGAGACCGAGGACGCCCCGGCGGAGCCGGTCCAGGTGACCGCCTACACCGCCGCCCTGGAGGCCCTGCACATCAACGGCAAGGACAACGACGACCGCACCCTGACCCTGGACGCCTCCACCGTCCAGGAGACCGTGGCCGCCATGCGCCGCATGCCCCGCTGGAACGCGGCACAGGAGCGGTTCACGGTCAACAAGGTGGCCCTGATCGTCGCCCGCAGCGCCGAGGGTGAGCGCGTATGGGTCCGCGGTGAGGCCGCCCCGATCCGGGTGGACTTCGCCGGTAACCCGATCGCGGAGGACGCCCCCGCCGAGCCCGGCACCGTGGACATGGCCGCCGTGCTGGCCGCCACCCGGGTCCTGCGCCGCCGCGCGGAGGTCCAGCGGGTCATCGCCAGCCGCACCGCGAGCACCCCGGCCGAGGCGCCCACCGCCTGACCGACCGGCCCCGCCCAGGACGCCCCGCCCCCGCCAGGGGGACGGGGCGCCGGCAGTTCCGGGAGGCGACACGCGACACTCCCGAACAGCTTGGCCAACTTGACTTGGCCAACGTGAGTTGGGTAAGTTATGGGTTGTCAGGACGGGCGAGGGGCCCGGACGGAACGGAGGGACAGCGCAATGAACATCACCGCCAAGGCCGCGCAGCAGATCGCCCGCCTCGTGGACGCCGAGGACGCCCTCACCGCCGCCCGCCGCGAGGAGGCCAAGACCGCCAAGGCCGCCCAGCGCGCCACCGACCGCGCCAAGGCTGCCCGCGCCAAGGTCGCCCCCGCCCGCGCCGAGCTGCGCAAGGCCGAGCGCACCGGCAAGGGCCTGGCCGCCGCCACCCGCCGCCTGACCGCCCGCATGGCCAAGGCTGCCGACCTGGAGCAGACGGCCCGCGTCGCCCGCCACCAGGCCCGCCTGGCCGCCCGCGCCGCCCGCGCCGCCGCCCGCCGCCTGGACCGCCTGGCCCTGCGCGCCGCCACCACGGCCACCCGCATGGTGGGCGAGGTCGCCGAGCGCATGGGCCGCCACACGGCCACCGCCCCAGAGCAGGACAAGACGCTGCCGGTGGAGGAGCTGCCCGCCGTCAAGGAGATCGAGGCCCACGCGGACCGCTTCAAGGCCCTGGACGCCGACGCCAAGGCCACGGCCAAGCTGGCCGACGCGGAGAAGAAGTGGCTGCGCCGCCTGCCCGTGGGCGTGTACGGCCGCGTGACCGTCACCCGCACCAACGGCGGCACGGTCATCGACGCCGACCAGGTCGCCGTGGCCTACCTGGACAACGGCCTGGGAGTGCCCCCGCGCAAGGCCCGCAAGGACACCTTCAAGGTGGCCCTGGCCGAGGCCCCCGCCGTGGAGGTCGCCGAGGACGTCGCCCTGGTCCTGACCGCCTGACCCACCCCCCCAACCCGCCGGGCCCCACCCGGGGCCCGGCCCCACCGAAGAAACGGAGCCCCCCATGGCCGCCCAGACCCGCCCCGCCCCCGCCACCACGACCGAGCAGGCCCCCGTCCTGTGGCGCGGCGCGACTGTGCCCAAGAGCCTCGCCGCCGACTGGGACGGCGAGACCGCCGCCGCCTGGCGCCGCGACGTAGCCCGCGCCCTGGGCTACTACGTCCCGCCCACCGGCTGACCCACCCCGCACCGCCCTGCCGGGCGCACCAGGCGCCCGGCCCCCACCGAAGAAACGGAGCACACCCCATGTCGATCCTGCCGCGCCACACCCCCCAGGTTCACCTGGACGCCCTCACCGAGGAACTGACCGCCGCCGGCATCACCCTGGGCCCCGTCAAGCCAGGCACCCGCGTGACCCGCATCGTGGACCACGGCGGCATCCGCTGGGAGCTGACGTTCCTCGGCAGCCGCTACGGGTGGGCGCTGCGCGGCCCCGGCGTCGAGCACGGCGTGGGCGTGGACGCCCCCGAGGCCGCCGAGCGCATCGCCGCAGCCGCCATGGACGCCGACGAGCCCGGCATCCCCGCCCCGGCCACCTGGCGCGGCGTGCCCGTGCCCCAGGAGTACGCCACCAGCTGGGACAGCCCGGCCGCCGTCGCCTGGCGAGACGGAGCAGGCGTCGCCCTGGCGGTTGCCGGCCTGCGCGCCGCCGCCCAGGGCGACAGCTGACCCCACCCCGCACCGCCCGGGCCGGGCGCACCCGATAGGCGCCCGGCCCGCTCCCCCCTGGAGAGGAACCACCGCCATGGCCGCACCCGCCCTGTACGGAGTCGCCGCGCGCGACGTCACCACCGGCGACCTGCTCACCTGCGACTCCGTGTTCGACCTGGCGGACCTGCCCGCCCTGCTGGAGGACTACCGGATCCGCTACGAGGACCGGGCCGACGTGCTGATCGACCTGGACACCACCCCCACCGCCCCCCTGCCCACCCCGCCTGACCCGCAGGGGTGAAACTGCCTCCCACCTGCCACAACCCCTCTTGCCCAACTTGACTTGGGCAAGAGGGGTTGTATAGCGTTCGGGGTGTTGGACCGCACCACCAAACGAAGGAGCCCCCATGGCCATGAACCCGATCCCCAGCACCCCCACCGTGGCGATCGCCCGGGAGCTGCGCCGCCTGGGCCTCAAGCAGGGCAGGGGCGGCGACTTCACCGTGGCCGGCGACTACGTGAACGGAGAGCGCCGCTTCACCTACGTGACCCTGTACCGCCGGGAGGCGGAGGTCCTGGTCGCCGAGCGCGCCGACGAGATCGAGGAGCGCACCGCAAACGGCCCGTTCCCCTTCAAGGTGAGCGTGCGCTACATGGGCGACCGCCCGGTCGCCAGCATCCACAACGGCGCCGCCGAGCGCGTGAGGGAGCTCCCGGAGTCCGCCCGCACCGCCGCCGACGAGCAGCCGGCCGAGGAGGCCCCCGAGGCCCCGGCGGCGACCGAAACGGCCGACGCCCCGCAGGCCGCCGTCGAGGTGGACCCCACCGACTGGCGCGCCGAGCAGGCCGCCCGCGCCCTGGCCTGGTCCAGCAAGCACGCCGCCGCCGTCCGGGCCGCCGTCGACGGCCACCTCCTCCGCGACGAGGACGGCACCCCCCGCCTGGTCGCCCGCCCCGGCCTGGCCGGAACCCCCATCGCCGCCGGCCGCCTCATCCCCCTGGAGGCCGCCGGGTACCTGGTTCACGGCGACGCCGACGAGCACGGCCGCCGCCCGATCCTGGCCACCGCCGACGCCCGCCGCGCCCTGGCCCTGTGGGACCACTTCCAGCCCGCCCCCGTGGAGCGCGGCCGCAAGCAGGAGCACCAGGCCCTCCCGCCGCTGCAGGGCGGCGAGGAGCACCAGCGGCGCGCCGCCAAGTTCCGCGCCGAGCAGGCCCAGCGCGAGGTGGAGCGGGAGTGGCTCTACGCCGAGCTGGAGCAGCGCCACGCCGCCGAGGCCCTGGAAGACCGCTGCTGGGACGCGTGGGCCCGCGTACAGGACATCACCCACCGCCTCGGCCGCAAGGTGCCCGCCGGGTGGGCGCCCACCGAGGAGGAGGCGCAGCTCCACAGCCTGGACCCGGAGATCGTGGCCCTGCTGCGCCAGCGCGCCGCCGAGGCGGCCGAGCAGGCCCCCCGGGACACCGACACCGCGGCGGCCGTCGACGGCCCGCAGCAGGCCGAGCAGGCCCCCGCGCAGGGGGAGCTGTGGAACGGCCGCCCCGGGCCGATCCCCGGGCCCGGCGTGGTCGAGCCCGGCATGCACGTGGAGTACCTGCCCCCGTTCCGCCCGGGCGCCCGCACCCGCCACTGCCACGGCGGCACGATCGTGAGCGTGGGCACCACCTGCGTGCGCTGGAGGCCCTACAAGTGGCACCAGGACGTGCGCACCCCGCTGGAGCACATGCGCATTGACCCCAACATGCACGTCAACCAGCGGGAATGGGTGCGCCGCATGGCCGCCGACCTGGACGCCGGGCGCAAGCTGACCCGCCATCCGGAGTGGACCGTGTGGAGCCTGGCCCAGCACCTGGAGCACGCCGCCGAGCAGGCCGCCGCCGCGGCAGCCCTCGAGGAAGCACCCGCCCCGGCCGAGGCGCCCGCCCCCCGCGTGGTCGTCATCCCGTGCGGAGGTGCCAAGCAGGCCCAGGCCGCCCCGGCAGGGGAGCTCTACACCGGCGGGTATCACCGGGCCTGCCGACGCGCTGCTGACGCCCTCACCGCCCAGGGCGGCACCGTCCTGGTGCTCAGCGCCCTCCACGGCCTGGTGCCCCTGGACCAGGTGCTGGAGCCGTACGACGTGCGCATGGGTCAGCCGGGCAGCGTCACCCCGGCCCGGCTGGCCGAGCAGGCCCGGGCCCTGGGCGTGGACCAGGCCGCGGACGTCACCGTGCTGGGCGGCGCCGCCTACACCGCCGCCGCCCTGACCGTGTGGCCCGAGGCGGCCACCCCGCTGGCCGGCCTCGGCGGCATGGGCTACCAGCTCCAGGCCCTGGCCGCCATCGCGGCCGGGGCCGCACCCGCCTCCCACCTGCCGGAACGCGACATCCGACCCGTTGACCAACTTGCGTTGTCCAAGTCGAGTTGTGTAACGTGTGAAGCACCGGGAAGGCGCAGGGCCCGACCGGGAAGGGAGACCGACCGTGTTCACCGTTGGCCAGCAGATCCGCACCACCGTCGACCTCACCGACACCGAGGCGTACGAGGCCGGCGACTGGGAGGGCGAGGAGATCGACGCCCCCGCCGGAACGCTGGGCACCGTCCAGGCCCTGCCGGACTCCACCAGCGGCTACGGGGTGCTCCTGTCCTGCGACCCGCACGACGTGCCCGCGGAGTACAGCGCGGACGAGATCACCGCCGCCTGACCCACCCACCCCCCGCCCCACCCTGGGCCCGGGTGCACCCGATATGCACCCGGACCCGCCCCACCCACCCGAGAGGACACCCCCCATGGCCCGCCGCACCGTTACCGCCCGCACCCTGGACCTGTTCACCGGCCGCGACGGCGCCGCCCTCACCTTCATGGAGGCCACCGTCATGCTCGTGGCCATGACCTCCGCCCAGGTGGCCGCCTGGAAGTGGGTGGGCGACGAGACGGACGGCACCGACCCTGTCCAGGGGTGGGAGGTGCGCGACCGCACCGGCTCCCTGCTCGGAGTGATCCTGCCCCTCGGTCACATGGCCACCGCCATCCATGCCGAGTGGTACGACGCCGAGGCCGGTGAGTTCTTCCCGGCAGGGGAGACCAGCACCGCCGTGCTCACGCAGGCCATCTCCCTGGTGGTCGACGCCCGCCGCCGCGCCGTGGGGGATCTGCCCGCCGGCCGGGACTACGTCCTGGACCCGGAGCCCCCGGCCTCCCACCGGCGGAGCGGGATGTGCCACTGGCTGTACTGCTTCGACTCCCACTGTGTGGACCACGGGCCCGTGTGGGCCACCGCGGCCTGACCGCCGCACCCTCTCCGGCCGGGCGCACCCGATGAGCGCCCGGCCGCTGCTGTGTCCGGGCACCTCCTGACCTGCCGCGACACGCCACAGAACACGTTGGCCAACTTGACTTGCCCAACGTGAGTTGGGTAACGTGTGGGGTGTTGGAGGGCAATACAGCCCCCCGGGAACGGAGCACCCACATGAACACCACCGCCACCGCCGCCCGCACCGCCACCCCGTACACGTACCGCCAGTGCGCCGCCCGCGCCCGCGACCTCGCGGACATCCTCCGCACCCGCCTGGACGGCCACCCCCACCGCGCCGAGCTGCTGGTGTTCATCGGCCACCTGCACACCGCCGCCGAGGGATTCGAGACCGCCGAGCCGCTCGTCATGGACGGCGTGACGATCACCAACTGCACCCCCGCCGAGGGCCACCTGCCCCTGCTCATGGCCGTGGCCCACGCCGCCGACCACCCGGAGGCCGGCATCTCGGAGGCCGTGTTCGCCTACGTCACCGCCCCGATCACCCGCCGCACCTACCGCCCGGAGCCGCTGGCCGGTGGCGGCCGCGAGGACGCCGAGCTGCGCACCCGCATCGCCCTGGCGGAGCACGACCTGACCACCGAGGCCGACCCCACCACCCGCTACGCCCTCCTGGCCCTCCTCGTGCAGCTGCACGGCGACCACCTCGCCCGCGGCGGCCAGGTCGCCGCCTGACCCACCCACAACCGGCCGGGGGCCGTACCCGATATACGGTCCCCGGCCCCGCCCCCACCCCACCACCGGAACGGAGCAGGACCCATGCGCAACTACGCCACCCACCAGAGCACCGGCGGCCGTGACTTCCAGTGCGACGCCACCGCCGTGGCCACCATCGACGGCGTACGCGCCTACGCCCTCCTGGACGGCATCGGAGACAAGCCCTACGTGCGGGACTGGACCCGCGCCGCCGCCCGCCGCCTGGCCCGCACCGCCGCCCGCCTCCACGACGCGGAGACCGGCCTGCGCCACGAGCGCGACCGCTACGCCCGCGAGGACGACCGCCAAGGCCCGTGGGCCATGGGCCCCAAGGCGTGCGCCCTCGTGGCCGTCGAGGCCCCCGGCCTGCCGCTCACCGTCGCCTGGAGCGGCGACGTGCGCGCCTACTGGCTCGTACGCGGCACCCTGCGCCCCCTCACCCAGGACCACAACCTGCGTCGCGTCTACCCGCCCTGCGAGACGCACGACGGCGGCAGCCGCCACCGCGTCACCAGCTGCCTCGGCTCCGTCGACACCGACCAGGACCTCATGAACGAGGTGAACCACCCCGCCGTCGAGGCGGCCACCATCAGCGCCGAGCGCGGGCGCCTGCTGCTGGCCTGTGACGGCGCGTACGAGCCCCACGAGGACGCCGGCCACCGCATCGGTGACCTGCTGTACGGCACGCCCGCCGAGGCCGCCCGTCGCGTCGTCAAGGACGCCGTGGCCACCGCCCGCACCGTCACCAACCGGCCGGACAACGCCACCGCCCTGGTGGCCGACCTGTACGCGTAACCGCAGGCCGGACGGTGTCCGGACGTGTCCGCGGACACGTCCGGACACCGCTGGAGCGGCGACACTCCCGACGTTGGCCAAGTTGCGTTGGCCAAGTCATGTTGTGTAACGTGTGGGGTGTTGGAAGGGCACAGCGCCCGACCGGAAAGGACAGCGATGCAGCAGCGCGAGCAGGAGCACACCACCGTCGAGGGCGACCTGACCGTGACCGGAAACCTCCACGTGGGCCGCGAGATCAACGGCATGACCATCAAGGACGTGATCGACGGCATGACCGTCCGGACCGTGTTCTTCGACAACGGCACCAGCCGCCGCTTCAACTACGCCCGCCGCGTCAACACCTGACCACCCGCCAGGCCGGGCGCACCCGATATGCGCCCGGCCCCGCACCCCACCCACACCCCAGGCAAGGAGACACCCCGCATGATCGAGATCACCCACACCCACGAGGACGGCACCCTGGTGGACGGCACCGCCGAGGGCGACGGCACCGCCCCGATCCTCAAGACCCACGGCTTCCGCTGGTTCCCCTCCATCAAGCAGTGGGGCATCCGCAACAGCCGCGACCAGGCCGCCCGCCGCCTGTCCATCAACGCCGCAGCGGAGGCCCTGCGCGCCGCCGGCCACGAGGTCACGGTGGAGATCGACGACACCCCCCGCGACAACGCCACCGTGCGCGCGGACAAGCACGAGCGGCTGGAGGAGCGCCGCACCGGCCTGGCCGCCAAGGGCGAGCGCCTGACCGCCGAGTCCGCCGCCCTCCACGCCCGCTCCAACGCCATGGTGGAGCACATCCCCATGGGCCAGCCGGTCCTGCCCGGCCGCCGCGGCCAGGCCCACCGCAACCTCCTCAACCGCTCCATCGACACCGCCATCAAGGGCTCCCAGGTGGCCCGCCAGGCGGAGGTCATCCCCGAGCGCATCGCCGGATCCCACCGCGCCGAGGCCCGCGGGGAGCGCCCGGACGTCATCAAGCGCCGCGTGGACCGCATGGAGGCCGAGGTGCGCGGCATCGACCGCCGCC
Source organism: Streptomyces sp. SAI-127 (assembly GCF_029894425.1). Lineage (NCBI taxonomy): Bacteria > Bacillati > Actinomycetota > Actinomycetes > Kitasatosporales > Streptomycetaceae > Streptomyces > Streptomyces sp. SAI-127. Next base: position 6,116,009 of record NZ_JARXYJ010000001.1, read on the forward strand.
TGGCCCGCCTCGCCCCCGGCCCCAGCGTCGTACGCGAGCAGTACGAGGGAGACCGCGCCACCCTCGTGACCCGGATCGAGGGGGACAAGGAGCTGCTGGAGCAGGCCCGCCAGGCGGGCCGGTTCGGCCAGTACAGCCGCGACAACGTCCACAAGGACGACCAGGTGAAGATCCGCGGCCAGTGGCGCCAGGTGGTCCGGGCGAACGCCAAGACCGTGGCCGTCACCACCGGCTACTCCTGGGAGGACAAGTACGGGTGGGAGGAGGTCAAGGACCTGCGCTGCGCCCACGTCGAGGACACCGCCGAGGCCGCCGAGTCCACCACCGACTGACCCGCCCCGCTGGCGGCGGCGCACCCCGCGCCGCCGCCCCGACCTGCACCCCGGGAGCACCCCATGCGCATCCAGGCCGACGACCTCCAGGTCGGCGACATCATCACCAGCGGCCCCGGCCCCGTGACCGTCCGGGAGCTCAAGCGCGGCGACGGCGGCGACCTGATCACCAACCCCGACGCCCCGGACGAGATCAAGGGCCACGCCTGGGAATGGGTCGACGTCGACCGCCCCCGAGCGTCCGCCTTGACGGACGAGCAGCTCACCGAGCTGCGCGAGCGCGCCCGCCGCGAGGCAGGCCCGTTCGTACAGCCTCACGTCCTCAACCGCCCGACCCACAACCCGGAGTGGGCAGCGGAAGTCCTGGGCCGCCCCTCCGGGGACTCCCGGCCCCTCACCTGGCCGGACCACTATCTGCTGTACCTGGCCGCGCTCGCCGAGCCCACCCCGCCCCCGCCGCCGCTCGCCACCGCCCGCCTCGCCCAGCAGGAGGCCGAGCAGGAGCAACGCCGCCAGGCCGAGGCAGCCGAGCGCCACCGCAAGGTCGAGGAGTGGCAGCGCCTCCAGGCCGTCCTGCGCGACGCGTACGGCGTGCGCGCGGACGTCCGCCACAACTACACCAGCCACCGCCACCTGGACGGCTACACCCAGGGTGGGGACCACATCTACCTGCTGGACGACCTCAACGCCGGCCGACTGCACCGGGACGCTCACGCCGTCCTGTGCTACGTGCCCAGCCGCGCCCGGGACCTCCAGCACTTCGAGCCCATCGACGACGGCCGCACGCCGAGCTGCAAGGCGTGCCTGGCCACCGCCGCGCGCCTGGCCGCCCGCGCGGACACCACCGGACGCGCCCCGGACACCACCCCCGCGGACACGTCCGGACACGCCTGACCAGCAGCAACCTCAACCGCCGGACACCGGTGGGGACATGTCCGCCCCGTGTCCGGACACCGCCCCGGACACTGTCCGGACACTGTCCGAACACCGCTGAACACCCGGCCGGGGTCCCGCCCCGGCCGGTACCCTCCACCGCACCCGACCCCGCACGGAGCGCCCCGCATGAAGCTGCACACCCCGCCCCGCTATGACGCCCACTGGGAGGGCACCGAACTCGCCGAGGACGACACCCACCGGTACGTGTGGCTGTGGCAAGGCTTCAACATCCGCCTGGTGGCCATCCCTAAGCACGACGACGGCGCATGGATGTATGAGCACGGCTGGTGCTACCCCAAGGACCCGGAACTGGTGGCCCGCGCCGTCGCCGACTGGGACCCGGACACCCAGGACGAGCCGATGGGCTGGCACAAGCGGCCCACCGTCCCCGCCCGCCGCGCCCCCCGCCGGAACGAGGAGGACCCCTACAACCGGGACCGGTGCGTCCACGGCTGCTACCTCACCGAGGGCTGCCGCACCGTCAACTGTGAGGAAGCCCTGGCCCACCAGGAGGCCGTCCGCCCGTAACCGCCCGCCCACTGGGCCCGCCCTGGCCGTCCCCTCCGGCCCGTGCGGGCCCTCCTCGTCCCCAGGGCCCCGCCCACCGCCCGGCGTACCCTGCTCCGCTGCCCAAGCAGCCCCCGAGCAGGGACAACACCCATGAGCCAGGCCACCTACGCCCGCACCGAAGACGTCGCCCTCGGCGACCTGCGCCCCTTCCCCGGCAACGCCCGCCGCGGCGACCCCGCCGTCATCCTGCAAAGCCTCGTGCGCACCGGCCAGTTCCGCAGCCTCATCGCCCGGGACACCGGCGACGGCCTGGTGGTCCTCGCCGGTAACCACACCCTCCAGGCCCTGCTGGCCCACGGCCCCGGCCCCTGCGGCCTCACCACCACCGTGGACGGCGAGGAACTGCCCTGCGCCCTGTGCGGCGGCCAGGAATGGGCGCCCGTCGCGCGCTGCGAGATCGTCACCTGTGACGACGCCACCGCCACCCGCATCAACCTGGTGGACAACAAGGCAGCCCAGACCGGGGGATGGGACGAGGAGGCCCTGGCCGAGCTGATCGCCGGTCTGGACGGCGACCTCGCCGGCACCGGCTACACCGACCAGGACCTGGCCGACCTGGTGGCCGCCATCGAGGAGGCATACGAGGAGGACGAGGAGCCCGAGCCCGAGCAGGCCGCCCCGGCCGGGAACACGGCACCGGCGCAGCCGGCCACCTCGAGCGCGCCGCCGGCCAGCGGCGACACCATCCCGGAAGGCCCCGCCCCGGGCACCGTCGCCCCGCCCATGCCGGACGGCATGCGGTCCATGCTGCTCACGTACCCGGCCGCCGACCGCGACGAGGCCGCCCGCCTCGTGTCCGCGGCCCGGGAGGTGTTCGAGGCGGAGGACGCGAGCGTCATCGTGCTGCGCGCCCTGCGCACCCTCGTGGCCGTCCTGGACTCCCGCCACGCCCACGACGGCGTCGTGACCGTCAAGGCCCTGCTGCGCGCCGCAGGCGCCCCCGAATCATGAGCACGGCCGTCGACCTGGCCCCGCCTCGGCGGCGCCGCCTGCGCCGCCCTGAGCGGCTGCTGACCCAGAACAGCGAGCTGCGCGACGAGGGCATTTGGAACTGGACCCTCCCGGCCCTGGCCACCCGGCTGCGCGACGGACGCACCGTCAAGACCTGTCCGGAGGCCGGCGTCTGCGCCCTGGCTTGCTACGCGCGCCAGGGGACCTACCTGTTCCCGGGCGTGGTCGACCGCCACCAGCGAAACCTGGAGTACGTCCTGGACGACCTGCCCGGCTGGCAACGCCAGATGGCCGCCGAGCTCGCCCACCCACGCCACCAGGGCGGGTGGGTGCGCGTACACGACGCCGGCGATTTTTTCAGTGACCACTACCTGGCCGCCTGGCTCCGCATCATGATCTTCCGGCCCGGCGTCAACTTCTACGCGTACACCAAGGAAGTCAGCCGGCTAAAGCGCATGGTGGCGCCCAACCCGCCTGCCAACTTCCGCTGGGTCTACAGCTACGGCGGCCGGGAGGACCACCTGCTGGACCCGAGCAGGGACCGCGTCGCCGACGTGTACCCGGATGAGGCCGCCATCCGCGCGGACGGCTGGCACTCCCAGGACTCCAGCGACCTCCTGGCCGTCCTCGGCCCCGCCCCCGTCGGCATCCCATCCAACAACATCCCGCAGTTCCGCCGGCGCATGCAGGGCCGCACGTTCCGCCAGTGGCAGGCCGAGCAGGACGCCCGCCGCCGGGACCGGGTCAGTACGTGACCCGAGCCCTGACCGCCGCGCCCACGCCCTTCTCCATAGCAATGGTGCTCAACAGGCACATGGCGGCCTCCAGCCTCCACTCCTCGCGCTGCTCCCGGCTGGAGGCCGCCCACTCCTGCCGGGTGACCACCTTCCACGCGCTGTAGGGGAACGCCTCCACCCTCGCCTCGGCGAACACGCGCACGTGGGTGGGCGGCGGTGGCGGGGGCGGGCAGCTCGGCACAGGCATCGACGGCACTCCTCACAGTCGGGAACGGCGCGGCGGGCACTGTACGCCCACCGTCCACCACCACACCCCCAGGCGGAACTTGCGCTTCCGCTTATCCTTCTCCGTCGCCCAGGACACCGAGCAGGGGGATAAGCCCATGTCACAGGCGACGTACGTGCGCACCGAACAGGTGCCGCTGGAAGACCTGAGCCTGTACCCGGGCAACGCCCGCAAGGGCGACGTGCGCCTCATCCTGGAGAGCCTGCGCGCCAGCGGGCAGTACCGCTCCCTCATCGCCCGCCAGACGCCGGACGGCCTGGTCGTCCTCGCCGGCAACCACACCATGCTGGCGCTCGCCCTCCACGGCCGCGGCCCCTGCACCTCCTCCATCCCCACCGCTGCCCGCCCGGACGCCGACTGCGCCGTCTGCCACGGCCTCCCCTGGGCCCCCGCCGCGCGCGTCGAGATCGTGGAGTGCGACGAGGAGACCGCGCGCCGGATCAACCTCGTGGACAACCGGGCCGCCGAGAAAGGCGACTGGGACCTGGACGGCCTGGTCGAGCTGCTCTCCTACCTGCCGGACCTGGACGGCACCGGCTACAGCGACGCGGACGTGGAGCGCCTGCTGGCACCGCCCCCCTCCCTCGAGGAACTGGCCGACACCTACGCCCCGCGCGAGGACTACGGCGACGAGCAGCCGGCCCGCGCCGCCGTCCCGGCCGGGGACGCCACCGGCGACGACGAGCAGGGGAGCGGCCTGTGGCCCGTGCTGCGCCTGCGCATCCCGCCCGCCGTCCGGGATGAGTTCTACGCCGCCACCGCCACCTGCCCCCGCTCCGCCGACGACGGCGCCCGCCTCGCCTGGCTGCTGGAACTCACCCGCCCGACCCGAGAGGACTCCCCCAAATGACCTCCGCCACCTACCTGCGCACCGACACCATCCCGGTGGACCGGCTCACGCCGTACCCAGGCAACGCAAAGCGCGGCGACGTGCCGGCGATCCTGGCCAGCCTGCGCAAGAACGGGCAGTACCGCGGCCTGGTGGTCCGTCAGCAGCCTGACGGCGCCCTCGTGGTGCTCGCCGGCAACCACACCCGTCAAGCCCTCTTCGAGCACGGCCCCGGCGACTGCGGCGTCAAGGCCTGCGGCGTCTGCCGGAACAGCCCGCACTGGGTCCCGGCCGCGCGCTGCGACGTCGTGGAGTGCGACGACAAGACGGCGCTGCGCGTGAACCTCGCCGACAACCGCACCTCAGACCTTGGAACGTACGACTACGCCGGCCTGGCCGAGCTGCTCGGCACCCTCGGCGACGTCGACGGCACCGGCTACAGCGACCAGGACGTCGCCGACATCACCGCCCTGGTGGACCTGCCCGACGACGACGAGCCCGTGCGCGGCGCCCCGGAGCGCTCCGCCCGGGCCGCCGGCGACGAGGACGGCGACCTGGACACCAACCCGGAAGTGTTCAACCCCGTCATCAGCCTCCGCGTGCCTCACGCCGTGTTCGACCGCTGGCGCGCTGCCCTGGACGCCCACCCCGGCCAGGACGACGGCGCCAAGCTCCTCGGCCTGTTGAACGAGGTGGAGACGGCCCGGGCCGGGGCCGCGGCATGAGCACCCCGCAGCCGTTCAAGGCCCTGACCTCATACGCGTACTTCCGCACGCCGATCTTCGCGCCCTTCTTGGAGGAGCTGCACGTGGGCCCGACCCAGGTGTTCGGGGACTCCGGGGCGCACTCCGCGCGCACCCTCGGCATCACCCTCACCGTCGAGGACTACGCCGCGTGGTGCCACCAGCACGACCGCCGGCTGACCCTGTACGCCAACCTGGACGTGATCGGCGCCCCAGAGGCCACCTGGCGCAACCAGAAGCGGCTGGAGCAGGAGCACGGCCTGGAGCCGATCCCCGTCTTCCACACCGGGGAGCCCTGGCACTGGCTGGAGCGCTACCTGGACGAGGGATACACGTACATCGCCCTCGGCAAGCTCCTCGGCAACCCTCTTCCGGACGTCCTCACCTGGTTGGACAAGGTGTTCCGCATCGCGGATGGCCGCGCCGTCTTCCACGGGTTCGGCCTCACCGTGGACCGGGCCCTGCGGGAGTTCCCGTTCTACTCCGTGGACTCCTCCACCTGGACCGCCGGGTTCCGTTTCGGGATCATCCGCCTTTTCGACAACGCCACCGGCCGGTGGGTGACCCTCCTCCAGCGCGACCGCCAGGCCCTGCTCCAGCACCGGGACCTCATCCGCCACCACCACGCCAACCCGCTGGCGTTCGCGTCCAAGGCCACCCAGGACAACACCGCGGCAGCCGTCACCGCGGCGGTCGCCTGGCGCCGCTTCGAGGCGTACATCCGCGCCCGCCACGGCCCCATCGCCATCCCGCCCGGCCCGCACAACGCCGTAACCCGCAACGGCGCCCAGGCCGCGCCCGGACTCCACCTGTACCTGGCGGAGTCCACCACCACCAACCTGCGCCGCGCAGCTGGCGGCGTCCGCACCCTCCAGCAGGAAGCACGAGCATGACCACACCCGAGCCCGAGCAGCCGGCCCCGGCCGCCGAGGTGCTGGACCGCACCGTCACGGTCGGCCCCATCGCCGTCTTCTTCACCAACGTCAACCGGGCCATGAACCTGCGCGCCCACTCCCACACCGGCGCCGTCACCGTCGTCTACGACACGATCGGCCGCCACGGCTACCCCTCGTTCGCCGACACCAACCAGGCCCTGGAGCGGTACATCCACGCCCTGACCCGGGCCGTGTTCAAAGACGCCACCAACGAGGACATCGCCGACCGCCTGTTCGCCCACCTGGACGGCTACGTAGACCACGCCTGGGAGAGCTGGGGCGGCCACTACCGGCTGCGCGCCGTCCACCTGGACGTCATCGGCGTCCGCGACGCCATCGGCCACGACACCGGAACCACCCGCTACACCGTCGCCCGCCCCCACCACACGGAGCTCCAGCCATGACCAACCTCGTGACGATCCGCCACAACTTCGAGACGGCGCACCGCCTCCCGCACCTGCCCGGCAAGTGCCAGTCCCTCCACGGCCACTCCTGGTGGGCGGAGGTCACCGTGGCCGCCCCGGACCTGTCCCCGGCCGGGATGGTCGTGGAGTTCGGCGCCTTCAAGAAGGAGCTGCGCGCCTGGATCGACCAGCACCTGGACCACGGCGCCATGCTCGGCGCTCAGGACGCCCTCCTGCCCATCCTGCGCGCCCACGGCTCCAAGGTCTACGAGGTGACCCGCTGGCCCACCGTGGAGGCCACAGCTGAGCTACTCGCCCACGTCGCCGGCGACATCCTGTTCGGCCTGGACCACGCCTACCGCGCTTACATCTCCCGCGTCCACATCACAGAGACCCACGCCAACGGCGCCACCTGGGAGCAGACCGACCCGTTCGAGGACGCCTCGTGACCGCCCTGGACGTCGACACCAACGACACCCTCGTCGTCCGGGAGGTCTTCGGGCCCACCGTGCAAGGCGAGGGACCGAGCACCGGCCGCCGCTGCTCGTTCATCCGCCTCGGCGGCTGCAACCTGACGTGCACCTGGTGCGACACCCCAGAGACCTGGGACGCCGGCCGCTACAACCTGCGCGAGACCCTCACCCGCCGCCCCATCCACCAGATCCTGGCCCACGCCCTGCAGGGCGACCCCGCCATGGTCGTCATCACCGGCGGTGAACCCCTCCTCCATCAGCGCAAAGACGGCTGGCGGGCCCTCCTCGGCGCGCTCATCCTCGCCGGGGCGGAGATCGAGGTGGAGACCAACGGCACCCAGGAGCCCACCGAGCACACCGCCCGCTGGGTCACCCGCTTCAACGTCTCACCCAAGCTCGCCCACGCCGGGGACCCCGCGGAGAAGCGCATCCGCCCGGGCGCCCTGTACGCCCTCCATGACACCCGCAAAGCCTGCTTCAAGTTCGTGTGCCGCGGCCTGGACGACCTCCGCGAGGTACAGGCGTTCACCGCCGCCCACGCCATCGACCCGGAGCGCGTTTGGATCATGCCCGAGGGCACCGACAACGCCACCATCACCCGCCGCCTCAGCGAGCTCGCCGACCCGGCCATCGCCGCCGGTTTCAACGTCTCGCCCCGCCTCCATGTCGCCATCTGGGGCGACGAGAAAGGCCGATGAGCCATGACCACCACCGACGAGCCGCAGGGCCTCAACGTCGCCCCGGGCGCCCTCAACCCCCGCAAGGGGCGCACCATCCAGCTCCCCGCCTCCGCCTACCCGGGGGACCCGCTGCCCGGGGCCGTGGCGCTCAAGGCCGGGGTGCGCGCCTGGCTGGCCGCCCGCGGCCTGGACCCGGCCGCCCCGGACGTGGTCGACACCCCGGACCGCGTGCTCCGGGCGCTCAACGAGATGACGGCCGGCTACGACGAGGACCCCGCCCAGCACCTCGCCCGCACGTTCCCGGCCGAGCACGCCGGCACGCCCATCGTCGTCACCGGCGTCCCCTTCACCAGCCTGTGCGCCCACCACCTGCTCCCGTTCACCGGGCACGCCGACATCGCGTATCAGCCCCGCCTCGGGGACCCGGTGGCCGGGCTGTCCAAGCTGCCGCGCGTCCTGGACGTGTACGCCCGCCGCCTCCAGACCCAGGAAGACCTCACCCGCCAGGTGACCGCCGCCCTGGACGAGCACCTGGCCCCGCTCGGCGCGGCCTGCGTCATCCGCTCCGAACACGGCTGCCTGGCCCACCGAGGCGCCCGCAAGCCAGGCGCGGTCATGGTCACCGCCTCCTATACCGGCTGCTTCGACGCCGACCCGTACCGGCGGGAGGAGTTGCACCGGCTCATGTCCGGCTGAGCGTTCGGTCATGCGAACCAATAGGGATATGCGAACGGAGGGCACCGGATGAGCGCGAGCAGGGCCAAGCGCGCCCAGGTGGCGGAGCGGCGTACCAAGGCCATCGGCATGGTGCTGGCCGGCGTGGACTACGACACGATCGCCGAGCGTCTCGGCTACGCGAGCAGGGGGGCCGCCCACACGGACGTGGACCGCGCCCTGTCCGCGAACCTGACCAACCTCAAGGACAAGGCGCAGCAGCTGCGCGAGCTCCAGGCCATGCGCTACCAGCGGCTGCTGGCGGCCGTGTGGCCCAAGGCCCTCAAGGGCGACTTGAAGGCGGTGGAGACCGCGGCCCGGCTGGTGGACCGCATCGTGAAGCTGTGGGGCCTGGCCGAGCCGGACAAGCTGGACCTGGACGTCACCGGGCAGATCACGGCGGACGACCTGCTGGCGATCATCAGCGCCACCCCGGCCGGCGACGACGCGGAGCTGGGGGCGGTCGGTGCTGACGCCTGAAGCGGAGGCGGCATACCGGCGCCTGAGCCGGGCGCAGCGCCTGGAGCTGGCCCGTAAGGCGCCACCGTCCTGGCGGCCGCACCTGGCCCGGCTGGAGCGGCGCATGCAGGCGGCGGAGCGGTACCTGTACCGGCCCGCCGCCTGGGCGCGGGAGGTCATCGACTGGGGCGAGGACGGCGGGATCACCGTCTACCAGGGCGACATCCTGGGCGCCCTGACGAAGCATCGGCGCGTGGCCGCCCGTGGCCCCCACGGCCTGGGCAAGACCGGCGTTGCCTCCCTGGCGGTGCTGTGGTTCGCCACCACGAGGGAGGCCGCCGGCTACGACTGGAAGGTCCTCACCACCGCGTCCGCGTGGAGGCACCTGACGGTGTACCTGTGGCCCGAGATCCACAAGTGGGCCCGCCGTATCCGCTGGGACGTCCTCGGGCGTGAACCCTTCTCCGAGTTGTCGGAGCTGCTGCGCCTCAACCTCAAGTTGGTGCACGGCGCCGCCTCCCCGGTGGCGTCCAACAAGCCGGAGCTGATCGAGGGCGCCCACGCGGACAGCCTGTTCTACCTGATTGATGAGGCCAAGGTCGTCCCAGACGGCACCTGGGACGCCATTGAAGGCGCGTTCTCCGGTGGCCGCATGGACGGCCTCCCGGAAGCGTTCGCCCTGGCCATCAGCACCCCGGGCCCGCCCGCCGGACGGTTCTACGAGATCCACAAGCGGGCGGCCGGCCTGGAGGACTGGCACGCCCGCCACGTCACCCTTGAGGAGGCCATCGCCGCCGGCCGCATCAGTGAGGACTGGGCCGAGCAGCGCGCCCGCCAGTGGGGCCGGGACAGTGCCATGTACGCCAACCGCGTCCTGGGGGAGTTCCACGCCAGCGACGAGGACAGCGTCATCCCGCTCGCCTGGGTGGACGCAGCGATCGAGCGGTGGCACGAGTGGGACCAGGCCGGCCGCCCCGCCCCGGACGGCCGCAGCGTCATCGGCGTGGACGTCGCCCGCTCCGGTGGAGACTCCACCGTCCTGGCCCACCGCCTGGCCCTGATCATCGCCGAGCTGGAGATCCACGACCGCGAGGACACCATGCAGACCACCGCCCGCGTCCAGGCCGCCCTGGGCGAGGAGCCCGGCGGCGCCGTCGCCGTCGTGGACTCCGTGGGCGTCGGCGGAGGCGTCATCGACCGCTCCCGGGAGCTGCGCGTGCCCGTCCTCGCCTACACAGGCGCGGCCAAGACCAAGCTGCGCACCCGTGACGGGCAATACGGGTTCACCAACACCCGCAGCGCCGCCTACTGGAAGCTGCGGGAGCTGCTCGACCCCGCGTTCGGCGCCCAGCTCGCCCTCCCCCCGGACGACCTGCTGGTCTCAGACCTGACGACACCGACGTGGGACATCACCACCGGCGTGCCACCCAAGATCAAAGTGGAGCCCAAGGACGACGTGGTCGCCCGCCTCGGCCGCTCCCCGGACCGCGGCGACGCCGTCGCCATGGCCATGTACGCGGACCACCTGACCACCTCCAAGGTCCACGCCCCCGGCGGACAGCGCGACGGCCGCCCCTCCCGCGCCGCTGCTCGATACGCCCGCCCCACGACCCAGGGCCTGCCCGCCACCAAGTGAGGACCGCTGGCATATCCGCTCTGCCGCCCTGGCCAGGGTTGATGCAGCCGTGTCCCAACCCGGCTGGCGGCACGCCCTGGTGGGCCGCTACCGTCCTGCTCGTTCCACCTCTCCTTTTATGTGGAGAGCCCTGCTTCACTCTGAAGTTCCAACCACGGCCGGGGTGCGGCGCCCTTGCAGTCCCGTTGGCGCGGGAGGCGCCCGCCCCGGCCGCCTCAGTCTCAGGACGCCTCCAGGGCCGGCGCGTCCATCAGCTCCGCCGGCACATAGGACACGTCCACCAGCGCGCCGCGCTCGTCGTAGATCAGCAGGTCCAGGCCGCCGTCAGCCGCGGGCACCTCCACCAGGCGCAGCGGCGGCCCCTCCAGGGCCTCCAGACGACCCGTCAGGACGTCTCGGGCTATCTCGCCATAACCGGACATACACCCACGGTAGAAGCGGGCGCACGGGCGCGGCAGGGGTTTCTAGGAGCAGTTCAGGGGGCGCGCGAGGTGCGCTAGATGGGGTCGGTGTCCATGACGGCGGCCGGGATGAGCATCACGCCTCCGGGGGTGAACGCCGGGTCATCGCCGTAGAACAGCAATTCTGTACCCCCGTCGGCAGTCTCCAGCGTGACGTGTGGGGGCGTCGGCCCCGGGCGGAGAGCGGCCAGCAACTCGGCGGTGACTTCCTCGCGGTCCATGCCCTGATCGTACGGGCGGCCCAGGCGCGAGGTGGGGCGCCGGCGGGCAGGGTGCGTCTACCCCTGCGCCGCCCGGGCACTGCATCGGCACTTCCGCCGGCGCCCGCCTGTCCCCGCTCGGAACCCGGCACACGCTACCAGCGCCCGTGTGATCGAACTCCTGGCGCTGACCTGCACGTTCACGCCCACAGGACCAGTTGGCGGCGTGGCCTATCATGCTCCGCCGACCGAAACCGGAAGCACACGTTCCGCCAGGGGGCGACCTTGATCGACCTGACCCACCTCGCCCTGCTCGGGCTGGCCGGCTACCGAGGCACACAGCTCGCCGTCCACGACACCATCCTTGACCCGGCCCGAGACCGGATCATCGCGTGGCACGAGGCCCGCCAGGACTCCACCACACGCAGCGCCGTGGTCACCCTCATCTCCTGCGTGTACTGCATGGGCTGGTGGGTGTCCGGGGCGCTCCTCGCCACCTACCTCCTCGCCACCGGCACCTTCACCGGCACGCCCCTGCTCGTCCACGGCGTGGAGTGGCTGGCCGTCGCCGGCCTGGCCGTCCTCCTCAACCGCCTGGACGACATGCTGAGCCGGGTGCACGGATGACCGCCCTCACCGGCCCGCGCGGGGAGCTGACGGCCTCCGCCGCCCGCTACACCGCCCGCCGCCTGCGCACCAAGCCCGTTGACGGCTCCTGGCAAGAGCGCGCCTGGCTGTTCTACGACGAGACGCCAGAGGTGCGGTTCGCCGCCCGCTGGTACTCCAACGCCATGAGCCGGGCCCTGCTGTTCGCCGGCCGCCGCGACAAAGAGGGCAAGGTGGTCCCCCTCCCCGCCACCCATCGCGCGTCCGAGCTGGTCGCCGAGATCGCCGGCGGCCCCGGCGGCCAGGCGCAGCTCCTCGGCGCCTTCGGCCCGCACCTGGTCGTGCCCGGTGAGGGATGGATCATCGTCCGCCCCAAGCAGGACGCCCGCGGCAACGAGATCGGCGCGGACTGGCGTGTGCTGTCCACCCAGGAGGTCAAGCCGCAGGGCACCAAGCTGGTCGCCGAGATCGACGGGGAAGAGGTCGCCATCCCCGGCGCAGAGGACGACAACACCCCCCTGGACTCCAGCGAGCCCGTGGCCATCCGCGTATGGGAGAGCCACCCTCGCCGCCACCTGGAAGCCGACAGCTCCGTACGCTCCAGCCTCGGCCTGCTGGAGGAGCTGAAGCTCCTCAACGCCGCGGTGGCCGCCATCGCGCGCTCCCGGCTGACCGGCCGCGGCATCGTCCTCGTCCCCCAGGGCACCAAGTTCCCCACCACCCCGGGCCAGCAGAACGAGGAGGACGACCTGATCGAGGTCCTGATGACGGTCGCCGAGACCGCCTACAAGGAACCCGACAGCGCCGCCGCCACCGTCCCGATCATCCTGGAGGTGCCGGCCGACCAGATCCCCAACATCAAGCGCCTCACCTTCGAGTCCGATTTCGACACGCTGGCCATCCAGCTCCGCGAGGAGGCAATCCGCCGATTCGCCAACGGCCTTGAGGTCCCCTCAGAAATCCTGCTGGGCCAGGGCGACATCAACCACTGGGGCCAGTGGGCACTCAAGGACGAGGCCATCACCCTGGGCGTGGAGCCCAAGCTGGGCACCGTCGCTGACGCCCTGACGACCCAGTACCTCCAGCCGCTCCTGGAGGCCGAGAACGTCGAGGACGCCTACGAGTGCCTGGTCTGGCACGACACCAGCCCCCTGCGCGTGCGCACCAACCGCGCAGAGACCGCCCTCAAGGTCCATGAGGCCGGCGCCATCTCGGATTCCGCGCTGCGCCGGGAGACCGGTTTCACCGACGCGGACGCCCCCACCGAGGAGGAGCAGGCCCGCCGCCAGAAGCAGCCGCAGGACGGCCAGGACCCCCAGCTGCCGGTGGACGAGAGCAACGCCGAACCAGAGCAGCCCACCGACGACCCGGCCGAGCAGGCCCCGGAGGCCACCGCCGCCGCGGCGGTTGTCCCGGCCCCCGAGGACGCTCGGGTGCTGCGCAACCAGACGATCCTGGCCGCCATCGACGGCGTGATCCACAACGCCATGTGCATGGCCGGCGAGAAGATCCGCGTCAAGCCGGCCTGCCCGCGCAGCGAGCGCGGCCGGTCCCGGCAGATCGCCCCCGGGGAACTGCACACCGTGTTCCCCGTCTCGGACGAGCAGGTCGACCAGTGGCACCTCCTCGTCGGCGCCTGGGACCGCGTCCCGGAGATGGCCCAGCGGTACGGGTTCGAGGCGGAATGCCTGATCGACACCCTGGACAACTACGCCCGCGCCCTCATCGCCGCCCGCATGAAGCACACGTATGAGGAGACCGTGCGCCTGCTGCGGTCCTCCTGCCTGGGGCTGGCGGCATGACGCGCCGGCCGACCGAGCCACGCCCCGCCGAGGTGGAAGTCACCGCCGCGGCGGCCAACGTGAGCGCCGAGTGGTGCTCCACCTGCAAGGCGTACACCCTGCTGGCCGGGGAGATCGTCCTGCTCACCCCGGAGGGCGTGGCCACGGTCGGCTACTGGGCATGGTGCGAGACCTGCGACCCCCCGGAGGTGTCCCGTGTCGGCTGACCAGTGCCCCGAGCACCGCACGCGCCTGGACCTGTGCCCCCACTGCCAGGGCCTGGCCGTCACTCGTGAGACCCGCCTGGACGGCGTCACCGCGTTCCAGGTCCGGGACGCCGGCGGCCGGGTCATCAGCAGCGGCCGGCCGGCCGCCGTCTACATCAGCCGCGTGGAGCCGTGCCCCAACACGGCGGCCCTCGAGGAAGGAGCGGCCCACGATGTGTAACCCGAGCCCGCCGCCGGACCTCACCACCGCCACCCCGGCCGCGCCCTGGGGCCACAGCACGGCCGCCCACCGCGTACACGGCTGGTGCTCCCACTGCCCTGACCACGACCCGGCCGAGGAGGTCGTGGCCTGGCGCGCTCGTGAGAACAGGCGGCACGAGGCCGAGCAGGCCGCCCTGGCCGTCTCCGCCGCCCGCTCCAACACCGTGGACCTGGCCGCCACGCATGACCACCTGTGCCCCGTGTGCGGCCAGGAGGCCCTGACCGTCGTCACCGTCCGCCTGTTCACCGACAGCGGGGAGCAGCGCAAGGCCGGCGGCTGGGCCCACTGCACCGCATGTGACGCCACCCCCCACCCCACGCTGGAGGACTCCGACCGTGGCTGACACCACCGACACCATCCCCACCGGCCGCCCCGTGGTGCGGCAAGCGCCCCCGGAGCACAGCCTCATCGCCCACCAGGTGCACGGCTGGTGCAGCAAGTGCCCGGGCGTGGAGCTGTGGGAGGAGCTGCACGCCTGGCGCCAGCGCGAGCGCGGACTCCTCAAGGACCAGCCGGCCACCGACCAGGCCCCGCACCCCTCCCGGGAGGTGGAGCGCCATGGATGAGCTGGAGGAGGCCCTGGCCGCCGCCGAGGAGGACGTAGCGGCAGAGGTGCGCGCCGTACTGGAGGAGGTGGCCGAGGAGTTCGCCGCCGCGCTGGAGGACGCCACGGAGCTGGTGGCCGCCCGCTTCAGCGTGTCCCGTATCGGGGCGATGTTCCGCCAGCGGGTGCCGCGCCTGGTGCGCCGCCTCCTCGGCGTGACCGAGACGGCCGCCCACACGGCCGCCGACCAGGTGGACGCGACCCTGCCGGACGGGTGGGACGACCTGCCCGGCCGCCACGACCGCGACGAGGAACTCCCGGACGGCATCAGCCAGTACGTCACCAGCACGGAGCACCTGCTGCGCGCCGTGGGTGACCGCCTCGCCGAGGTGGCCGTGCGCGAGCTCGCCACAGGCGTGGATGCAGGGGAGGGCGTGGAGGCCCTGCGCGCCCGCCTGCTGGCCGTATTCGCCCGAGAGGGGGCGCAGCTCGGGGAGGGCCGGGAAGCGCTGATCTCGACCACCGAGGCGGCCCGCGCCTGGAACACCGCCACCCTCGCCGCGGCCCAGGCCCTCACCGGCCCGGACCGCCCGATCGTCAAGCAGTGGCAGACCCGCCGGGACAGCCGCGTACGGGACACCCACCACGACGTGGACGGGTTCCTGCGCCTCCTCGACGACACGTTCGAGGTGGGCGGCGTGGACATGCAGCACCCGGGCGACCCGTCGGCCCCGCCCGCCGAGGTGTGCAACTGCCGGTGCATCCTGCGCCTCCAGCACGCCCCGGACCGCAGCGCCTCCGCCCTGGCATTACCAGACGCCGGACGAGGCCGCGCTAACGAATCCATGGCAGCCGCGGCGACCGAGCACACCGGCGCCATGATCGCCCTCGTCCCCAGCGCCCAGGACGTGGAGCGCCTGGCCCTCGACGACGGGGAGCCCGCGGAGGAGCTGCACTGCACCCTGTGGTTCCTCGGCACCGCCGCCGACTGGGACGAGGACCAGCGCAACGAGCTGATCGCCGGCGTACGGGCCCGCGCCCAGAACCTGCCCGGGCCCGTCCCCGCCGTGGCGTTCGGCGTCAACCACTGGAACCCCGCCAGCGAAGACCCCGCCTGGGTGTGGGCCGTGGGCGACGACCCGGACGCCGGCGACGAGACGGCCACCCTGCACGAGGCACGCCTTATCGCCCAGGACGCCCTGGAAGACGGCCACAACAACCCGGACCTGCCCCGCCAGCACACCCCCTGGGTCGCCCACACCACCGGCGCCTACACCAAGGACACATGGCCCCTTGAGGCCATGGCCGACCGCCTGGGCCCGCTCACCTTCGACCGTATCCGCGTCGCTTTCGCCGGCGAGGCCACGGACATCCCACTTGGCCCCGAGGAGGAGCCCCCCATGGACAACCCGACCGCCGCGGCCCTGACGGCCGCGCTGCCGGTCCGCACCTGGTCCACCCCGGACGGCGCGGCCCTGGCATTCGAGAACACCGAGACCGGTGACGGCCGGATCTTCGCGCCCAAGGCCCTGTACTGGGACGGCTCCGGGCCCTGGCCCCTCCAGTACGCGGAGGAGATGGGCATGGGCCACGAGGGCGCCGAACTCGCCGGCGCCATCGGCAAGTACGGCCGGGACGGCGACCGCCTCACCGGCACCGGCGTCCTCTATCTCTCCCAGCGCGCCGGATACGACGCCGTGACCCTGCTGGAGCAGGAGGCCCCACTGGGCGTGTCCGTCGATCTCGACTCCGTCGACGTGGAGTTCGTGGACAAGACGCTCACGGAGGACGAGGACGGCATGCTGGTGCTCGCCGCGTCCATCCCGTACGCCAGCGTGATGCGTCTGCCTGACGGGGCGTGGGTCATCAACGCCGCCACCAGCGTGGAGGCCACCGCCGCCGGAACGTCCTTCACCCGCCGCCAGTCCCTGGCCCAGCTCATCACCGGCCCCGGCGGCCGGATCTCCGCCGCCGCCCTGGCAGTGTTCGACGGGGCCCGCCTGCCCAAGCTGACGGCCGCGGCCGGCGACCCGGACGACGAAGACGGAGTTGTCCTGCACTCCGAGCAGGCCGGGGACTTCCTGGTGCGCATCACCAAGGCCCGCGTCCGCGGCGCCACCCTCGTGAGCATGCCCGCCTACGACCAGGCGCGCATCGTGCTGGACCCGCCCGAGGTGGACGAGGAGGCCGCCGCCGCGGTGACCGCCGCCCTCACCGCCGCCTCCGCCCCGGGGGAGACCCGCCAGCGCGTCATCAAGTACGTACGCGCCTGCCCCGGCCCCGTCGGCGCGGGCGAGATCGCCAAGGCCCTCGGCCTCACCGTGGAGACCGCACGCAAGCACCTGCGCGCCGCCAGCAGGGAGGGCCAACTGGTGCGCCTGGCCGCCGGCCTGTACGTCGGCGCCTCCACCATCCCGGAGGGCCCGGAGGTGGCCGCCTCCGCTGTGGGGGACGGGGAGGACGCGGCCCTGACGGAGCTGGTGGCGTCCGCCTGGACGGCCATGCGCGACCTGCCGCCCATGCCGGCCGCGTGGTTCGCGGAGCCCACGGAGGAGGAACTGCCGCCAGGGAGCGGCGGGGTGCACTACGCGGACGGCCGGATCTACGGGTGGGTGGCCCAGGCCGGGGAGCCGCACGCCGGGTTCTCCAACCGGAAGCTGACCATCGAGAGCCTCGGCGACATCGACACCACGCACTTCCTGCGCGCCCGCTTCAAGCTCGACAACGGGGAGACCGTCAAGGGGGGCGCCTTCACCATGAACGCCCCCCACTCCCGGGACGGGGCGGAGTGCAACGACGTGGCGTGCCAGTTCGACGACAGTAGGACCGTCGCCGGCATCGTCACCGTGGGGATGAACGGCAGGGGCATGTGGTTCTCCGGTGCCGCCGCGCCCTGGCTCTCGGACTGGGACCGAACCGTGTTCATGGGGTGCCAGCCCAGCTATCACATGAAGAAGGGCGGGGATGGCCGCTGGCAGCTGCGGGCGGTCCTGTCCGTACCCGTGCCCGGTCACTCCTCCCCGCTGCTCGCCTCCGTCGTGGAGCGCGGCAACCTCGCCCTTGCCGCCAGCGCCGCCGCCGTCCTGGACAACCCGGACACCGTGCCCGGACAGCAGGCGGACATCTCCGGACGCCTCTACACCCTGGGCGCGGAGGCGATGGACGGGATGGTCTCTGGCCTGCGCCGACACAGTCCGGACACCGTGCCCGGACACGTCCCGGACAACCCGGCCGCGCTGCTCGACGACCCGACGTTCCTTGACGGCCTGTCCGCCGCCCTCGCCCGCCGCGAGACCGAACGACGCGCGGAGGTGGAGGCCATGACCGCCGCCGTCCTCGCGCCCACCACCATCACCAACCCGAAGGGGGACCAGTAGCCATGGGATGCGCCTGCAACCAGCGCGGCCGTACACAGTTCGAGGTGGCCATGGAGGCCGGCCGTGGCCGCGTCGCCTTCACCAGCGGCAGCAAGCCGACCGCCATCACCGTGACCCCGCGGTACAAGGGCAGCGCCGTCCGCATCAAGGGCACCAACGAAATCGTCTTCCATAAGGAGACGTATGAGGTGGCCACGGACGGCGGAGCGGGCGCTGTGGTGTTCGCCCACAGCGACCAGGCCGAGGCCGTCGCCCACGCCGAGACCCTGGACGGCGCGGTCGTCCGGGAACGAGAGACCGGCACCGTCGTACACCCCGCCCCCCAGGGCGCCCGCCGCGGACCTCACCAAGACCGAGCAGGCGCCCGCGTAACGCCCTGCCGCACGCCCCGGGCCGCCCACCAGCGCCCGGGGCGCGGCAGCCCCTCGACGGCCCCCGCAGGCCGCCCACTTGACACGACCAGCCCGCCACCTCCCGTGACGGGCTAAGATGCCTCTGCGACTGCTGGTTTAGGGCCGAGTCTCCAACGCACTCCGCTGGAGATTCGTCCATGGAATTCGACATCCCCGAGGACGTCACCGCCCTCGATGACGAGGCCCTGGCCCAGGCCCTCGACGGGGCCCGCGCCGCATTCGCCGCCCTCTCCGGTCAGGACGTCATCGACGGCGACGCCATGGGCCGCATGCGCTCCCTGGCCGCCTGCGTCGAGGACATCCGCACCGAGCAGACCGCCCGCGTGGAGGCCGCCACCCAGGCCGCCGCCGAGATCGAGACCCTGGCCGCCCAGGTCCGCGGCGAGCAGGGCACCCCGGCCGCCCCGGAGGGCGAGCAGCCGGCCGAGCCGACCGCCGCCGCCACCGAGACCCCCGCCGCCCCGGCCGCCCCGGAGGCGCCGGCCGCTCCGGAGACCACCGCGACGGCATCCGCCGGCGGTGGTGTGGTCGTGCCGACCCGCCCCGCGCTCAACCTGCGCGCCGTACGCCGCGCGCAGCCGCGCGTCCTGCCGGAGGCCCCGCCCCCGGGCACCACCATCACCGCCGCGGTGGACGTCCCCGGCTACACCCCCGGCTCGGACCTGGTCTTCGACGACGTGGTCAAGGGCATCAACTCCCGCGCAACCGCCCTCAAGACCGCAGGCGGCGGCGTGGGCCAGGTGATCAGCTATCACCACCCGTACCCGGCGGACACGATCGTCACGGACTCCAGCAGCGCGCCCGAGGGCACCACCGTGGCCATGGTCGCCTCCAGCCAGTCCCGGCTGCCCCAGGGCGACCTGGTCGCGAGCGGCGGCTGGTGCGCCCCGTCCGAGACGCTCTACGAGCTCACGGACACCAGCTGCCCGGACATGCTGTGGGACGCCCCGGAGATCCAGCTGAGCCGCGGCGGCCTGCGCTACTACAAGCCGCTGTCCCTCGACGTCGCCAGCATGAGCTGGATCCACACCGAGGCCGACGACATCGCCGGCAACACCAAACCGTGCTTCAAGATCCCCTGCCCGGACCCCGTGGAGGTCCGCTGTGACGCGGTCGGCGTCTGCCTGGAGGCAGGCATCCTGACCCAGCGTCATTTCCCGGAGCTGATCGCCTGGTACCTGCGCAACAGCATGGTGGCCCATGAGATCCGGCTGCGTCAGGTGCTGTTCCAGAAGGCACTGGCCACCGCCACCCCGGTGACCATCCCGGCGTCCATGGCCGCCGTCTCGGCCGTGTTCGGCGCGGTCAGCTTGCAGGCCGCCGACATGATCGAGCGTCACAGCCTGTGTGACTCCACCGCGCTGGAGGTCGTGTTCCCGTGGTGGTCCAAGAACATGTTCCTGGCGGACCTGGCACGCCGTAACGGCTGCTGCCCCTCCGAGGTCAGCGCCCAGGACGTACAGGACCTGTTCAGCCCGCTCGGGGTGCGCATCCAGTGGGCGCGCGGCCTGACCCCGGCCGTCCCCACCGACATCGGCGGCACGAACCCGGCCACCGACTGGCCGTCCACCATCCAGTTCCTCATGTACCCGGCCGGCTCCCTGGTCATCGGGCGCGGCGAGGACGTGAACCTGGGCGTAATTCACGATTCGGTCAAATTCAGCCGAAATGATTACACCGCGTTGTTCGCCGAGGAGTGCGTGGCGCTGGTGGACCGCTCGGTCGACACGCGCCTGGTGACCGTGCCCGTCTGCGCCTCCGGTGAGACCGGCGCCCAGACCCTCGTCGCCTGCCCGACCGCCTGACCGCCCCCGGTCACCCGATGACGTGCGTGCCGGGCCCCTGTACCTGACACGGGCCCGGCACGCGCCCACACCATGACTGGAGGTGCGTGATGCCTGCTGGACTGCGCCAAGTCGTCCCCGGTATCCCTGGCACGCCACTCCCGCGCGGCATCCTCGGCGCCTCTTGCACGAACGTCATCGACGTCACCGAGGACGAGATCCACCAGCTCAACGGCGTGGAGTGGCTGGCTGTCGGCTGCTGCCCGGCGAGGGACTGGCCGGACCCGTGCGAGGACCCCGTGCCCGGGGCCCCCACCGATAAGGAGTTCTGCCGCCCCACCACCGAACACGCCACCCCCATCACCATCTACGCCGGCGCGGAGTGCTCCGCCCCCGGCTTCTCGTACGAGGAGGCGCGGGAGCAGGCGCTGGCCTCCCTGGCGCTCGGCGAGCAGCACGCCATTGAGGCCGGGTTCATGCGGACCAAGCTCACCCAGGACGCGGTGGACATCACCCCGCCCGAGGGGCCGCTGAACATCGCCCAGGGCATCGCCTCCCTGGAGGGCTGCCTGGCCGAGAACTACGGCGGCGTGGGCACCCTGCACATCCCGGCCGGCGTGGCCGCGCTGCTCGGCTGCTGCAACGTCCTCCACGAGGACCCGGCCACCGGGACGCTCGCTACCTGGGCCGGGAACTGCGCCGTCATCGGCGCCGGTTACTCCTACCTCAACCAGGGCCCCGGCGGCATCCCCGCCGACGCGGGCGCCGCCTGGCTCTACATCACCGGCCCCCTGGTCATCCGCCGCGGGCCAGTGGACGTGATCCCGGACCGCTCCCGCGCGTCCGCCTCCGTGAACATCAGGAACAACGACCGCAGGGTGCTCGCGGAGCGGACGGTAGTCGTCGGCACCACCTGCACGATCTGCGCAGTGCAGGTGATGGCGTGCCCATGAACATGATCACTGTCAGGCCCGAGCGGTCCCGCCTCGTCGCGTTCGCCCGCTGGGCGACCGCCCAGACACCCAAGGTCGGCACCGTGGGCCTGGGCGAGTTCGGCGTCCCCGCGGACCAGTTCGTCAACGCCCCGGAGGACGTCCTGATCGGCGCCCTGGTGGACGGCCACCGCTACGTGTCCCCGACCGAGGACGCCGCCAACGGCGTGCCCGAGCCCGGCGACTACGACGACGGCGGCCAGGAGCTGCTGGGCGTGGCCACGCCGCAGGCCCTCACGCCGCCCCTCGGCAGCCCGGAGGCGGCCGCTGCGGCCATGGTGGCCGCTACCCCGCCCGAGGCGGTCGAACGGGCCATGACGGCCGCCCTGCTGGCCGTCGACCTGGCCGCCTCCAACGCTGCTGCAGGAGGGGACGGCAGCGACCCAAGCGACCAAGTGCCGGAGTTCGCGCCGCTGGAGGACGCCCCCACCGAGGAGGGCGACGAGCACGAGGAGGAGGCCGCCGGCGACGGCGGCCCCTACGCGTGCGACCTGTGCCCCCGCGAGTTCGAGACCGAACGCGGCCGGGACTCCCACCGCCGCCAAGTCCACAGGGAGGACTGACCGGTGCCAGTTGAGCCTCTGCCCTGTGGGCCGGACGGCGGCACCGGCACGCCCGGAGCCTGTGCCTGCGCCCCGTCCATCGCCACCAGCCCCCTATGCCGCGCCGATGGGACGCCGATCCTCATCGTCCTGCGCTCCCCCTGCGCTACCTGCGGCACGCCCGCCCCGGACCCGGCCGTCATCGGCTGGGTGGACCCGCTCACCGGCGTGTTCACGGCCGGCGCGGTCCCGGCCGGGGCCGGCCCGTGCACCGGCACCCCTTCGGACGCCTGTAGCTGCGCGCCCTCCATCACGTCCATGCCGCTGTGCCGGCCGGACGGCTCCACGATCGCGCTCATCATCCGGTCCGCGTGCACCGACTGCGGCGCCGTGGCCCCAGACCCCGGCCTGGTCGGCTGGCTCGACCCCGTCACCGGCCTGTTCACGCCCGGCCCGGCCCCCGCGGACGCCACCCCGTGCCAGGTGCCCGGCTGCCTGGACACGCTCTGCCGCCAGCGCTGCGATGACACCACCGGCGACGGCACCCCCGACACGACGTATTCAGAGCTGTGGTGCATCCGCGCGGACGGCTCCGCTGACCTGATCCTCACCTACCAGGACGACCCCTCAACCCCCTACGTACCGGTCGCCCCGGTCGATTGCACGTACGGCTGCCCCGAGAACGAGACGGTGATGCTGTGCGATGAGGGCGGCCCCTTCCTGCGTCGCTACACGTTCGTGGCCGGGACGGCGTCCTTCGAGGACGTCGCCCTGGACGGCCAGACCCCGCACGTGGTCCAGGGCCAGGTAGGCCCGTGCCCCAACTGCGCGCCCACGCCGCCCATCGCCACGGTGGGCCTGTGCCTCGCCGATGGCACGCCGATCGCCGTGGTGGTGACCCGGGACTGCGACGGCAACACCACCCGGGACGGCTGGCTCAACCTCACCAGCGGCGTGTGGAACGCCGGCGCGCCCCCGGCCGGGACGGGCGCCTGCTCGTCGCCCGGGGCGTTCGAGCTCGCCGGGATCCTGTGCGACACCGACCCCGCCACCGGCGAGGTGCTGGGCCTGGTCCTCGTCCAGTACGCATACAACCCGGACGGCAGCCTGGCCGGCGTCACCCTCGTGGACCCGGCCACCGGCAACCCGTACGCGCTCCAAGGAGAGTTGAGGAACTGCCCGACCGGCCAGGCGCAGCCGGAGGCGGACCTGGTCCTCCTGTGCGACATCCAGGCGGACGGCACCGCCACCCCGTTCGTGCGCGACTACCGCCGCGACGAGAACACCCAGATCGTCGGCCACACCGACTACACCCTGGACGGCGCCGGCTACCTGCCCACCGGCACCGTGGGCAAGTGCCCCACCGACGTACCCGGCCCCGTGCCCGTCATCCCCCAGGTGTTCCACGGGGAGCTGGTGCTGTGCGACGACAACGGCCCGTTCATCCGCAAGCTGGTCCAGGACCCGGACGGCACGGTCACCTCGGTCGTCAACCTCACCCTGGACGGCGCCGCCTACGCCCCGGTGGGCACGGTGGGCCAGTGCACGGAGGCGTGTCGGGACGCCAGCACGCTCCTGCTGTGCGACGTGCCCACCGACGGGACACCGGCCCCGACCGTCACGGACACCCCCGGAGCGCCGTACTACCCGTACACCACGGGCGTGGCCACGCCAGGGGCCCAGGCACTGTGGGACGGCGGCACGTTGACCCTCCCGGAGGCGGCAGGCCCGCAGCCGGGCACCGGCGGCACCGTGCGCACCGCCGCGGCGATCCTCCAGGCTCCCCGGCCCGTCTGTGACGCCGGTACCGCCCGCGTGAGCGTGCAGGTGGACGTCACCCAGCTCGGCCCGGACAACGGCTGCCGTGCTACTGGGTTCCTCGCCCTCTACAACGGCACCGGCGAATCCAACCGGATCGGCCTGGCGCTCACCCCGCCCGACACGCCTGCCGGGTGGTCGGGGACGCTCACCGTTGAGGCCGACGTCCCGGCCGACGACCTCGCCGCCGGGAACATCGCCGCCGCGATCGCGTTCGACGCCTACGACGACAGCGGCGTCACCTGCCCGCCACCGCGCCACAC
Organism: Streptomyces sp. SAI-127; assembly: GCF_029894425.1. NCBI lineage: Bacteria > Bacillati > Actinomycetota > Actinomycetes > Kitasatosporales > Streptomycetaceae > Streptomyces > Streptomyces sp. SAI-127. The sequence continues at coordinate 6,139,964 of NZ_JARXYJ010000001.1, forward strand.
CGGATGGCAGCTGGACCAGTTCGCCGCCACGGTGGTCTACGACCAGACCGGATGCGCAACCCAGTACCTCAGCACCGTCACCACCGACTGCGAGACCGGCGCGGTCCTCACCGTCACGAACACCACCCTGGACGGGGCCCCGTACGACCTCACCGGCGAGCCCGGACAGTGCACCCCGGCCAGCAGCGGCGGCACGGTCACCGAGCCGTGCGGGGACACCGAGATCGCGCAGCTCTGTGACCTGACCTACGACCCGCAAGCCCCGATCCCGACCCCGGCAAGCGACTTCACGCTGACCGGGAACGTCGTGGCCGCCAACAACGGCACCACCCTGTGGTTCGCCCAGGCCAACCAGCCCGCCAACGGCGTAGCTGAGCTGACCGTGGGCGGGCTGCTCCCGGCCACCCTGTACGAGTTCCGGTTCGCGTCCGCATGGATCGGTGCGGGAGCCCCCAACCCGGCCAACAACAACGCGATCTATCTCCTGGAAGTCCTCGACGGCACCACGGTGCTCGCCACGAGGACGCGGAACACGTCCAACGGCTCGACCGTGTTCCCTGGCGGCGTGCTGACCGAGGATCTGCCGCCGCTGGCGTTCATCGCCCCCGCCACTGGCGCGGTCACCATCCGGTTCACCGACCAGACGACAGGCGGGCCGGTCAACGACCGTGACCTGTTCCTGATGCCGATCGAGGTACGGACAGCCGTCCTGACCGTCACGCGCACACCGTTCCTGCGGCGCTTCACCTTCGACTGCGACGGGGTCCTCACCTCAACTGAGGATCTCGGCCTGGACGGTGTCACGCCGTATGCCGTGCAGGGCGAGGCGGGCCAGTGCGCCGCTGACGGCGCGACAGCCGGGGCGGTGACGCCGTGCGACGCGCAGAACGTCATCGAAGCATGCCGCTGTGATGACGCCGATGGCGACGGCGTGCCCGAGGTCGGGTACGTCGAGCTGCTGGCCGTTGACTGCACCGGCACCCTCTCCAGCGTCGGTACCTACCTGCCGGACTACAGCGCCCCGTACGCGCCGGTCGCCCCGATGGACTGCGACGCGGGCCAGGACGAGGGCGCGCCCCCGGCGTTCGGCGTCCAGGCCGGTCGTGTGGTCCTCGCCCCTGGGGAATCGTGGGACGGCGCTACCGTGCCGACGCTCCAGGCGGTCACCGTCCGCGCGTCCGGAGGCACCGGCACCGTCACGACCGCTGACGGCACGAGCCCCCTCCTCGACGGCGAGGAAGCCGCCTGGACGGTCGCCCGCGACGTCCACGCCCGGCTGACCGGGCCCCTCACCATCACCGCCACAGACGGCACCGTGACCGTCACGTACACCAAGGAGACCACGCTGTGAGCGGATGCTGCGGGCCGAGCCCGATCATCACCAGCCTGCCCCCGGTGCCGCGCGTCGACGTCGAGGGCTCGCTCCTGTGCGACGTCCTCGCGGACGGCACGGTTGCCGGTCAGGCCCTCGTCGAGGCGGTCTACGACACCAGCAGCGGCGACCGCGTGGGTACGCGGACCGTCGACCCTGCGACCGGCGCGGTCTACGCCCCGCAGGGCACCTTGCAGCCGTGCCCGCCGCCCGACTCGTGCACGTGCGAGACGCTGCTCCTGTGCGATGTCACCACGGTCACCACGCCGGGTGAGACCCCCGAGCGGATCACGAACGGCACGTTCGCCGCGGACGCCTCCGGGTGGACGCTCACGGGCGGCGCTGCCTACGTTCCGTCCGCCAGCCCGGATGGGTCGGTCGGCTTCCTGGACCTGTCGGCGAACAACAACCCCGCGGGCACGGCCGAGCAGACGGTGACCGTCACCCCCGGCCTGACCTACGACCTGTCGGCCCGCATCGGCATCTGGAGCACGGGCGGGGTCACCCCGCAAAGCGTGCTGGTCGAGGTGGTCGACGGGTCCGGGGCGGTTCTGTACTCGCAGACCGTCGCCCCTGTGGAGGTCAGCGGCGGCCCGCAGTGGCCGGCGGACGGCGTGGTCGGCCCGGTGTCGATCGTCGCCACGGACGCCGAGATGACGGTCCGCTTCACCGACCAGGCGGGCGGTCAGTTCATTGACGCCCTCGTCGATGACGTCTCCCTCCTCGGCCCCGGCGTGCCCGGCGCCACGGAGACGGTCGCGGTGCCGTTCCTGCGGACCCTGTGCCGCACCTGCACCGGCACCGCCACCGTCACGGACACCACCCTCGACGGCACCACGGTCTACGCCGTGCAAGGCGTCGTCGGCGTGTGCGGGCCCACCGAGTCGCCCGCCACGGAGGAAGGCTGCGATCAGTTCGTCGGAACGCTCTGCTACCAGCAGCCGACCACAGCGGATCCGTCGTTCACGCTGCACAAGTTCAACCCGGCCGAGCCGAACCATCCCGGCTGCCTGGTCGGGCTCGACGCCATGGACGGCGATTTCCCGTTCATCCAGTACAACGACCCGGTCACCGCGTGGGAGGGCACCTACACCTCGAACACCGGGACCGCGTCGAACGTCGAAGTGAGCGCTCCCGAGCTCGGCGGGTTCATCGACTGGAGCGCGTTCAGCCCGCCGATCCCGTCGGTTCCCAACGCGGGCATCCCGGCCCCGTACACGGGCACCGCCGTTTTCAACGGCGTCACGGTCACGCTGGACGTCCTCACCGCGTCGGCCATCACCACGGGCACTCAGTACCTGCGGATGGGCGGCACCGAGCACTTCAAGCTGTCGTTCTCGTCGCCGGTGACGATGAAGTTCGCCACCCAGGGCTTCGCCGACCCGGCTCCCGGCAACGATGAGCGGTTCTGCGGCGTGGTCGCGACCGGTGTCGTCACCGGGGCCGGTGAGATCCGGACGGCGTACGGGCTCCGCGACTGCACGACCGGCGAGACGACATGGCGCGACCAGGTCAGCGGCGACACCGTAGACCTGACTCAGGCCGTGGTCGTTCCGTGCCCGCAGCCACAGCGGGACTGCGCCTCTCCGACCGAGCCGACCGCCACGGTTGGCCTGTGCCTCGCGGACGGGACACCGATCGCGGTCACCGTGATCCGCGACTGTGCGGGCACCGTCACCTCCGAGGGCTGGCTCAACCTGGTCACGGGCGCCTACAGCGCGGGCGCGCCCCCGGCCGGGACCGTCGCCTGTGGTGACTCCCGCTCGATCCAGGTGTCCGGAACGTTCTGCGCCGTGGACGACGCCACCGGGGACGTCGTCGCCCTGGTCCTGATCGAGTACCACTACGACGACACCGGGGCGATCGCCTCCGTGCGCCTGGTCGACGCCGTCACCGGCGCCACCTACACGCCACCGGCCGGGGTCACCGTCACCACCTGCCCGGCCGGTGTGGAGCAGCCCGAGCAGGACGCCGTGATCCTGTGCGACGTCCAGGCGGACGGCACGGCCGTGCAGTTCGTGAGGGACTACCGCCGCGACGAACTCGGCGCCATCGTCGGCCACACGGACTACCTCCTCGACGGCACCCCGTACCCGGCACCCACGGGCACGGTCGGCGTCTGCGCCACGCCGTGCCGCACCACCAGCAGCGAAGTGCTGTGCGACTCCACGCCGCTGGAGTTCGACCCGGCCGCCGTGACGCTGCGCGTCGCCAACCCGGCCGACACCTCCGCGACCACGCAGTACCCGGGCCACCGGTGGCGCGACGCCGCACGGGCCGCCGTTCAAACGGTCCTCGACGGCGGCTCCGCCTCCTGGGGCACCACCGGCCTCCTCGACGACACCGCCAACCCCGATCACTTCGTGTGGGGCGGCTTCGGCTTCACCCTGCCGGACTGCCCGCCCTGCGGCTCCTGGGACGAGGCCGGCGACGTCACGCTGAACATGAGCGTGCGCGTCACCAACAACGGCCCCGCCGCGGGCGTGGCCGATGACGGCGTGTTCGCCCTGTTCAACGGGACGACGTGGATCGGCCAGCAGGCCCTACCGGCCGGTCTGCCCTCCGGTGGCTCGGCGACGCTCACCTTCACCCCGACCGTCCATGCCGTCGCCGATCTGCCCAACGTGGTGGCCGTGCTCGCCCTGGAGCTGAAGCAGGGAGCGAACACCGCCAAGACGTGGACGGTGGACGCCCTCACCTACAGCCTCACCCCCGTAGCGGGCAGCGCCACGGGCACGGCGGGCTGCGGGAAGCAGTTCCTCCGGACCTACGTCCGTGACTGCGCGACGGGCGCGCTCATCGACACCGTTGACCAGGACTTCGACGGCGCTACGTATGCCGTGGTCGGGGACGTCGCCCAGTGCACGCCCCACACGGGATGCGCGGACACCGAGACGTGTAGCAACTGCGAGACGCTGCTCCTGTGCGACGGCTCCAGCGACCCGGCCATGATCACCGGCAACGTGGCATCCGGCACCCTCGCGAACGGTGTCACCTGGTCGGCGACGACCACCTCGGGCACTCAGGCGAACCCGGCGAACTTCACCAACAGTGACGGCGCCTGGTGGGGCCTCCACGTCTTCCCCGTCGCCAACGTCGCCCCGACCAAATGGAACTTCTCGCGGCCGGTGGTCGCCGAGTTCTCGGTCTACCTCCACTACAACGCGGTCAACACCGCGCTCAACACCGCGCAGCTCCCCACCGGCCTGGAGATCGTCCACCTGCCGACCGGCTACACCTACAACCCGGTAACCGGTGTCCTGACCCGCACCGCGGACGGCACCCCAGCGGACCCGTGCTCATACGTCACCAACCCGCTCGCGGACACGAGCGCCCGGTTCCGCACGCCGGGGGCGGTCACGACGTTCACGACCGCGCCCGCGCCGAACTCACGTATCGCCCTGTGCGGCACGTTCTTCAACTACTGGGCCGGAGCGGTCACGGTCACCCCGGCCGGCCAGTTCCTTCGGCGGATCTGCCGCGACTGCGACGGCAACGTCACGAGCGTCACCGACACCGAGCTGGACGCGGTCACCCCGTACACGCCCCTGGGGGCAGTCGGCCAGTGCGCCGACCCGAGGCAGTGCGACACTACGGTCCTGAGCGAGTGCGACTACTCCCTGCCGGACACCGTGGGCGGCTTCGACACGGCCAACGCCAGCTTCCCCGACTGCTGGCTCGGGACCGCCACGAATCCGGGCTACGCGTACGGCGACCGGGTCACCTCGTGGGAGGGCACCTACCTGTCCAACACGGGCACCGTGTCCGACATCGGGTTCAACAGCGCAGACCTCGGCGGCCCCATCTCCTTCGCCGCCTTCACGCCGCCGCTGCCGGCCGGGACGCCGTCCGCCCCGGACTACGTGGGCACGGCCATGATCAACGGCGTCACGGTCACGCTGCGCGTGCTCGCCGGTAACGGCGTGGTCCTCCAGGGGACGACGCTGCTGGAGCTCAGCCCACAGGACCGCATCGGGATCGAGTTCTCCAAGCCGGTCCGGCTCACCGTCGCCACCTCGGCGTTCGCGGACCCGCCGACCCCGAACATGGAGCGGCTGTGCGGCGTCGTCGCCGAACGGGTGCCGTGGACGGCGCTCCGGCTCGCGGACTGCGACGGCGTCATCACCACCGTCGACGCGACCACGCGGGTGCCGCTCCCGGCGACCGCCACGGTCTCGTGCGATGACACCTGCTGCCAGCCCGTGCCGGTGTGCGTGGCGACCACGGTCACCGAGAGCGTGGAGTTCATCTCGAACGAGCAGGGGCGCACGGACGGCACCGTGGACCCGGTGTGGAAGTGGAGCCCGACCAGCCCGGACGACCCGGCCGCCGTCTGGTACGACATGTATCAGGCGACCTACGGGGCGACGTGGTCGGTCACGGACGGCCCGACGAAGGCGGACGGCTCCCCGAACACCCGCCAGGCGCATTGGGTGGCCCCGCACCCGAACGCCCGTACCGCGCAGTCCTCCCCGCCGCGCGCCAACGAGGGCCCGACCCTGAACGGGCCGGTGTCCTGGTGGGCTCGCGCCTCGTTTGACCTGCCCGCGGCGGCTGACCCGGACTCGATCCGGGTTGAGGTGACCGTCCTCAACTCCGACCAAGTGTCGGAGCGGTTCCGCCTCAACGACGGCGCGTGGCAGTCCCTCCCGGCCTCGGCGAAGTACGACGGCACCCGATACACCTTCGGCCCCGGGCAGCTCGCCGGCGCCAAGCCGGGCACCAACACCCTGTATTTCCAGGTGCGGGAGACCCTGGCCAGCGACCCGACCAACGGCGCCGGGGTGATCGCCCACCTGATCGCCAGCTACGACATCGCGCAGCCCGGACAGCGGCAGTGGATCCAGATGGTGTGCTGCGACGACAGCAGCTACTACCTGGACGAGAACGGCGACCGGCACGAGGTGCTGCCGGACAACACGGTCATCGTGCCGTGCGGCTCCGGTGCCGTGCCGCTGCTGCTGTGCGACGACGCAGGCCCGTTCCTGCGCCACGTCGTCTACCAGGGCGAGCAGATCATCACCAGCGACACCACCCTCGCCGGTGAGCCGTACGCCCCGGTAGGGGCCGTCACGTCCTGCGCCGGCACTGGAGGCACGAGCGGGGCGGACGTCGAGACGGTCCTCCTGTGCGACATCACCACCAGCGGGGGCGACCTCCAGCAGTACGCACCCACGAGCACGGCGATCGTGCCGTCGGTCTCGCACGGCGAACCCGCGCAGCTCTTCACCAACGCCGGGTTCATGATCGACCCGTCGCCGCTGTTCCCGTCGGGCGGCTCGGTCGTCGTGCCGACCTGGGGGACGGACCCGGGCGGATTCCGGGACAACACGATCTCCGCCAGCGTCACCTCCTCCGCCCCGACGCCGTGCGGCACGCCGGCCAATGTGCGGGTGACGGTGTCGCTGCGGGCCACCAACACCGGCAGCGCGACCGATCTCGGCAGCCCCGAGGCCGGGCTGACGCTCCGCAACGGCGCGTCGATCGTCAACACCTTCAACGTCGCCAACACCCCGACGAACGCCCAGCAGACCTTCACGGTCACTGCGGTCGTGCCGTGGGCGGACCTGATCGCGGGCAACATCACCTGGTACTGGTGGGCGCGCGTCTACCAGACGCCGAACATCCACAAGTCGTTCAACGTCGACCAGTACGCGGTGACGATCGAGGACGAGACGGTCCTCCCCGGCTGCGGGGAGACCACGGCCGTCCCGTTCCTGCGGCACTACACCCCCGACTCGGCGGCCGGGACCGCCGCGTTCTTCGACACCACCCTCACCGGCGCGACCTACGCCCCGACAGGCGACGTCGGCCTGTGCGCCGGCGAGGGCAGCACCACCACGGCGAGCGGCCGGCAGATCGTGGAACGCTGCGGCTGCGACCAGACGCCGGGCGGAATCGTCCGCTACGTCGAGCTGTGGTCCGTCGACCCGGAGGGCATCGGCGCTCCGCTCCTCGTCGGCACCTACCTGGAAGGGGACTTCGAAAGCCCCTACGCGCCCGTCTCGCCGGTCGACTGCCCCGACGACGGCACGGTGGCCGCCCCGGTCCTCACCGGACTCGTCCGCCCCGCCGACACCCTGCCCCGGAACCTGTCGGCGGACTTCCCCGGCCTCCAGTCGGTGACCCTGACGGTCCTCGCGGGCAACGTCGCCGTGACCGCCTCGTCCTTCGGGGCCACCGTCCCGGCCGGGACGTCACTCACCTGGTCCGCGCTGGACGGTGACGCCGGGGCGCTCGACGGCTGGTCCTGCACCGGCCAGGCCGGTGCGGACTACCTGCTGAGCTGGACGTACACCGCCTGACCCCATCCACCCGGCGGGCCCCCGGCGAGGGGCCCGCCATCCCGAGCAAGGAGGTAGCCCGTGGGCGCGAAGATGTGGTGTTGCGGCGGTAGCAGTAGCGGAGGCGGAAGCGGAGGCGGTCTCGCGGCCGTGGCTACGACGGACACGGCGACGGTCGACCTGTCCGGGGACGGCACGGCGGGGGCGCCGCTCACCGCCGCCGTGAAGGTGCAGGGGCCGGAGCCGAACGGGCTTTCAGCCGGTCCCCTGGGCCTGGTGGTGCGGCCCTCGGCTGATGCCGGAAACGCCCTCACCATCGGCGCTGACGGCGACCTGTTCGTGCCGCCACCGGCCCCCAGCGCGACCGTGGCGCCCGTCACGGGCGGCGCCCCGGCCCCGGTCGGTACGGCCCGGTCGGTGGACATCGACGTGACGGAGAGCCCCGCCCATACCTTCAATGTCGGGGCGCGTCTGTCCCCGCCGTGGGCGCAGGGCGGCCTCCAGTCCGTTGTCAGCGCCGGTATGGGGCAGTGGAATCTCGGGCAGGAGCTCGCGGTCCCAGAGGACGGCGTCTATCTGATCGAGGCGTTCGTGACCGGTTACGCCGGCATCCTCTACCCCCGGGCCACCGCTGATTACTCCGTCGTCGGTGCCGTAGGTGTGGACGGCACCCGACTCAAGGAGGGCGTCGTCATGCAGAACGCCTACACCCTGTCGGCTCCGGCGGCCATGTCCAATTTCGAGACCGGCGCGGCCACGTTCACCTTCCGCCAGCAGCTCACCGCCGGTCAAAAGGTGCAGGGCTGGGTGCAGTTCAACGGCACCTATGTCGGCGGTGACGGGCTCGCGGGGAGCGTGTCTGTCGCGTTCAACAAGATCTCTGACTGAGGAGGGCAGACCGCGATGAGCGTGCGCTATTTCCGGACCCTGCATGGGGTGGTGCAGTACGGCAACCTGACCGACGAGGGCGTCCAGGTGCTCGCGGACGCCGGGCATGAGGAGATCACCGCCGAGGAGTACGACCAGGCCGTGACGGCAGCCGCCGAGGCGGCCCCGGCCCTCGGCGTACTCCCCGTGAGCGACGAGCAGCCGAAGGAGGCGAGCGCGGACGGCGCGAAGGCACGGAAGCGCCGGGGCCGATGACGGGCACCGCCGGATCGCTGCGGCTGATCCCCCAGACCGGGCAGGCATCCGGCGTCGTGAGCCTCGACGCCGCGCCCGCGAACACGTGGGTGCCGGTCCCCGGGACGGATCTGCTGCTCCCCGTGGCCGGCCTCTACGAGGTGACCGCTGACGTGCAGGGGTCCATCGGCGGGACGGGCAGCCTCACCAACGCCATCGTGGACGCCCGGGTCTTCGACGTCACGGCCGGCGCCGCGGTCCCGATGGCTGAGCGGCGCGTGATCCTGTTCACCGACCAGTCCGCCGAGCCCGTCGTTCACGGCGTCCAAGCCGACGCCTCAGCAGCCGCGCTCTACCAGGTGGCGAGCCCGACGACGGTCCGGGTTGAGGGGTCCTGGCGTACCGACGCCGGGGCCACCTCGGGCCGGGCCCTGTGGGCGCACAACTTCCGTTTCAAGCGCATCGCCTGATGGAGGCATCCCATGGCAGGAACAAGCGGCAGCGTCGCCGGACGGCCCGATCTTGAGTACGAGATCCTGTGCGACTCGGCCGGGGCGTTCCTGCGCCGGTACGGCCTGGACGACACCGGCGCCCTCACGCACGTCGACACCACCCTCGACGGCGCGGCATACGCCCCCGTGGGGGCCGTGCAGCGCTGCGCGGCACCAGCCACCCCCGCGAACCCGGTCATCGACGGCACGGTCCAGCGGCAGCCCGGCGTGGGCACCATCACGATCCCGGCCGGCCGGCGCCCGCTCGATCACCCTCGTCGTCTACACCGGCAATCCGACCGTGGCCATCGGCGGCGGCGCGGCCGTCGCGGTCGGGCCGGGCACCTCGCTCACATGGGGCGTGGACCAGGGCGGCGACACAGGCGAATCCCTCCAGGACGCCTACGCGTTCACCGGCGTCGCGGGCAGTGACTTCCTGGTGACGACCACCAGGGAGATCTAGCCAAGATGGGGACCAGCGGCGACTACGAGGCGCCCGCAACCCGCCTGGAGCGGCAGAGGGGCGTGACCGACTCCAACGGTCGCATCACGTTCACGTGGCCGGTCGGGGCGTTCGCTGCCGCGCCCGTCGTGACGCACTCGATCGAGGCCGCGGCGGTCGGCGTGCGCACGGCGCGGATCATCGCCAACACCGCGGCGGCGACCACGTTCGAGGTCCTCGTCACGACTGGCGTCACGGTCCTCGGTATCAGCGTCCTCGGCCCCGGCGTGGCCGCCCAAGGCGTCACCGTCCATGCGCAAGCCGCAGCCCCCTGACCTGTCCTGAGACCCGCTCACGCGAGGAGTGACCATGTCCGACTGCTGCGGCTCCCGCCGCTGCACATGCACCCTGACTGCCGGGCCAGGCGTCGAGATCGACGGCAGCGGTTCCACGGGGAACCCGTACGTGATCTCTGCACCCGGTGGGGGAGGCGCGACGGTCGAGACGGCATGCGGCCTGGCGGGTGACGGCAGCAGCGGCACGCCGCTCACCGCCGCCGTCGCGGCGTGGCCGTTCCCATGCCCGATCGACACGAACGGCGGGGGCGTCTACTGCGACCCGGTCTCAGGGGAGCTGCGCGCCGATCCGGCGTACTGGGCGGACTTCCAGGGCGAGCAGTCGACCACGCTCCTCGGATCGCCGCTGCTCGTCCCGACCGCCCCGTCTGAAGTGATCGACACAATCTCGGTCGAGACCACGAATCCGGATCCGTGCCGTCGCGCGCTCGGTCTCCTCTTCCGTGAGGTTGACCTCGATTTCGTGCTCCCCCCGAACTCGGGCGGCATGTCCGGCGTCGACGGCGACGACATGAACTACTTCGGCAACCAGGGCAGCGGCACGATCTTCGCCACCCACTCCCAGGACAACAAGCTCACCGCCTTCACGCTCAACCCGGGCGAGACGCGCACGATCACGATGAACGTGGAGGCCGGTCGGGGCAGCGGCGGCGCCACCATCACCCGCATCCAGAAGTCGCTGCGCGCGTGGGTCTGGTCAAACCGGTTCAACTGACGGGATCAGTGGTCATGGCAGTACAGACGTTTTACTACGAGCACCCGGACGGCTCCCTCACCGAGCGCACCACGACCGCAGCAGAGCCGGTCCACCCCGAGGGCGTGACGCTGCTGACGGAGGCGGACTACACCACCAAGCTGGCTGCGGCCGAGGCAGCGCTGGAGCAGCAGCATGCGGACACCCGGGCCGCGGAGACCGCCGCGAAGGAGAGCGCCTACGAGGCGCTGCTGGCAGTCGGGATCCCGGAAGCCTCCGCGCGGCAGATCTCCGGCTACTGGACGGCCGCATAGCGCGTTTCCACCGTTCCTAGATTCGATATGGCGCCGACTGGTTCAGGGCCGGGCGCACACCCCGTTTTGTGACGCTGCTGGTTGAGGGCCGGGCGACTCCTCCAACGCTCTCCGAGGAGCTCCCTCATGGCCAAGTGCTGCGGTTCAGCCGGCTGCAAGTGCGCCGTTACCGCCGGGCCCGGCGTCACCGTCGACGGCAACGGCTCTCCTACCAACCCGTACATCGTCAGCGCGGACTCAGGCACGCCCACCCCGGTGACGGCCGCGGACACGCCCACGGTGGACACCACCGTCTCCGGGACCGGCGCGGCCGGCGACCCGTACGTGGTGAGTGCCGCCGTCATCCTGGACCCCACCCCGCCAGGCGGTGGCAGCAACCTGGCCAAGGCCGGGCCCGATGGCGTGTACGTGGAGTGCGCGGACGTACGCGGCTGCATCTCGGCCGGGGACGGCGCGAGCTATGACCCGGCCACCGGCGTGGTGGAGGCGCGCGTCTCCACCGACGCCGGGAACACCACGACGCTGGGTGCGGACGGCGGCCTGTACACCCCTGCGGCGAGCACCGCCCTGGGCGCCGTCGACACCCCGACCGTGGACGTCACAGTGTCCGGCACCGGTAGCGCGGCGGACCCGTACGAGGTGAGCGCGGCCGTCATCCTGGACCCCGCCCCGCCAGGCGGTGGCGCCAACCTGGCCAAGGCCGGGCCCGATGGCGTGTACGTGGAGTGCGCGGACGTGCGGCAGTGCTTCACCGCCGGGGACGGAGCGGCCTACGACCCGGCCACAGGGGAGATCTCCGCGCGGGTGTCCACGGACGCGGGCAACACCGTGGCGTTCGGTACGGACGGCGGCCTGTACGCCGCCGGCGGAGGCGGCGCGCCCAGCGTCGTCACGGCCGGGGACACCACCACGGCGAACAACACCGTCACCGGCACCGGCGCGGCCCGGCGACCCGTACGTGGTCACCACCGACGTGCTCGTGGACCCGGCCCCGCCCGCCGGCGGAACCAACCTGCTCAGCGCAGGGCCTGACGGCCTGTTCGTGGAGTGCGCCGACGTACGCCAGTGCTTCACCGCAGGCGACGGCGCGGCCTACGACCAGGCCACCGGGGAGATCTCCGCGCGGGTGTCCGCGGACGCGGGCAACACCACGACCATCGGCGCGGACGGCGGCCTCTACACCCCCGCCGCGGCGACTGCGCTCGAGGAAGCCGACACCCCCACGGTGGACGTGACCGTGACGGGCAGCGGCGCGGCCGGCGACCCGTACCAGGTGGCCGCCGCGGTGATCCTGGACGCCACCCCGCCGGGCGGTGGGAGCAACCTCCTGCAGGAGGGCCCGGGCGGCCTGTTCGTGGAGTGCGCCGACGTACGCCAGTGCTTCACGGCCGGGGACGGGGCCGCCTACGACCCGGCCACGGGGGAGTTTGCGGCGCGCCTGTCCACGGACGCGGGTAACACCGTGGCGTTCGGTACGGACGGCGGTCTGTACGCGGCTGGCGGGGGCGGGGCGCCCAGCGTCGTCACGGCCGGGGACACTCCGACCCTCAACGCCACCGTGACCGGCACAGGGGCGGCAGGGGACCCGTACGTCGTCTCTGGCGACGTGGTGGTGGCCCCGGAGCCCAACGGCGTGGAGGCGGCGGCCAGTGGGCTCCTGGTGGCCCCGAGCGCGGACGCCGGTAACCGGCTGGCGTTCGGTGGGGACGGCAGGCTGTTCGTGCCGCCCGTGCCGCCGCCGGAGGTCGGCTGCGGTCTCCAGGGTGACGGCACGGCCGCCTCACCGCTGGCGGCATTCCCCATCGCTGGCAGCCAGCTGTGGACGGATGACTGGGACTGTGACCCGGTGGCCAACTCCACGCTGAAGTGCGACCCGAGTAGCGGCGCCCTGTGGACCCCGCCCGAGCACACCAGCGCGGCCGCCACCCTCCAGCAGAACCACCCGCTGGGCACACCCACGATCGGCGTCACCGGGTTCATCCTGGTGGACTCCACAGCCTGGTCAGAGGGCACCTACACCGCCGACAGCCTGTCCGACTGCCGCGGCATCTCGTTCTCCACCCGCTTCACCGGGCACGTGGAACTCACCTGGCCGGCCAACGCCCAGTTCGACCTGGGATATGCCGTGCAGATCAACGGCGGTGCCCTGGCCGTACGGCAGACCCACAGCGTCCTGGCCAACGGCCCGGCCCGTCACGAGCGGTACAGCTTCGGCGTCTCACAGGCCGTCGTACTGCCCCCGCACACCGGCTACGCGGTGCGCGTGTACCCGGCAATCCGCGTAATCGCCGGCACCGTCACGATCAACCAGTGGATCACCGACACCGACCTGCTCGCGATGACCCGATAGGAGACCCCCGTGCGCTACTACCTGGAAGACAACGGCGGCTGGCTGTCCGTCAGCGGCGACGCCGAGATGTTCGCCACCATCCCGCCCGGCTACCGAGAGGTGACCGAGGCGGAGTACAACGAGGCGGCCGGCGTCATCACGCTGCCCGCCCCGGAGCCCAACGAGGGCGACCGCGTGGCGTCCTGACCGCCTGCCGCTTGTGGCCGGGCTGACCAGCCCGGCCACAGCTAAACTGACCACGTCGCTGGCTTAGGGCCGGACGCACATGTCGCTGGTTGAGGGCCGGACTCCTGTTTCTAGGAGGACCGGCATGTCCTGCCCGCTCATTGCGAATGCGGACGTCATGCGCGTCACGCGGCTCGACCAGTGCGGCAACCCCATCCCTGGCCCGGACAACGGGTACGTCTTCGACTGCTTCGCCAGCCTGGCGATGAACAACAACAGCGACGACGGCGACGACATCGAATACAAGGCCGCCAACGGCCGCGTATGCGGCTACAAGAAGGGGTGCCCCACCTTCCGGGGCTTCGACCTGGAGCTCAACGTGTTCAGCGTCTCCCCGGAGCTGATCGAGATCCTCACCGGCAACCCCGTGGTTCTCGGCTACGACGGCAAGCCGATCGGGTTCGACACCTGCTCCGTCAAGTGCGACACCGGTTTCGCGCTGGAGCTGTGGGCGGAAGTCCTCGGCGAGGCGTGTGTGGCGGGCGCCACCGGCCAGTGGATCTACTTCCTTCTGCCGTGGGTCAGCAACGGCCTGCTGGGCGACCTGGAGATCGGATCGGAGGCGGTCACCCTCCAGATCACCGGGTCCACCAAGACCGGCGGCAACTGGGGCGTCGGCCCGTACGACGTCCAGCCGGCGGACGCCGCGAACACCCCCGGCCCGCTGCTCACGCCGCTGGACGCCAACTGCCACCGCCGCACATTCATCACCACGGTGGAGCCCCCGGTGCCGTCCTGTGACTACGTGCCGGTTCCGGCCTGACCCCGTGTCCACCTTGCAGCCGCGCGGCGCCTCGTCGCGCGGCTGCGCCGTAGGAGGGAGGTGGAGCCGTGCCGCTCCAGACGACGGCGTGTGACCCGTGGCCGGTGGAGTTGTGCTGCGACGTGGACGGCGTGGAGGCGGCCACCCTGGAGCGGTGGCAGCGCGTCGCGACCCAGATCCTGTGGCGGCTGTCCGGCCGGCGCATCGGAGTTTGCGAGGTCACCGTACGGCCATGCCGCCAGGCGTGCCTGGAGGGCGCCCCGATCTCGTTCCAGGCCGGCGTGGGCACCGGCCCGTGGGTGCCGTACATCGGCGTTGACGGCCAGTGGCGCAACGCCAGCGTGTGCGGGTGCCGGCCGTCCGGCTGCTCCTGCTCGGAGCTGTGTGAGGTGAAGCTGGAGGGGCCCGTCCACTCCGTGGTGCGGGTCAACGTGGACGGCCAGGACCTGGTGCCCGGGGTGGAGTACCGGGTGGACGCGCCGAGCCTGCTCGTGCGCCTGGGCGGGGAGTGCTGGCCACGGTGCCAGGAGCTCGCCGAGCCCGAGGGCGCCCCGGGCACGTTCACCGTGACCTACCGGTGGGGCATCGAGCCGGACGACTCCGCCATTGCGGCCGTCTCGGAGTTGACCTGCCACCTGCTCAAGGGGTGCGGCGGCACCGGCTCCTGCGGCTGCAAAGCGAATCGGAACATCACCAGGCTTCAGCGCCAGGGCGTGGAGATGGAGATGCCGGACCCCACCCTCATGTACGCCAGCGGCCTGACTGGCCTGCCGTTGGCGGACCTGTTCCTGACGACCGTCAACCCTGGTCGGCTCACGCGGCCGTCCCGCGTGTACTCGCCTGACTACAACCGGCCGAGGAAGACGACGTGGCCCTGAATCTCAACGCCGTGCAGGACGCGGCGGAGGCCGTGCTGGGGTGCGTGTGCGCGGCCCTCCAGGACGCGGCGGAAGTGATCGAGGGTCAGCCCGGCTGCCCGTGCAGGAGCTGCCTGGTGCCCGGCACCCCGGCCTGGGACTCCTGCGATGACCCCTGCAACGCCAACCCGGACGGAGGCGCGGGCGGCCAGCTCTCGGTCAACGTGGCCCGCCTGTACGCGTCCACGGACTTCCCCAGCGCGGACCGCACGCTGCCGGCCACCCAGGCACGCGGTCGGCTCACCTGCGCGGCGCCCACGGCCATGGCGGTGGAGCTGGTGGTCACGCTGCTGCGCTGCGCCCCCACCTTCGACGAGGGCGGCTGTCCACCCCCGTGCGAGGCACTGGGGGACGCGGCCCGCATCCTGCACACGGACCTGGTCGTCGTGCGCAACGCCGTGGAGTGCTGCCTGCCCACCGCGAGCGAGCACCGGCGCGGCCGGGTGGTATTCGTCGGGGAGTCCCGCACGGTCGGCCCGCAGGGCGGCTGTGTGGGCCTTGAGCAGCGGGTGACGGTGGCCCTGCCGGGCTGCCTGTGCCCGCAGGAGGGGACGCCATGAGCGTGGAGGTACGCATCAACCAGGGCGCCCTGGCGCGGCTGCTGCGGGGCCGCACGGCGCGGCGCAAGCTGGAGCAGCGCACGGAGCGGGTGGCCGAGATCGCCGCGGCGGAGGCGCCCGGCAGCATGGGCGACTACATCAGCACGGACATCGTGGAGGGCCCGCGCGGCCTCCAGGGCGTCATCGTGTGCGACCACCCCAAGGTGCGCCTGGTGCTGGACGGCACCCGCCCGCACATCATCCGGCCCCGCCGGGCAAAGGGCCGCAACAACCGGCCGGCCGCGCTGCGGTTCGAGGTGGGCGGCGACGTCGTGTTCGCCAAGCTGGTGCGCCACCCCGGCACGAGGCCGAACCCGTTCCTCCAGCGGGCGCTCCGCCTGGGCCGGTAACCCGGTCCGGCTACCCTGATCTGCACGCCGACTGGTTGAGGGCCGGGCGAGGCACGGAGGACGAGGACACACCCCGTGGCAAACAAGAGTTTTTCCTACAACACCGACCCCCACGTCGCCACCGTCAACGGCACGGAACTCCGGTTCGAACCGGAGATCATGGGCGATGAGTTCATGGACGCCTTTGGGGAGCTGCGCGACGCGCAGAAAGCGGCCCAGGGCATCGACCTGGAGGACCTTTCCACGCTGGACCCGGCCGCGCTGCGAGGCGCCTCCCGGGGCCTGCGCGGCTTCCTGGCCCGGCTGATGCTCCCGGAGGACGCGGAGCGGTTCATGGCCCTCAACGTGGCCACCAAGGACGGCACGCTGCTCTCCACCCACCAGGAGTGGGACGAGGCGCAGGAGGCCGCGGACCAGGTGGACGGGGCCCGCGTGAAGTGGGCGATGCCCATGCCGGACCGCATCCTGGTGCAGCTCATGGAGTGGGTGACGGAGTTGTACGGAGGCGGGGCGGACCAGCGCCCTCCTACGTCACGTGGCGGCTCTGCGAAAGCATCGCCGCGGGCTGGGAAAGCTGGAGCGGCGCGCTCGCGCTCGAAGGGGTAGACGTCCACGCGTGGCGGCTGCGCACGATGCTGGCCGCCGCCGAGGCGTCCATGGATGCGGCCGCGCAGGATGACGGGGAGCGCACCCGTAACCGGGCCAAGCTGTACGCCCCGCCCCGAGGGCAGCGCCGGCCGACCGCCACCGGGGAGCGGCCGACGGCGCAGGGCATGAGCCTGGAACAGGCCCAGGCGCTCATGTCCGCCGTCGCCACCGAAGACGCCCAGGTCACTGGTGGCCGTAACGGATAGTCTGGGACCAGGCCGGGCCGCGCGCCCTGGCCTCTCGCCGACTGGTTAAGGGCCGGGCAACCACTCACGAATCGTGGGGTTGCCCGGTGGCTGGCGAGGAAGAGGACTACGGCTCAGCCCGTATCACCATCGACCTGGACGACACGGCGGCGGTCGGTGAGGCCCAGGCGCTCGGGCAGCGGATCCAGAACGCCCTGGACCGCGCGACCCGCAACATCGGCCAGCAGATCCGCCGCAATATCCAGCGTGGCCTCACGGCCGCGATCTCGGCGCGGGTGGAGCCGGACACGGCCCGGTTCCAGGCGCGGGTCCAGCGGGCGTTGCGCGGCCTGGCCGTCACCGTCGACGTCTCCCCTGACCTGTCCCTGTTCGATGCGGCACTACGCGGTCACCGGCTGCCGGACCTCCCCGTCACGCTGGTCCCCGACCTGGACGCGCTCAACCGGCGGTTGCGCGGGCACAAGCTGCCACAGCTGGCGCTGGACGTTCTCCTCGACCTCGACGGCCTCGACCGCAGGATCCGCGGCCACAAGTTCCCTCAAGCGCTCCTCGACGTAGTCCCGGACCTGACGGGTTTCCTGGCCCGTATCCGTGCCCTCCTGGCGGGCGAGGAGGTGGCAATCCGGGTCGTCCCCGACCTGGACGACTTCGACGCCCGTATCCGGGCGCACAGGGCGCCGGACGTCACGGTGAACGTCGACCCGGACGCAAACCGGTTCTCTCGCGCTCTGTCCGGCCTTACCGGTGTCGCGGGCAGGGTTGGCGGCGTCCTGCTGAAGGCGCTCAAGTTCGGCGCTATCGGCATCGCCGCTGCGGGCGCGGCTACCGGGATCGCCAAGTTCGTGGCCGCGCTGGCCCCGGCGGCCGGCCTGCTCGCCGCGGTCCCGGCGGTGGTCCTCGGGTTCCAGGCCGCCCTGGGCGCCCTCAAGCTCGCCCTGGCCGGCGTCGGCGACGCGTTCCAGGCCGCGCTGACCGGTGACGCCAAAGAGTTCGAGAAGTCCCTGGAGAACCTGTCACCCAAGGCCCGGGCGGCGGCCCAGGAGGTCCGCGCCCTCAAGCCCGCGTTCGAGGAGCTGCGCAACAGCGTCCAGGACGGGTTCTTCGCCCAGATCGAGGGGCAGATCACCTCCACCGCCAAGGCACTGTCCGGCCCCCTCAAGACCGGGCTGACCGGCATCTCCACGGCCTGGGGCGTGGCGGCCAAGAACGCCCTGGGGTACGTCAAGGGCGCCCAGGGCGTGGCCAACGTCCGCTCCATCCTGGGCGGCGCGCAGGCGGCCACGGAGGGCCTTTCCCAGACCACGAACAAGCTGACCGCCGGCGTCCTGCAGGTCGCCGCGGTCATCTCCGACCGGTTCGGCGCGGAGCTGTCCGGCGGCATCGCCAACCTGGGCCAGCGGTTCGGGGACTTCCTCCAGCGGATCTCATCCGGCGGCCAGGCCGTCGCCTGGGTGGACGGGGCGCTCAACACCCTGGCGCAGCTCGGGGACTTGCTGGGCAACCTCGGCCAGATCATCGGCGGCGTGTTCTCGGCCGGGAACGCCGCCGGTGCCGGGTTCCTCAACAACCTGCAAACCGTCACCCAGTCCGTAGCGGACTTCGTCAACTCGGCGCAGGGTCAGAGCGCCCTGCAAGACCTCTTCGCCACGGTCGGCACGATCGCGTCCCAACTGGGTCCGATCCTTGGTGCGTTGGTGACGCAGGTCGGCGCCATCGCGCCCGCCCTGGCGCCCGTCTTCAGCGCGCTGGGCCCCGCGCTCGTCTCCCTGATCAACGCCCTGGGGCCCGCCCTGGCGCAGATCGCGCCCAGCCTCCAGACCGTGGGTCAGGCGCTGGCGGAGGGTCTGGGCAAGATCGACCTGGGGCAGCTCGGGACCGCGATCGGCTCCGCCCTGTCCGCCCTGGCTCCGCTGCTGCCGCTGGCCGGTCAGCTGGTCAGCGTCCTGGCGTCCGCGCTCGCCCCCGTCCTGCAGAACTTGGCGACGCTCTTTCAGCCGATCATCAGCGCCCTAGTTGGTGCGCTTCTGCCCGTTCTGCCCGGGATTGCTACCGCCTTTTCTCAACTCGCCGCTGCCATGCAGCCCTTGGCGGCCGGCGCCGGACAGGCAGTCGCCCAGCTGTTCGAGGGGCTGGCCCCGCTGCTGTCAACCTTGGTTGACGCCCTCGTGCAGGTCTCGTCCGCACTCGTCCCGGTTTACACGGCTTTGGCTGATGCGCTGCTCCCTGCGCTGCCACCCATCGTGGACGCCCTGACCGCCGTCGCTACGGCGCTCATCCCCCTCCTGCCGTCCCTGGCCGGCCTCGTGGCCGCCGTAGCGCCGCTCGTCGTCATGGTCATCCGGCTGGCCGCCCCGGTCCTGCGGATCGCCGCGGCGTTCGCCGCCTGGCTGACGATCAAGATCGTCGTGCCCGTGATCCAGGGCATCGTGGGCGCGCTGACCGGCCTGGTCGGCGCCATCACCTCCGTGGTCTCGTTCGTGGTCAGCCTGCCCGGCCGGATCTCGTCCGGGCTGTCGGCCGTGGCCGGGTTCTTCCGTGACGCCTTCACCGGTGCCCGGGAGGCGGTGTCCAGCGGGATCGACTCCGTGGTCCAGTTCTTCACCGGCCTGCCAGGCAAGATCACTTCCGGGCTGTCGTCACTGGGCTCCACCATCGGCCAGTTCTTCGTCAGCGCGTTCGCGACTGCCCAGGCCGGTCTGTCGACCGCCGTCCAGGCCGTGGTCGACTTCTTCGTGGCGCTGCCGGGCCGGATCGTGGCCGGCCTGCTGGCGCTGCCTGGGCTGCTGCTCGACGCCTTCACCAGCGCCGTGGCGTTCGCGATCATCGGCCTGCTGACCGTGGTCGCCGGCATCGTGTTCGTCTTCACCGAGCTGCCGGGCCGGATCTACAACGCACTGGCAGCCCTGGGCCAGTTCCTGCTCACGTCCTTCGTCAACGGGTTCAACCTGGTGACGTCCACCGTGTCCGGCTGGATCTCGTCCACCGCGGCGTTCTTCCAGGCATTGCCTGGCCGCATCGCCGGGGCGCTGGCATCGCTCGGCTCCTTCCTGCTGCGCAACTTCGTGGCCGGGTTCAACCTCGTACGCTCCGCCGTGACCAGCGGGATCTCGACCACCGTGGGGTTCTTCCGAGCGCTGCCTGGCCGCATCGCCGGGGCGCTGGCATCGCTCGGCTCCTTCCTGCTGCGCAACTTCGTGGCCGGGTTCAACCTCGTACGCGGCCGGATCACCTCGTTCATCTCCTCGGCCGTCTCCTTCTTCCGGGGCTTGCCCGGCAAGGTGGCGTCCGCCCTGTCTGCTCTGCCGGGCCGGATCGCGTCCGCGTTCACCAGCGCGGCCGGTAAGGCGCGGTCGGCTGTCTCGTCGCTGATCTCCGGTGTGGTGGACCTCTTCCGCGGCCTGCCGGGCAAGATCCTCGGCGCGATCGGCAACATCGGCGGCCAGATCATGGCCAAGGTCAAGTCCGGGCTGCCGTCCAGCGTCCGCAAGTACCTGCCGTTCGCCAAGGGCGGCATCGTGTACGGGCCCACACATGCCCTCATCGGTGAGGCCGGGCCCGAGGTCGTCATCCCGCTGACCAACCCCAAGCGCGCCGCCCAGCTCGCCCAGCAGTCCGGCCTCCTCGGCATGCTGGCCGGTCAGGCCCGCACCCTGGCCACGGCGACCACCAGCGGCGGCACCGCCGCAGTCGGCGGGGCGGTGTCCACCCTGCGCTCCCTGCTCGCCGGCATTGGCAACCTGCTGGACAACGTGGGCGCCCAGGTCGTGCAGGGCATGGTCGACGGCATCCGCAACAACGCCGGGCTGGTGGCCTCCGCCGCCGCCGACATGGCCGACACCGCGGCGGTGTCCGCGCGGGACACCCTGGAGATCCACAGCCCTTCCAAGGTGTTCGCCAAGATCGGCCGGGACGTGGGGCGCGGGTTCGTGCAGGGCCTGACCGGCACCGCCGCCCAGATCAAGAGCACCACGGAGAAGCTGGTACGCGACATTCAGAACGCGTTCTCCGGGAAGAAGACGCGGCTGGATGACCGCCTGGTGGCGATGCTCGACGCCGGGAACAAGCGCCTGACCACCCTGGCCGCCCAGCGGGACGCCCTGGCGAAGAGGATCGCTGACGCTCAGAAGTTCGCCGCGGACACCACCGCCCAGGCGTTGCAGGCGTTCTCTCTGCAGAACCTGGCCCAGGGGATCGCGGACGGCCAGGCCCTCACCGTCAAGGCGTTGACGGCCAACCTCCAGGGCGCCGTGGACCAGGTGAAGCTGTTCTCTGGACAGCTCAACCGGCTCGCCAAGCGCGGCCTGCGTAAGGACCTGCTCCAGCAGCTCGTGGGCCTGGGCCCCCAGCAGGGCGCGCAGCTCGCGTCCACGCTGGCCTCCGCCACCTCCGACCAGTTGAAGCGGATCAACAACCTCCAGGGCCAGCTCACCAAGGCGTCCGGCGCTCTGGGCACCACCAGCGCCGACGTCCTGTTCGACGCCGGTAAGCAGGCGGGCAAGGGCTTCCTGACCGGCCTCCAGGCCCAGCGCAAGAGCATCGAGAAGCTGATGCTCGACATCGCCAAGGGCATGCAGTCCGCCATCCGTACGGCGCTCAAGATCCACAGTCCCTCGCTCGTGATGCGGCGCCTCGGGGAGTACACGGGCGCCGGCCTGGAGCTCGGCCTGGTGCAGCGGATGGCGGGGATCATGCGTGCGTCCACGGCGGCGGCCCGCTCCATGGTGGACGCGGTCGCCGGACAGTTCGGCCTGCTGCCTGGCCGGGTCTCCTCCTCCCTGGGCGCGGTGGGCGACATGGGCGCGGACGTGGTGCCCCTGACCCGGGGGCAGCGCGTCCGCCAGGCCGGGGCCGCGGCGGCCGCAGGAGGAGGCCGGTTCGGGGCCGGAACGACCATCAACAACCACTTCGAGATCCGGGAGGTGGGCGACGGGCAGATGACCGCGCACCGCGTCGTCAACCGGCTCGTGTACGCGGCAGGATTGTGAGGGGCTGATGACGGCCGAGTGGTACATGGAGTACGGCGGCGTCGAGATCGTGAACCATACGAGGCTCGACCAGTACCTACAGACGGTGGGCTCCCCGCTCGACAGCGGCGGCGGCTGCGGGTGCCCCACCTTCACCAACGAGGTGCTGGACCAACTGCCGTACACGACACCGGACGACGAGGACAACCCGGCGCCCTGGTACGACCCGGACGTGCCGGAGAGCGCGGAGTTCGCCGGCGTCATGGTGCTGGACGTCGCCGGCCTGGACGACTACCCGGTGCAGCGCACCGTGACGGGCGGGATCGCCGGCGGCGGCGCCATCGGCCCCGCCCGGGCCCTGCCGCGCACCATCACCGTGACGGCGATCCTGCTCGGGTCCACCTGCTGCGGCGTGGAGTACGGCCTCCAGTTCCTCGGCCAGGCCCTCCAAGGCTGCGCGGGCGGGGACTGTGACGGGGACTGCCTGGTCGTGTACGCCTGCTGTCCCGGGGGAGGCCTGAGCCCGGAGGAGTTCAACCAGCGGCACCGGCGCACGCTGCGCCGCGTGGCGCTGACGGACGGACCTCGAGTTACCGCCAAGGCGGGCACCGGCTGCTCGTCGGGCACCTGCCAGTCCGGGGCGGACATCATCACCGTGGAGTGGGTGATGACCGCCGCGGTGCCGTGGCTGTGGACGGACCCCCTGCCCGTCATGGAGGTCACCCCGCCCATGGACCTGGACGGGTCCTGCGTGGAGTGGTGCCTGCACCCGGCCGGGGACGCGGGCTGCCCAGGCGGCTGCAAGTTCACTGCCTGCCTGGATCCCACCGCGGCGTGCGCGGACACCCGCTGCCTCCCGGAGGCCCCACCCCTGCCCGGTGCTCCCCTGTCCACCTGCTTCTGCCTGCCGCTGGCGACAGAGCGCGCCTGCTACCCCATGGACCTCACCAGCCGGCCGAACTGGTCCACGGACCTGCCCGTCATCACCGTGCGGTCCGGATCGGCGGAGCTGCGCAACCTCACCATCGCCATCTACGAGAGCGGCGAGGCAGGCATGACGTGCGACCAGGTCGCCGACTTCAAGCGGTGCGCGCCGGTCAACTACTTCCACGTGTCCTATGTCCCGGCCGGGGGCGCGGTCACCCTGGACGGGCAGACCGGCCGGTCCACGGTGGAGTGCGGCGGCACCTGCGAGTCCAGCCCGGACGTGTACGGGATGGACGGCATGCCGGTGACGTTCCAGCCGCTGGACTGCGCCACCTTCTGCATCTGCCTGGAAACCGACCTCCAGAACCCGCCAGCGCTGGACGCCCTGGTCACCCTCAACGTCTCGGGCAGGGGGCGGTAATGGCGGTCGCCGGCTGCGGCACGCACCAGGCCATGGTGCTGGACAGGAGCGGCGCCACGGTCGCCGTCGCCAACGTGCTGACGTCCGTGGAATGGACCCGGGTCCTGGACGGGGTCTCGACGGCCCAGGCCACCATCAACCCGGACGGGGACTGCTGCGGTCGCCTCGGCCGCATCTCGACGTGGCGCTCAAGACTGGTCATCTTCCGGGACGGCCAGTACGTGTGGGACGGCCCCATCACCGGCATCACCTGGTCTTTGGGACAGGTGGTGATCCGCGCCCAGGACGTCCTGGCGTGGCTCGGGGACCGCGTGCCCCACGAGAACAAGACCTTCACCAACACGGACCTGTCCGAGATCGCCGAGTGGCTGATCGAGGACGGCTACCGTCCGGACGACCCGGGCCACACGGTGGAGGTGGTGGGCAAGGCGGGCGTGACCGGCTCCCGCTCCTACAGCGCCGGTATCGGCCAGACCCTGGACCACCTGGGCCAGTTGGCGGAGGCCGGGATCGACTACACCGCGATCGGATCCAAGATCCTGCTGCTCCCGGAGACGCACCTGGTGCCGGTCGGCCGCCTGTCGGACAACGACCTGCCGGACGGCCTGGAGGTGAGCGAGGACGGCACCGGCCTGACCACGCGGTGGATCGTCGCGGGCAGTGAGGAAAGCGGCATTATCGGCACGGCCGGCGGGATTGATCCCTACTACGGGCTGCACGAGCGGTACGTGGAACAGACGGAGATCACCGACCAGGCATCGGCGGACCAGGCGGCCGGGGCGAGGCAGCGGGCGTCCGGCATCGTGCCGGTGGTCATCGACACCCAGCAGGTCACCATCAGCCCGGACGCCGCCGTCAACGTGCCTTCCCTGGTGCCCGGCTGGTGCCTGGACGTCACGTCGGCGTCCACCTGCCGCACGGTGCGCCAGCGGCTGAAGATCACCGGCCTGCGGGTGGCGGAGACCGGCGGGGACAACAACAGCCCGGGGTCGGAGAGCGTGCAAGTGCAGGTAGCGGCGAGCGGAGCGGAGACCCCCTGATGGCCATGCGAACCAGTCCCTCCCGCAGCCTGCCCGGTAACCCGCTGGGCGGGGTGCTGCGCCACCTGGACGCCCGGTCCCGGAT
The DNA here is from genome assembly GCF_029894425.1 of Streptomyces sp. SAI-127. Taxonomy (NCBI): domain Bacteria; kingdom Bacillati; phylum Actinomycetota; class Actinomycetes; order Kitasatosporales; family Streptomycetaceae; genus Streptomyces; species Streptomyces sp. SAI-127. Next base: position 6,164,534 of record NZ_JARXYJ010000001.1, read on the forward strand.
CGCCGGCCGCACCCGCACCACGGGCCTGACGTTCGAGCAGGACCCCCGCCCGGCGGAGACGCCACCCGTGCGCGTGGCTGCACGGCCTGCTGCCGCCGTGCTGACCACCGGCGAGGACGGGCGGGCCCGCTGGGAGTTCCCGGCCCCGTACGGAGCCGTACCGGCCGTGTCGGCGGTCGCCGTGGACCCGGCCCCGGAGGATGACGACCGTACGGTGCTCGTCGCCCTGGAGGAGACCACCGCCTGGTGCCTGGTCGTGCGGGTGTGGCGCACGAGGGGGCGGCGCGGCGCGGGAGTGGCAGAGCCGGCCGGGGCGGGGGTGCACGTGCACGTGACCGCCCAGGACATCAGCCCTGCCTAGGTACCCTGCTGGTCAGTCGCTGGTTTAGGGCCGGACACGCACTGCTCGGCAGAGGTGGGTTCGGCATGGCCGCGGTTTGCGTGGACAACGACTATTTCGAGGTGGGCGACGACGGGCGCCTGACCCTCATCCCGGGGCAGCAGGGCCTGCGACAGATCCTGTACTTCAAGACCCCGGGCAGCTACACCTTCAAAAAGGCGGATTACCCGTGGCTGGCTCGGGTCCGTGTGAGGGTGCAGGCGGGCGGCGGGGGCGCGGCCGGTGCCCGGGCGAGCGCCAACCAACTGGTGGCGCAGCCGGGTGGATCCGGCGGCGGGTACTCGGAGCGGCTGATCGACGTGTCCGCGCTCGGTGCCACGGAGTCCATCGTCGTGGGGGACGGCGGGGATGCCGGCACGCCCACGGTGGACGGTGGCGCAGGCGGCGGCTCCTCCTTCGGCGGCCTGTGCACCGCCCTGGGCGGCAACGGCGGCCAGGCGGTCATGACGTCCGGGGCGGTGCCCGTGTGCTACTCCGGTACGTCCGGGCCGCTGGCCGGGGTGGGGGACTGGTCGATGGGTGGCGGCCCCGGCGGCGGCTCCCTCCGCCTCGACGGCGGCCAGGGACAGAGCGGGGAGGGCGGGGACGCCCACCTCGGGCACCGCGGCTGGCAGCGCGCTTCCACCGGCCCCGGCGGCGCCGGCCGCGGCTTCGGCTCGGGCGCGGCCGGTGCCCTCGCGAGGGACGGCGACAGCGTGAACGGCAACACCGGAAGCGCCGGCATCGTCATCGTGGAGCTGTACGGCTGACCGTGTCCGGACACGCTGGCGGACACCGTGTCCGGATGGTGTCCGGGCAGGTCAGGCCGTGTCCGCTGCTCGTGTCCGGACACGCTGGCGGACATGGGCGGACAGTGTCCGCGGACATGTCCGGAGGGTGTCCGGGTAGGCGTCGATACACTCGACAGTGCGCCGCTGGTTTAGGTCCGGGCCCCGATCACAACCCCCAAGGATGGTGGGACAGTGGCGAGGTGCGGATGCGCCGGCGGCGCGTGCAACTGCACGGTGGAGGCCGGGACCAACGTGGTCGTCAGCGGCTCCGGGTCGGCGGCCAACCCCTACGTGATCAGTTCCGACGTTCCGTGTGCGGACGTGCGGGCGTGCCTGTCTGCCGGACCCGGCATCAACCTGGACCAGGGCACCGGCCAGATCTCCGCCGACCTGTCCGGGCAGGCGGGGAACAACATCGTCATCGGCGCAGACGGCGGTCTCCTCGTGCCTACGGCGGGCGGCCAGGTGCTCACCGGTTGCGGCCTGTCCGGCAACGGCTCGGGCGCTTCCCCGGTGAAGGCGAACACCCAGGCATGGCCGTACGCCTGCAACGTCGACACCTTCGGCGGGGTCGTGGCGTGCGACAGCCAAGGCCGCCTGCGGTCCGAGCCACGCGGGAAAGTCTCCTTCACCTCGTACTCGGAAAGCCGGGACTACAACGACATCGCCGTCCCGGCCGCCCAGAACACGGTGCTTGACAATTTCGCCGTCACCATCACCAACCCCGACACGTGCAGGCCGGCCGTGGTCTACACAGAGCGGGAGGTGGACGTGTACCTCGTGCTCCCTGCCGGGGCAGGAGCGGGCACCGGGCACGGCTCGGACGAGATGTACTACACCCGCAACACCGGCACCAGCACCATCGTTGGCGCGCATTCGCAGTCCACCAAGTTCGTCCCGGAGTCGTTCACGCTCGGCCCCGGAGCGACGGCGCCGATCTCCCTCAACGCGACCGCCGGGCGCGGCTCGGGCGGCGCCTACTACTACCAAATCATCTTTATCCTGCGAGCCCTGATCATCAGCCTGTGAGGAGCACGCCCATGCTGGACATCCCCGGGCTGCCGCTGCCCGACTTCGAGCCGGCTCCGGAGCCGACGATCTATCACGTCCTGTTCCCGGACGGCGTCCTGGGCCGGGTCACCGTCACCGGCAGCCAAAAGCCGGTCCTGGCCGGCGGCGCCAAGCTGGTGACGCAGGAGGTGTACGACATGCTGCGCGCCCAGATGCTGGAGGCGCATGAGGCGCGCGTCGCGGAGATGCTGGCCGCGGAGGAGGACGTGCAGCGCCAGCAGTACGAGGACCTGCGGGCGGTGGGCATCCCGGAGACCACCGCGCGGTCGCTGTCCGGCTACGGGGGCCAGGCTGCTGCCGAGGACGCCTCGGCTGCCGCGCAGGCGCCCGGTTAGACTCCTTAGCGTCGCTGGTTCAGGGCCGGACGAGGTACCCCGTTACGGGAGTGATCTGCCTTGTCCCACGTCGACCTCACCGGCAACGGTCCCGGCCTGGACGGCCGTTGATGTCCGCGCCCATGACGCCCGCTCAATGGCGGACCGCCCTCAAGGCGGAGGGCGTCAAGTTCACCGAGCTGGAGGGGTGGACGTCCCGCGGCCGTGACGCCGCGACCGGCAAGCCGTTCGGTCCGGTCCACGGCAGCCTCAACCACCACACCGCCGGCCGGGACAGCCTGCAAGGGATCGCCTACCGAGGCCAGAGCGCCGCGGTACCCGCGCCCCTGGCCCACACCTTCCTGCCCAAGACCGGCGTCCTGGTCCTGGTCGCGGACGGCCGCGCCAACCACGCCGGCCTGGCCGCCCGCAACGCGTACGACGCGATCGTGGCAGAGCAGCCGATCCCCAAGCCGGACAGGTCCACCGGCACGGTGGACGGCAACGATGGCCTGTACGGGATCGAGGTGGAGAACCTCGGCGACGCCAAGGACACGTACACCCGCGCCCAGTACGACACATGGGTCCGCTACAACGCCGCCATCTGCCGCCACCACGGGTGGGGTGCGGGCAGCGTCGCCGGCCACCTGGAGACCAGCGTGGAGGGCAAGCCGGACCCGCGCGGCCCCGTGGAGGGCTACGGCAAGCGCGGACGCTTCACATTCACCATGAACCAGCTGCGGGCCGACGTCGCCGAGCGCCTGGCGCACCCGGCGAGCTGGAGCCCGCAGCAGGCGAGCACCCCCCAGGAGGTCACCGTGGAGGGACCCGCGTACGTCAACCTCGGCCTGGAGCACGGCTACGAGCTGGCGCCCGGCCTGTGGGACGAGATCGGTTTCACCGAGGAGTGGACGGATGAGCTCGGCCACCACGCCACGGATAGCGAGGTGTTCGCGGCCGGGGCGGCCCGCTTCACCGGCTCCCTGTCTCTGCGCCTGGAGGGCCTGCCCGCCGGGGACGTCGTACAGGTCCGCATGAGCGAGTGGGAGGGCGCCACCCTCAAGGCCCTCCACCCGATCCATGAGGTGATCGGCACCGGAGGCGGCGCCTACAGCGTGGTGCCCCTCGTCAAGCGGCTCCCCGCGGGCCGCACCATGCGCGTCCGGCTGCTCAACCAGAGCGCCGGCGGGATCGAGGTCGCGAGCGCAGTGCTCTCCGCCCTCGTGTGGAAGGAGTCCTGACCCCATGACCCTCAACGGTTTCCAGCTCCCCGACGGCGGCGCGATCCTGCGGGACGCCGAGACGTACGCCCGCGACCTGTTCGAGCGGGTCGTCACCAGCGCGGCCTACGGGTTCGCGGCGGCGTTCGTCCCGGCCGAGGCCACCGACGCCAGCATGTGGTACACCGCGCTCGGCGCGGGCGTGGGCGCCGGCCTGGCCCTGATCAAGGGCATGGCGGCCCGGGCGTTCGGGGACCCCAACAGCGCCAGCCTGTCGCGAAAGGTGTAGCTCATGACGACGCCGGGGGAGGCTGCTGTAGCCGTAGAGCTGGAGCGCCTACGGGGCGCTGTGTCGACAGGGCTCGCGGAGGTCAAGGGTTCGTTGGCCGTTCTGCTGGAACGGTCAACGCGCACTGAGCAGGACCTGGCGAGGCTCCGTGAGGACACGGACAAGGAGATCACTGCACTCAAGACGGATCTGGAGGCGTTGAAGGCGAGACGCTGGCCGCTGGGCGTGCTCGGCGCCGTCGCGGGCGTCGTCGGGACGTTGACGGCGGTGGTCTCTCTGTTCGTGCACTGACCGCCCCACCCCGGCGGCCCAAGACGGGCGCCCGCTCCTGCTCAGTGTCCGGCAGGGGCGGGCGTCTTTGCGTCACCTCGTGATCGGTTTCCCGCCTGTGTGGGTGATGCCGGTAGGGGAGGCAGTTACGCCAGGGCATGATGGTTGGCGAACTTCGGCCCACGCCAAGGGGTGTGACCCCCAGTCACGTACCTAGGCCGTCGCTGGCCCGGGTGGCGCAACTGGAAGACGCATCCCGCTTAAAACGGGTCTGTTGTGGGTTCGAGTCCCACCCCGGGTACCGTCACCACGCCCGTCCTCCACATGCGGAGGGCGGGCGTTGCTGTGCCATCATGTCCGGCCCGATGAGCATGGAGGCGATGGTGGGCACCACCCTGCACCTGGAGCGCGGCGACTACACCGAGGTGAGAGCGGCGGCTGACGGCGGTCTGCTCGTGGAGCTGACGGAGGCCGGGGACCGCCGCCTGGTCGACCAGCACGCGCGGCGCGCGGGCGCGCTCGAGGAAACCGCGGACCAGCGCGCGGCGTGGCTGCGGTCGCTGTCCACGGAGGAGTTGGTGGCGCTGGCCGCGTCCCCGCTCGGCGGCCCGGCTCCGGACGTGGTGGCGGAGGGCGCCCGCCGCATGCAGGAGGCCGCGGCGCGGATGCAGCCGGCGCTGGAGGCGCTGCGTTCCCTCGGCCTGGTCGGCGGCGCCCGGTGAGCGAGCAGGCGACGGTGGATCGCATCAACGCCATGCTGGCGGAGATGCCGCACGACACGGCCGCCGCCCTCGTCCAGCGGTTGCACCAGGACGCCGCGCGTATGGCCGTCGAGGCAGAGCAGGCGCCGCCGCTGATGCGCGGCCCAGAGTTCCCGTGGGGCCTCAAGGGCCTCAACGCGATGACGGCCCGGTTCGCTTGCCGTCAGCCGGGGTGCCTCATGGTGTACCTGGAGTACATGGACGAACTGCCCGGGCCGCTGCGGCTCCCGGCCAACTTCACAGCCGAGGACGTATCGGCAGCCATCTCCGCCCAGGCGAGCGAGCGCGCCCAGGTGCGGCAGGATCGGCTGGACGCCGCCTTTCGCGAGCACTACCGAACCGAGCACCCCGAGCTGGGAGGAGATCCATGGGACACCGGCCCCGGCCGCGCGTTGACCGCGCCCGCCACCAGATCGAGCGGGCCGCCCACCTGCGTGAGTGCCCGTGGTGCAAGCACCCGGTCCAGGCCCACGACGTCCAGGCCGGGCAACGGGTGTGCACGCGCGGCCATGAGGAGCCGTCCTGCCGGGACTGCCGCGCGATCCGGGACAACCTGAGCAGCCCGGCCGCAGCGCTGTGGAACTTCGCGCGGATCATGGCGAGCCCGCCCCACGTGAAGGTGGCGCCGCTGGCGTTCGGCCGTCCTGTCTCCGGTGCGGGCCGGCGGGCCTAGGGCCCCCGGCCTCGGGGCGTTGTCAGTCCCCGGCCGTACCGTGAGGGTGTCCAGGCTGCGTTGCCGCTCGGACGCATGTGAAGCGCCCCGCCCGGCGTGGAAAACCGGGACGGGGCGCACCCATGTTCACGGTCAGGCGGCGGTGGTCCAGCAGCTGCCGTCCTGGGGGCACGCGTCGGCCCACCCGCTCCAGCAGCTCCGCCCACTGCTGGCTGCGCTCTCGTGTGGCCGGCTGGCTCATCAGGTCTCGGATGGCGTCGTTGAGGTGCACCCGGGCAGGGCAGCACGCACTGCCCGGGAGCCGGGGGGAGTTGGGCATGGGACCAAGGTACGGGCGGGGTCTGACACCGCCCGCACCATGATCAGGCGTACGCGAGCTGCCAGGAGCGGGCGCGCTCGTCCAGGTCGGCGGCGGCCGGGACGCCGCGCCGCTCGAACACCTTCAAGGACCGGCGGATGCCGCGCACCTCGCCGGCGGCGCGGGCGGAGCGCACCCCGCCGAACAGGTCCAGGCTCTGGCCCCACGTTCCGCATGCCTGCTCCAGGTGGCCCTGGGCGGCCTGCTCGCGGCCCTGCGCGGCCAGCGTGAGCGCGGTGATCCGCTGGTGCTCGTGGCCGCTGCCGGGGCGGCTGCGCGCGGATACGGCGTACTGCTTCTCGGCGTTGGCGTGGTCGCGTAGCTCCCGGAACGTCTTGGCGGTGTGGGAGGCGACGGTGGCCCGGGCGGAGCCCCACAGTGCGGCCCAGAACGGTAGGGCCTGCTCGTCGCCGCGCAGCACCAGGTCCTGCGCCTCCCGGAGTTGGGCGACCGCCTCGGTGCGCCGGTTGGCGTGGGCGAGGGCGCGGGCGCGGGTGACGGCGAACAAGGCCTCCGTGGTCGGGTCCACCCGCTGGCGGACGCGGGCCAGGGCGGCCTCTGACAGGTCCACGGTGCGCTCCGGCTGGCGTACGTCCATGCCGTTGTGCGCCATGATCCGCAGTATCCACGCCCCGTGGAGGTCGTCCCCGGCCTCCTTCGTCAGCGCGTATGCCTGGAGGTAGTAGCGCTGGGCCAGGCCGTGCTCCCCGGCGTCATAGGCTTTCCAGCCGCACAGGTAGGCCACGCTGGCGCTGGCCGTGAGCGCCTGGTGGCGGTCCTCCTCCGTGGCGAACGTCGACCGGCACAGGCCGGCGACGTCCGATCTCAGGTACTGGACGACGGCGCTGCGGCCGTGCTGGCCGCCGTGGCGCTCGTCGATGCGGGTGAACATGTCCACCATGTCCCGGACGGCCGCGATCTCCGCCTGCCCTGCCCGCTGGTGGCCCGCCTGGGCGCGCTGCTCGTACTCGACGGCCTGGTCTATGCCCAGCGGCAGGGCAGCCGCTGCGACGCTGTAGGCCGCTCCTGTGAGGAACTTCCGCCGGTGAATGTCCGCCTCCCCGATCCGCCTCAGTGTGTCCACTGGGTCGGCGCCCAGGATCAGGCCCAGCCGATCGTGGGGAGGGTCCTGGTCGAGGTCGCACAACCCGAGTTCGCTCGGGCGCAGAGAGCGGCCGAGCCTGCGCGACAGCGCTTCGGCAATGTACGACGCCGTCTGTGGGGTCGGCGTTTTGGTGCCTGCCACCCACTGGGCGATAGCGGACTTATTGGTGCGGAGTAACTCGCCTGCCTCAGCGGCCACCACCCGGACCGCGGCGGCGGCCTGCTCGTACGACAGATCGGCTTGTTTCAGGGCCTGTTCGAACGCAGCGCGGCGCTCGACAGAGTGATTTTCCATTCCGGCCACCCTCCCAAGCAGGGCAGTAAACCCGGTAAACGCATCAGCGCCTGCCGGTCCTAGTGCACCCAGCGTATTGCCCGTTGTACTCACCGTACGAGCAAACCGCGCGAAGCCGCTTGGGGGCATCAGCATGGCGAGCACCACCAGCCACCTGACTGAGTGCGAGGAACGGCTACGGCCGTCCTGGCGCCCGGTCGCCTCAACCACTGGAGATCCGGCCTACAGCGGGGTCCTGCAGCGCGACGAGCAGGCCGCGGAGGAGGCCCGGAAGATCCTGGCCATGGTGCTGGCCGTGTGGAAGCTGGAGCAGCTCGCCGGGGACGCCAACCTGCTCGTCACCGAGCTGATGAGCAACGCCGCCCGCCACGCCCGCGGCTCGGTCGTACGGATCACGGTGACCCGTACGGCCCGCTACCGGGTGCGCGTGGCGGTCACCGACAAGAGCCGGACCCTGCCCAAGCTGGTGGTGGGCGACCCGATGGACGAGACCGGCCGCGGCCTGCGCCTGGTCGACGCCATGTCCAGCGCCTGGGGGGTCATCCCCTACAACTGGGGCAAGAGCGTATGGGCGGAGGTGGCCGCCTCGTGAGCACCACCCTCTTAGCGCCCCCCTACCTGCCCCAGGACGGCGCCCTCCTGGCCGCCGTCACCGTGGACGACACATGGAACGCCGTCACCGTGCCCGCCGACTGGGGCCGCCTGGTGTGGGACGTCCTCGCGGAGCGCTCCGGGCCGGTCCTGGATGACCCGGCCGCCGACCACCTGGCGTGGATCATCCCGCCAGGCGGCGCGGACAACTGGCCGGACGCCACGGCCGCCGGCGTCCAGGTCCACCGCCAGGGCGCGGAGCTGATGGTGTGCGGCCTGGACGGCTACCGCTCCGGTATGCGGTGGCTGCGCATCCCGACCGCGCGCTGCTGGGACACCGACCCGCGGGTGCTGCGCCTCGCCCTTGAGTGGATCGTCGGCCCCCTCGCCGACGCGGAGCCCATACAGGTGTGCGTCTCCTGTGGCGTACCTACCACCCGCGGCCACCTGCTCGCCCGCCATGGCGGGGACTCCGGCCCCGGCGTGGAGATATATGCGTGCCGCGACTGCTGGCGGGAGATCGCCCGCGGCGGCCCCGGCCGCCACCTCCGCGTGGTCAGGAAAGGCCCCCTGTGAACCCCCGTACCCACCTGGTCGTGTGCTCGATGACCTGTGCAGCGCTGCTGTCCGCGCTGCTGCTGGCCGTCAGAACCTGACCACCTCGACACCACCCTGGGCCGGTCGCGGCAAGCCCGACAGGCTCTCCCACCGCCCGAACCCGCATCCTGCGCGGGTTCCCGGCCCAGGGTGGGCACGCGTCCCGGCCGGCCCTCCGTGGGGGAGTGACGGCGGCCGGGACAGCCGGGCCCCTCGGCCGCCCCGCGCCTTGGCGGCCGAGGAGCCCGGCGCCCACAGACTTCCGCCCCCGGCGTGGGGGCGGGGCGGTCGCGGGGACCGATTCCCCGCACGAGACACGAGGAGTGTCATGACCCAGAACCTCGGCCAGGCCGACCTGTACGCGCTGCCGATCGAGGGCGCGGAGTTCACCGCGCTGTGCGGCGGCAACCAGGGCGGCGACAACGAGCAGTGCATGGAGATCGCGGCCATCCCCGGCGTGGCGGACGCGTTCGCCATTCGCGACAACAAGGTCGAGGACGGCCCCGTGCTGCGCTTCACCGGCGTGGAGCTGCGCGCGGCGCTGGCCAAGGCCGGCGACGTCATCGGCGCCTGACGCTGACGCACTGACGTTGTCAGTGCCGAGCTCTACAGTCTGAGGCCGACGAGCCTCGGGTGTTCCAGGGCGGGCCCCCGTTCGATGCGGGTGGGGGCCCGCCTTTCGACCTTGGAAGGGGTCACAGCGGTATGGGCGACAGGTTGACCAGCCAGAACTGGGCAGGGCATTGGCACGCGTTCGGGCCGTGGGTCGGGAGCGGGGACACCTACCGGCAGGAGGGGCGGCGGCGGCCGGGCGAGAACCCCGGGGACCCGCAGACCCGCACCTTCCTGGAGGAGAAGCTCCCCCCGATGATGACGGGCCACTGGCTGCTGAAGCGCCGCCAGGTGGCCGCCACCTTGACCACGGTGGAGGACGCCGTGGCGTGGCTCCAGGAGCGCTACGCCGAGGCGCCGCCCATGGTCCGGGAGGACGGCAAGGCCGCCTATTGCTCGCTGGAGTGGAAGGTGAAGTGCGCCCTGGACACGCTGCCCCGGGGCGTTGACGTCACCTGGGCGTACTGGACGCAGTCGCGCATGCTCGCCTCCTACAGCGTCGTGTGCTGTCCCAACCTGTTCCACCAGGGCATCCCCTGTCCCCTTCCGTCCAACGTGACCTCTCTCGATTCGAGGAGGAGGGGGAATGTCCCTTCAGCACTTGCTCCCGCCTGACGGCGTTGAGGAGCTGATGACCCGCTGGCCGGATGAGCCAGCGGTGTACGACCGGGGCCGCACCGACGTGGACACCATCACGGCTGACTGGCTGTGGGAGCACGTCCGCCTGGGCTGTGTGCCGCCGGAGGAGGTGCGCGCCGTCAAGAGCGACGTGCCGTCCATCACCGCGCACGCCTACTCCACGCACGGCCGGCTCGACGGGGCGAGGCTGCTCGCCCTGTACGAGCGCGGCTACACCATCCGCCTGGGGAACCTCCAGCGGTGCATGGCCGCGGTCGGCCGGATGTCCCGCGAGATCCAGCAGGAGACCGGTTACAGCAACTACGTCCACGCGTTCATGACCCCGACCGGTCGCCAGGGCCTCAGCCACCACTGGGACCAGCAGATGGCGGTCATCGTCCAGTTGGAGGGCGTCAAGCGGTGGGAGCTGTGGGCGCCGGTCGTGTCCGCTCCCATGCGCACGTACAACGATTCGGGACGTGTGTGGCGCGAGGAGTGGGTAGACGACTGGGGAGCGCCGTGGCCCGGACCAGGTTGTGCTCCTGGAGCCGGGTCAGTCCCTGCTGGTGCCGCGCGGCTGGATCCACAACCCGCTGGTACCCAAGGACGGCGGCAAGGACAGCGTGCACCTGACGTTCGCGATCAGGGAGCGCACGCCGTTCTGGCTGGCGGAGCAACTCCTGGGCAGCGCGATCGAGGACCCGGAGCTGCGCCGCGTGATCCGGCCTGGTGACCTGCTCGGACCCGGCCTGCCGGACCACCTGGACCAGGTGCGCCAGCGCCTGGTGGACCACCTGTCGGGCGTCGACGTCGCCGCCCTCGCCGAGCAGGTGAGCCGCTGCGCTCTCACCGACCTGGAGTACACCACCTGACCACCCAAGCGCCCGCCCGTTGCCCCGGTCGATCCACTGGCCGGGGCAACGCTGTTTCGGCCCAACGCCTACAAGGAACCGCGCCATGCCTCTGTCTCGCGTCGACTTCGCCGCCCTGCCCGCCGCCGCCCGCCAGGCGGTCACCCGCCACACCGGGCCCGTCCGCTCGATACGCCCCGTGGAGGGCGGCCGCAACAGCGCGGTGGCCGTCATCCTGTCCACCCAGGCCGGGCCCGTCTTCCTCAAGGGCGTGCCCGCCGACCATCCGCAGGCCGTGGCCCAACGGCGTGAGGTGACCATCGCTCCGCACCTGCCCGCGCTCGCGCCGCGGCTGCTGTGGCAGGAGGAGGCGGGCGGGTGGCTGCTCATGGCCTGGGAGGCCGTGGCCGGCCGTCACGCGGACTACCACGTCCCGGCGGACCTGCACCTGGTGCGGGCCGCGTTGGAGGACGTGCAGCGCGTCCGGGCCCCGGCGGGGCTGAAGACTGCCGTGGAGCGGTGGGGGCCATACGCCGATGAGGGGGACGCGGAGCAGTTCGACGGGGACGTCCTGCTGCACACGGAATGGGCGCCGGACAACGTGCTGGTGACCGGCCGTCAGGTGTACCTGGTGGACTGGGCATGGCCTACCCAGGGCGCGGGGTGGATCGACCCGTACACGTGGGCGCTGCGCCTGATGGAGGCCGGCCACTCGGCGGCCTCGGCGGTGGCCTGGGCGTGTCAGGTGCCGTCGTGGCGCGATGGTGACCCCGCAGCGATCCGGGCGTTCGGGGCGGCGGTCGCGCGCGTGTGGCACGAGATCGCCACCCAGGAGCCAGACGCCTGGAAGCTGCATATGGCCGTCCAGGCCGCAGAGTTGCGCGCCTACCTGGCCCTGGAGCCGGGCAAGACGCAGTGCTGACGCCATCGGTGCGACCCATGGCACGTGTAACTCTTTCGGGTGACAAAGGGTCGCCGTACGCATTCATCTAGTCACCGAGGTGAGGACGGGGTTAAATGACACTCGTGTTTCGGCCAAACGGCCGTGACGCGAGATGCAGGCAGCCGCGCCCGAGAGGCGCGGCCGAGCGGTTCCCCTCGTCCATACTCCGCAAGTTGGGCAGGGGGGGACCGCAGGTGGGCCCAGCGGCGAGACGTGCCGCTGGGCCCACTGAGTTATACGGGCCGAAACCCCTTACTGGATCCCCCTCGCACCAAAAAATCTGGGGCGCACGACCTGTTTTCTGGGCGCGCTCCCGGCCGCGCTCCCCTCTCCCTGCGTGGACGGGCCCAGGAGAGTTATAAACGATCAGGCCCCGCAGGTGCGCGAACACCCCGGGGCGTGGCCAACCTGACCACCGTTGAAAGAGAGCAGGTCGACATGCACGACCCTACGGCAGAGGCCCCGGCGGCCGAGTGCTGGCGCCAGGTCGCCGAGGCGTACGTCACGGACGCGTGGCAGGAGTTCGGCTACGCGACGTGGGCGGAATACCTGGCGGGTGAGTGGGACCTGGGCGAGCTGTCCGCCGACCAGCAACGGGCCATCGCGCAACTGCTCTACGACGCAGGCATGCCGATGGTCGCCATCGCGGTGACGCTCCGGGTGAACCGCCGTCTGGTGCCGCAGTACGTCCAGGGCCGTTCTCGGCGCGGCGCGCCGCCCGCCCCGGAGCTGCCGGACGACGAGCTGGAGGCGCGGGCCGGAGCCCTGTACGGCGGGGGCATGCCGATGGTCGACATCGCGGCGACGCTCCGAGTGAACCGCCAGCGGCTGCCCGCGCTCATCCCGGCACGAGGCCGCCGAGGGACGCCCTACAGCGCGGGCGTGTACGTCATCGGGTCCCCCCAGTTCCGCCCGGTGAAGATCGGCAAGGGCAACCCGGCGGAGCGGCTGGCCGAGCTCCAGACCGGCAACCCCTTCCCGCTGGTGATCCTGTGGACCGGCCCCGGGGAGCTGGCCCTGGAGCAGGCGCTGCACGCCCGGTTCGCCGCGTACAGGGTGCGTGGCGAGTGGTTCGAGTTCCCGGCCGACCAGGACCCGGTGGCGGCGGTCGCCCAGGCCGCCCAGGAGCTGGCCGCCGTGGCGTGACCGGAAGTGCGCCAGGCCGTGCGCCAGTTGGCGCACGGACGCCCGGCTGGCTCGGTCCAGCCGGGTCTGGTCCGCTCTGGTCCGGTCTCGTCAGGGGTCGGCTACCTGCGGAAATGAGGAAAGGCCAGGTCAGGGGGTGCGGCCTCTTCCGGTTCAAGTCCGGCTCCGGGCACTTTCCCGCCCACGCAGTGATTCTCAAGCGTGGGCCGGTACTCCGTCGTCAACCCTCGTAGACGGTCAGTACGGCGCCATCGATCTCGATCCGGCGGCCGGCGCGCAGGCCGTCGCGGCGCAGTGTTCTCAGACAGGTGTGGAACAGGGGCAGCTCGTCCGCGTCCAGGACGGCGGCGGCCAGTTCCACGAGTTCGGTCACTGACTGGTCGGTCAGTACCTCGGGCAGCTCACCGGAGAGCAGAACGACCGATTCACCGGCGGGCCCGCGGACCACGGCTGTGGCCGGCCCCCCATGCACGAACAACACATTCCCCCCTGGGAGCCCGGGGGCGTGCGGCTCTCGCTCCTCGGGCAGGACGAGAGACTAGCGGGGGAGTGCGGGGCTTTCGGCCACAGTCGAATTCTTTTTCCGACTGCACGGAAGAGTGAACATCCGCGGTCGCGGACCGCCGGGACAGGCTTCCGGACGGTCACTCCTTTGGCCAGGGGTGGGGGGTCCCGGGCGGTTGCTCGTGCGGCCCGGGTGGGTGCGTGGTGCGGGGGCGCTCTCCGGGGGCGTGGTGCGAGGGCGGGGCCGGGAAGGGCGCGTCCGCGGGTTGGGCCGGCGCCCGGGTGGCCCATGGCGTGGTCGGGCCCGTCATGGACGCGTCCGTGGGACGGGTCAGTGCCCGGGTGGCCGTGAAGGGCGCGTCCGCGGGGTGGGCCGGCGCCCGGGTGGCCCATGGCGTGATCGGGCGCGTCAGGGACGCGTTCGTGGGACGGGTCAGTGCCCGGGTGGCCGTGAAGGGTGTGTCCGCGGGGTGAGTGCGAGACCGGGCGGCCGTTTGCCTCGGGCGGGACCGTTCTCCAGAACGACGCTGGGGCCCGGAACGGGCGTGGCCGGGTGGTTACTTCTTCGGGGTGCGGTCCAGCAGGGACTCCACGAGCGCGGCCACGTGGCGGCGGTCGTCGGCCGAGAGTTTCTGGAGGCTGGCGATGAGCAGGTCCACCTCGGGGTCGGCGTCGGGGGCGGTGCCCGGTGAGCCGTACACATGGATGCCGCAGGCCTCGGCGGCGGAGCGGCGCACGGTGTCCAACGGCAGTTCCAGCCCCTTGGACAGGCCCTCCAGGGTGGTCGACTGGGGCATGCGGACGACGCGGTCGGTGGTCGCCAGGTGGTGGACGGTGGAGCGCGGGATACCGCCGCGGCGCGCCACGTCGCCGTAGGACCAGCCCTTGCGGTCGAGGCGCTCACGGATCAACTGCTGCAGTGCGTTGGCCACGGGTGGGTCACTTCCTGCTCGCCGCTCGGCGGAACCGTCCATGTCGCAGCCGATTCTAAGGGCGGCCCCTCCCGCCGCCGAAAGGGTGATTCCCCGAACGGGTTGCGCAAGGGTCCCGCCAGGCCCTAGTGTCCAATCTCGTTGGACAACACGTCCGACCAAGTTGGACAGAGTGTGGGGGGAACCTGACTCGGTCCGACCGGAAATGCCCATCCCTGAGGGGGAATTGATCATGATGGACGCTCACGAGCTCGAGGCCGAGTCCGCGGAACTGCTGCCGGGCCGGGAGGCCCTCGGTCGGTTGAAGTTCAGCTTCAACAAGACGACCAACGTGACCAAGCACATCGCCAACGTCGAGGCCCACAACTCGTCCCTGGCCGTCAACGACCACTCCTTCGCGTCGGCCGCCGCCTCCAGTGCGGGCCAGAGCATCACGGTCACCCAGTAACACCCGCGCACCACCTCGAACCCGATCCACATCACCTGAAAGGACGTCCGTCATGAGCATGGACATGCACGAGCTGGAGACCGAGTCCGCCGAGCTGCTGCCGGGCCGGGAGGCCCTCGGTCGTCTGAAGTTCAGCTTCAACAAGACGACCAACGTGACCAAGCACATCGCCAACATCCAGGCGGACAACCAGTCCGCGGCGCTCAACGACCACTCCTCGTACTCGGTCGCCGAGTCGCAGGCCTCGCAGTCGATCACCGTCAAGCAGTGACGCCGGCGTGACCACGGCCGTCGGGGTGGACCGCCCGTACCAGCGGTGCGGTCCACCCCGACGGCCATGCAAGGGGGGAAGCGGGGAGGACGTGGGGGGAGACCACATATGACAGTGCTCGGAGACGGACCGCCGACGCTGTACGACCCCGGGCCGGTGCCCGGGCCCGGCGGCTGGCCGGTGACGTACGAGCAGGTGGCCACGGGCAGCCTGCCGGTCGTCGAACAGCCGCTGGTGCCGCGGCTGAGCGCGGGACTGCGACTGCACGGGGAGTACCAGGGGTCGGGCTTCACCGAGCCCAAGTACATCGCCCGCCGGGGGGACGGGCAGGTCGTGCAACTGTCACGGCTGCTGCATCTCGTGGCGTCGTCCGTCGACGGCGTACGCGACACCGAGTCGATCGCCCACCGGGTGAGCGCGAGATTCGGCCGCGAGGTCAGCGGCGAGAACATCCGCTACCTGGTGGAGAAGAAGCTCGAACCGCTCGGGGTGACGGTCCCCGAGGGCCAGGAGAGCGACGAGGTCGACGCACCGCGCTCCGACCTCCTGCTCGCCCTCAAGGGCCACCGGGTCATCTTCGACGAGCGGCGCTCGGCACGGATCGCGCAGATGTTCGCCTGGCTGCACCGGCCGGTCGTGGTCACGGTCATGATGCTGGCGGCCGTGGCCATGGACGTGTGGCTGTTCGCGTTCTACGGGGCGATCGAGCCGGTCCTGGAGGTCCTCGACCAGCCGGTGCTGATCCTGATCGTCTTCGCCCTGACCGTGGCCTCGCTCGTGTTCCACGAGTTCGGCCACGCGTCCGCGTGCACCTACGGCGGCGCCCGGCCCGGGTGCATCGGCTGCGGGATCTTCCTCATCTGGCCGTCGATGTACACCGACGTCACCGACGTCTACCGGATCGGGCGCGGCGGGCGGATCAGGACCGACCTGGGCGGGGTCTACTTCAACGTCGTCTTCATGCTCGCCATGGCCGGGCTGTACTTCGCCACGGGGGAGCCGTTCTTCCTGGCCGCGGTGTACCTCGGGCACTTCGAGATCCTCGAACAGCTGATGCCGGCGGTCCGGCTGGACGGCTACTACATCCTGGGCGACCTCGCCGGGGTTCCGGACCTCTACGGCAAGATCAAGCCGATCCTGCTCGGTCTGGTGCCGGGGAGGAAGGGACGGGCGGCGCGCAAAGAGGTCGCCGGGCTGAAGAAGTCGGCGCGGACCATCGTGGCCACGTGGGTGCTCACCATGGTGCCGCTGATCATCGGCGAGATGGCCTACGCGCTGTGGAACCTGCCCCGGATCATCGCCACGATGACCCGGTCCATGGTCGAGCAGTTCTCCGGCACCGGGTCGGCCTTCGCGGACGGCAAGGTCGTCGAGGGGCTCGTCGGGGTGCTGGGCTGTCTGATGCTGCTGATCCCGATGGGCGGTGTCGTCTATCTGTCCGTGAAGATCGGAGGGCGGCTCCTGCGGGCCGCGAAGCGGTCCACGGCGGGGCGGCCCCGGTTGCGGGTGGCGCTGTGCGCGGTGGTCCTCGCCGGACTGGCGGGCCTCGGTTACGCATGGACGTCCGGGCTGACACCCCAGCCGCTCCCGAAGAAGCCTCCGATCGCGCCGATCCTGCAGCCCGGGGTGTCGACGGAGGAACCGCAGCCCCGCCAGGCCACGACCCCTGACGGCAACGCCTCGACATCGGACGAGGACGCCGCGGACGACCCGGCGGGCACGGGCCCCGGTGCGGTTCCCCCGTCGGCGGCGGGGCGCTCCACGGGCTCCGGCGCCCCCACCCCCGGGACATCCACCGGCGCATCGACGTCCGCCTCACCGGCGTCGTCCGCGACGGCACCGGGCTCTGCGACCGGGGGCTCCTCCCGCGGGCCGGCCTCCCCGACCCAGGGCACATCGGCGGCCCCGGAACCGTCGTCACCGGGTACGGGAGCGGGCCCCTCCACCCCCGTCTCGTCCCCGACCCCGTCGGAAAGCATCCCGCCCTCACCCACCGAGACCGCGTCCCCACCGCCGGCCGGCGGTTCTCCGGGGGCGTCCTGAGCACCCCGGCCGGTCCGGTCGCCACCGCCGCCCCCCGCATCCGTACTCATCCATCCATTCAGGGAGATCCCTTGAACAGCCACCGAAAACCCCGTACCTCCACCCCGTTCACCCGGCGTGCCGTTCGCGTGGGGCTGTTCGCCGCCGGTGTCGCCGGTGTGGCGACCGCCGTGCCGGCGCAGGCCGCGACCGGCGGGGCGACCAAGGTCGCCGTCGCGTCGGACCATGTCTTCAGCCATGCCGACCGTCTCGACCACACGGAGGAGAAGGACTCGTTCACCATCCGGCAGTTCGGCAAGGTGAACGCCGCCACCGTGCGCAACCAGGCCAACGCGGTCTCGTCGGGCTGCACCGCCGACGACGCCTGCCGTTCGGTCGCGCTGTCCTTCCAGATCGTCACCATGGCGGGCGAGCACACCCGCCTGAACGCCGTGAACCTCAGCGACGCCACCAACAAGAGCTGCACCGGCTGCCAGACCCTGGCCGGCGCCTACCAGTTCGTGGTCTCCACGCCCACCCCGCTCACCCTCGACTCCGACCACCGCCGCCAACTCGCCGACATCCACCGCCGGCTGGACACCCTGACCCGCTCGCAGATCCCCGCGGCCGACCTGCGGACCCGGGCCGACGCCCTGGCCGCCGAGGTCAACACCGTCCTCCAGGACGCCGTGGCCGACGCCCCGAAGGGCGACGCGCAGGACGACGTCACCATGCGCCGCCACCTGGACGGCTGGCCCGGCCGCTGACCGTCCGGCCGCCGGGCCCGCGGCAGCCTTCCGCGGGCCCGGCGACCGCGCAGACCGTTGACATCGGCAGACCCCCGGCGCAGACTCGGCACACTTAAGTGAAGGAAATTTCACCACGCGAACAGCGTGCGGCATCACGCCACCCGAGTCAGCGCACACGAACCAAGGTCTCCGAAGGGAACGCCCGATGCGTACCACCGTCGGCATCATCGGAGCCGGCCCCGCCGGCCTCCTCCTCGCCCGGCTCCTCCACAACGCCGGCATCGACTCGGTCGTCCTGGAGAGCCGCGACCGTGCCTACGTCGAGCACCGCCAGCGCGCCGGGATCCTGGAGCAGGGCACGGTCGACGTGCTGCGCGCGGCCGGTGCCGGGGAACGCATGGACCGCGAGGGACTCCCGCACGACGGCATCGAGCTGCGCTACGACAGGAAGCGCCACCGCGTCGACTTCCCCGCACTCACCGACGGCCGGGCCGTGATGGTCTATGCCCAGACCGAGGTCTGCAAGGACCTCATCGCCCTCCAGCTCAAGGACGGCGGCCCCCTGCTGTTCGAGGCGGAGGCCCTGGCCGTCGAGGGCGCCGACACCGATACCCCGCGCGTCCGCTTCCGGCACGAGGGCCGCGAGGACGTCCTGGAGTGCGAGTACGTCGTCGGCTGCGACGGCTTCTGGGGTGTCGCGAGGAAGGCGATACCCGCCGAACTGACCAAAATCTTCGAACGTGCGTACCCCTTCGCATGGCTCGGCATCCTCGCCGACGTCCCGCCCTCCCACGACGAACTCGTCTACGCCCGCCACGACCGCGGCTTCGCCCTCCTGTCCATGCGCTCCCCGACCGTCTCCCGTCTCTACCTCCAGGTCCCCGAGGGCACGGACGCCGGGAGCTGGGGCGACGAGGAGATCTGGGACGAGCTGGAACGCCGCTTCGAGACGGACGACGACTGGAGCCTGGAACGCGGCCCGATCACCCAGAAGTCCGTCACCCCCATGCGCTCCTACGTCCACGAGCCCATGCGCCACGGCCGTCTCTTCCTCGCCGGCGACGCGGCGCACATCGTCCCGCCCACCGGAGCCAAGGGCCTGAACCTCGCCGTCGGGGACGTCGTGACCTTCGCGAGGGCGCTGACGTTCCGGAAGGAGACCGGTTCGGCCGAACGCCTCGACGCCTACTCCGAGACCTGCCTGCGCCGGGTGTGGCAGGCCGAGCGCTTCTCGTACGACATGACGAGCCTCCTGCACCGGGCGCCCGACGCCACTCCCTTCGAGGACCGGATGCAGCTGGCCCGGCTGGAGCGGATCGCCGGCTCGCGGGCCGCCGAGACCGACCTCGCGGAGGGGTACACCGGCTTCCCCTTCGGGTGAGGCCCCTCCAGTGCCGGGAATCACCCGTGCGCGTAGCGTGTTGGCCAGCACATCGAGGGAAGATCCTCCCCAAGCACTAGGGTCATTCCTTTGCCTACCCATTACTCTTGAGGCAAGGCCCACACACGGTGGCCATGGAGGAGTGAAATGAGGAGCAGCAACCCGGTCTTCTCGCGACGGGGGTTCAGCCGCGACAACGGCTACGCGGGCTTCAACACCGCGCCGCAGGCCGGGGGCGGAGCCGTGGGCACGCAGGGCAGCCCCTACGCGCAGCCGCAGGGCAACCCGTACGCGACCAACCCCTATGCCCAGCAGGACCTGCAGCAGGGCGCACCGCCGCAGACCCCGGTGACCACCGGCCGTATGACGATGGACGACGTCGTCATGCGCACCGGCACCACGCTCGGCATCCTGATCGTCACGGCCGCGCTCGCCTGGGCGCTGCTGCCCGTCGACGACGCCAACATCGGCCGCTCGTACGGCATCGGTATCGGTGCCGCGGTGATCGGCATGGTCCTGGCGCTCGTCCAGTCCTTCAAGCGCACGGCCACGCCCGCGCTGATCGTGTCGTACGCCGCGTTCGAGGGCGTGTTCCTCGGCGTCATCTCCAGCATCGTCGACAACCGCATCGCGAGCGGCGCGGCCATGCAGGCCGTGATCGGCACCCTGGCGGTCTTCGCCGCGGTCCTGGTGGCGTACAAGGCCGGCTGGATCCGCGTCAACCGGCGGTTCTACGGCTTCGTCATGGCGGCCGCGCTCGGCTTCATGCTGCTGATGGTGGTCAACCTGCTGTTCGCCGCCTTCGGCGGCGGTGACGGCCTCGGCTTCCGCAGTGGCGGCCTCGGCATCCTGTTCGGCATCATCGGCGTCCTGCTCGGCGCGTGCTTCCTCGCCCTCGACTTCAAGCAGGTCGAGGACGGCATCGCCTACGGCGCCCCGCGCGAGGAGGCGTGGCTGGCCGCGTTCGGTCTCACGCTGACGCTGGTGTGGATCTACATGGAGTTCCTGCGACTCATCGCGATCCTCAACAGCAACGACTAGTCCTCGACGGTCGTACGGCGAAGGGCCCTCGGTCGCGACCGGGGGCCCTTCGGCATGTGCGCAGCTCAGAAGTACCTGCGCGCGGCCCTCCTCAGGTCGTACTCGTGGATGATCGCCTTGGCGTGGCCGTACGCGAGGTTGTGTTCGTGGCGGAGCCAGCTGACCTTTTCCTCGAAGCGGAAGAGGGCCGGGCCTTCGTCGACGGTGCGGAGCCAGTCGGAGACTTCACGACCGGTGCAGTGGGGAATGCGGGCGAGCAGGTTGCGGTGGGTCTCCTCGGAGAGGACGTGGGACATCGGCGCCTCCGGACGCAAAGGGGATGTAAGCCGGTCCTTCAGGTCACCGTGCCTGAGCGTTCGCCTGTTGGCAACAGTCCCGGTGGGACGCGTACGGTTGCCGGGTGGCTGATACTGCGCGTCTGACCCGGGCTGTGGACCATTTCGCCGACCGTCTGCGGGCCGCGCCGCAGAGCCGGTTGCAGCGGGGCGCTGCCGCTGAGGCGCTGGGGCTGGCCCGGGAGTTCGCCCGTCGGACGCAGGTTCTGGAGGAGCCGGGGACCGAACTTCGCGAGATGCCGGACGCGGGGATGTTCGCCGCCGCCGACCAGATCACCGTGGCCGTACATGACCTGGCTCTCGTCCTGACGGACGAGAGCCAACTGGAAGAAGCGATGGAACTGGTGGCACAGGCCCAGCAGCGCGCCGGGGTGTGACTCCTACAGGGACGCTATGACCCGGTCCGCCAGGATGTAGACGTTCTCCTCGCCGCACGCGAACGTCAGCGTGTACGCGCCCGAGACGCCCGAGCCGCCCAGCAGCACCGGGGTCTCGCCCGCGCGCAGGGCCGCGGAGAGGCGCTCGGCCGTCTCGCGGTGACCCGGGGTCATGCAGAGGGTCGTGCCGTCGGCGAAGACGTAGACGTCCAGCGTGCCCAGGGGGCCCGGGCGGACGTCGGCCAGTTCGGTGCCGGAGGCCGCCAGTTCCTCCAGGGTCGCCACCGTGCGTTCGTGGTCGCCCACCATCGGTGAGCCGACCGGGACGAAGTCCGGGTGGGAGGGGTGGCGGCGGCGGGCCGCGGCCAGTTCGGGGCTGTCTCCGGGGGTGCCGCCGGCGAACTCGTCCGCGTCGGCCGACGACTCCGACACCGGCTCCAGGCCCACGAAATCGGCCTGTCGGGGCAGGAACAGGTCACTGTCGGGCAGTCCGAGCAGCGTGGGCGCGTCGGAGGCGTCACGGGCCTCCTGGGCAGCCCAGAAGGCACGCGCCTCGGCGAGTTCGCGCTCGCGTTCCTCGGCGAGGGCCTCGGCCACGGCGGCACGTATCTCGTCGACGTCAGCGGCGAGGCGGGCGGCCGGTACGAGACCCCGTGCGGGCGCGGAGTTGTTCCTGGCGAGCTCGGTGTGCAGGGCGGCGACCTGTCGGCGCAACACCATGAGGGTGCGCAGGACGGCGACGCCCACGGCGCCCGTGGCGGCCGTGGTGACCAACAAGGCGATCGGCATGGCGCTCACTGACGTACTCCCGGTTCAAAGTCGACCCCCGACTTCCTACATCAGCTTGAAGGGCGGACTATCCAACTGTCAGTGCGTAACGTCACGAATCGGACAGGACTTTGGGTCGGGGGTTTGGTGGTGAAACGGCTCTGACCTGCGTAGATCCCTTCCAGAAGGGAGATAGGTCACATCCTGGGGGAGATTGGATCACAAATCGGCCCAGAACCTTGGAGTTTCCCCGGTTCTGGGCCAAAGAGTGGCACTAAGTGCCCGTGTGGATACGGAGCGTTGACGTTCTTGTCGCCTTTTAGCTCAGACGCTCGATGACCATCGCCATGCCCTGGCCGCCGCCCACGCACATGGTCTCCAGACCGAACTGCTTGTCGTGGAACTGGAGGGAGTTGATGAGCGTGCCGGTGATGCGGGCGCCCGTCATGCCGAACGGGTGGCCGACGGCGATCGCGCCGCCGTTGACGTTCAGCTTGTCGAGGTCGATGCCGAGGTCTCGGTAGGAGGGGATCACCTGGGCGGCGAACGCCTCGTTGATCTCGACCAGGTCGATGTCGTCGATGGTGAGGCCGGCGCGGCGCAGGGCCTGGTTGCTGGCCTCGACCGGGCCGAGGCCCATGATCTCGGGGGAGAGGCCGGAGACGCCGGTCGACACGATGCGGGCGAGCGGGGTGAGGCCGAGCTCGCGGGCCTTG
Organism: Streptomyces sp. SAI-127; assembly: GCF_029894425.1. Taxonomy (NCBI): domain Bacteria; kingdom Bacillati; phylum Actinomycetota; class Actinomycetes; order Kitasatosporales; family Streptomycetaceae; genus Streptomyces; species Streptomyces sp. SAI-127. Next base: position 6,186,961 of record NZ_JARXYJ010000001.1, read on the forward strand.
GTGTCGCTCATGATGACGACCGCGGCGGCGCCGTCGTTGAGGGGGCAGCAGTTGCCGGCGGTGACCAGGCCGTCGGGGCGGAAGACCGGCTTCAGGCCCTGGACACCCTCCATGGTGACGCCGGCGCGGGGGCCGTCGTCCTTGGAGACGACCGAGCCGTCGGGGAGCGTGACCGGGGTGATCTCGCGCTCCCAGAAGCCGTTCTTGATGGCTTCCTCGGCGAGGTTCTGCGAGCGGACGCCGAACTCGTCCATGTCCTGGCGGGTGACGCCCTTGAGGCGGGCCAGGTTCTCGGCGGTCTGGCCCATCGCGATGTATGGGTCGGGGACGAGGCCGTCCTCGCGCGGGTCGTGCCAGGTGGTGCCCTCCTGCTGGGCGACCTCGGCGGTGCGGGCCTCGGCCTCGGCGAAGAGCGGGTTGCGCGTGTCCGGGAGGCTGTCGGAGTTGCCCTTGGCGAAGCGGGACACCATCTCCACGCCCGCCGAGATGAAGACATCGCCCTCGCCCGCCTTGATGGCGTGCAGGGCCATCCGGCTGGTCTGGAGGGAGGAGGAGCAGTACCGGGTGATCGTGCAGCCGGGGAGGTGGTCCATGCCCATCTGCACGGCGACGATACGGCCGAGGTTGTTGCCCTGTTCGCCGCCCGGCAGACCACATCCGAGCATCAGGTCTTCGATGTCCCTGGGGTCGAGCTCCGGGACCTTGGCGAGTGCGGCCTGGATGATCGTGGCGGCGAGGTCGTCCGGGCGCAGGTCCTTGAGGGAGCCCTTGAAGGCGCGGCCGATGGGGGAGCGGGCGGTCGAGACGATCACGGCTTCGGGCATCACGGCTCCATTGGCGTACGAGGGTGTTCTTCGGTCTTCGGGTCGTGGCTGCTTGGGAAGTTACCCGTACGTATGGCCTGGGTCACGGGGGTGACGGTGTGACCTTTGTCTAAGCGCTTGCTTTGTAGGGTGGCGGTTGCGCCGGCCGGGTCACTGGACGCCCGTCGCGCTGGTGGGTGACGGCTCCGCCTCCTTGACCCGCCGCCTCCGCCTGCGCTTCAGCAGAGCCCATGGCCCCTTCGGACCCGTCGGCATCGCGGCCGCGACCTCCGTGCCCGCCTCCGACGCTGCCTCCGCCGCGGCCCTCGCCACCGGCAGGAAGCCCTCGCGGCGGGAGGCGTCCGGGCGGTCCTCGTCGGCCGGCCAGAGGCTCAGGGCCGCGCACACCGTCGGCAGCACCGCCATCGCCGCTGTCGCATAGCCCTCCGCCGAGGGGTGGTAGTTGTCGGGGCCGAACAACTCCCGCGGGTTCGCCTCGAACTCCGGGCCCAGCAGGTCGCCCAGGGACACCGTGCGGCCGCCCTGTTCCACCGCCCCGATCGTCTGCGCGGCCGCCAGTTGGCGCGAGGCCCGGCGGGCCAGCCACCGCAGCGGCTGCTGGACCGGCTCGATCGTGCCCAGGTCGGGACAGGTGCCGACCACGACCTCGGCACCGGCCGTGCGCAGCCGCCGTACCGCGGAGGACAGAAAGCGCACGGAACGCGTCGCCGGCATCCGGTGCGTGACGTCGTTCGCGCCGATCATGATCACGCAGACGTCCGGGATCCGTTCGGGGTCCGCCAGTGTCAGCGCCACCTGACGGTCCAGGTCGTCCGAGGTGGCGCCGGGCAGGGCGACGTTACGCAGTTCCACCGGGCGCTCCGCCACCGCCGCCAGGCCGGACGCCAGCAGGGCGCCCGGGGTCTGGCCCGCCCGGTGCACCCCCTGGCCCGCGGCCGTGGAGTCGCCCAGCATCACCAGCCGCAGGGGCGGCTCGCCGACGGTGGCGTAGACGTGGCCGTACCGTCCCTCGGCCTGCGGGACGTGCGGCGTCGTGCCGTTGCCCACCTGCCGTCTGGCCAGCCGCACCTCCGCCAGCAACAGCCCCATGGCCGCCGCGCCGACCAGACCGATCCCACCGCCGCCGTATGCGGCGCCGGCCGCGATCCGCCTGGCCGTCCTCGCCCTCGACATGCTCGTCATACGTCGCCGCCACCTCCGTCGAACCCGCTACACCCACTCCTTGCCCCGCACGGACCGTGGCCCAATCCCAACAGGGAGTGAACGACCGTCATGGCGCCCGATCAGGCCATAGGCTGGCTGGACCACTAGGACCACTTCTTTTGCAAGCATCCGGAGACAACGGTGCAATTCCACGACTCGATGATCAGCCTCGTCGGCAACACCCCGCTGGTGAGGCTCAACAGCGTGACCAAGGGCATCAAGGCGACCGTCCTGGCCAAGGTCGAGTACTTCAACCCCGGCGGCTCCGTGAAGGACCGCATCGCCCTGCGCATGATCGAGGCGGCGGAGGAGAGCGGGGCGCTGAAGCCCGGGGGCACCATCGTCGAGCCGACCAGCGGAAACACCGGGGTCGGGCTTGCCATCGTGGCGCAGCAGAAGGGGTACCACTGCATCTTCGTGTGCCCCGACAAGGTGTCGACGGACAAGATCAACGTCCTGCGGGCCTACGGCGCCGATGTCGTCGTCTGCCCGACCGCCGTGGACCCCGAGCACCCGGACTCCTACTACAACGTCTCCGACCGGCTGGTGCGCGAGACGCCCGGCGCGTGGAAGCCCGACCAGTACTCCAACCCCAACAACCCGCTCTCCCACTACCACTCCACCGGCCCCGAGCTGTGGGAGCAGACGGAGGGGAAGATCACCCACTTCGTGGCGGGCGTCGGCACCGGCGGCACCATCTCCGGCACCGGCCGCTACCTGAAGGACGCCAGTGACGGCAAGGTCCAGGTCGTCGGCGCCGACCCCGAGGGGTCCGTGTACTCCGGCGGGTCCGGGCGGCCGTATCTCGTCGAGGGCGTCGGCGAGGACTTCTGGCCGACCGCCTACGACCGGACCGTCGCCGACGAGATCGTCGCGGTGTCGGACAAGGACTCCTTCCAGATGACCCGCCGGCTGGCCAAGGAGGAGGGCCTGCTGGTGGGCGGCTCCTGCGGCATGGCCGTCGTCGCGGCCCTGCGGGTCGCCGAGCGCCTGGACGAGAACGGCGTCGTGGTGGTCCTGCTCCCGGACAGCGGGCGCGGATACCTCTCGAAGATCTTCAACGACGAGTGGATGGCCGACTACGGCTTCCTGGAGGACGAGGGCCCGAGCGCCCGCGTCGCCGACGTCCTGAACGACAAGGTGCACGGCGCCATCCCCTCCCTGGTCCACATGCACCCGGACGAGACCGTCGGCCAGGCGATCGAGGTCCTGCGCGAGTACGGCGTCTCGCAGATGCCGATCGTCAAGCCGGGCGCCGGTCACCCGGACGTGATGGCCGCGGAGGTCGTCGGCTCGGTCGTCGAACGCGAGCTGCTCGACGCCCTGTTCACCCAGCGGGCCTCGCTGGAGGACCCGCTGGAGAAGCACATGTCGGCCCCCCTGCCCCAGGTCGGTTCCGGCGAGCCGGTCGGCGACCTGATGTCGGTCCTCGGCCGGGCGGACGCGGCCATCGTCCTCGTGGAGGGCAAGCCCACCGGCGTCATCAGCCGCCAGGATCTGCTGGCCTTCCTCGCCAAGGGCGGGAAGTAGCGGGAAACGTCCGGTGAACGCCGGGTGCCGGAGGCGAACTTGCGGTTTCCCACCGAAAGGGTGGACTTCGCGGAACTGGTACGAGCGTGTCACGTCCGCGCAGCACACGCTTAACACGGGTCCGGCACATTGGTGGATGTCGGCAGGGCGGGAGCGGCTCCCCGCCCCAGCCGGCACCGAAACGTCCAAGGACCTCCGGAGCGGCTCCCGGACCTCCATGGACGCCGGACGTGAGACCTGGCCTGACCCGGTCGACGTCCTTCGCGGGGACCGCCGTCGTCCCGCCCCCCGGTAACGGGGGTGCGGCGGTCCCCGCGCATTATTTTTTTACGGCCGCGTCCGGCACCCTGCCCACCCGCCGCCGTCGAGCCACGCCTGACGGACCCCGAGCCGGTGTCAGCCCTCCCAGTCGCCGTCCTTGGACGACCCGCGGTGACGGCGGCCCCGGAACAGGTCCGGGTTGGTGCGGGCGGCCTGGAAGGCGTTGACGCCGACGATGCCGGCCCAGGCGACCAGGAGACCCGGGAGATGGGCCAGGCCGCCGCCGATCGCGGAGAGCGGGATCGCCAGGACCATGGAGACGATGCCGAAGCCGTAGCGTTCGCCGAAGGAGTCGGTGGACTTGGGCGAGCGGGCACCCCGGGCCGTCACCATCTGCTGCTCGGCGAGCTGCCGGCGCAGACGGCGGTCCACGGCGCCGTCGATCCGCTGGTCGACCTTCTCCAGGAACGAGTCGACCAGCGCGGACTCGTACTCCTCGCCCAGTTCCCTGCGGGCCTGCAGGGTGGCGTTGAGTTCCTTCTTGAGTTCGGGGTCCCGCTCATCCATTGGGGTCATGGAACCCACGGTAGGCAGCCGGAACGCCCGCTGCACTGGGGTTATCCCCCCTGTTGAAGCGGGGGTCCCTCCTAGGCCAGCCCGTGCTGCTTCGCGTACGCGTTCGCCACGTCCTCCGGGTCCTTCTTGTCGTTGTCGACCTGGCTGTTGAGCTGGGTGAGCTGCTCGGTGGTGAGGACGTTGCCGAGGCGGGCGAGCGCCTTGCGGACCGTGTCGTCGGCCTTGCGGTCGGCGATGAGGGGGACGATGTGCTGGCTGGGGATGAGGTTCCTGGGATCGGTCAGCACCACCCAGCCGTTGGCCGCGATGTCGGTGTCGGTGGTGAAGAGGTTCGCCACGTCCACGTCCCCCTTCTTCAGAGCGCCCTTGACCAGCGGGCCGTCCGAGTCGAGCGACTTGAACTCCTTGAACTCGACGCCGTACACGTCCTTCAGCCCGACCGCGCCCACCCGGCGCTTCTTCACCTCGGGCGCGGCCCCGATGACCAGCTCGCCGTTCTGCTTGGCGAGGTCGGCGAGGGAGGTCAGGCCGTACTTCCGTGCCGTCGCCCGGGTGACGGCGAAGCAGTCGGAGTCGGCCGCCTGGCCGTACGGCAGTACCTGGAGGCCGCCGGGCAGTGCCACGGTGAGCGCGTTCTGCATGGTGCCCGGCTCGGCGGAGGCGTCCTTCGGGGCGAGGTAGTTGAGCAGGGCGCCCTGGTACTCGGGCAGCAGGTCGATGTCGCCCGCCTTGAGCGCGGGGATCACGATCTCGCGGGTGCCGAGGTTCGGGCGGACCTTCACCTTCACGCCGGCCTGCTGGAGCACCGCCGCGTAGAGGTAGCCCAGCACCTGGTTCTCGGTGAAGTTGGCGGTGCCGATGGTGAGACCGCCCTTGCTGGAGCCGCCGCCACCGGACGAGCTCCCCTGGCCGTCGAGGGAGGTGACGCCGCTGGAGCAGGAGGCGAGGGCGGGGACGGAGGCCGCTGCGAAGAGGCCGCCGAGGAGAGTGCGTCGGTTCATCGAAAGGTCCCTAGGCAGTGCGGGTGGGGGTCCCCCCGCTCGAGCGAAGTCGAGAGTGGGGGAGGAAGAGGAAGCGCTGGAGGCCGGACAGCAGCAGGTCGAGGGCCACGGCGACCACGGCGACCAGCACCGCCCCGCCGAGCACCTGTACGAGGTCGCGCTGGGCGAGGCCGTCGAAGACGTAGCGGCCCAGGCCGCCGAAGGAGACGTAGGCCGCGATGGTCGCGGTGGCGACGACCTGGATCAGTGCCAGGCGCAGGCCGGTCATGATCAGGGGGAGGGCGAGCGGCAGTTCGACCTGGAGGAGGACCTGGTGGCCGCGCATCCCCTGGCCGCGGGCGGCATCGCGAACGTCCGGGTCGACGGCCGTCATGCCGGCGTAGGTGTTGGTGACGATCGCCGGGACCGCGAGGGCGACCAGGGCGACGTAGACCGGGAGCATGGACAGGCCGCCGGCCAGGAAGACCAGCACGACCAGGCCGACGGTCGGCAGGGCGCGGCCGAAGGAGGCGAGGTTGATCGCGAGGAAGGCGCCCTTGCCGGTGTGGCCGATCAGCAGGCCGAGGGGGAGGCCGATCGCGGCCGCGACGAGGGTCGCGAGGAGTGAGTACTGGAGGTGCTCGGCGAGGCGGTGGGCGATGCCGTCCGAGCCGGTCCACTGGGAGCCGCTGGTCAGCCAGGTGCCGAGGTTCTTGAAGAGTTCGTACATGTCAGGCTCGCCTCCGCCGCCACGGGGTCAGGACGTACTGGAGGGCCACCAGCAGGGCGTCCGCGACCACGGCGAGCAGGAGCGTGAGGACCACGCCCACGATCACCGGGGTCGGGAAGTCGCGCTGGAAGCCGTCGGTGAAGAGCTGGCCGAGGCCGCCGTCGCCGATGTAGGTGGCGACCGACACCAGGGAGATCGACATCACGGTCGCGATCCGCACGCCCGCCATGATCACCGGGAGCGCGAGGGGGAGTTCGACGGTGAGGAGCGTGCGCAGGGGGCGCGTGCCCATCGCCTTCGCGGCCTCCTTCGTCCTCGCGGGGACCGAGTCGAGGCCCTCGACCGTGTTCCGCAGCAGGACGACCAGGGTGTAGACCGTCAGGCCGATCACGGTCGTGGTGCGGGTCAGACCGCTGACCGGCAGCAGAAGCACGAAGATCGCGATGGACGGGATGGTGAACAGGACGTTCGAGAGCCCGAGCAGGAAGCCGCGCAGGGGGCGGATCCGGTGGGCGACCACCGCGAGGGGCAGCGAGATCAGCAGGCCGAAGAAGACGGCGCTCAGGGCTGCCTGGAGGTGCGAGACCGTCAGGGTGGTCAGGTCGTCGGTGTGGCCGGATATCCACGACCAGTCGATGGTCATGCGGCCACCCGGGCTTCCGTGTGGGCGCGGCCCGCGTGCCGGTGGATGTCGTCGCGGGAGGTGACACCGGTCAGGACGCCGTCGGCGTCGACGCGGGCGACCAGACCGGTGGGGGAGGCGAGGGACTCGTCGAGGGCGGCGAGCAGGGAGTCGCCGTCCTTGAGGGGCCGCACGGGGAGTTCGAGGGCGTCCGCCGAGCGCCAGTGCGCCGGCTTCCCGGCTTCGTCGCGCACGAGGGTCCAGGCGCCGCCGTCCGGGGCCGGGCCCTGCGGGACCTCGGCCAGGGTCTTCAGCGAGAGCAGCTTCAGGCCGCGCTCGGCGCCGAGGAAGTCGGCCACGAAGTCGTCGGCCGGACGGGCGAGGAGCTCGGCGGGCGGGGCGCACTGGACGAGGTGACCGCCGGTGCGGAAGATCGCGATGCGGTCGCCGAGGCGTACGGCCTCGTCGACGTCATGGGTGACGAAGACGATGGTCTTGCTCAACTCCTTCTGGAGCCGGAGCAGTTCGTCCTGGAGCTGGGTGCGCACCACCGGGTCGACCGCGCCGAAGGGCTCGTCCATGAGGAGCACCGGCGGGTCGGCGGCGAGGGCGCGGGCGACACCGACGCGCTGTTGCTGGCCGCCGGAGAGCTGGTGGGGGTACCGCTTGCCGGCCTCGGCGGTCAGGCCGACCGTCTCCAGCAGTTCCGCCGCCCGGGCCCGGGCCTTCCTGCGGCCGTGGCCGAGCAGAAGCGGGACGGTGGCGATGTTGTCCAGCACCGTGCGGTGCGGGAAGAGGCCCGACTGCTGGATGACGTACCCGATGGAGCGGCGTAGTCCGGCCGCGTCCTGCTCGGTGACGTCCTTGCCGCCGACCTTGATGGTGCCGGAGGTCGGCTCGACCATCCGGTTGATCATTCTGAGGGTGGTCGTCTTGCCGCAACCGGAGGATCCGACGAGGACGGTCACGCCGCCTTCCGGCATGTCGAGGGTGAGATCGTGCACTGCTGTCGTGCCGTTGGGGAAGCGCTTGTGGACCGTGTCGAACTGGATCATGAGATGTCCCTTGCCCGGCTGTATAACGTCATGCAGAGTTCTCGGTAGCTGAATAGGTTGTCAACGGTTCGGTGTTAATCCGAGGTAACGGATGACCGGCAGGCAAGATCAGTTGTCCGCTTTGAGGGGAGTTTGAGCTAGATGTCGTCTCGGATCGTGGACACTCCTGATCCCGTCAAGGTCGGGCACACGGGCTTGGTGATCCTCGACGGGATCGGTCTCGGCGTCGCGGACGTCGTCCGCCTCGCCGACGGGAGCGCGCGACCGGTGCCCGGGACCGACGCGATGAAGCGCGTGACGGAGTCCTGGGACGCCGCCCGCCAGATCGCCGCGACCGGACGCGTCTACGGCCGCTCGACCGGTGTCGGCGCCAACCGGAACGAGGACGTGCCCACCGAGGCGGCCGCCGAACACGGTCTGCGGCTGCTGCGCAGCCACGCCGGCGCGATCGGCGAGGAACTCCCGGCCCGGCAGGTCCGGGCGACGCTCGCGGTGCGGGCCAACCAACTGCTCGCGGGGGGCGCGGGGCTGCGGCCGACCGTCGTGACGGCCCTGTGCGAGGCCCTGGAGAGCGGGGCGTATCCGGTCGTCAACGAGTTCGGCTCGGTGGGCACGGGGGACATCGCGGCCCTGGCCCAGGTGGGACTGGCGCTGGCGGGGGAGCATCCCTGGCGAGGGGCGGACGGCGCTGCCGGGGGTGCCCCCGAGCCCCAGCTCCTCGACAACAACGACGCCCTGGCCTTCATCAGCAGCAATGCCCTCACCCTCGGCCAGGCCGCCCTCGCGCTGCACGAACTGCGCGGGCTCATCGAGGCCACGCAGGTCGTCGGGGCGCTGTCGCTGCTGGCCGTGGACGGGTCGCACGAGGCGTACGCCGCCCCCGTGCACGCCGCCCGCCCGCACCGCGGATCCGTCGAAGTGGCGCGGCGGATGCGGGAGTTGATCGGGGCGGAGGACCGGCCCACCCCGCCGCTCGGCCGGATCCAGGACCCGTACGGCTTCCGGTGCCTCCCCCAGATCCACGGGCCCGCCCAGGACGCCGCCGACACCCTGGAGGAGGTCCTCGCGATCGAGATCAACGCGGCCGCCGAGAACCCCCTCATCTCGCCCGAGGACATGGCCGCCTACCACCACGGCGGCTTCTACCAGGCCCAACTCGCCCTGGCACTCGACCACTTCAGGCTGGCCCTCACCCAGGTCGCCCGCCTGTCCACGTCCCGGCTCTCCACGCTCAACGAGCCCGCCTTCACCCGCCTGAGGCCCTTCCTCGCCGACCAGGAGCCCGCCTCCTCCGGCGTGATGATCCTGGAGTACGCCGCCGGAGCCGCCCTCGGCGACCTGCGGGCCTTCTCCGCGCCCGCCTCGCTCGGCCACGCTGTACTCTCCCGAGGCGTCGAGGAACAGGCCAGCTTCGCCTCGCTCGCCGCCCGTCAGACACTGCGTGCCTGCGGCGCGTACCGTCTCGTCGTCGGCTGCGAACTCGTGGCCGCCGTAAGGGCGCTGCGCCAGCGCGACCTCCGGCCCGACCCGGACCTCCCGGTGGGCCGCGCGCTGGAGCTCGCCGAGGCGGTGCTCGAAGAGGACGCGGCCGACCGGCCGCTCACGGGCGACGTGACGGCGGCGGCCGCACTGCTCGACCGGTTCACGGACATCTGGAGGGGGAGCGAGGCATGACCGACACGGGTGGAGTGGACACTCCCGCGGGACGGCTGCAGGCACTGTTCGAGGGGCACCGGCTCACGCCGACCCAGCGGCGCATCGCACACAGCATGGTGCGGCGGGCCGCGGACGTGCCGTTCCTGTCCAGCGTGGAGCTGGCCGAACTGGCCGGGGTCAGCCAGCCCTCCGTCACCCGCTTCGCCGTCGCCCTCGGCTTCGACGGCTACCCCGCCCTGCGCCGACACCTGCGCGAGGTCGCGCCCGCCGAACAGTCGGCGGCCTCGGCGTCGTACAACGAGTACCAGCAGGCCGTCGAGGCCGAGATCGAGAACCTCAGGCACCTGGCGGAGATCCTCGCCGACCCGCGGCCGGTGCAGAGGGCCGGCCGGCTGCTCGCCGCCTCCCGCCCCCTGCCGGTGCTCGGTCTGCGGGCCGCCGCCTCCCAGGCGTACGGCTTCGCGTACTTCGCCGCCAAGGTCCACCCGGACGTACGGCTGCTCAACGAGGGCGGCACGATGATCCACGACCGCATCGACGCCGCCGTCCGCGCGGGCGCCTCGACCCTGCTGTGCTTCGCGCTGCCCCGGCACCCCCGTGAGGTCGTCGACACCCTCGCCTACGCCAAGGAGGCGGGCCTGAGCGTCGTCACGGTCGCCGACTCCGCCTTCGCCCCGGTCGCCAAGGTCTCCGACCTGCTGCTGCCCGCCGCCGTCGGCACCGGCCTCGCCTTCGACACCGCCTGCGCCCCGATGCTCCTCGGCCGGGTGCTGCTGGAGGCGATGTGCGACGACCTGCCGGACGCGCAGGCCCGGCTGGAGGAGTTCGACGCGCGGGCGGCGGCGCGGGGACTCTTCGTGGAGTAGCGCGTTTTTTCAGACTCGTCTCACGTTCGCTCGCTACTCTCCCGGCCCAGCAGGACTGTGCCAGGACGACGAGGAGGCGGGACGTGGCACGCGCAGATCGCAGGGCTCAGGGGCTGGCTCGGGTGGCCGTCGTCGTGCGCGCCGGGGCGGCGCCGCTGTGGTGGCTCGGAGTGTTCGCGGCGGGCGTCGGGCTGCTGATCCCGGGCCTGACCGGGCGCCGGATCGGGGTGATGGCGGGCGCGGCGCTGTTCATCGTCGCCGTGGCCGTGGTGTCGTACAGCCGTCGCAAGCGGTACACGACGCTGGGGCGGGCGGCCGCTCGCGCGGGAAAGCACGACGTGCTCCAGGACCGTGCGGTCAGTGAGCGCAACTGGCGCCGCGGACACCGCTGGTGGCTGCTGCTGGCCTGGCTGGTCGCGCTGGCGAGTTCGTTCGCCGTGCCCGTCGCGGGCGGCATGCTGCTGGCCGGGTGCGGTACCGGCCTGAGGCTCAAGGCCGCCTGGCTCGGGCGGCGCGAGCGGGCCGAGGACGCGCTGCTGTGGGTGCGGGTCGACTGGCTCGCCGCGAACGGCGGCCGCCCGGCCGGCAAGGCGGTCAGGGCGTACCGCAGCACGGGTATCGCGGCGGGCGACGCGGCCCCGGGAGGATCGCGCCGCCGCACCGCGGCACTCGTCTAGTTCCGGTGCTCCCGGGTCACACCTCCAGGTCGTTTTCGATCTGCCTCAGCTGGTGGCGGGCCATCGCGAGGTTGGAGCGCTTGGCGTCCAGGACCAGGTAGAGGAAGAGTCCGTTGCCACCGCGTCCGCTGATCAGGCGGATCAGGTGGTACTGGTCGGACAGGGTGATCAGGATGTCCTCGATCTGGCCCTTGAGGCCGAGGTGTTCCATCGTGCGCATCTTCGCGCGGACCACGTCGGTGTTGCCCGCGGCGGCCACGTTCAGGTCGAACCCCTTGCTGCCGCCCATGGTGCCGAGCGCCATGCCGCTGGTGTAGTCGACGAGCGCGACGCCGGTCGCGCCCTCGATGGAGGCGAGAGCCTCCTTCAGTGTGGTTTCGGTGTTGGCCATGACTGTGTCTCCTCGTTCTCTCAACTTTCGGTGGTGGTGCGGGCCGCCGTCGGTGCGGTGGCCGCTGCGCGCGGGTCCGCGGGTTTGGCCCGGGACGTGCGAGCCGCTCTGGCACGTGCCGGAGCGGGCTTCGCGGGCGCCTTCGTGATGGCTTCTGTGTGCTCGGCGGCCGCGCTGTCGACGAGCTCCCCGATCCGGGCACCCGCCCGGCGGCCCTCGAGATGCAGGCGGCCGACGTTGACCCGGTCCTGCGCGAGCAGGGTGACGACGGCCCCGGCGCCCGCCGCGTACGTGGCGACGTAGCCGTAGACGCCCCGCACGAGCAGTTCGCGCAGGTCGCCCTGGCCGGTCTCGTCGGCCAGCTGGGCGGCGAGCGCCCGGGTGGCCCCGGTGAGCGCGGCCACGGCCTCCGGATCGACACCCGGGGTGTCCTGGGCCAGGACGAGACCGTCGGCGTCCGCCGCGAGGGCGCCCGTGAGCTGCGGCACCCGGGCTCTGAGCCGGCGCAGCTCCTCCAGGATCCCGTCCTGAGCTGCTGCCATCAGGTCTCTCCTCTCGGCGCGGATCCGCTGCCGCTCAAAGGGCCTCCAGCGCATCCCTGAGCCTCTTCAGCAAGGTGATGTGGGGATCGACGGGCTCGACGGGTTCGATGGCGGGACTGTCGCCCGGTGGCCCGGGCGGAGGCTCGACGAGGGACACCGGCGGGCTGGGCGCGACCATTCCGGCCGCCACCAGCCGCCGTACGTCCACCAGGGTGTGGAAGGCCGGGCGGCCCAGCTCACGCGCGATCTCCGACGCCGTGCGGATGCCGTCCACGCGGGCCAGCACCGCCTGCCGCCGGGCCGGGAGCAGCGGAGGCGCGGGGCGGTGCTCCCGGGTCAGCGGCACCTCGTCCGGCAGGGCGTCCGGCCAGATGCGGTGCAGCAGGTCGCGGCGGCGCAGGGTCTCGCGCTCCAGGTCCGCGACCGGGACCGGGCGCGGGCCGCCGGGGATGTCGTCGGGTTCCCGGGGCTCCACGGCGGGCTCGTCCGGTCCGTCCTCGCTGCCGTAGCGGAAGCGGCCCGGGGTGCTGCTCGGGGCGAGGGCGAAGTACGCCGCGTCGTACAGCGCGGTCAGCCGGCACATCTCCAGGGCGCCCGGGGTGAGCAGCCCGCCCGCGACCAGTCGGCGGCCCGCCCGGCGCACGGCCTCGGCGCCGGTGAGGCGGCGGGCCCCGGTGCCGGCGCTCCCCGTGCTCGCGACGCTCTCGGCCAGGGCCTGCCGCCAGACGTCGGCGTCCAGCGTGCCGTGGGCGGCGAGGAGGACGTCGGCGCCGGGGGCGGCCGGGCTCTCGGCGTGCACCACCTTGCCGTCGGCGAGGTGCAGGGTGCCGCGCTCGCGCACCAGGACGCCGGTGGCGCGCTCGGCGGCCAGCCGGGTCAGCATCGGCGAGACACCGCCCCAGCCGCGGTCCAGGGCGGCCGCCTTGTCGCGCACCGGCAGCCGGGGCGGCGGAGTGGCGGGCGTGGTGCGGACCGTCGTCATCCGAGCTCCAGCCGTCCGGCCATCTCGCCGAGCCGGATCCGGGCCAGCGCGAGATTGCCCTCCGTGCGGGCCAGCCACAGATGCAGGAACACGCTGCTGTCGAAGGACGTCGGCACGAACCGCAGGACGTGGTAGCTGTCCCGGTTGCTGAGGATGAGATCTTCGACCGGCGGGTCCGGCTCGTCCCCGGGCGCCCCCGCATCAGCGGCCCGGGAACTCTCGGAGGCGAAGGCGCGCTGCTCGGCGGCGAGCCGGGCGAGCTCGGCGGCCTCCGCGGCGGCCGCCTCCTGGTCGCCGCCGGGGGCTTCCCCGACGGCGCCCAGGGCCAGCCCGCTCGTCCAGTCGACCAGCGCGGCCCCCCGCGCACCCGGCAGTCGCATGGCTTCCAGCAGGCACTCGTCGATTCCCTGCACCGTGGCTCCCCTCCCGCCTGGGGTTCGGCTGAGTGACGCCGAAACTACGCAACGTGTGCGCGAGGGGTGAGGGATCTGGCATTTTCCGGTGGAACATGCTCCGGGTGGCTAGAGTGGGTCAACTTGCCTTGTTTGCAGGCCCATTGATCAATGGGTCCGCCGCTGCGTGTCAACGGCTCCCGGGCGTGTGGAGGGTGGTGAGCGCACCGGCGTGCGCCCCTCCGGACTCGGCCACGATCGAGGCGAGCGTCTGAGGATCCCGCACGGTCGCGAAGCGAGCGCCTCCCGCACGGTCGGGGACGAAGCCGTAAATGCCCGGCCGGGCCAGCGAGTTGTACGCGTAGTGGTGCGCGAAGTAGTACGCGCCCGTGTCCAGCGCCGCCGCGTAGTCTCCCTGGTCGAGCAGCGGCAGCGCACGCCCCTCGGCCAGCAGGTCGCCCGCGAAACAGGCGGGACCGGCGACGTCCTGCACCACCTCGGGCCCGCTCTTGGGCCGTCCCTTGCCGTCGTACGCGCTGATCCGGAGCGGCCACGACCCCGGCACGTACACCGTCCGCGTCGCCACCTGCACACCCGCGTGCGTCACCGCGACCGCCCGGCCGCCCGCGCTCTTGGCGTACTCCACCCGCGCCACGATCGTGCCGTGCTTGGCCAGCAGCGACCGCCCGAACTCGGTGACCAGCCCGTACCGCCCGTCGAACAGCCCCGGTACCGCCTCCCTGAGTGCCCGCGCGTACTCCGCGTACGTCGGTGCCGTCACCTCCGAGGCGAAGTTCACCGGCAGCCCGCCGCCGATGTCGATCGTGTCGATCTGCGGCCGCCCGATGCGCCGGTTGATCTCCTCGGCGAGCGCGTACGTCTCCGCGACCCCCTGGGCCATCAGAGGGAACGGGATGCCCTGCGAGCCGGTGTGCGCGTGCAGCCGGCTCAGCCAGGGCCGGTCGAGGTAGGCGCGCACGACCCATTCGCGCGCCCCCTCGTCCCGCAGCGCCACCCCGAACTTCGAGGTCGCCGTGGCCGTGGAGGTCGCCCCGATGGAGCCGCCTCCGACCTGCGGGTTGACCCGGATCCCGAGCGGGGAGCGGCTGACCGCCGACCTCATGAGGCCGTCGATGCGGTCCAGCTCCTGCGGGTTGTCCGCGTTGACGGCGATCCCCAGCGCCAGTGCCTCCCTGAGCTCGACCGGCGTCTTGGCGGGCGAGTCCAGGACGGTTTCGGCCGGTGCCACCCCGGCCGCCCGCGCCAGCGCGAGTTCGCCCGGGCTCGCCACCTCCGCGCCGATGCCCTCCTCGCGCAGCAGCCGCAGCACCGGCACCAGCGGAGTCGCCTTCACCGCGAACGCGTGCAGCACCGGAGTGCCCGGCGCGGTGACCTCGGCGAAGGCCGCGCGGAGCTCCGCCGCCGACTCCCGGATCCCGGTGACGTCGAGAAGTCCGACGATGGGGGAGTCCGGCCCCAGCAGGCCCTGCTCCACGGCCGCGCGCACCGCCTCGTCCCGGCGGGCGGCCCGCCCTTCACCGGTGTTGCCGTACTCGTCCACCACGACTCCTACTCGTCGTCCCTGCCGTCGCGCCGCGTTCGGATGTCCGAACGAAACATCCCTGCCCTACCGATGCTGACGCGAGAACGTATTGACTAGTTCTATTCAGAAAGCAAAGATGTGAATATCGACAGCAACAATCCGCAGCAGAGCCCCAGGAGGCAGACCATGTCAGGACCCCCGCCCCGTACGAGCGCCGCGCGGTACGGAACTGAGCGCCCTGGGATGGCAGCAGGAAGCCGCCCTGCGGATGCTCCAGAACAACCTCGACCCCGAGGTCGCCGAGCACCCCGACAAGCTCGTCGTCTACGGCGGCACCGGCAAGGCCGCCCGCGACTGGCGCTCCTTCGACGCCATGGTCCGCACGCTGCGCACCCTCAAGCAGGACGAGACCATGCTGGTCCAGTCCGGCCGCCCCGTCGGTGTCATGCAGACCCACGAGTGGGCCCCGCGCGTCCTGATCGCCAACTCCAACCTGGTGGGCGACTGGGCGAACTGGGAGGAGTTCCGGCGCCTGGAGCAGCTGGGCCTGACCATGTACGGCCAGATGACCGCCGGCTCCTGGATCTACATCGGCACCCAGGGCATCCTCCAGGGCACCTACGAGACCTTCGCCGCCGTCGCCGCCAAGAAGTTCGGCGGCACCCTCGCCGGGACGATCACGCTGACGGCCGGTCTGGGCGGGATGGGCGGCGCCCAGCCGCTGGCCGTCACCATGAACGACGGCGTCGCGATCTGCATCGACGTCGACCCGCGCGCGATCGAGCGCCGTATCGAGCACCGGTACCTCGACGTCAGGGCCGACAGCCTGGAGCACGCCCTCCAGCTCGCGGTCGAGGCCCGGGACGCCCGCCGCCCGCTCTCCATCGGTCTGCTGGGCAACGCGGCCGAGCTGCTGCCGCGCATGCTCGCCGAGGGCGCGCCCGTCGACATCGTCACCGACCAGACCTCGGCCCACGACCCGCTGGCGTATCTGCCGGTGGGGGTCGCCTTCGAGGACATGGCCGACGCCGCCGCCAAGGACCCGGCCGGGTTCACCGTGCGCGCCCGTGAGTCGATGGCCCGGCACGTCGAGGCCATGGTCGGCTTCATGGACGCCGGCGCCGAGGTCTTCGACTACGGCAACTCGATCCGGGGCGAGGCCCAACTCGCCGGGTACGACCGGGCGTTCGCCTTCCCCGGGTTCGTCCCCGCCTACATCCGGCCGCTGTTCTGCGAGGGCAAGGGACCCTTCCGCTGGGCCGCGCTGTCCGGTGAGGCGTCCGACATCGCCAAGACCGACAAGGCGATCCTGGAACTGTTCCCCGAGAACGAGTCCCTCGCCCGCTGGATCAAGATGGCGGGAGAGCGGGTCCACTTCCAGGGCCTGCCCGCGCGTATCTGCTGGCTCGGCTACGGCGAGCGGGACAAGGCCGGGGACCGGTTCAACGACATGGTGGCGAGCGGAGAGCTGGCGGCGCCGCTGGCGATCGGGCGGGATCACCTGGACGCCGGGTCCGTCGCCTCCCCGTACCGCGAGACCGAGGCCATGCTCGACGGATCCGACGCGATCGCCGACTGGCCGCTGCTGAACGCGATGGTCAACGTGGCTTCGGGCGCGTCCTGGGTCTCCCTTCACCACGGCGGTGGCGTGGGGATGGGTCGGTCCATCCACGCCGGGCAGGTCACGGTGGCCGACGGCACGAAGCTGGGCGGGGAGAAGGTCCGGCGGGTGCTGACGAACGACCCGGGCATGGGTGTCATCCGGCACGTGGACGCGGGATACGACATCGCCGAGTCCGTCGCCGACGAGCGGGGTGTGCGGGTGCCGATGCGTGAAGGTGATTCGGCGTGACGGAGCGCGGCACCTCCGGAACAGTCCAGAGCCACGGCCCCGCCGGAACGGTCCGGAGCCACGGCACCGCCTCCTTCCAGGAGATGTGGCGTGAACTGCGCCCCATCGGCCGGCACCCCGACTCCCACGGCTACCGGCGCTTCGCCTGGACCGGGGCCGACACCGAGTGCCGGGCCTGGTTCAAGGAGCAGGCCGAAGCCCGCGGACTGACCTACGAGGTCGACCGGAACGGCAACCAGTGGGCCTGGCTGGGGGACCCCGCCCAAGGGGACGCCGTCGTCACCGGGTCGCACCTCGACTCCGTGCCCGACGGGGGCGCCTTCGACGGGCCCCTCGGAGTCGTGTCCTCCTTCGCCGCGCTCGATGAACTGCGCGCTCGGCAGGCCGAGTTCACCAAGCCCCTCGCCATCGTCAACTTCGGGGACGAGGAGGGCGCCCGGTTCGGGCTCGCGTGTGTCGGGTCCCGGCTCACCGCAGGGCAGCTCACCGTCGAGCAGGCGCACCGGCTGACCGACGGGGAGGGGGTCACGCTCCCGCGGGCCATGGAAGCCGCCGGACACGACCCCGACGGCATCGGAGCCGACCCGCAACGGCTCGCCCGCATCGGCGCCTTCGTCGAGCTGCACGTCGAGCAGGGACGGTCGCTGGACCTCTCCGGCGACCGGGTCGGCATCGCCAGCGCCATCTGGCCGCACGGCCGTTGGCGGTTCGACTTCCGGGGCGAGGCCAACCACGCCGGCACCACCCGCCTCGTGGACCGGCGCGACCCCATGCTGTCCTACGCCGAGACCGTGCTCGCCGCCCGCCGCGAGGCCGAACTCGCCGGTGCCGTCGCCACCTTCGGCAAGATCGCCGTCGAGCCCAACGGCGTCAACGCCATCCCCTCCCTGGTGCGCGGCTGGCTCGACTCCCGTGCCGCCGACCAGGAGAGCCTCGACCAGGTGGTCGGCGGGATCGAGAAGGCCGCCAGGGAGTACGCGCAGGCGCACGGCATCGCCCTCGACGTCGTCCGGGAGTCCTTCACACCCGTCGTCGAGTTCGACCACGCCCTGCGCGACGAACTCGCCCGCATCCTGGGCACCGGCGCCGGTCTCAAGGTGCCCGTCCTGGGTACCGGCGCCGGACACGACGCCGGGATCCTCTCCGGGAGCATCCCGACCGCCATGCTGTTCGTGCGCAATCCCACGGGCGTCTCGCACTCCCCGGCGGAATCCGCCGCCGAGGACGACTGCGTGGCCGGGGTCCTCGCGCTCGCCGACGTACTGGAAGGGCTGGCCTGCAGGTGACACCGAAGACCTACTGGCTGGAGCACGCCTGGCTCGACACCCACGTCGAGCCGGGGGTGGCCGTGGACGTGGAGGGCGGCCGCGTCGCCGCCGTCCGCACGGACGCCGACACCCCGCCCCCCGGCGCCGAGGTCCTGCGCGGACTGACGCTCCCGGGCCTGGCGAACACCCACTCGCACGCCTTCCACCGGGCCCTGCGCGGCACCGTCCAGGTCGGCTCCGGAACCTTCTGGACCTGGCGCGAGGTCATGTACTCGGTCGCCGACAGGCTGACCCCGCAGACGTACCACGCGCTCGCCCGTGCCGTGTACGCGGAGATGGCACTGGCGGGCGTGACGGCGGTCGGCGAGTTCCACTATCTGCACCACGCCCCCGGCGGCACTCCGTACGCCGACCCCAACGCCATGGGCGAGGCCCTGATCGAGGCCGCCGCCGAAGCCGGTATCCGTATCACCCTCCTCGACACCGCCTATCTCTCCTCCGGCTTCGGACAGCCGCCCACCACCCACCAGCTCCGCTTCTCCGACGGAAGCGCGGACGCCTGGGCCGAACGCTGTTCAGTTCTCAAGGACCGGGATCACGCGAGGATCGGCGCGGCGATCCACTCCGTACGGGCCGTGCCCGCCGGCCAGTTGGCGACCGTGGCCCGCTGGGCCGAGGAACGCCGGGCCCCGCTCCATGTGCACCTGTCCGAGCAGACCGCCGAGAACGACGCGTGCCGTGAGGCCCACGGGTGCACGCCCACCGAACTGCTCGCCGAGCACGGTGTCCTCGGGCCGCGCA
Organism: Streptomyces sp. SAI-127; assembly: GCF_029894425.1. Taxonomy (NCBI): domain Bacteria; kingdom Bacillati; phylum Actinomycetota; class Actinomycetes; order Kitasatosporales; family Streptomycetaceae; genus Streptomyces; species Streptomyces sp. SAI-127. Next base: position 6,205,712 of record NZ_JARXYJ010000001.1, read on the forward strand.
CCACCGGCGTCCACAACACCCACCTCACCGACCAGGACATCGCCCTGATCGGCGACAGCGGCACCGGCACCTGCATGTGCCCGACGACGGAACGGGACCTGGCCGACGGCATCGGACCCGCGGTCGCCCTGCAGCGCAAGGGCTCACCGCTCTCCCTCGGCTCCGACAGCCACGCCGTCATCGACCTGCTCGAAGAGGCCCGCGCGATGGAGCTGAACGAGCGCCTGCGCACCCGCAGGCGAGGTCACTGGACGGCGGCGGCCCTCTTGCGGGCGGCCTCGGCCGACGGCCACGCGGCCCTCGGCTGGGACGGCGCCGGGACCCTGGAGCCCGGCGCGCTCGCCGACTTCACCACCATCGCCCTCGACTCGGTCAGGACGGCAGGGCCGCTTCCGCGGCTCGGGGCCGAGACGGCCGTATTCGCCGCGTCGGCAGCAGACGTGTCGCACACGGTCGTGGGAGGCCGGCACGTCGTACGGGACGGGGTCCACGCGCTCGTGCCGGATGTGCCGGGAGCCCTCGCGGACGCCGTCGCAGCGCTGCACGGATGACCCCGGGCCGCCCGCCCCCGCGGCCGGCCCCCGAACCCGCCCCCACCGCCGACCAGGCCACCGAGGACGCCATGAGCAACGCGACGACCGTCAGCCCCGCCCACTCCGCGAGCACCGCAAGCACGCTCATCACCAACATCGCCGCCCTGGTCACCAATGACCCCTCCCTCGGTGACGGATCCCCCCTTGGACTGATCCAGGACGCGGCCGTCGTCATCGAGGGCGACCGCGTCGTGTGGACCGGTGATCAAAGCAAAGCACCCGCCACTGACAATCGGGTCGACGCGGACGGCCGGGCGGTCCTCCCCGGCTTCGTCGACTCCCACAGCCACCTCGTCTTCGCGGGCGACCGCACGCAGGAGTTCAACGCCCGCATGTCGGGGCGGGCCTACAGCGCGGGCGGCATCCGTACGACGGTCGCCGCGACCCGCGCGGCCACGGACGCAGAACTGGAGGCGGGCCTCACCCGATACCTCGCCGAGGCCCTGCGCCAGGGCACGACGACCTTCGAGACCAAGTCCGGCTACGGCCTGACGGTCGAGGACGAGGCGAGGGCCCTGCGCATCGCCGCCGCCCACACCGACGAGGTCACCTACCTCGGTGCCCACATCGTGTCGCCGGACTACACGGACGACCCGGCGGGCTATGTCTCCCTCGTCACCGGCGAGATGCTCGACGCCTGCGCCCCGTACGCCCGTTGGATCGACGTCTTCTGCGAGAAGGGCGCCTTCGACGGCGACCAGGCCCGCGCGATCCTCACGGCGGGCAGGGCGAAGGGCCTGCACCCCCGCATCCACGCCAACCAGCTCTCCTACGGCCCCGGCGTACAGCTGGCCGTCGAGCTGGACGCGGCCAGTGCCGACCACTGCACCCACCTCACCGCCGAGGACGTGGACGCCCTGGCGAACAGCCGTACGGTCGCCACGCTCCTCCCCGGCGCGGAGTTCTCCACGCGCGCCGAGTGGCCGAACGCCCGCCGTCTCCTGGACGCGGGTGTCACCGTCGCCCTGTCCACGGACTGCAATCCGGGCTCCTCCTTCACCTCCTCGGTGCCCTTCTGCATCGCCCTCGCGGTACGCGACATGCGGATGACGCCGGACGAGGCCGTCTGGTCGGCCACGGCGGGCGGAGCGGCCGCCCTCCGCCGCGAGGACATCGGCCGTCTCACTCCCGGCGCCTACGCCGACCTGATCCTCCTGGACGCCCCGAGCCACGTACACCTGGCGTACCGGCCGGGGGTGCCGCTGGTCAGCGGGGTGTGGCGGCGCGGCGCACGCGTGGCCTGAGCCGGCCGCACGGGCCGGCCGCGACGATCACGCTGCCCCCGCCCGCCACCGCTGCCCCGCGCCCCCGGTCAGCGGCTCCAGTGAGACACCGTCCCCGCCCCCGGGTGTCAGCCCCGTCGCGATGGCGATCGCCGGGCGGATCACCCCGTCGGGGTCGACCGTGAAGCGGAGGTTGTCGCCGTTGTCGCCCTCGACCGAGTCGCAGGACCAGATGCCGAGGCCCTTGTCGACGTCGCCGCGGCTGTCGAGGCAGAAGTCGGGGTCGGCGGCGGACTGGAGCACACCCCGGCCGGAGTCGACGCGCCAGCGTTGGGAGCTGGCCGAGGAGCAGGGGGCCGTGACGACGTCCGTGCCGTTGCCGAAGTCGCCGGCGACGTCCAGGCAGCGGGCCGTGGAGACGTTGACCACCTGGGCGTAGGAGCCGCCCGGCGGGCGGAACGGGGGCGGGCTCGTCCTCCGGGGCGGGGCCGAACTCTTTGTGGCGGAAGGGGACGCAGAGGGGGACGGCGGTCTGCTGGTCGAGGAAGGCGAGGGCGAGACCGTCGTCGTCACCGTCACCTGCGGTGGGCCGGGCAGCGCCCCGCCCGCTGAAGCCGAGGCCGAGGCCGGAACCGAGGCCGACGCGTCGGTCGGAGAGTCACCGCCCTGTGCCACCAGGAACAGCAACAGCGGCGCGAGAGCCACCCCCAGCGCCGCCGAGGCCAGGACGAGCCGACGCGGGCGTGGCCAGGTGCCGGACGGCGTACGGGACCCCGCCCGCGGTCGCGCCTCCGGCTCGGCCGTGCTCCGCCCCACGTACGCGGTCCCGCCCCACGGCAGCAGCCCCTCCGCCAGCGCCGACCGCGGAGCGTCCCGTAAGGCGCACTGCTCCTCGTGGGCCGCGGTGCAGTGCGGGCAGCGGACCATGTGGGCGTGCAGGTCGGTGCTGGCGCGGGGACTGACCGGACGTACGGACTCCTCGATGAGGCGGCGGAAGTCCGCGCAGCGGGAGTCGTCCGAGGCGGCGAGGCGCAGCCTCAGACAGGTCCGGGCCAGGGACTGCAGGGCCCCCTCCATGCCGTAGACCACGTCCTCGCGGGTCAGGCCCAGGTGGTCGGCGGTGCGGGCTTCCGGCTCGGCCTCCACCAGGCCGTACCAGACGAGGCCCTGGGTGCGGGCCGGCAGGGACTCGAAGGCGGTGAGCACGGGCGGCACCGGGCCACCGGGCCCCGCCGTGTTCAGGAGCAGCAGGACGCTCGGGTCCAGGCCCGCCGCCCGCTCGTCCCCGGCCCACGCCGCCGCCGAGCGGGCCGTCAGCAGCAGGAGCCGGTGGCGCCACGGGACACCCGGGTCGACCCCGCGGGCCGTCTCCCGGGCCGCGAGGGTGAAGGTCTGCGCGGTCAGCTGCCGTGCGGCGCTCTCACCGGCCGTGCAGAGGCGGGCGTAGGCCAGGACCGAGGGCTGGTGGCGGGCGCGGAGCTCCAGCAGGGCCGCGTACGCCGTGACCGTGTCGGCGCGCAGCAGCTCCGTGAGCCGGGCGTCGGACGCCCCGTCGGGGGTCATGCGCACCCTCCTCCCGACGTACCGGCCAGTCTGTGAGGGACCATAGTGGGGGAAGTGAACCGCTGGGGAAAGGGTTTCTCCGAGTAACCACGAGCCACCCCGAACGCACGGTGCCCGGTGTCCGAATGGACACCGGGCACACGCGCAGGTCAGTAGTGCCGACGCGTCACTCCTCGACGGTCAGCCCCTTGCGCAGCCGTACCAGAGTCCGCGACAGCAGCCGCGAGACGTGCATCTGCGAGATCCCGAGTTCGTCGCCGATCTCCGACTGGGTCATGCCCGCGACGAAGCGCAGCGAGAGGATCGTGCGGTCCCGGGACGGGAGCTCGGCGATCAGCGGCTTCAGGGACTCGACGTACTCGATGCCCTCGATGCCGTGGTCCTCGTAACCGATCCGGTCGGCCAGCGCACCCTCGGAGTCGTCCTCCTCGGGCTGGGCGTCCAGCGAGGAGGCGGTGTACGCGTTGGACGCGGCCATGCCTTCGACGACCTCGTCCTTCGACAGTCCCAGACGCTCGGCGAGCTCGCCCACGGTCGGGGCGCGGTCGAGCCTCTGGGCCAGTTCGTCGCCGGCCTTGGCCAGGTCGAGCCGGAGCTCCTGGAGGCGGCGCGGCACCCGCACCGACCAGGACGTGTCCCGGAAGAAGCGCTTGATCTCGCCCACGATGGTTGGCATCGCGAAGGTGGGGAACTCCACACCGCGGCTGAGTTCGAAGCGATCGATCGCCTTGATCAGGCCAATGGTGCCGACCTGGATGATGTCCTCCATCGGCTCACTGCGGGAGCGGAAGCGGGAGGCGGCGAACTTGACCAGGGCGAGGTTCAGTTCGACGAGCGTGTTGCGGACGTACGAATACTCGTGCGTGCCCTCCTCCAGCGACTCCAGCCGCGCGAAGAGGGTCTTGGAGAGCGCGCGCGCGTCCACGGCCCCCACCTCTTCGAAGGGTGGGATGTCCGGGAGCCCGGCGAGCACATCGTCTTCGCTGCCCTGCTCGATGGGATTCAGATGTTCCGGGGGGGATGTCGACGTCGCCTGATGGGTATGCGAGGCGTCGAGCCGGGGTGACATGATGTCCTCCATCGTTCTCGGCATAAGGCTGCCGAAGCCAGTTCGTGCACTGCGGTGTGCGGCGCCTCCAAAGCCGGCCGTGTCGAGTACGTGTCTCTACTAGCCCTACCCGGTTTCCCGACACGACCGCAAGTGTGTTCTGTGTGGTTATGTCCGTTTGTGGGTGATTGTTCGGGTGTCGGAGGGTGTGGAGAAGGCGTAGTGTTCGAGGGCGTCATCAGCAGCCACGATGTCGGGAGAGAGAGACGGCATGGACCGCGGGACGGTCGGCAGCGCACAGTCTGGCCGGCTTCTGGTTGAGGTGCGGCAAGAGGGCTCCAGCGCCGTCGTGACTCCAGCAGGTGAGTTGGATCACCACACGGCCGATTTGTTGCGTGAGCCACTCGAGGACTGCCTCGCCAAGGGGAAGAGCCGGCTTGTCGTCGACTGCACACGGCTGGAGTTCTGTGACTCCACCGGACTGAATGTGCTGCTCGGGGCGCGGCTGAAAGCTGAGGCGGCGGGAGGTGGCGTGCACCTCGCGGGCATGCTGCCGGTCGTGGCACGGGTCTTCGAGATCACGGGGGCCGATGCGGTCTTCACCGTGCACGACACCCTGGACGAGGCCCTGGCCGAGGAATCCGGCGGCTGAGGCGGCGAGACGAGTGGCGGTCACGGTGTCCTGGCTCGCGCCCCGCTCGTCTCCTCCGGCCGGTCCCCATCGGGTGTCACACCCCTCGTGCCGGACATACGTCCCCAATGGAGGGGTGTTCTACCGGTCCGCTCGGGCAGGAGACATCCGTACTGACTGTTCGGTGAGCGACCATGCAGTGACGTTTTGAATCGTGAACCGGTGAATCGGTGAGGTGAAGCGCTGATGAGCACCACCCGGCCCTACTCGCCGGGCGACCGTGACCCGGAGCCCAGCGTGGAGCCTGGCGGCGAAGCCGAGGTGCCGACGGGACGGCAGGTCCGGCGGCTGAGCTTCGAGGGGGAGAGCGGGGTCGTCCCGCTCGCGCGCGACTTCACCCGGCAGGCGTTGTACGCGTGGGGGTGGCTTCCGGCGGCGTCCGCCGACCGGAGGGCCGTGGCGGAGGACGTGCTGCTCGTCGTCTCCGAGCTGGTGACGAACGCGTGTCTGCATGCGGAGGGCCCGGACCAGTTGTGGATCTCGTGTGACAACAAGGTGATCCGCCTCGAGGTCTCGGACAAGGGCACCGGGCAGCCGGCGCCGCGGACTCCGCACCGGGCCGGACGGCCGGGCGGGCACGGGATGTTCATCGTGCAGCGGCTCTGCCTGGACTGGGGAGTCGTACGGGCCCCCGGATTGGCCGGCAAGACCGTGTGGGCGGAGCTCGGGGCACCCGCCTAGCACCGGCCCGGCGCTCTCCCGTTGGTGTCCCCACAGTTCCGACACTTACTTTCTCTTCCTTCCTCTGGTGCCCCGGCGTACCTTGACGGCCGATCTGATGTGCCGTCAGGAACGAGTAAGGGGAGCGGAACCGTGTCGTACCCGAAACGAACCGCCGCGCTCGCGTCCGTCGCGGCTCTGGCCGGCTCGGCGGTGCTGATGGCCGCCCCCGCTGCCCGTGCCGAGGTCGTGAACGTCAACTACCAGTGCAAGACACCGATCGGTGACAAGAGCGCCGTCTCGCCCATCGACATCAAGGGCGTCAAGAGCGGCGGCGGCTACAAGCTCACCATGTCCTGGCAGAAGGGCGTCTCGTCCAGCCCGGTCGATCTCGGCAAGGGCGCGATGAACCCGAGCGCCACCATCAAGCTGGGCGGCGCGGACAGCGGGACCATGAACGTGACGGGCCCGGCCAACCAGGCGACCGTCCCCGCCAACACTCCCATCAAGATCAATGACCTGACCGGGACGTACACCCCGAAGAAGTCCGGCAAGGTCACCTTCACGGCGGGCGTGCTCACCATCAAGGCGCTCGGAACGACGACCACCTGCACGCCGACCAACAGCCCCGGCGCCTCGCTGACCCTGGACGTCACCGCCGCCTCGGGCTCCTCCGGCGGCACCCAGAGCGACAGCGACGCGTCCGGCAGCGGCTCCGCCCTCCCGCAGACCGGCCCCGAGGACTCGGCGATCGCCCTCGGCACGCTCGGCGGCACGGTACTGCTCGCGGGCGCGGCCGGCGCGCTGTGGCTGACCCGGCGCAACCAGGCGGCCCGCGCGCGCCGCTGAGCGGCCCCGGACCGCGTTCGTACGACAGCTGGAGCCGCGCATGCCGTCCACCGCCCGTGTCCTGCCTCCACCGATCCCGCCGGCCCGCGTCGCCGACGGGTCGTCCGGCACGCCCCACGGCGTGGTGGCGGGGTGCGGTTGGTCTCGCGTACGGCGTCCAAGGCGTCGTACGGCCGCATCCGGGCCCGAATCCCCGTGTACGGACGCCGAGTTGACGGGAGTGACGACGTGAGCGCGAGCGGCAGGGTGCGGTGGGCGGTGCTGGTGGCAGTGCTCTCGCTGCTGCTCGCGCCCCTGGCGGGGACGGCGGCCGCGGCGGACAAGCCGAGTGTGAAGCTGTCGAAGTCCCAGGCAGGGACCGGGAGTTCGATCACCGTGAGCGGAGGGGGATGGCGTGAACGGGCGCTGCTGATGATCCTGATCTGCGGGCAGGCGGTGCCGTCGCGCGGGGTGCCCGGTGGCACCAACTCCTGTGCCAACGCGGACGGCCGGGCCGTCACCACGGACTCGAAGGGGCGCTTCAGCAGGAAGCTGCCCGTCGCGGAGCCGCCGGTGCCCTGTCCCTGCGTGGTGCACGTGGCCACGGTGACCGGGGCGAAGGCCGAGGCCGACGCGATCTTCCAGGTGGCCGGACACGCCGTGGAACCGCTGCCCGCCGAGACGGACGGCGGGCGGCTGTCCGTCCTCACCGACACCCGGCTCGACGGCTCGGGTGGCCTGCTGACCTGGTTCGGGGCGCCCCCCGCCCGCACCCTCGTCTTCACCGTCGGCAACGTCGGCACCTCCGCCGTCAAGAACCCCGTCTTCCAGGTCGGCACCGCACACGGCGTGTTCGCCCCGCAGTGGGAGGAACAGCAGTGGCGCGGCACGATCCAGCCGGGCAAAAAGGCGCGGCTCGAACTGCCCGTCGAGCTGACGGGCGGCGCGCACGGCGAGTACACGGTGTCGCTGAAGTACGGCGGCAAGGTGCTGGCCGAGCAGCCCTGGGACGTGGGCCGGCCCTGGGGCGTGACCCTGTTCTGGATCCTGGTCTGCCTGGTGGTGCCCGCCGCGCTGTTCCGCATCGGCATGGCGGTGGTGGACCGGGTACGGCCACGGCCCGCCGGAGGCATCCGGCACCGCGGCCTGCGGCTGCCCGAACTCGCCCTGCGCCTGCCGGGCTTGAAGCCCTCCACGGCCGCGCACGCGGCCACCCCGGCGTCCACCCTGCCGTGGTTCAGCCCGGACGCGGATCCGGGCGCGGCCGGTGGCCGGCTCTCCGCACCGCACGACGACAGCCCGACGAGTCCGACGACTCCCACCAGAGAGGGATCCCCGTGAGCATGCGAAGGAGAGTCACCCCGGCCGCCGGGCCGAGAAGAGCGGGCGCGGCGGGTGCGGCGCTGGTGCTGGCCGGGGCGGGCGTGGTGCTCGGCCTGGCCGCCGGGCCCGCCCAGGCCGCGGAGGTGTCGTTCGCGACCCGGTGCGTGCCACCCGCGGGCGTCGGACTCGACCCTGTCAACGGCACCACCAAGGTCGAGATCACCGCGCCGGCCGGCGCGAAGGTCGGCGACGAGATCGACGTGGTGTGGAAGTTCACGCAGGCCGCGTCGAAGAACCCGAACATCATCGATCTGCCCGCCAACTCCGTCCAGCCGACCGGCACGTTGAAGGCGGCGGGCGCGCAGACCGCCGACATCGCGATGACCGGACCGCGCGAGAACCCGGCGATCCCCAAGGGCGGCGACATGGTGCTGTCCGACATGAAGGGCACGCTGAAGCTGACGGCGGCCGGGGAACTCACCCTGACGCCCGGCCCGTACACGGTGAACGCGATGGGGACGAACACGGTGTGCACGCCGACGGAGACGGTGCCGAAGGGGGCGACGGTCACCGTGGCGGCGGGTGACGGGACGTCGACTCCCACGCCGACCGGGACGGAGTCCCAGTCCCCCGACCCGACCGACAGCGCCACGCCGACCGACAGCGCGAGCCCGACGGACAGCGCGAGCCCGACCGCCACCGCGTCGGATGACGGTCAGACCGACTTCACCGGCAAGGCGGTCGACATCCCCTACACCTGCCAGTCGCCCCTCGGGGAGAAGAAGGCCACCTCCACGATCCAGATCAACGCCAAGAAGAACGGCGGCAGTTACGGCCTCACCGTGCAGTTCAAGAACTCCCCGATGGACAGCCCCGCCGACATCCCCGCGGACTCGGTCAAGCCCTCCATGGACGTGGTTCTGGGCGGCGACGACACAGGCTCGGTCCATGTCGAGGGCCCCACCAACTCCGAGGCCATCAAGTCGGGCGACCCGATAGAGATCCCGGACATGACGGGCACGTACAAGCCCGGTGCGACAGGTGAGTCGACCCTGTCGCCGGGGGTTCTGACGATCAAGGCGCTGGGCACGACCACGACCTGCAAGCCGGACCGGACGCAGGTCTCCCTGACCCTGACCACGCAGGAGCAGGAGGGCGGGGCGTCCGGTGGGTCGTCGTCCTCCGGCGGTTCCTCGTCCGGTACGTCGACGAGCGGCGGCCTGGCGGCGACGGGTGCGGACGGCCACGCGGCGCTGAAGGCACTGGGCCTGGTGGCGGGCACGGCGGTGCTACTGGGCGGGGCGGTCTTCACGTTCATGCCTGGAAGGCGGACCAGGTAACGCGCTCGGGGGCGCGGGGAACGCACAGCGGTGACATCGACGGGGCCGTCAGAACCCACCCGGATTCCAACGGCCCCGTCGCTTCGGCCCGGCCCTAACGAACGTCCCCCATAAGGGACTTCACCTTCCGCCGGTACATCCACACGGCGAACCCGGCGAGAGCCGCGAGCGCGGCCTCCCCGAACACCGCGGGCGTCCCGCTGAGGTCGACCCCGGCGATCGCCGGGTTGGACAGCAGGCCGGTGATCGAGTCGCCCGCGGTGACCGCGAGGAACCAGACACCCATCATCTGCGAGGCGTACTTCGCGGGAGCCATCTTCGTCGTCACCGACAGGCCGACCGGCGAGAGGCACAGCTCACCCACGGTCTGGATGAAGTAGATGCCCACGAGCCACATCGGGCTGACCACGGTGCCGTTCGCCGCCATGGCGATCGGGACCAGGAAGAAGAAGAACGAGACACCGACCAGGACCAGGCCCATCGCGAACTTCACGATGGTGCCGGGCTCCTTGCCCTTGCGGTTCAGCCACACCCACAGCCAGGCGAAGACCGGGGCCAGCGCCATGATGAACAGCGGGTTCAGCGACTGGTACCAGGAGGTCGGGAAGTCGAAGCCGAGCAGTGAGCCGGCCGTCTTCTGGTCGTTCGAGCCGAACGCCTGGACCGTGGACGCGCCCTGGTCGTAGATCATCCAGAAGACGGCGGCGGCGACGAAGAACCAGATGTAGCCGGACATCTTCGACTGCTCGTCGGCCGTCAGCTCCTTGTCCCGCTTGATGCGCAGCAGCACACCCGCCGGGACGACCAGACCGATGACGGTGAGCGGGATCATCGCCCAGTTCAGTGTGAAGTGGCCGGTGAAGCCGACGGCGCCGTAGAAGACGGTCGCGGCGATCACCCAGAACAGGCCCTTGCGCAGCCAGGCCGCGCGCTCCTCGGCCGCCAGCGGCTTGGGCACGAGGTTGCTCTGCGGGCTCAGGTTGCGGGTGCCGAGCAGGAACGCGGCCAGACCGATCGCCATGCCGACCGCGGCCATGCCGAAGCCGAGGTGCCAGCTGACCTCCTGGCCGACGGTGCCGATGGCCAGCGGGGCGAAGAAGGCACCCGCGTTGATGCCCATGTAGAAGATCGTGAAGCCGCCGTCGCGGCGCGGGTCGTCCGGGCCGTCGTAGAGGTGGCCCACCATCGTGGAGATGTTGGCCTTGAGCAGACCGGAACCGGCGGCCACGAGCGCGAGACCGGCGAAGAACGGTGCCTGGCCGCCGGGCAGCGCCAGCACCAGGTGGCCGCACATGATCGTGACGGCCGCGATGGCCACGGTCTTGCGCGGGCCCCAGACGCGGTCGCCGAGCCAGCCGCCGGGCATGGCGAGCAGATAGACCATCGCCGAGTAGACGGAGACGATCACGGTGGTGGTCGCCAGGTCCATCGCGAGGCCGCCGCCCATGCTGCCCTTGCCGGCGTCGGGGCCGCCGGAGAGTAGGTAGACGGTGAGCAGGGCCTTCATGCCGTAGTAGGAGAACCTCTCCCACATCTCGGTCATGAAGAGTGTGGCCAGTCCGCGGGGGTGGCCGAAGAAGGCTTTGTCGGAACCGGGGGTGCCCGGAGTCACCGAGTCCTTCGTCAGGCTGGACGCCATGGTCGTTCCTTGCTGGTGGGGATCACCGCACACAAAAGAGACCTTCAGCGACAGATACGCGCCAAAGGCCCCCACGATGCGACAGGTATTGATTCACCATACGGCAGGATACGGCCGGAAATGGAAGGACTTGAGACGTGAATCACAGGTGACCGAGGAACCGTACACCCTGTTTCTAAGGTCCTTACGGGATTGGCACCCCACAGTCACAGGTTCACCCCACAACCACAAAAGGTAAGAACCACTGGGTTGCGATCACACCACAGCATCTGTCAGGAGCGGTCTACCATCAGCTCATGACCCGTGTACTGCTCGCCGAGGACGATGCGTCCATTTCGGAGCCGCTGGCCCGCGCCCTGCGCCGGGAAGGGTACGAGGTCGAGGTGCGTGAGGACGGCCCCACGGCACTCGACGCCGGAATGCAGGGCGGCATCGACCTGGTCGTCCTCGACCTGGGTCTGCCCGGCATGGACGGCCTCGAGGTGGCCCGCCGACTGCGCGCCGAGGGCCACGCCGTACCGATCCTCATCCTCACCGCACGTGCCGACGAGGTGGACACCGTCGTCGGTCTCGACGCGGGCGCCGACGACTACGTGACCAAGCCCTTCCGGCTCGCCGAGCTGCTCGCCCGGGTCCGGGCCCTGCTGCGACGCGGGGCGTCCGAGCCGGCCCAGCCGCCGGCCACCCACGGGGTGCGCATCGACGTCGAGTCGCACCGGGCGTGGATGGGCGACGAGGAACTCCAGCTCACCGCGAAGGAGTTCGACCTGCTGCGGGTGCTGGTGCGGGACGCGGGGCGGGTGGTGACCCGGGACCAGCTGATGCGCGAGGTCTGGGACACCACGTGGTGGTCGTCGACCAAGACGCTCGACATGCACATCTCGTGGCTCCGCAAGAAGCTCGGCGACGACGCGGCCAACCCGAGGTACATCGCGACGGTACGAGGAGTGGGCTTCCGCTTCGAGAAGAGCTGACTCCCCGGGTACCCGGCTAGCAGGTAAGAGGACATGCGCCGTCGACTGATCCAGTCCACGCTCGCCGTAGTGCTCGTGGTGATCGCCGTCTTCGGCGTCTCCCTCGTCATCGTCGAGACCCGCACCATCAGCAACTCCGCCCAGGAGCGGGTCGACTCCGAGGCGATCCGGCTGGCCGGGATCGTGGACAGCCGGCTGTTCGCCGCGGAGGACGTGACCGCGGAGATCCTGCGTGACCAGGTCGCGCAGGAACGGTACGCCGTGATCCGGATCCCCGGAAGGGCACCGATCGAGGTCGGTTCCAAGCCGGTCGGCCAGGTCATCAGCTCCACGGAGAAGGGCGAGGAGGGCGAGACGGTCACCGTGCAGGAGCCGCGCTCCTCGGTGACCCGGGAGGTCGGCCGCACGCTGCTGATCATCGGCCTCGTGGCACTGCTCGCGGTGATCGCCGCGGTGCTGCTCGCGATCCGCCAGGCCAACAAACTGGCCTCGCCGCTGACCGACCTCGCCGAGACCGCTGAACGGCTCGGCTCGGGCGACCCACGACCCCGGCACAAGCGGTACGGCGTCCCCGAGCTGGACCGGGTCGCCGATGTGCTGGACTCCTCCGCCGAGCGCATCGCGCGCATGCTGACGGCGGAGCGGCGCCTGGCCGCCGACGCCTCCCACCAGCTCCGTACGCCGCTGACCGCGCTCTCGATGCGCCTCGAGGAGATCACCCTCACCGACGACCCGGACACGGTGAAGGAGGAGGCGAACGTCGCGCTGACCCAGGTGGAGCGGCTGACGGACGTGGTCGAGCGGCTGCTGACCAACTCCCGCGACCCCCGGGCCGGCAACGCCGTCACCTTCGACCTCGACGAGGTCATCCAGCAGCAGCTCGCGGAGTGGCGGCCGGCGTACCGCAGTGCGGGCCGGGCGATCGTCAGCTCGGGCAAACGGCACCTCACAGCCGTCGGCACGCCCGGCGCCGTGGCCCAGGTCCTGGCCGCGCTGATCGAGAACTCCCTCATGCACGGCGGCGGCACGGTCGCGCTGCGCACCCGCGTCACCGGCAACCAGGCCGTCATCGAGGTCACCGACGAGGGCCCCGGCGTCCCCGCCGACCTCGGCGCGCGGATCTTCGAGCGCACCATCAGCGGCCGCAACTCCACGGGCATCGGCCTCGCGGTCGCGCGGGACCTGGCGGAGGCCGACGGCGGCCGCCTGGAGATGCTCCAGGCCCAGCCTCCGGTCTTCGGCCTGTTCCTCTCCCGCACCCCGCTCAAGTCGACGGTGCTGGACGACGATGAGCCGACGGTGCGGTGAGGTGCGCGGGCTGAGCCGGGGATGGTGGGTCAGGGGCCTGTGTCCGAGGATCCGCTGCTCGGGGCGGAGGCCGACGGCGAGCCGTTGGTGCGGTGTCCTGCGCGGGCTGAGCCGGGGGATCCGCTGTTCTGGGCGGAGGCCGACGGCGGCCGCCTGGAGATGCTTCAGGCCCGGCCCCGGCCGTGCTGGACGACGACGAGCCGACGGTGCGGTGAGCTGCGCGGGCTGAGCCGGGGATGGTGGGTCAGGGGCCTGTGTCAGAGCACCCGCTGCTTGGGCCGGGGCGGCTTCTTGACCGCCGCCTGCTCCGCCTCCTCCAGGAAGGACTCCGCGCTCGCCACCGCCTCGCGGGCGGGGAGGGTCTTGAAGACCCAGCTGCGGTAGGACCAGAAGCGGAAGAGGGTGGCGATGCCGATGCCGACGAACTTGAAGATGTTGCTCTGCAGGGGGCTGTCCCAGCCGAAGCCGTAGGTCGCGGCGTACAGGATGCCGTTCTCGATGACCAGGCCGACCACGCTGAACAGCAGGAACAGCGTCAGTTCCTTGGTGCGGCCGCTCTTGTCGCGGTCACGGTACGTGAAGTACCGGAACCCTATGTAGTTGAAGACGATCGCCACAACCGTGGCGATGACGCTCGCACGGACCACCGGAAGCTCGGTGACATGCCGTACGAGGTTGAACACGACGAGGTTGACGAGGAGGCCGGCTCCGCCCACCGCACCGAATTTGGCGACCTCGCGAACGATCCTTCGCAGCCCTGAGGAACCATGTCCCATGGTCGTACAGGCCCCCAGTCGATTGGTTTCGTCAACTCAGCCATGCTAACCACCCCTCTGGCCCATTGCCTGTGGACGAACTCACACACAGGGAAACAAGCTGGTAAGAGGGCCGGTAAGAGGCGCTGAATCCAGCCGCCGTGGCGTGACCGATACCCTGGGGTCGTGACGTTCCCCGTAGTCGGCATGGTCGGCGGAGGCCAGCTCGCTCGTATGACACACGAGGCAGGCATCCCGCTCGGCATCAGGTTCAAGCTCCTCAGTGACACCCCTCAGGATTCCGCGGCGCAGGTGGTGAGCGACGTCGTCATCGGCGACTACCGCGACCTGGACACGCTGCGCGACTTCGCGCGCGGGTGCGATGTGATCACCTTCGATCACGAGCACGTACCCACAGAGCACCTCAGAGCCCTGGAGGCGGACGGCATCCCCGTGCGCCCCGGCCCCGACGCGCTCGTGCACGCCCAGGACAAGGGCGTGATGCGCGCGCGGCTCGACGCGCTCGGCGTCCCGTGCCCCCGGCACCGCATCGTCGTCGATCCCCAGGACGTGGCGGCCTTCGCGGCCGAGGGCGACGGCTTCCCCGTCGTCCTCAAGACCGTCCGCGGCGGCTACGACGGCAAGGGCGTGTGGGTCGTCGACTCCGTCGAGGAGGCCGCGGACCCCTTCCGGGCCGGCGTCCCCGTCCTCGCCGAGGAGAAGGTCGACTACGTCCGCGAGCTCGCCGCCAACGTCGTACGGTCGCCGCACGGCCAGGCCGTCGCCTACCCGGTGGTCGAGTCCCAGCAGGTGAACGGCGTCTGCGACACCGTGATCGCCCCCGCTCCCGGCCTCGACGAGGCCCTCGCCCTCAAGGCCGAGCAGATGGCCCTGTCCATCGCCAAGGAACTGGATGTCGTCGGCCACCTCGCCGTCGAGCTCTTCCAGACCCGCGACGGCCGCGTCCTCGTCAACGAACTGGCGATGCGCCCGCACAACTCGGGCCACTGGTCGATGGACGGCGCGATCACCTCCCAGTTCGCCAACCACGTCCGGGCCGTCCTCGACCTCCCGCTCGGCGACCCGCGCCCCCGCGCCAAGTGGACCGTGATGGTCAACGTCCTCGGCGGCGACTTCCCCGACATGTACTCCGCGTACCTGCACTGCATGGCCCGCGACCCCAAGCTGAAGATCCACATGTACGGCAAGGACGTGAAGCCCGGCCGCAAGGTCGGCCACGTCAACACCTACGGCGACGACCTGGACGACGTTCTCGAACGCGCACGTCACGCTGCCGGCTACCTGAGAGGCACGATCACCGAATGAGCCCCGTTGTTGGCATCGTCATGGGTTCGGACTCCGACTGGCCCGTGATGGAGGCCGCCGCCCAGGCCCTCGACGAGTTCGAGATCGAGTACGAGGTCGACGTCGTCTCCGCGCACCGCATGCCGCGCGAGATGATCGCGTACGGCGAGCAGGCGGCCGAGCGGGGTCTGAAGGCGATCATCGCGGGGGCCGGCGGAGCCGCCCACCTCCCGGGCATGCTCGCCTCCGTGACCCCCCTCCCGGTCATCGGCGTCCCGGTCCCGCTGAAGTACCTCGACGGCATGGACTCGCTGCTCTCCATCGTGCAGATGCCGGCCGGCGTCCCGGTCGCGACCGTCTCCGTCGGCGGCGCCCGCAACGCCGGTCTGCTCGCGGCCCGCATCCTCGCCGCACACGACGAGGAACTCCTCGGCCGGATGCGGGAGTTCCAGCAGGAGCTCAACGACCAGGCCACCGAGAAGGGCAAGCGCCTGCGCGCCAAGGTCGAGGGCTCCAACGGCTTCGGCTTCGGCAAGTGACGGCCGTGGGACCGCTGGAGACGGCCCGGGAACTCCTGCGCGAGTTCCCGGTCGTCGACGGCCACAACGACCTCCCGTGGGCGCTGCGTGAACAGGTCCGCTACGACCTCGACGCGCGGGACATCGCCACGGACCAGTCGGCCCACCTGCACACCGACCTGGCGCGGCTCAGGGCGGGCGGGGTCGGTGCGCAGTACTGGTCGGTGTACGTCCGCTCGGACCTGCCCGACGCGGTGCCGGCGACACTGGAACAGATCGACTGCGTACGGCAGTTGCTGGCGCGCTACCCGCAGACACTGGCGCCCGCGCTGACGGCCGCCGACATGGAGGCGGCGCGCTCTCAGGGCCGTATCGCCTCCCTCATGGGTGCCGAGGGCGGTCACTCCATCGCCAACTCCCTCGCCACGCTACGCGCGTTGTACGCCCTCGGGGTGCGCTACATGACCCTCACCCACAACGACAACGTGGACTGGGCGGACTCGGCGACCGACGAGCCCGGCGTCGGGGGGCTTTCGGCCTTCGGCCGTGCGGTGGTCCGGGAGATGAACCGCGAGGGCATGCTCGTGGACCTCTCGCACGTGGCGGCGACGACCATGCGGGACGCGCTCGACGCCTCGCTCGCGCCGGTGATCTTCTCGCACTCCTCCTCGCGGGCGGTGTGCGACCACCCGCGCAACATCCCGGACGACGTCCTGGAGCGCCTCCCGTCCAACGGCGGCATGGCGATGGTGACCTTCGTCCCGAAGTTCGTCCTCCAGGCCGCCGTCGACTGGACGGCCGCGGCCGACGAGAACATGCGCGAGCACGGCTTCCACCACCTCGCGACCACCCCGGAGGCGATGAAGGTGCACCGCGCCTTCGAGGAGCGCACCCCGCGCCCGGTCGCCACCGTCTCGACGGTGGCCGACCACCTGGACCACATGCGCGAGGTGGCCGGCGTGGACCACATCGGCATCGGCGGCGACTACGACGGCACCGCCTTCACCCCCGACGGCCTCAGCGACGTCGCCGGCTACCCCAACCTCATCGCCGAACTCCTGGACCGCGGCTGGTCGAAGCCCGACCTCGCCAAGCTGACCTGGCAGAACGCGGTACGGGTGCTGGGCGCGGCGGAGGACGTGGCCCGGGGCCTTCAGGCGACCCGTGCGCCGTCCAACGCGACCATCGAGTCGCTGGACGGCTGACCGCCGTCCGCCCCCAGGGCGGGGTAGTCGGTGTAGCCGTCCGCCCCGCCCACGTACATCAGATACCGGTCCCGGACCGGATTGAGGGGCACGCCCCGCCGCAGCCGGTCCACCAGGTCCGGGTTGGCGAGGAACGGCCGACCCAGGGCGACCAGGTCGGCCCCCGCGGCCAGCATGTCGTGGGCGGCCCGGGTGACGGCCCCGGTGGTGAGCCCGGACAGCACCGGGTTGCCGATCAGGACGCCGGGCCAGTCGGCGCGGATCCCCCGGTACCACTGTGTGCCGGGGTCGGCGTGCACGAGATGCAGGTAGGCCAGGTCCAGGCCCTTCGGCCGGGCCAGCAGAGCCGGGTAGAGGACCTCGGTGTCGTCCTCCTCGACACCGTTGACCGTGCTCCCGGGAGAGCCGTACGCCCACCCGGTCCGCGCCGATCGCGTCGGCCACCGCCTCGGTGACCTCCGCCGTGAACCGCACCCGCCGCTCCACCGACCCGCCGTAGCCGTCCGTCCGGCGATTGGTGTTCCCGGCGAGGAACTGGTGCAGCAGATGCCCGTTGGCCGAGTGCACCTCGACGCCCTCGAAGCCCGCTTCGACGGCCCGGCGGGCGGCGGCGGCGAAGTCGTCGACGGTGGACCGGATGTCGGCCGCGGTCATCTCCCGGGGCACGACGGCCGCCCGGTGTCCGCCCGGAGTGAAGATCGTCTCCGGAAGCGGTACGGCGGAGGGTGCGACGGGCGTCAGGCCCGTGGTCGCCGGATGGCCGACCCGGCCGCCGTGCTGGAGCTGGAGGAACATCCGCCCGCCGGTCGCCCGCACGGCCTCGGTCACCCGCCGCCAGCCGGCCGTGTGCCGGTCGGTGTGGAGCGCGGTGATGTTCGAACCAACCGCCCCCAGCCGGCGCACGGCACCTCGGGCGCGCACTCACACTCACCAGAAGTCACTCCTGCTCCGTACACCAGCAGCAGTTCCCGACCCCCGAACGCCCCGCCCACCAGGAAGCCCCCCGCGCTCCGTGCGACGGTGGCCGTACGGCGATGAGGAAGATCACGACGTACGGAGCCCGTCATGGCAGACCTCCAGGACGAACTGCCCCCCACGGCCGAGATGGGAGAGCTGCCCCGGCTCTTCGAGGCTGTGCCGGAGCTGTACACCCCCGTCTCCGACCCGGACAGCGAGCCCCTGGACCGTGCCCGCGCGATCCTCGCCGCACATCCCGTCGCCGACGGCTACAGCGGATTGCCCTGGGCCCTGAGACACCTGCGCTGGTTCGATCTGGAGGTCGGCGAGAGCGCCGTGGACACGGATCTGCCCCGGCTCAGGGAGGGCCACGTCGGCGCCCTGATGTGGTCGCTGCACCTGCCCGAGGGGCTCGACGGGGACCGTGCCGTCGGCGCCACCCTGGAACAGCTCGACCTGGTGAAGACGGTCGTACGGAATCACCCGGAGGGGCTGCGTCTGGCCTGCACCGCAGGACAGACCACCGACGCCCGCAACTGCGGCCGCGTCGCCGTCCTGCTCGGCCCCGCCGGAGCCGCCGCCCTCGGCGACTCGCTCGGCATCCTGCGCTCCCTGCACACCCTCGGCCTCCGTGTCCTCACCCTGTCCGGGGTGTCCTGGGCGAGCGAGGCGGGGCTCACCCGGTTCGGTGAGGAGGTGCTGCGCGAGATGAACCGGCTCGGAGTCCTCGCCGACCTCTCCGGCGCCTCCGAGGCCACCGTCCGGCGGGCCCTGGCGGTGGCCAAGGCACCGGTGCTCTTCACGCGCTCCGCCGCCCGCGCCCTGCGCCCCCATCCGGCCAACCTTCCCGACGACGTGCTCGCCCAGCTGGGCGCCGCCCGGGGCCTGTGCATGGTGCCGCTGACCGCCGAGCAGGCCGGCCCTACGGTCCGGGACGTCGCCGACCACCTCGACCATCTGCGCGTGGTCGCGGGCGCCGAATGCGTGGGCCTGTCCGGCACCTACGACGCCGGCATCGCCCACCCCCAGGAGCTCGACGACGCCGCCTGCTACCCGCATCTCGTCGCCGAGCTGCTGCGCCGCGGCTGGGAGGAGGCCGACCTCGCACTGCTGACCTGGGGAAACGTCCAGCGGGTGCTGCGCGAGTCCGACTTCACCGCACGGGCGGCCCAGCTACGGCGCGAGCCGTCCACGGCGAAGATCGCCGAGCTCGACGGATAGCCGGCGGCGCGGCACGGGATCGGTCCGGTGTAGGCGGGTCGCCGGGCTGGACGGATGGCCGGTGGCGCGGCACGTGCCCGATCCCGGTGGAGGTGGCATCGCCGGGCTCGACGGATGGTCCGGTGGCGCGCCACGGGATCGGTTGGGCGGAGGCGGGATCGCCGGGCTCGACGGATGGCTGGCGGTGCCGCACGGGCCCGATCCCGGTGGAGGTGGCATCGCCGAGCCCAGGCGGATGGCCGACGGTGCTACACGGGGTCGATCCGGCAGAGGCAGAAGGGGTGTCCCGCCGGGTCCGCGTAGACCCGGAAGTCCTCCTTGTCCTCCGCGTGCAGCGGCCGGCCACCCAGCTCCAGCACCCGGGCCTCGGCCGCGTCGATCTCCTCCCAGGTGGTCCCGCCGTCGAAGTCGAGGTGGAACTGCTGGGAGTTGCGGTCCGCCCGCGGCCACTCCGGCGGGGTGAGCCCCGGGGCGCTCTGGAAGGCCAGCCGGGGGCCGCCGGGGACGCGCAGGACCACCCACTCGGGGTCGTCGTCCTCCGGGGTGCCGCCCACGATCCCGGCGTAGAAACGGGCGAGCGCGCGGGGATCGGGGCAGTCGATCACGACGGAACGGAAGCGTGCGACAGTCACGAGAGATCCTCCTGGTTCGACAGGCGGTTCAGCAGGCGCAGAGACAGAACGGGTGCCCCGCCGGGTCCGCGTACACACGGAAGGTGCGGGAGTGGTCCTCGGCGTCCAACGGCTTCGCCCCGAGCGCCAGCACATCCTTCTCGGCCGCGTCGAGGTCCTCGACGGTCAGGTCCAGATGGAACTGCTGCGAGGCGTCGGGGGCGGGCCACTTCGGCGGTACGAAGCCGGGGGCGGCCTGGAAGGCCAGCGACGGTCCGCCAGGGGTCCTGAGGTCCACCCAGTCGCCCTCCCCCTCGACGCTGCCCCCGAGGACACCGGCGTAGAAACCCGCGAGCGCGCGGGGGTCCGGACAGTCCAGTACGACGACTCCGAGTTCGGCGATGGCCATGGCTTCCTCCTTGAAGTGCGGTTACCAGTAGAAGCTGGCAACCAGTAACGCTTACGGTTACCGCATGCTCCGTCATAGGCGGTAACGTCGCAAGCGAATTCACCTTTCTTGCGAGGGGGCTCCGGCGTTCACGCCGGGTAGGCATCGCATCCTGTGCTCGCGACGCGGAGCGTCGCCGCGTCGGGTTCAGGACGCGGAGCGTCCGTACCGCTGTCGGCGTTGCTGAGGTGATACGAACGCGTGTGCCGGTGATCGCTGGTCGGGGTGGCGGTTGTGGGATGGGGGTGCGTTTGTACGGCTGTCGTACGTACGGTCCTTCGGAGGGTTCGGGGCGGCGCAGTGGTTCCGGCCGCAGACCGTGAGGGGGCG
This sequence comes from Streptomyces sp. SAI-127, assembly GCF_029894425.1. Classification (NCBI taxonomy): domain Bacteria; kingdom Bacillati; phylum Actinomycetota; class Actinomycetes; order Kitasatosporales; family Streptomycetaceae; genus Streptomyces; species Streptomyces sp. SAI-127. The sequence goes on from NZ_JARXYJ010000001.1 coordinate 6,226,252, forward strand.
AGGTGGCGCAGGTGACGGCGGCTGCGGAGGCCGGGCATGCGCGGTATACCTACCGGCTGCGCGTGTCGGCCGCTGCCCGCACCGTCTTGGGGGCGGAGTGGGACCGGTGCCGCTGGGTGTGGAACGAATGCGTGGCCAAGTCCAGGGCCGTGCACCTGCACAGCAAGGCCACCGGCGAGAAGGCCACGTGCGGTCCCGCTCAGCTCGACCGGATGCTGACCGAGGCCCGCGCCCGTACGCCGTGGTTGCGTGAGGGCTCGTCGGTTTGCCAGCAGCAGGTCATCCGCGACTTCGGCCGCTCCCGTGCCAAGGCGCACAAGGACATCGAAGGGCGCCTGCCCATGGCGCGCCGGGCGGGGATGCCCACGTACAAGAAGAAGCGCGAGGCAGCGCCGACCCTCAACTACACCCGGCGCGGGTTCCGGTTGAAGGACGGCCGGCTGCACCTGGCAGGCGGCATCGTCGCGGCGGTGGTGTGGTCGCGGGAACTGCCGGCCGAGCCGTCCTCGGTGCGCGTGTACCAGGACAGCCTCGGGCACTGGTACGCCTCGTTCGTCGTGCCCGCCCACGTCGAGCCGCTGCCCAGGACCGGTCGCGTACTCGGTGTCGACTGGGGTGTGAAGGAGACCGCGACCACCACGTTTGACGCGTACGACCTTCCCCACGCCGGGCACGGCAGGGAGGCGAAGGCGAAGCTGGCCCGGTACGACCGGATGGTGGCCCGCCGCAAGCCGAAGAAGGGACATCCGGCGTCGAAGGGCTACCGTGAGGCGAAGAAGCTGCGGGCGAAGGCGTACAAGAAGGTCGCCAGGCAGCGGGAGGACACCGGCCGCAAGTGGGCCAAGAAGGTGGTCCGCGACCACGACGCCATCGCTGTCGAGGACTTCCGCCCGAAGTTCCTGGCCAGGACCACCATGGCCCTCAAGGCCGCTGACGCCGCCATCGGCGCCACCAAGGCCGCTCTGATCGAGATGGGCCGCAAGCACGGGCGGGACATCCGCCTCGTCCACCCCGCGTACACCACGATGGACTGCGCGCACTGCGATGCGAGAGCCAAGCATCGCCTGCCGCTGGGTGAGCGCACCTACACCTGCGCCGTGTGCGGAGCCGTGTCCCCACGGGACAAGAACTCCGCCCGCGTGATGCTTGTCCGGGCTGGTCTCGACCCGGCTGGTGCTGATGGCGGAAGACCTCCTGGAGCGCTGCTCCAGGAGGCGGCCTGAGCCAGGAATCCCCTTCTCTTCAGGGAGGGGAGGATTCAAGAGCTAGGTAGCGTGCAGCCATGAGTGAACGATCGCCCGCGCCCGGGGCCCTGGCCCTGGTGGAGTCCCTGGTCAACACGCTGGACCTGGAGTCGGGAGCCGACACGCTGGACACGGCGGAGGGGCGGGCGCCGTTCGGGATCGTCGAGGGCGAGGCCGCGCAGGCGCGCGAGCTGCGGGAGTCGCTGAGAGTCGCTCTGCTGGCCCACGCTGGACACCCGCCGCATCGCACGGTGACGCCGCTGGGGGAGTTGCTGGCCGGGGCGCCCCTGTGTCTGGCGGTGGACCCGTCGGACGGCTCGGCCGCCCTCGCCCCCGCCGACCCCCGCGCCCTCCTCTCCCGCATCGCCGCCGCCGTCGCCGAGTCCCTGGTCGCGGGCACCTGGACCCGTCTGAAGGCCTGCGAGGCGACGGACTGCCACTGGGCGTACTACGACCGCAGTCCGGCGGGCCGGGGCCGCTGGTGCTCGATGCGGGTGTGCGGGGCGCGGGCGAAGATGCGGCGGTATCGGGGGAAGGGGGCGCCTTAGGGAGTGCGGCGCCATGGGGGCCGGTCGCGCCCACGCGGAGCCGCATATCGATACAGCTTCGCGCCCTGCAGGGGCGCGGAGAGCTGCGCGACCGGCCACGACGGCGCCGCACCCGACCTACACTCCCTCCTCTCCTCCCCGCGGAGCCGAAGCCGCCGCCCGCGACCCCACCAGGAGCAGGCACAGCACCGCGACCCCCGCGACCAGGCCGGCCAGGACCAGCAGCGGATCCAGCGGCCGGGCCGTGGACGCGGCCGTCTGGGTCGCGGCCGGCGGCGCCGCCTGCGAGGCCTGCGGCGACGGTGCCGTCTGCGGTACGGCGGCCTGGGACGCCGTGGGTGAGGGCGACGAACCGGCACGGGTCGCCGCGGGCCTGCGGCTCGTCGTCATGCCCGGCATCGTCGAGTGCTGTTCCTGACTCGTGGACGGCTGCGTGTGCTCGTGCTGCGTCGGTGCCGCCGGGGCCGGCGCCGGAGCCGCCGCCCGTACCGTGATGCCCGCCGTCATGTCCGGATGGACCGTGCAGACGTAGCCGTAGGAACCGGCCGTGGTGAAGGTGAAGCTCCAGCTCTCGCCCTTGTTCAGCATGGGGGAGTGGATCGCGAGCGGGCCGGAGGTGGTCTTCACGTCGTGCGGTGCCGTGTCGTCATTGGTCCAGGTGACCGTGGACCCGGCCGGCACGGAGAGGGAGGCGGGAGCGAACGCGTACCCCTTCATCGCGACCTGGAATGTCGCCGCCGACGCCTCGTGACCGTACGGCAGCATCCCCACGACGAGCAGCGCGAGCACCGCCGCGGCCCGCAGCACCCCCCTCATGCGAATTCCGCCGCGACGAGCAGCCTGAGGCGCGTGGCCGGAAGCCGCCACGGCAGCCGGAATCCGGTGGCTCGGCGCAGCAGCCGGTACGGCAGCTTGGCCGCGCCCACGACGAGCAGCCGGTCCTCGGCCCGCTCGACCACCCGCAGCCGCAGCAGGACGGGGAAGGCGACACCGTTCACATCCAGGTCGCCGGTGAGCTGGAGCCGGTCGCCGGGCACGGCGTCGACCCGCTCGGAGGTGAGGACGGCCCGCAGTTCACGATCGTCGAACGCGAAGCGGAACGCGGGCTGTCCGGCGGCGGCGTCCGCGGGCGTCTCCATGGACGCCTCGGCGAGCGGTACCCGCCGTCGCCGCAGCGGCAACGGTCCGTACCAGGCGGTGAGTTCGGCGAGCGAGCGGCCGGGGGCCACGGTGTGGCGCCGGGGCGGAGGAACGGTGGGCAGGGTGACGGTTGTCATCCCGAACTCCTTGGAAAGCGGTTCCCGAAATGTGGCGGGGGTGTGGAGAATGGGTCGTGGACGCCGCTCCGGCCGGCTGAGCCCCGGCCGGAGCGGCGTCCACCCTTGCGCGGGACGCGTCAGCAGCTGGCGGTGAGGAAGTCCGTGGTGGGCTTGAGCATGTGCCCGGCCCAGACGGTGTGCATCTTCACGTAGCCGTCGACGTCGAGCAGATCGGTGACCTGCTGTCCGAGCGATTCCTCCAGGTGTGCCGAGTAGATGTGCTGGAGGAGCACGGTGAGGGTGTCGTCGGCCACCGAACCACCGTCACTGACGGCCGGCTTGAGGATGGACTCGATCCACACCGTGTGCATCTTGAGATACGAGTCGAGCGCCAGGGCGTCCTGCACCTGCTGGCCCGGCGACTCCTCCAGGTGCGCCGCGTAGAGGTGCTGGAGGATCGGCAGCAGCTCGTTGTTGATGCTGGCGCACTGCTCGCCGGAGCCGGAGCCACCACCGGAGGTCGGCGTGGGCGTCGGGGCCGCGGTGGGCGTGCCCGTGGGCGGCGTCGAGGTGGGGCTGGCCGTAGGGGTGGCCGTGGGTGTGCCGGTCGGCGTCGCGGTCGGGGTGGGCGCAGGCGTCGTACCGCCACCGCCGCCACCGGACGCGGCGACGACCTTCACGGACGACACCATGTCCGGGTGCACCGCGCAGTAGTACTCGTACGTCCCCACCTTGGTGAAGGTGTACGACCACGACTGGCCCTGCTTCAGCGTCCCCGAGTCGAAGGCCACCGGGGCCTTGGTCGTGGTCACCGTGTGCGGTGCGCTGTCGTGGTTGGTCCACTGGACGGTCTGGCCGGCCTCGACGACGAGCTGCTTACCGTCGCCGAACTTGTAGCTCATGATGTCGACCTGGTAGTCCGGCTCGGCGGCCGCGGCGGGCTGGACCTCGGCAGCGGCGGCAGCGGGCGCCTGAGCCGCGCCCGCGGTCTGCTGCGAGGAACTCGTGGAACCCGACGCCGCGTTCAGCAGTCCGAGACTGAGCACGGCCGCGAGCGCCGCACCGAGTCCCACGAACAGCAGGGACCGGCCCCCGGACCTACCGGCCTTGGCCGTCGGCGGCTCGAGCCGCCGTTCGCCGGTCTCATCGCTTCTATTCACTTCAACTCCTATTGTTTCCCAGGGAGTTGTTTCCCATGGAGTTCAGCGGCCGGGATCGGCCGTGACCAGCAGACTCGTCACGGCGAGGACGACGAGGACCAGCCCCGTCTCGACCGCGACCGAGTAACCGAAGGGCCGCACGGTGGCGGCATCGCCGCGCAGCAGCACGGCGAGATCGAGACGGGTGCGCACCCACTGGCGGCTCGCGTACGCGGCCACCAGGACGCCCCCGAGGACGGCTGTCTTGACGAGCAGCAGATGCCCGTACGAGGTGTGCAGCAGGGCGCCGTACGACCCCACCACCTGCCAGGCGAGGACCAGCCCGGCGCCGACGATGCCCGTGACGCTCACGGCCGCGAGCTTCGAGTAGCCCGGCACGACCCGCGCCAGCTCCGCGGCCCGGCGGCGCGGCAGCACAGCCAGCGCGAGCATCGCGAGCCCGCCGATCCACAGGGCGGCCCCGAGCAGATGCACGAAGTCGGCGACGGCACCCCAAGTGGGCTCGCTGCCCTCGGAGTTGTGGCCCGCCATCCCGGTCGTGCGCAGCAGCCCGAAGGTCACCGCGAGGGCGCCCACCCGCCAGCCCGGCGAGCGGGAGGTCGCCGCGCCGCCCTGGAGCAGCGCGCTGAGCACCACGGCCGCGAGCACCCACATCAGCCCCCGGGCGGCGAGCACGATGCCGGGCTCGGTGGCCAGGATGTCCGCGTAGGTCGCCGGGCGCAGCGCGTCCCGCAGCCCGCCGAAGGAGGTGTAGGCGCCCTGGAGCCCGACGGCCGCCACGGTCGCCAGCAGCCCGCCCGTCCAGGCGAGCCCCAGCAGCACCCGGGCCCGCGGCTCGTGGGTGCCGCCCGGCCACAGCAGGGCGACGAACGCGAGCCCGCCGACGAACAGGGCCAGTGCGAGGTATCCGGCCCAGCGGACGGCGACGAGGCCCTTGCGCACCGAGGGGGACGGAGCGGGAGCGGCGGCCGGGGCCTCGTCGCCGTCGGTCTTGGCGGAGGCCGTGCCGGCGGTGAAGGCGATCCGACCGGAGGAGGCGTGTCCGTCCTCCTCGTCCACGACGGACCAGACGACGGCGAACCTCCCGTCCGCCGGGCTGTTGAGAGCGACCCGCACCACACTCTTCCTCGCCGTACCCGACACCGGCAGCCGGTCGCCGTCCACCGTCAGCACCCGTACATCGGCCAGGTCGACGGCTTCGTCGAAGGTGAGGGTGAGCCGGTCGGGTGTCTTCGCCAGGTCGGCCCCGTCCTTGGGGGAGGAGCTCACCAACCCGGTGTGGGCAAAGGCGGGTTGGACCGCGCCGAACAGGGCGCAGAGCAGGGCGGCGAGCAGGAGCAGGGTTCGGCGCAGGGTCCTCACGGGGTCGCCTCCGGCTGCGGGGAGGCGGCGGCCGGGGCGAGGATGCCGCCGAGGAGACTGGAGGCGGGGGCGAGCCCGACGCAGGGGGACGCGGTCGGCGACGGGGAGGGGGTGGCCGCCGGGCCGTCCAGGAGACCGAGGACGGAGTCGGTGACCCCGACGAGCAGCGGCTGTACGAGCTCGACCTCGCCGTCCGCGCAGGAGTCCGTGCCCGAGGGGGAGGGCGTGGGGGTGGTGGGCGCGGGCGTCGGGGAGCCGGTGCCCGGAACCGGAGTGGTCCCGTGGCCGGCGTGCCCGCCGCCCTGGCCGCCACCGGAGCCGACGGGGACGGTACCGGTCACCGCGCCCCCGCCGCCGTATCCGAGACCCCCGCCGACTCCGCCGACTCCGCCGTACGACGGCAACTCCCCGGAGCCCACCGGGGCTTGACCGGACCCCGGGGAGGTCGTCGCCGGTGCCGTGGCCGCGGGCGGGGTCACCGGGGGAGCGGCCTCGGCGGCGCCGGAGGCGGGGGCGCCGATGCCCGACGCGTACCCCAGCACGATCACCACGGTGCCGACGAGCGCCCCGGCGACCAGTTCGTCGCGGTGGTCACGCGGAGGGACACCCGTCGCCCTGCGGAACAAGGGCATGACTCACTCCTGACATGCTCAGATCAATCGGACCGAAGAACGCGGCCGATGACGAACAGTGGAGTGGAGCGTGGATTCCGCATCACTACGCACCGGTTAACCGATGGTTGCCTACCTCTCCATCACGGGGGTGCGGTCTGTGAGAACGGTCGATTCCACACTGTGCTCGAATGCAAATCGAACTCGTGTTGAGGATTCCGGGAAGGGCGGGCATATGCCAGGTCGGCGCACGACAGGGCCCCGGCGCTGGAACGGCGCCGGGGCCCAGTACGACCCGTCTCCGGGGTCAGGCGGTCGGCCGCCCCATTGCCCGGTAAGTCCATCCGGCCTTCCGCCACAGCGCCGGATCCAGCGCGTTGCGGCCGTCCAGGACGACCTTTGCGGCCGCTACCTCGCCGAGGGCCGCCGGGTCCAGTTCGCGGAACTCCCGCCACTCCGTGAGGTGGAGTACGACGTCGGCGCCCCGGACCGCGTCCACGGCGGTGTCGGCGTAGCCGAGGGTCGGGAAGAGACGGCGGGCGTTGTCCATGCCCTTCGGGTCGTAGACCGTGACCTGGCCGCCCTGGAGGTGGATCTGCCCGGCGACGTTCAGCGCGGGCGAGTCCCGGACGTCGTCCGAGTCGGGCTTGAAGGTGGCGCCGAGCACCGCGACCCGCTTGCCGAGGAACGGCCCGCCGCCCAGTATCTGCCGGGCCAGTTCCACCATCTGGCCGCGCTGGCGCATGTTGATCGAGTCGATCTCGCGCAGGAACGTCAGCGCCTGGTCGGCGCCGAGCTCACCCGCACGGGCCATGAAGGCCCGGATGTCCTTCGGCAGACAGCCGCCGCCGAAACCGATACCCGCCCGCAGGAACTTCTTCCCGATCCGGTCGTCGTAGCCGATGGCCTCCGCCAGCTTCGCCACATCGCCGTCCGCGGCCTCGCACACCTCCGCCATCGCGTTGATGAAGGAGATCTTGGTCGCCAGGAAGGAGTTCGCGGACGTCTTCACCAGCTCGGCGGTCGGGAAGTCGGTCACCACGAACGGCGTGCCCTCGCCGAGCGGAGTCGCGTACACCTCGCGCAGCAGCTTCTCCGCACGCTCGCTGCGCACACCGACGACGATCCGGTCGGGGTGCAGCGTGTCGTCCACCGCGAAGCCCTCGCGCAGGAACTCGGGGTTCCAGGCCAGCTCGGCGTCGGCGCCCGCGGGGGAGTGGTCGGCCAGGTAGCGGGCCAGCCGGTCGGCGGAACCCACGGGCACCGTCGACTTGCCGACGACGAGGGCCGGGCGGGTCAGGTGCGGGGCGAGGGAGGCGATCGCGGAGTCGACGTACGACATGTCGCAGGCGTACTCGCCGTGCCGCTGCGGAGTGTTCACACAGACGAAGTGCACGTCCCCGAAGGCGCCCACCTCGGCGAAGTCCATGGTGAAGCGGAGCCGGCCGGTGGAGCCCTCGATCCCGGCGACATGCTTGCGCAGCAGGTCCTCCAGGCCCGGCTCGTACATCGGGACCTCGCCCCGCTGGAGCATCTCGATCTTCTCGGGCACCACGTCGAGCCCCAGCACCTCGAAACCGAGCTCGGCCAAGGCCGCGGCGTGGGTGGCGCCGAGGTAGCCGGTGCCGATCACGGTGATCTTGAGGGCCATGGAGACTCCAGAAAGGGGGACGGGCCAGTGCGCGCCCGAGCATAGTCGGACGGTCTGACGGGCAATTTTCCCGCTGTCGCCAAGCTCACGTATCACTCCCGTGGGCCGGGCCCTAAAATTTGAGTTACTTAACGGTAATTAGCACAGGCATTGCAGCGTCCTTGGAGCGTGAGAGACCTTGGCCGGATCGGCTGACTTCGACCTGTACCGCCCGTCCGAGGAGCACGACATGCTCCGGGACGCCATCCGCTCGCTGGCGGAGGCGAAGATCGCGCCCCACGCCGCCGCGGTCGACGAGGAGGCCCGCTTCCCGCGCGAGGCGCTGGACGCGCTGGTCGCGGGCGACCTGCACGCCGTGCACGTCCCCGAGGAGTACGGCGGCGCGGGCGCCGACGCGCTGGCCACGGTGATCGTGATCGAGGAGGTCGCGCGCGCCTGCGTGTCCTCCTCCCTCATCCCCGCCGTGAACAAGCTGGGCTCGCTCCCGGTGATCCTCTCCGGCTCCGAGGAGCTGAAGAAGAAGTACCTCGGCCCGCTCGCCAAGGGCGACGCGATGTTCTCGTACGCCCTCTCCGAGCCGGACGCCGGCTCCGACGCGGCCGGCATGAAGACCAAGGCGGTCCGCGACGGCGACCACTGGATCCTCAACGGCGTGAAGCGCTGGATCACCAACGCGGGCGAGTCCGAGTACTACACGGTCATGGCGGTCACGGACCCGACCAAGCGCTCCAAGGGAATCTCCGCGTTCGTCGTCGAGAAGTCCGACGAGGGCGTCTCCTTCGGCGCCCCGGAGAAGAAGCTCGGCATCAAGGGCTCCCCGACCCGCGAGGTCTACCTCGACAACGTCCGCATCCCCGCCGACCGCATGATCGGCGACGAGGGCACCGGCTTCGCCACCGCCATGAAGACCCTGGACCACACCCGCATCACCATCGCCGCCCAGGCCCTCGGCGTCGCCCAGGGCGCCTTCGACTACGCCAAGGGCTACGTCCAGGAGCGCAAGCAGTTCGGCAAGGCCATCGCCGACTTCCAGGGCATCCAGTTCATGCTCGCCGACATGGCCATGAAGATCGAGGCGGCCCGCGCCCTGACGTACCAGGCGGCGGCGAAGTCCGAACGCGGCGACAAGGACCTCACCTTCCAGGGCGCCGCCGCCAAGTGCTTCGCCTCGGACGTGGCGATGGAGGTCACCACGGACGCGGTCCAGCTGCTGGGCGGGTACGGCTACACCCGGGACTACCCGGTGGAGCGCATGATGCGCGACGCGAAGATCACGCAGATTTATGAAGGCACGAATCAGGTCCAGCGGATCGTCATGGCGCGCAACCTGCCGTAGCCGGTCCGACCGGCGACGACCGAGCCCCCGGATGCGTTCCGGGGGCTTTTGTCGTACTGCGGCTGGGGTATTTCGGGGTGGATTGTTCGTGTCCGCCCGATGGCGCCCCGCGAGACAGGGGCGTAGGACGGAAGGGCACGGGGCCCGCCCCGGGTCCCCGCATCCCCCAGGAGGAGCCATGACCCAGGCCGAGAGCATGTCCGCGATGAGCAAGGAGATGCAGGACTGCGTGGCGGCGTGCATGGAATGCCACAGCGTCTGCGAGGAGACCATGAGCTCCTGCATGCAGATGGGTGGCCAGGCGCAGATGCAGATCATGCGCGCGCTCATCGACTGCGCCGAGATGACCCGCATGTGCGCGGACATGATGATGCGCCGCTCGCCCCTGTCGGCGGAGATGTGCGCGATGTGCGCCAAGGCGTGCGAGATGTGCGCCGAGGCGTGTATGTCCATGCCGGACGATGCGCAGATGATGCGCTGCGCGGAGGCGTGTCGTCGCTGCGTGCAGACCTGTCGAGCGATGTCGGGGATGGCGATGTGACGCCTGCCGGCTGACGGGATCAAGGGCACCCGCCGGGGTGCCCTTGATCATCGGGGGGCAGACTTCCGGACATGACCTCGCACGAGAACGCGACACCGCCCTACACGGATGGACAGGGGCGGCCCGCGGACCGGCTCTTCCAGCCGCCGCCGCTGCCCCCGGCGACGGACGCCACCGAGGCCTTCGACGCCGCCGAGCGGGACATGTGGCAGGGCCGGACCGAGGCCTACGCCGGGAGTTTCGCGCGGCTGTGCGCCCACCCGGTGGAGGCCCTGCTCGACGCGGCCGGAGTGGGCGAGGGGACGCGGGTCCTCGATGTCGGTACCGGCACCGGTACGGCGGCCGTGGCGGCGCGGGCGCGCGGTGCCCGGGTGAGTGCCGTGGACGCCGATGCCGGGATGGTGGCGGCGGCGCGGGCCCGCGGGCTCGACGCACGCACCGGTGTGCTGCCCGAACTCCCTTATCCTGACGGCGAGTTCGATGCTGTGGTAGGCAACTTCGTCCTCAATCACGTCGGCCGCCCCCGCACCGCCCTCGCCGAACTCCACCGCCTCCTGCGCCCCGGCGGCCGGATCGCCCTCACGACGTGGAGCGCACGGCGCGGCGCGGGACAGGACCTGCTGGGCCGGGCGTGCGAGGCGGGCGGGGCCGTACCGCCGGCCTACCTCCCGCGGCTGGATCCGGCGGAGGACTGGGCCCGTACGGCGGACGGCCTCGCCGAACTGCTCGGCGGGGCCGGGTTCATGGAGGCGGAGGCGGCCGAACTCACCTGGGAGCACCGTGCCGGGGTCGAGGAGTGGTGGAGCGCCGCCGTGGGCGGGGTCGCCACGATCGGACTGATCGTCACCTCGCAGGGCCCGGAGACCGTCGTACGGATCCGGCGGGAGTACGAGCGTCTGAGCACTGAACACGCGGTGGCGGAAGGGCAGTTGGCCCTTCCGCACATCGCGTTGCTCGGCTCGGGACGGCGGGCGTAGGGCTCAGTTGCCCGAGACCGTGACCTTCTCGTCGTTCTTCAGCTCGTCGACCAGGGTCTTCACCTTGGCCTTGTCCCACAGCAGGTTGCCGCCCGTGGAGCCGGCGATCGGCATGTTCATGGACGTGCCGTCACCGCCGTTGACGCCCTTCATCGCCCAGAACATCTTGGCCAGGTCGTACAGGCCCATGTCCTTGTCGACGACCAGCGAGTCCAGGCCCGCGCCCATCGTGGGGTAGAGCTTGAACGGGTTCAGGATCGTGCTCGGGGTGGCGACCTGGTTGGCGAGCGCGTTCAGGAACTTCTGCTGGTTCTTCGTGCGGTCCAGGTCGGAGCCCGCGAGCGCGTACCGGGTGCGGACGAAGGCGAGGGCCTGGTCGCCGTTCAGGGTCTGCTTGCCCGCGCTGAAGTCGGCACCGGACTTGGTGTCCTTCATGCCGCCCTTCGGGATGTCGATCTCGACCCCGCCGACCGCGTCCACGATGTTCGCGAAGCCGGCGAAGCCGATCTCGACGTAGTGGTCGATCTTCAGGCCGGTGTTGAACTCGACCGTGCGCACCAGCAGTTCGGGACCGTCCTCGGCGTAGGCGGCGTTCAGCTTCACGTGCCGGCCCGTGCCCTTGTAGGTCTTGCCGGACTCGGAGCCCACGAAGGTCGGGATCTCCACGTCCGAGTCACGCGGCAGCGAGATCAGCGTGTCGCCGTTGCTGCCGGTGTGCAGGATCATCATCGAGTCGGTGCGCTTGCCCGCGGCGGAGCCGGTGTGCAGCTGCTTCTTCTGCTCCGAGGAGAGCCCGGCGCGGCTGTCGGAGCCGACGATGAGGTAGTTGGTGCCGTCGCCCTGCTCCGGCCGGTCGATGACCTTGGACAGGTCGACCTCGCGGTTGAGCTTGGAGTCGGCCCAGAAGTAGGTGGAGACGGTCGTCACGATCAGCCCGGTGATCACGACGATCGCGGTCCACTTGATCCGCTTGCGCCAGTTCGGCGCGGGCCGCGGACCACGGCCGCCGCCCGGATCGCCGGGCCCGCCCTGGCCACCGCCGCCGCCGTAGACCTGGCCCGTGTTGTAGCCGCTGTCGTACGCGTCGTAGCCACCGCCGTGGCCCTGGCCGTTGACGTACGACGGCTGCTGGGGCACGCCGTTGCCGTACGGCGGCGCGGACGGGCCCTGACGGCCGTACGCGCCCTGCCCGGGCGCCCCCTGATCGCGGCGGACCTGCCGCATCACGCGGGCGCTCTCGGGCTGTGCGCTCGCGCTGCCGCGTCCGTACCGGTCGCGGTTGTCGCCGGACCATCCCTCGGGCCAATCGTTCATGGGGCCCAGTGTGCAGGTACCGGCTGTGCCCTATACAAGGGTCGTCGGAAAATCAGGGCACCGCTGTTGCCAAGCTGACACAAATTCCGCGATTGTCATCACGGCATAAGGTGGAGGCCATGACAGACCAGGCCACCCTCACGCAACCGGGCACTCCGGAGATCCCGGGCAAGCCCACCTCGGCGTCCCGCACCACGCTGAGCCACATCATGACGCAGGCCGACACCAACCTCCTCGGTACCGTGCACGGCGGCGTGATCATGAAGCTGGTGGACGACGCGGCGGGCGCGGTGGCCGGGCGGCACAGCGGCGGGCCCGCGGTCACCGCCTCCATGGACGAGATGGCGTTCCTCGAGCCGGTCCGGGTGGGTGACCTCGTCCATGTGAAGGCCCAGGTCAACTGGACCGGCCGCACCTCGATGGAGGTCGGTGTGCGGGTCCTCGCCGAGCGCTGGAACGAGTCCACGCCCGCCACCCAGGTCGGCTCCGCCTATCTCGTCTTCGCGGCCGTGGACGCCGACGGCAAGCCCCGCCGGGTCCCGCCGGTGCTCCCGGAGACGGAGAGGGACGAGCGCCGCTACCAGGAGGCCCAGATCCGCCGCACGCACCGCCTCGCGCGACGCCGGGCGATCATGGAGCTGCGGGAGAAGCGGGCGGCGGAGGGTTTCGAGGACTGAGCCCGTGTGAGAGAGGTCACGGCCGGCGCTCCGCCTACACGCACCCCACCTCGTCTCCCGTGACCACCCCGAACTCACCCTGGAGCTCGTCCTCGGCCCGTACCTTGCGCACCCGCTCGAAGTCCGCGCCCGCGATCACCTTCAGCACCGCCCCCTGACCCTTGACCGCCCGCAGCTCGCTGCCGGGCAGGGCCGCCGCCAGGGAGCGGGCGGAGCGGTCCCAGCGGGGGTCGTAGGCGACGACCGTGCGCTTCAGCGTGCGGTCGGCCGCGTTCACCGGGAACCCCGTCGTACGGAACCCCGTCGCCGCCAGCGCCGCGTCCACGCGCTTGCCGAGTCCGCCCGCCGCCGTGCCGTTCTCGACCTGGACGCGGATCTGCTGCGGGGCCACCGGGACCAGCAGCGCCTTGTTCTTCGGCTTGTACGCGGCCAGCGGCTGGTCCTCACGCAGGGACTTGAAGAGCCGCGACGACTTCACCGGGTCCCACTTCAAGGTCGACCCCACGCCCTTGACGACGTATCCCATCTCTTCGATCGGCACGGTCGTGAACTCCGAGGAGGAGGGGGAGAAGTTCCGCATCGCCCGGCCCAGACCGAGCAGTTCGTCCGTGCCGAAGCCCTTGTCGGCGCGTACGGAGCCGAGGACGGCCCGGGTCACGTCGCGGAACCTGATCGGGTTCAGGAGGATGCCGGACGAGGTCGCCCGGTCGATCAGCGCCGCGAGGAAGCGTTGCTGCCGCTTCATCCGGCCGAGGTCGGAGGAGCCGTCGGCGTGCCGGGAGCGGACGTACTGCAGTGCCTGCCCGCCCATCAGCCGGTGCCGGCCGGCCGCGAGGTCGAGGCCGGTGTACGCGTCCTTGAGCGGGTCGGCGTTGCAGATGTCGACGCCGCCGAGCACGTCCACCGTCTTCATGAAGCTGGTGAAGTCGACCTCCAGATAGTGGTCGATCTTCACGTGGGTCATGTTCTCGACGGTCCGGACCGTCAGCTGGGGCCCGCCTTCCGCGTAAGCCGCGTTGATCTTGATGGGGTGCCTGTGGTGGCGTTCCCCCGTGGTCACGTCGACGTGATCGGGCGTCATCGCGTACGAGTCGCGCGGCAGGCTCACCACGCTCGCGCGCTCCCGGTCCTCCGAGATGTGCACGATCATGATCGTGTCGGTGCAGTGACAGGGCGCGCCGCCCAAGCGGTACTTCAGCCGCTCGACCTCGGAGATCTTGTCGCGGCCGTCGGTGCCGACCAGCAGCACGTTCATGCCGTCTCCGGCGCGCGGCCGGTTCTTCATGTCCTTGAAGGGGTCCACGCGCGCGATGTCCGCGTCGAGGCTGGTGACGACCGCGTGCCCGATCCCGGCGGAGGCGAGCACGACGACGGACAGCGTGGTCGCCGCCCGCATGCCCCAGCGGGGCCGCTTGCGTCGCACGGGGGGCCGGGAGGGCCGGCGCTGCGGGGGGCGAGGGCGGGCGGCGGAGGGGCGGGGCGGCGTGGTGGGCATGGGGGGACACCTCCGCGAGGGCAGCCGAACGAGGGATCGTGAGCACCGTAGGCCCATACGATCTGCGACGACCGGCACCGCCCCGGGCGGGGCGCGGCGGTGTCCCCCGTTCGCGGTAACGTGAGCCCCCTATGAACGCCAAGCCCGACGTGCAGCTCCCCGCCGTATCTGTGATCATGCCCGTCCTCGACGAGGAGCGGCATCTGCGCGGAGCCGTCCAAGCGATCCTCGCGCAGGAGTACGCCGGCGAGATGGAGGTCGTGATCGCCCTCGGTCCGTCCACGGACCGCACGGACGAGATCGCGGCCCAGCTCGTGGCAGAGGACTCCCGCGTCCACACCGTCCCGAACCCCACCGGCCGCACCCCCGCCGCCCTCAACGCCGCGATCAAGGCCTCCCGCCACCCGATCGTCGTCCGCGTCGACGGGCACGGCATGCTCTCGCCGAACTACATCGCGACCGCTGTACGGCTCCTGGAGGAGACCGGCGCGCAGAACGTCGGCGGCATCATGCACGCCGAGGGCGAGAACGACTGGGAGCGCGCGGTCGCCGCCGCGATGACCTCGAAGATAGGTGTGGGCAACGCCGCCTTCCACACCGGTGGCGAGGCGCAGGCGGCCGAGACCGTCTATCTCGGTGTCTTCCGGCGCGAGGCGCTGGAGCAACAGGGCGGCTACAACGAGGAGTTCATCCGCGCCCAGGACTGGGAGCTCAACTTCCGGATCCGTGAGGCGGGCGGGCTGATCTGGTTCTCGCCGGAGCTCAGGGTGTCGTACCGCCCGAGGCCGAGCGTGAAGGCCCTCGCCAAGCAGTACAAGGACTACGGCCGCTGGCGGCACGTCGTCGCCCGCTACCACGAGGGCTCCATCAACCTGCGCTACCTCGCCCCGCCGACGGCGGTGTGCGCGATCGCGGCCGGGATCGTGGTCGGTGCCGCGCTGACCCCGCTCGGTTTCGTCGTCCCCGGCGGCTACCTCGCGGCGATCGTCCTCGGCTCGCTGCCCGCGGGCAAGGGGCTCCCCCTGAAGGCACGGCTCCAGATCCCTGTGGCGCTCGCCACCATGCACATGTGCTGGGGCTACGGCTTCCTGACCAGCCCGCGCTCGCTGGCCAGGCGGGTCATCGCCTCGCGGCGGCCCGCGGTGCCGAACAAGGTGTGAGTCGCATCACCAGGTGAACCCCGGGTTGACGTGCATGCAGGCCGAGTCGTCCGCCCCGTTGAGGGCCTCAGCCGTCTTCGGGGTGGTGTTGTCCTCCTTGGCAGCCTTGTACGTCGTACCCTCGCGCCAGTCCGCTCCCACGACGAGCGTGACCCCGGAGACATCGGTCGACTTCTTCACCGAACTCATCGGAATGCCCAGGGACTTGGCGACCGCCTGGGCGTCGCCCTCCAACTCGGCGCTCGGGTAGCGCACGAGCGTCGTCGCCTCGCTCAGGGACCCCGTCCGGTCGGAGACCGCCTTGTCGTAGCCCTTCTCCACCAGCAGCCCGGCCACCGTGCTCGCGCGGCCGCCCGCCGCGGCCAGGGTGTCGGTGCGGGTGCCGTTCTGGACCAGGACCCCGATCTCGTCCTTCGCGGCGGCCGGGTCGCCGGAGGCCGCATCGGCCTTCTCGGCGGTCGCCTTCTTCGCGTCCTTGCCGTCCAGCGCGATGTCCTCGCGCACCAGCCGGAAGAGCTGCTCGGCGTCCTCGGTGGGCTCCACCCGGGCGCCCACGTACCGGTTGGGCATCGTGGTCATGGTGATGCGCTTCGGCTCGACCTTCCGCAGCTCGTTGCTGAGGTCGTAGAGCTTCTTCACGGTGCCGAGCCCGGAGTCGACCGTGATCGCCCTCGTGGCCTGCTCGGCGAGCCTGCGCAGCTTGTTCGGGCTGCTCAGGGTGGCGTTGGCGCGCAGCTCGCGGACCATCGAGTTCATGTACATGTGCTGGGCCTTGGCGCGGGCCAGGTCGCTGCCGTCCTCGAAGCCGTAGCGGGTGCGCAGCCACTGCAGGGCCTGCTCGCCCTTGATGGAGGTGGTGCCCTTCTCCAGCTTCAGGCCGGAGCCGTGCCCCTGGCTGTCCCGCGAGTGGATGTTGGCGTCCACGCAGACCGGGACGCCGCCGATGGCGTCGGCCATGGACACCACGCCCGAGAAGTCGACCATCATGAAGTGGTCGATGTGGATACCGGTGAGCTCCTGCCAGGTGGCCACCGTGCAGCCCGGGCCGCCGTGGCCGAGGCTCTGGTTGGTCATCGTCCGGCCGTTGCTCGCCTCGTACACCTTGCCGTCGTCCGGATCCGTGCACTTGGGGATCTTCACGAGGGTGTCGCGCGGCATGCTGACGACCGAGAGGTTGCTGCGGTCGGCGGACAGGTGCAGCAGCATCTGCACGTCCGCGAGCGGAGTGGAGCCGAACGTCTCCTTGGCGCCGCCCAGCTTCTGGTTCTCCTCGTTGTCCCGCGCGTCGGAACCGATGATCAGGATGTTCAGCGGGGTCTGGCCCGCCGCGTTCGGTGTCGGCTCGGCGACCTTGTTGTCGCCCAGGTTCAGGTCGTCCTGCTCGATGTTGGAGTTCAGGTGCCGGTAGTAGAGGTAGCCGGTCCCGGCCACCGCGAGTATCAGCACCGCGAGCGTCGTCGCGGACCATCGGAGCATCCGGTGCTTGCGCGGCGCCCTCCGGCTGCCGTGCCCGGACTCCGCCTCGGTCCCCGGCGCGACTTCCTGCACGCTGTATTGCGTTGTCAACGTTTCCGTCCTCCCCACCCACCCCACCGGACCCGCACGCCATGCGACGGGCCCGCCGCACGTCTTAGACATACGACGGGCCCGTGAGGTTGCCCTACGAAGCTGTGTGAGACCTGGGTCCTGCCCCGGGGGACCTCAACTCGCGCACTGCGCCTTGTCCGCCGTGGACTTGTCCACGCCCGGTGCGGCCGCCGCGGAGGAGCTGAGCTTCACGCCCGCGCCCTTGAAGTCCTTGCCCAGGGTGAGGGTCATGGCCGGCAGGCCCTGAGAGTTGGTGACGCTCTTGCCCGGCTTCATCGCCGAGCCGGAGAGCCCCATGATGTCCGCGAGCCTGCGCGCCTGGTCGGCCTGGTCGGGGGCGTACTCCAGGGTCGTCTTCGCCAGCGTCACCTCGGCGTTGCCCGCGTTCTCGGACTTGGTCACGCCCTCCTCGGTCTGGAGCCAGGAGAGCTGCTGCTGCGCACTGCCCCCCGCCGCACCGCCGTTGAGGATGCGCACGCGGACGTCGGACGCGGCGGACTTGGTGCCCTTGAGCCGGGCCGCGACCTCCGCCTTCTCCTTCTTCTCCTGCTTCTTGACCTCGGTGAAGGAGACGTCGTTCTTGATCGCGTCGAAAATGGCGGGGGCTCGCGTCTCTTCGACGACCACCGTCGCCTTGACCGTCTCGGCGGGATTGTCCTTGACCGGGATCGTCATGAAGCTGATGTTCTTCGTCGGCACCTTCTTCAGCTCCAGAGCGATGTCCTTGAGCGTGCCGACCTTGCCGATCGCCTTGTCCACGGTCAGCGCGTTGGTCGCGGCCTCCGCCAGCTTCAGCAGCTTGGCGGGGTTGGTGAGGGTGTCGCCGGAGGTCATCTTGCGCATCAGCGAGCCCAGGAACTGCTGCTGCACCTTGATCCGGTCCAGGTCGCCCTCGTTGCCGAAGGCGTGCCGGGTGCGCACGAAGGCGAGGGCCCGCTCGCCCTCCACCTTCGACTTGCCGGCGGGCAGGACGAGCTTCGACTTCTTGTCGTTGACGGCGTTCTCCACACAGACCTCGACCCCGTCCACCGCCGTGGTCAGGGTCTTCACCGCGTTGAAGTCGGCCATCACGAAGTGGTCGGGCTTGATGCCGGTGGCCGCCTCGACCGTGCGCATCGTGCAGCCGGCGTCCCGGCCGCTCTCCCCGAGGCTCCTGTTGAAGCGGACGTCCTCCTGCCCCGCGACGACCTTCTGGGAGCCGTCCTCCTGCTTGGTCTCGCAGTCCGGTATGTCGACGATCAGGTCGCGCGGGATGCTGAGCGCGGTCGCGTTCGTCCGGTCCTTGGCGACGTGCAGCAGGATGGTGGTGTCGGCGTGGCCCACGCTGCCCGCGTCGCCGTAGCCCTCGTTGCCCTCACCGGTGCGCTTGTCGGTGCCGATGATGAGGATGTTGAAGGCCTCGTCCTTGCTGAAGCTGCTCGCGGCCGCGTCACCGACGTCGGCGACGCCGACGTTGCCTTCCAGGTGCTTGAGGTAGAAGTAGCCCCCCGTGGCACCGGCGACCAGGACGAACGCCATCGTGCCGCCGGTCCACAGCAGGGCCTTCTTCGCCTTCGACTTCTGCTTGACCGGCCGCCGTCCGCGCCGCCCCGGCAGCGGCTCCTCGGGCGGTGCGCCCCGGCGCCTGCGCGGCGGCGGTACGTCCCGGCCGGGGGCCACGGGGGCGGTCGTACGACTGCCCGGTGCACCCATCCTGCTCGGCGAGGGCGCGGATCCACGCGGACCGGGAACGGCCGACCGCGGTGCGGAAGCACTCAGTCGCAGTTCGTATTCACCGGTGTTCGGATTGAGCACCCACTGGTCTGCGGGGTCGACGTCGTCCGCCCGCCCACGGCCTTGTGCGTCCACGGTTGTCCGAATCCTCCGTCAGGGCCACGCGGCGATCGCTGGATCGCTCACACTATCCGCCCGGTTGGGCCTTGAGCGACGTGAGTTGTTCCCGTGCCGATTCTGTAAGTATGTACGTACGCCCGGACCCTTCCGTTCGCCCCCCGGCCGTCGCGTTCGACTACCAGCGGTAGACCGAGTACACGTTCATGCACTGACCGGTGTCCGAGCCGTTGATGGAGTCCGAGTTGCCCGGCAGGTCACCGGCCTTGGCCTCGGACTGCTTCGGATACGCCGTCCCGGTACGCCAGTCGGCGCCCACGACGAGGGTGACCCCGGAGACATCGGTCGACTTCTTCACCGAACTCATGGGGATTCCCAGGGACTTGGCGATGCGCTGGGCGTCGCCCTGCAGGTCGGCGCTCGGGTAGCGCACGACCGTCCGGTCCTCGGAGAGGCCCGCCGTCGCGTCCTTGGACGCCTGCGAGAAACCTTTTTGCACGAGCTCCTCGGCGATCGTGCCGGCGCGTCCGCCCACCGGGCCGAGGGTGGCGGTCGCCGTCGCGTTCTGCACGAGGACGCCGATCTCGTCGTCCGGCGCGGAAGGGGGTTTGGTGGCCGCGACGGTCTTCTTCCCCTCCGAGGGCTTGCCCTTGTTGTCGAGGGACACGTCGTCGCGGAGCATCTCCCAGAGCTTGTCGGCGTTCGCGCCGTCGGGTACGACGTGCTCCTTGTTCTTCGGGTCCGGGACGTTCGGCATCGTCACCGAGGTGATGCGGTCCGTCGGCACCGACTTGAGCTGCATGCCCAGGTCGTAGAGCTTCTTGACCGAGCCGATCTCCTCGGACACCTTGAGGGACTTCGTGGCCGCCTCGGCGAGGCCCATCAGCCGCGGGGTGTCGGTGAAGACGTTCTGCCCCTTCAGCGTCCGGATCATCGAGTTCAGGTACATGTGCTGGGCCCTGGCCCGGATCAGGTCGCTGCCCCAGGCGTGCCGGGTGCGCAGCCACTGCAGGGCCTGCTTGCCCTGGACCTTGTGCGTGCCCTTCGTCATCTTCAGCCCGGATCCGCCGGGCACCTGGGCCGTCGGGCGGTCCCACACGTTCTGCTGGACACAGACGGAGACACCGCCGATGGCGTCAGCCATCCGCACCACGCCCGAGAAGTCGATCGTCATCCAGTGGTCGATGTAGACCCCGGTGAGGTTCTGCCAGGTGGCGAGCGTGCAGCCGGCGCCGCCGCGCGCCAGGGAGGTGTTGATGATGTCGGTGATCGGCGGGTATGTCTTCCCGGTGTCCGGGTCCGTGCACTTGGGGATGTCGACCCGGGTGTCGCGCGGGATGCTCACCATCGCGGCGCTCTTGCGGTCCGCGGACAGGTGGATGAGCATCTGCACATCGCCCAGCGGCGGGTTGCCGCGGTTGTCCCGGCTGCCGCCGAGCTTCACGTTCTCGTCGGAGTTACGGCTGTCCGAGCCGATCAGCAGGATGTTCAACGGCGTCTGCCCGGCCGCGTTGGCCTCGGCCTTGTGCGCCTTGGAGTCACCGCTGCTGCGCTCCCCCTTGCGGATGTTGCTGTTCAGATGCTGGTAGTAGAGGTATCCCGCGCCGGCGCTGCCGAGTATCAGCACGGCGAGTGTGGCCGCCGACCATCTGAGCACCCGGTGCTTGCGCCGGGCCCTGGCCCGCCGCCGCCCGCGCCGTCCGGGTCTGTCAGGACCGGGCCCCTCGGCGGGCCGCACATCCGGCCGCGCCCCCTCCTCGTACACACTGCTGCGCCCCATCCCCTGTCTCCCCACCCTCACGCAGAACGAACGAAAAGACCTGCCGTACGACTGGTTAGACGCACGACAGGCCTCTTAGGTCACCGCAGAGCCGGCTCTCACTTGGCGCACTCGACCTTGTCGGCCGTGGACTGCTGCACCCCCTCGGGTGCCTTCGTCGCCGTGGTGAACGACACTCCGGCGCCCTTGAAGTCCTTGCCGAGGGTGAGGGTCATGGTGGGCAGGCCCTGGGAGTTGATGACGCTCTTGCCGGGCTTCAGCTGGGCCCCGGACAGGCCCATGATGTCCGCGAGCCTGCGTGCCTGGTCGGCCTGGTCGGGGGCGTACTCCAGCGTGGTCCTGCTCAGCGCCGCGTCCGCGTTGCCCGCGTTCTCCGACTTCAGTACGCCCTCTTCGTTCTGCAGGTACTCCAGCTCGGCCTGTGCGCTGCCCGCCGCCGCACCGCCGTTGAGGATGCGCACCCGCACCTCGGACGCGGCCGACTTGGTGCCCTTGAGCCGGGCCGCCTCCTCGGCCGCCTCGGCGCTCTTGGACGCGCTGGCCTTCTTCTTGACCTCGGTGAAGGACACGTCGTTCTTGATCATGTCGAAGACGGTGGGAGCCGTCGCGTCGTTGAGAACGACCGTCGCCTTCACCTTCTCCGTCGGGTTGTCGACGACCGGCACCGTCGTGAACGTCAGGTTCTTCACGTTCAGCTTGCCCAGTTCCAGACCGAGGTCCTTCAGCTTGCCGATGCTGTCGAGGTTGGAGTCGACGGTCAGCGCCTTGGTGCCCGCCTCCGCCAGCTTGATCATCTTCGTCGGGTCGGTGAGCGTGTCGTTCGACTTCAGCTTGCGCATCAGCGCGCTCAGGAACTGCTGCTGGAGCGTGATCCGGCTCAGGTCACCACCGAAGCCGACCGAGTGCCGGGTGCGCACGAAGGCGAGGGCCTGCTCGCCCGAGATGGTGTGCGTGCCCTTCGACAGCTTGAGCTTGGAGTCCTCGTCGTCGATGTCCTTGGCCAGACAGATCTCGACCCCGCCGACCGCCGTGGTCAGCGTCTTGACCGCGTTGAAGTCGGCCACCATGAAGTTGTCGGCCTGGATCCCGGTGAGTTCGGTGACGGTCCGCACCGTGCAGCTGGGCGTCCGTTCGTCCTGGCCCAGGCTCGTGTTGAAGCGGACGTCGTCCGTGCCCGGGATGACCTTGGTGCTGCCGTCCTCCTGCTTGGTCTCGCAGTCGGGGACGTCCACGATCAGGTCGCGCGGGATGCTCAGCGCGGTCGCGTTCGTACGGTCCTTGGAGACGTGCAACAGGATCGTGGTGTCCGCGTGCCCGACGCTGTTCTTGTCGCCGTAGCTCCCGTTGCCCGCGCCGGTGCGCTTGTCGGTGCCGATCAGCAGGATGTTGATCGCCTTGTCCGACTGGAAGCCGCCGGTGCTCGCACCGTCGTCGGAGACGGAGGTGATGTTGCCGTTCAGGTGCCGGATGTAGAGATAGCCGCCGCCCGCCGCCGCGACCAGCACGAACGCCATCGCGCCGCCGGTCCACAGCAGGGCCTTCTTCGCCTTCGACTTCTGCTTGACCGGCCGGCGCCCACGGCGCCCCGGCAGCGGCTCCTCGGGCGGCGCGCCCCGCCGCCTGCGCGGCGGCGGCACCCCACGGCCCGGCGCCACGGGAGTGGCCGTACGACCGGCGGGTGCGCCCACCCTGCTCGGGGAGGGCGCGGATCTACGGGGACCGGGAATACCCGACTGCGGTGCGGAAGGGGTCAGTCGCAGTTCGTATTCACCGGTGTGCGGGTTGAGTACCCACTGGTCTGCGGGGTCGATGTCGCCCGCCCGCCCACGGCCTTGTGCGTCCACGGTTGCTGAATCCTCCGTCGGCCGGATGCACCGGAGCGCTCACACTAGCCGTCCGATTCGCCGACAGGTTACGACGGTGACAAATTCCACGCCCCTACAACCGGGCAATCCGCCCATTTGCTCGGACACCGGTTCGCCGCCTTGGGAAACGCTTTACCCGCAGCTGTCCTCGGCGGCCGTGTTGCCGCGGAAGGTGGGCGCCCCGCCCTCCTTCTCGGATTCTCCATAAGGTTCTTCGTCATGAGAATGTTCTGAAAACCTCGGGGCTTTCTCCGTCACCTTCACCGGCGCATCCTTGCGCAACCGTTCGAAAAGCCGCCGGGCCTCGGGTTCCGCGAGTTGATCACGATTGGCGTCGTTGACGTACGGCTCTCGCGGCACGGTAAGGAATTGCACACGCTCCGTGGGGATGTGCCGCAGGCCGCGCACGAGTTCGTACAGCCCGCGCAGACTCGCCAGATCGGGATCGGTGGTGAGTGAGGAAGTCGCCGCGTCCAGTACCGGATAGAGCTTCACCGGATTCAGCAGTACGTCATTGCTCTGCACCTTGTGGACGAGCGCCCCGAGAAAACGTTGCTGACGGTCCATCCGCTCGGTGTCGCTGCCGTCGCCGAGGGACTTGCGGGCCCGCACATAGCCGAGCGCCTCCTCGCCGTCCAGCGTCACCCGCCCCGCCGGAAGCCGCAGCCTGGCCGCCTTGTCGTTGATCGGTTCGTCGAGACAGACGGTCACTCCGTCGACGGCGTCCACCATGTCCTTGAAGCCGTGGAAGTCGACGACCATGTGGTGGTCCACGCGAATGTTCGTGAGTTTCTCGACGGTTCGGATCGTGCAGGCCGAACCGCCCTTCTGAAAGGCGCTGTTGAACATCGTGAACACGGCCTCGCCACGGGTCCCGTCCGACCCCAGACAGGCCGGCACCTCCACCATCAGGTCCCGCGGCAGCGACACGGCCGTCGCGGTGCGTCGCCCGGCGGCCAGATGCAACAGGATCGTGGTGTCCGACCGCTCGGTCCCCGAGTCCCGCCCGTACCGCGCGTTCTCGTCCCCCGACCGTGAGTCGGACCCGATCAGCAGAATGTTCTGCGCGTCCTTGACGAGCGAGGTGGGCCGCTCCTTCTCGTACCGGGCGAGCTCGGCGGCGGCCGCGTCGTCCGCGGTGATGTTCCCGTCGAGCTTGGCGTAGAGGGCCCATCCGGCACCGGCGGTGGCCGTGACGGCCACGGCGGCGGCGAGCCCCGCACCGCCCAGCCACCGCCGCCGACGCCGGCGTATGAGCCCTTCACCACCGGCCGACGCCCCGAGGCCGGGTCCGAGGGCGCGAGCGCTGTCGGTCACGAGTCGGCCCACCCCTCATGGCGTACGAATCTGTACTTACGACCATGACGCGGACCGGTGTCCGGGGGCGGCCGGTACTGCTCCACTCGGGTGACCGCACCCGGCGTGCAACCGCCCGGTCAGCGACGAACAGCCGTGACCCGCTCACTCTCGATCCGCTTGGCGAGCCCCTCCTCGCCCAACCGCTCCAGATGACGGCACAACACCACGGACCCCCCGGTGGCGAGCGCTCCGTACAACCCGGCGTTCAACCCGTCCCATGTGTCGTACGGCAACCCCGACAACACGCGATCCCCCGTCCCCTCGGCCCGGGCCCGCTCGACGACCTCCGCCGCGCTGAACTCCCGCCCCGCGACGATCAACGCGGGCTCGTCAGGCTCCACCGGAGCGAACGGAACAAACCGGTCACCCTGTCCCGGCACCTCCACGGCGTAGTCCACGAAGCCGTCCGGCGTCTGCGGGAAGCGCCCGCCCAGCGGCCGCAGGGCCAACGCGATCCGCTCCCCGGAACACGCCCGCGCCGCCTCCAGTGTGTCCGGCCCGCTCACGACCACGTCGGCCGCGGCCGGATCTCCGCCGACATCCGCGATCACCCCTACCGACGCGCAGGCCAGCAACCACACCGCCGTCTGCCAGTGCGCGGGCAGCAACAGCGTCACCCGGTCACCGGGCGCCGCGGCGAGGTCGCCCTGGAGGAGGTTCGAGGTCTTGGCCACCCAATTGGCGAAGGTGGCCACGGACAATTCGACACGTTCGCCCGTGGCGTCGTCGTAGAAGGTCACCAGGGGGCGTGCAGGATCCGCGGCGAGCGCGGAACGCAGCAGGTCGGCGGGGGTGCGATCGGTGGCGTTCATCCGCAGAAGCCTACGCGGGCACGCGGCTCGACACCCCCGCGCGGGGCCACCGGTTCGGCGCAACAACACCCGACGGTCCGTCAGTTTCCCGATGGACAGATTTATATGACTATGTCCAGGATCGGGAGCATGCGTGGACTACTTGCTTCCTCGGTCGGCGTCACCTGTGCGGCCGCCCTCGCCCTGCCCCTCACCTCGCCCGCGGTCGCGGCGAGACCGGTGTCCCCGGCGGCCGTGAGACCGGCGTCGGGCGCGGAAGCCCTCGGCAGCACCCAGTCGCTGCCCCTCGCGCCCCTCGCCTCCCGCGACTTCACCCTCGCCCCGGCCGACGAACAGGGCCTGCCCCGCCGGGACGTACGGCACTTCTCCCTCGCAGGCGTGATCTGGGACGACCCGGACATCGAGCTGCATGGCCGCGTCCAGATCCGCACCCGTGCGGTCGGCACCGACACCTGGTCCGGCTGGCAGGACCTGGAGACCCACAACGACGACACCGCCGACCCCGACACGGCCGAGCGCACGTCCGGCCGCGTCCACGGTGCGACGGCACCGCTGTGGGTGGGCGACTCGGACGGCGTGGAGGTGAGGGTCCGAGCCGAAGCCGACCACCGGACCGAGGACATGGCCCGCGGCTCCCGTACGGCGACCACGACCGCTCCTCTCCCGGCGGGGCTGCGTCTGGAACTGGTGGACCCGGGGGACAGCGCACCGGAGTCCGCCCGGCAGGAAGCCGCGGCGGCCGGCGCCTCCCACCGCGCCGTCGCACTTCGCTCCACCCCCACCCCCGAACCGGCGGAGGATCCCGCCGCGACGGACGCGTCCGACCCCACCGCCGAACCGGCCGAGGATCCCGCCGCCATGGACGCGTCCGCCGCCAACGCCGGTCTGGCCGCTCCCGGCGCCATCGAGATCCCGGCGCTGAACCGGCAGCAGACCGAACAGGAGCTGTTCGCCCTGCGCGCGGGGGAGTTGACGGAACGGCAGCGGACGAAGCCGTACATCGGACCGCGCCCGCGCATCATCACCCGGCGCGGCTGGGGCGCCGACGAGAGGCTGCGCGAGCGGAAGTTCGTCTACACGAAGAAGTCCAAGGCGGCCTTCGTGCACCACACGGCGTCCGGCAACGGGTACCGCTGTACGCAGGCGCCCTCGCTCATTCGCGGTATCTACCGCTACCACGTCAAGAGCAGGGGCTGGCGCGACATCGGCTACAACTTCCTCGTCGACAAGTGCGGAAACATCTACGAGGGCCGGGCGGGCGGCGTGGCGAAGCCGGTCCTCGGCGCCCACACCCTCGGCTTCAACACCAACAGCGTGGGGATCGCCGTCCTCGGCAGCTACGGTTCCAAGAAGCCGCCCGCCGCCGTGACGCGGGCCATCGCACGGCTCACCGCGTGGAAGCTCGGCCTGTACGGCGCGAACCCGAAGGGGAAGACGTATCTGAAGTCGGGCGGTGGCAACCGCTATCCGAAGGGTAGGAAGGTACGACTGAACGTGATCTCCGGCCATCGGGACGGCTTCGTCACGGAGTGCCCCGGACGGCAGCTCTACCGCAAACTCGGGTCCACCCGCACGACAGCTGCCCGTCTCCAAGGTCGTTGACGGTCGCTGAGGACCGAAGAGAGTTCGTACCACCCGTTTCACCGCCGTCGGGGGGCAGGCGCGAATGCCGCACGGCCGCCGAAGGTGCCGCACAACGGTCTGCATACACTGGCCGGTCGAAAGACAGTTCGGGCCGGTCCCGGCAGGAAGCGGAGACAACAGGTGACAGAAGCGATCCTCCTGGTCGGCGGCAAGGGCACACGGCTGCGACCCCTCACGGTCCACACCCCGAAGCCCATGGTCCGCGCGGCCGGTGTCCCCTTCCTCACGCACCAGCTGGCCAGAGCGAGAGCGGCGGGCGTCGACCACATCGTCCTCGCGACGAGCTATCTCGCGGAGGTCTTCGAACCGCACTTCGGCGACGGCTCCTCCCTTGGGCTTCACCTCGAGTACGTCACCGAGGTGGAGCCCCTCGGCACGGGCGGCGCGATCCGCAACGTGGCCGCCCGGCTGCACTCCGCCCCCGACGAGCCGGTCCTGGTCTTCAACGGCGACATCCTGACGGGCCTGGACATCAGGGCGCTGGTGCGCACGCACGAGACAACGGGCGCGGACGTCTCCCTGCACCTCACGAAGGTGACGGACCCGCGGGCCTACGGACTGGTCCCCACGGACGAGACGGGCAGGGTCCTGGCGTTCCTGGAGAAGCCCCAGACCCCGGAGGAGATCGTCACCGACCAGATCAACGCGGGGGCGTACGTCTTCCGCCGCTCGGTGATCGACGCGATCCCGGGGGGCCGCCCGGTCTCGGTGGAGCGCGAGACCTTCCCCGAGCTCCTGTCGGCCGGAGCCCACCTCCAGGGCATGGTCGACTCGACGTACTGGCTGGACCTCGGCACCCCCGCCGCCTTCGTGCGCGGCTCGGCCGACCTGGTCCTGGGCAGGGCACCGTCCCCCGCGGTGCCCGGCCGCTGCGGCGACCGCCTGATACTCCCCACGGCCAGGGTCGCCCCCGACGCGAAACTGACCGGCGGCACGGTGGTCGGCGAGGGCGCGTACATCGCGGAAGGCGCCAGGGTCTCCGGCTCGACGATCCTTCCGGGCGCGGTGGTCGAACCGGGTGCCGTCATCACCGACTCCCTGATCGGCACCAGGGCCCGCGTGGGCGAACGCTCGATCCTCACCGGCACGGTCATCGGCGACGGCGCGATCATCGGCGCCGACAACGAACTGCGGGACGGCGCGCGAGTCTGGTGCGACGCGAAGATCCCCGCGGGAGCGGTCCGCTTCTCGTCGGACCAGTAGCGAACGCGTGTTGAGGACGGTCTGCCTCTGTCAGCCCGTCCGGCGTTTGAGGACGAGGCCCCTTCAGGGCCGACGGGGTCCGGGGCGGAGCCCCGGCGGGGGTGGAGGGGGCGGAGCCCCCTGGGCGGGGTCGAAGGGGCGGCAGCCCCTGGGGATGGGACGGGTAGGGGCGGCGGGGGCGAAAAACCGCCACGCCAACCCCACCCACCGCACCTTCACAACCGCCCGATATCCCCCCGGGTCATCCGCGGCGCCCGCCGCCCCGGAACCCGCCCACTCAACAGGATCAACCGAGCCGCCCGATGCCGCTGCCCCGCATACGGCTCCAGCAGCGACAACATCGCCGCATCGTCCGCATCCCGATCCCCCGCCAGCGCGAACCCCACGATCCCCGGCAGATGCAGATCCCCCACGGTCACCGCGTCCGCCGCCCCATGACTCCGCTGCACCACCTCCGCGGACGTCCACGGCCCCACCCCCGGCACCACCTCCAGCCGAGCCTGCGCAGCCGCCGGAGACATCCCCACCGCCTCCTCCAGCCGCGCAGCCACCCGCACAGCCCGCAGAATCGTCGAGGCCCGCTTGTTGTCCACCCCGGCCCGATGCCACTCCCACGACGGAATCAACGCCCACGTCCGGGGCGCCGGCATCACCCACAACCGCCCACCCGCCGCAGGCCCGGGCGCGGGCTCCCCGAACTTCCGCACCAGCAACCGCCACGCCCGATACGCCTCATCGGTCGTGACCTTCTGCTCCAGCACGGAAGGAATCAACGACTCCAGCACCAGCCCGGTCCGCGTCAGCCGCAGCCCCGGCCGCCGATGCCAGGAATGAGCCACCACCCGGTGCCGGGGCACGAAGACGGAAGGATCGTCCGCGGCGCCGAGCAGCTCCGGCAACCGCGACAGCAGCCACTCACCCCCGGGCCCCCACGCCTCACCGCGCACCTCACCGCCGTACACGCAAACCCGCAGGGTCCCTGGACCGACAGGCGTACGACTGGCCCGCCACACGGACCCGTCCGGAAGAGCCCGGAACGTGGGGTCCCCGGGCCCCCGCCTGAGCGCCCCGAGCACCAGCCCGAGATCGACGGGCCACCCCGGCGCCCACTTCCGCACCAGCGGTGCTTCCACCCGCGGCGCCTCCCGCCGCGCGGCGGGCACGACGACCTCCCCACCGCGCACGGTCGTACGCGTGGGCCGGGGAGCGAAACGTCCTGCCACGAATGAAGTCCTGGGGTACGAGAGGAACCGGAAGAAGCCCTACGAGACTAGGCGCAAGCCGAGGCCCACCACCGCACCTCGACGAAGCCGGCGCACATCACCGCACCTCGATGAAACTCCCCGCATCCCGATCCGGCCGGGGCCGAGGCTGCTCCGCCGGATGTCCCACGGCAACGGCCCCCATCGGATCCCAGTCCGCCGGCAGCCCCAGCACCTCCCGTACCTCCTCGCGGCAGAACATGGTGGACGACACCCACGCCGACCCCAGCCGCTCCCCGGCCAGCGCGACGAGGAAGTTCTGCACCCCGGCACCCGCGGCGACGACGAACATCTCCCGCTCGGCCGCGTCCCGCCGCACATCGCCGTAGGTGTGCGAGCCGTCCATCACCAGACACGGCACGACGAGATACGGCGCGTTGCGCAGCACGTCCCCGCGCCGCACCCGCTTGGCTATGGACTCCTCGGACTTCCCGTCCCGCCGCAGATCGGCGATCCAGGCGTCCCGCATGGCGTCCAGCAGCCCGGTCCGCGAGGCCTCGGACTCCAGCAGAACGAACCGCCACGGCGTCGTGTGATGCGGTGCCGGCGCGGTGACGGCCGCGGCGACGGCCCGTCGTACGGCTCCGGGGTCGACGGGCTCGTCCGTGAAGGCCCGTACGGTACGACGCTGGGTGACCGCCTCCCGGACGGCCTCCGAGGTCCCCAGCCGGAACATGTCGTCGCGCGCGTGACGCACCATGGCCCGCGCTCCCTCCCCGTGCTCCCCGGCCACGACGTGCGCCAGCCCGCGCACGACGGCGACGGGGAGACCTGCGGCCTTGCCCTTGACGAGATCACCGGCGGCGGCCAGTTCGTCGGCCGTCGCCACGACGGTCGCGCTGAGCGGATTGCCGTACGCGTCCGTGCCGCCCCGCAGATCGTCCAGCACCCGCACTCCGGCGGCGCCGATCGCGACATCGGTGAGCCCGGCGCGCCAGGGCCGCCCGAAGGTGTCGGTGACGAGGACCCCGACGTCGACCCCGAGGGCGTCCCGCAGCCCGTCCCGGATCGCCCGCGCCGACGCGTCGGGGTCCTCGGGCAGCAACAGCACGGTCCCCGAAGGGGTGTTGGAGGCGTCGACCCCGGCGGCGGCCATCACGAGCCCCTGCCGGTTCTCGACGATCCTGAGCGCCCCGCGCCGCGCCACGACCCGTACGGTCTCGGCATCGATCGCGGCCTCCCGGTCGCTCGCCTCGACGACCCGCCCCTCCGCCTTCGACACGATCTTCGAGGTGACGAGCAACACGTCCCCGTCGACGAGCCCCGGCTCGGCGGCGGCGATCAGCTTGGCAAGGTCGTCCCCCCGCGCGACCTCAGGCATACCGGCCACGGCCCACACACGGAAACCACCCCCCGCCGAGTCCTGCGCGGACTCGTGGCCGACCGGGTCCGTGGGGCCGTCTGCTGTCCCGTGACCGGACCCGCTCGTGGCGCTCCCAGCCGCTCCGTGACCGGACGGGTTCGCCGTGCCGTCTGCTGTCCCGTGGCCGGTCGGGTTCGCCACGCTGCTGCCCGCGGTCCCGCGCCCGGACTCGTCGGTCGTGTTGCCCGTTGTCCCGTGGCCGGTCTCGTCGGCTGTGTTGCCCGTCGTCCCGTGACCGGACCCGTCCGCCGTGCTGCCCGTCGACCCACGACCGGACCCGGTCACCGCGCCCCCCGCGACCCCGGACCGGCCGCTCGCGGCCGCTTCGTCGTTCACCGGCCCGCCGCCGGCGGCACGCGCGCTACCCCGGCTTCCGGCCACCCCTTCCGGAGCCGCGCGACCCCGGCTCCCGGCCACCGCTTCCCCCGAGCCCCGTGCCTCACCCGCCACCTCGCCGCTCAAGCTCCGCGCACCTCCTCCGCCAGCTCCAGCGCCT
Organism: Streptomyces sp. SAI-127; assembly: GCF_029894425.1. Classification (NCBI taxonomy): domain Bacteria; kingdom Bacillati; phylum Actinomycetota; class Actinomycetes; order Kitasatosporales; family Streptomycetaceae; genus Streptomyces; species Streptomyces sp. SAI-127. Next base: position 6,256,788 of record NZ_JARXYJ010000001.1, read on the forward strand.
CCTGGGCCATCCGCGCGGTCGCGTCCAGGTCGGTCATCATCAGGGGTACGGCCCGGCAGCGGATGCCGGCCGACTCGATCCGGTCGACCGCTCCGGCGTCCACGGTGTCGACGAGCCAGCCGTCCAGCAGCCCCGAGCCGTAGTGCTCGGCGACGGCCGCGGCCGTGGACTCGACGCCGACCGCCGCCAGCACCTTGTCGGCCATGCCGCGCACGGGCGCGTCCCCGACGATGGGGGACAGGCCCACCACCGGCACCCCGGCCTCGGCGATCGCCTCGCGGATGCCGGGCACGGCGAGGATCGTGCCGACGGACACCACCGGGTTGGACGGCGGGAACAGCACGACGTCCGCCTCCGCGATCGCCTCCAGCACCCCCGGCGCCGGCTTGGACTGCTCCGCGCCCACCGGCACGACCGCGTGGGCCGGAACGGACGCCCGCAGCCGCACCCAGTACTCCTGGAAGTGAACGGCCTTGCGCTCACCGTCGATCTCCACGGCCACATGCGTCTCGACCCGGTCGTCGGTCATCGGGATCAACCGCACCCCCGGCTTCCACCGGTCGCACAGTGCCTCGGTCACCGCGCTCAGCGGATACCCGGCACCGATCATCTGCGTCCGCACGATGTGCGTGGCGAAGTCCCGGTCCCCGAGCCCGAACCACTCGGGTCCGACGCCGTACGCCGCGAGCTCCTCCTTGAGGTGGAAGGTCTCCTCGGCCCGCCCCCAGCCCTGCTCCTCGTTGATACCGCCGCCGAGCGTGTACATCACCGTGTCGAGGTCCGGGCAGACCTTCAGCCCGAAGAGGTGGATGTCGTCCCCGGTGTTACCGATGACCGTGATGTCCGCGTCCGGCGCGGCCTGCTTCAGACCACGCAGGAACCGGGCACCGCCGATGCCGCCTGCCAGAACCACAATGCGCATGGGAGCAAGTCTTACAGGCGGGTACGACAACGCGTCATGCGGTTACGACGTCCACCTCGCCGTGGGTCTCGCGAGCGGTGCAGGCGGTGTACATCGGCATCTCGGTCAGCCCCGGGTAGTAGACGTGCAGACTCACCGCCGGCTCCAGCGCGTCGTTGACGACTTCGTGCACGTACCCCGGCGCGAACACCCGCTGCGCCCCCGCCCCCAGCGCGCGCGTGCCCCGCTCGGCGCGCTCGGTCAGCGTGCCCTCCAGGACGGTGAGGACCCCCGAGGAGCGGCCGTGGTCGTGCAGCCCGCTGCCCTGACCGGGGACCCAGGACAGCAGCCACACCTCGTAGCCGGGCCCGGTACGCAGCCGGTGGTACCAGCGGCTCGTCGCGTCGTACTGGACGAGGTGCCCCCACTGCGAGCGGTCGGCGGCGATGGAGCGTGCCAGGCCGACGAAGTCGGCGACGGTGGCCGGGTGCTCGCGCGGGGCCTGGAGGAGGTGCGGGACCTCTAGGAGGTCGCCGGCGATCTGGAGGTCGTTGTCGCTGTTCATGGGTGCGATGGGTCCTCGGCGGAGAGTGTGGGGGCTGGCTGGGTGTCGCGTACCGTCCGCCCGGATCACGGGAAGACAGGAATGCCCGGATGCGGGCGGGGAACAAGCAGCCGAGTCACGGTGGACTCAGAGGCAGCCGGAGCGCGTTGGGCTCAACAGCTGGAACAGCAACAACAGCTACAGCGAGCGCGGGCAGCACCGTGGGACCCGGCAGTGCGGGTCGAGGTGAGTGCCAAGTTCGCGAGCATGCCCACAAGGACAGCGGGTCACACGTTCACTGTCAACTCGACACCCGGGAAGTGGGACATGTTTCACCTCATCCGGTCCATCTCCCTGATGAAAGGTTTGTTCACGCGCCTACCGGGACACATGGCGCACAACCGGGCGCACGGGCCGCGACTTCGCACGACTTCCACGGGCGCACACGGAACGAGTTCGAACTGATGGGCGTCCTTCCCCGTACAGGTCCGAAAGGGCCGGCACGGCTCGGCAGCCCGCTCGGGTCTCGTCTGCTTGTCAAGGTTTAGGCCGATTTGAACACTTTCTGCAAGGCCTTGGTTCCGCAGAGTGAATAAGGGGCTCAATAGCAGATCTCGGCTTGACTCGCCCGGAGCAGCACACTTGTAATTTCACTCGTGTCGTTCAGCCGAAATCGGTAACGGCCGTCACACGGGGACGCGAAGACAGACGAGGGGCGCACATGACCGAGCTGGTGCAGCAACTGCTGGTCGACGACGCGGACGAGGAACTCGGCTGGCAGGAGCGCGCGCTGTGCGCCCAGACCGACCCCGAGTCCTTCTTTCCCGAGAAGGGCGGCTCGACCCGCGAGGCCAAGAAGGTCTGCCTGTCCTGCGAGGTCCGCTCCGAATGCCTCGAATACGCCCTCGCCAACGACGAGCGCTTCGGCATCTGGGGCGGCCTGTCGGAACGCGAACGCCGCAGGCTGAAGAAGGCCGCCGTCTGACGCGAGGCACGCGTCGCCGCACTTTTCGTACGCAACCGAACGGCCCGTCGCACGTGGGTTATCCACAGGCGGCGGGCCGCCGCCTTGCCCAGCCGATAGTGTGGGCGCTCGTCCGAGACGCCTCGCCGCCCCCTCAGGGCACAGGCGCCCACCGCAGTCCACCGAACCGGGGCCCGTACCTCGATGTCCGTGCACAGCCACACGGCAGCCCAAGACCACGCTGCCACTCCTGAGTTCCCGCGTCATGTGGTGACCGCGGTGCTCGTCTCCCACGACGGCGCCCGCTGGCTGCCCGACGCGCTCGCCGGGCTGCTCGGCCAGGAGCGCCCCGTGCAGTTCGCCATGGCCGCCGACACCGGCAGCGCGGACGACTCCGCCCAGCTGGTCACCGACGCTCTCGGGGCCGACCGGGTCCTGCACCTCGCCCGGCGCACCGGCTTCGGCCAGGCCGTCGAGGAGGCCGCCCGCACCGCTCCCGTCCTGACGCCGGACCAGCTGCCGTATCTGAAGCGGCCCAGCGGCTGGGACCCGGTCACGCGCACGTGGCGCGACGACGCCTACGACCTGCCGGAGCTGCCGCACGGCGAGCCGGTCCAGTGGCTCTGGCTGCTGCACGACGACTGCGCCCCCGAGCCCGACGCCCTGGCCCAGCTGCTGCGCGTCGTGGAGAACGAACTGGAGCTCGGCCGGGACGACGTCGCCGTCGTGGGCCCCAAGCTCCGCGGCTGGTACGACAAGCGGCAGCTCCTGGAGGTCGGCGTCTCCATCGCCAACTCCGGCCGCCGCTGGACGGGCCTGGACCGCCGCGAACAGGACCAGGGCCAGCACGACCACGTCCGGTCCGTGCTGTCCGTGTCCACCGCGGGCATGCTGATCCGCCGCGACCTGTTCGAGCAGCTCGGCGGCTTCGACCGGCGCCTGCCCCTCATGCGTGACGACGTCGACCTGTGCTGGCGTGCTCAGGCCGCCGGCCACCGCGTCCTCATCGCCCCCGAAGCCGTCGTACGCCATGCCGAGGCGGCCTCCCGGGAGCGCCGTACCGTCGACTGCGCGGGCCGCACCACCGCGTCCCCGCACAAGGTCGACAAGGCGGGCGCCGCCTACACCCTGCTCGTCAACACGCGTACGGCCGCGTTGCCCTGGGTGCTCGTGCGCCTGGTCCTGGGCACAGCGCTGCGGACCGTCGCCTACCTCGTCGGCAAGGTGCCCGGACAGGCTCTCGACGAGATCCGCGGCCTCCTCGGCACCCTGCTGCGGCCCGAGCGGATCATTGCCGGGCGGAGCAAGCGGGGCACGCCGGTCGTCGACAAGGACGAGCTCAGGCAGCTGTTCCCGCCGCCCGGCGCGACCGTCCGGGCCACCGTGGAACAGGTCGCGGGCAACTTCTTCGGCGGCTCCGACGCCGAGGCCTCCGCGGCCGGACGCCATGGCGGCGGCATCGAGTCCGGGCCCGGCGGCGACGACGCGGACTTCCTGGAGATCGAGCAGTTCGCCCGCCTCAAGCGCGTCGCCCGCAAGCCAGGACCGGTGCTCTTCCTGGCGCTGCTGCTCGTCGCCCTGATCGCCTGCCGCAACCTCCTGGGCGGCGGCGCGCTCGCGGGCGGCGCCCTGCTGCCCGCCCCGGCCGACGCGAGCGAGCTGTGGTCGCGCTACACGGACGCGTGGCACGCGGTGGGCGCCGGCGGCACCCCGTCCGCGCCGCCGTATCTGGCGATCATCGCCGCGCTGTCCTCCGTACTGTTCGGCTCGACCGGTCTCGCACTGACGGTCCTGCTGGTCTGCTCGGTGCCGCTGGCCGGCTTCACGGCCTACTTCGCCTCCCGCCCGCTCGTCGAGTCCCGCCTCCTGCGCGCGTGGGGGGCAGTCGTCTACGCCTTCCTGCCCGCCGCCACCGGCGCCCTCGCCGGCGGCCGTGTCGGCACCGCCGTCCTCGCCGTCCTGCTGCCGCTCATCGCGCGCGCGGGCGTCGTGGCCGGCGGCCTGACGAACACCACGGGCACGCGCGGCAGCTGGCGCGCCACCTGGGCGTTCGCGCTCATGCTCACGATCACCACCGCGTTCACGCCGATCATCTGGCCGATCGCGCTGATCCTCGGCATCGGCCTGCTGGTCGTGCGCCGCACCGACATCACCGCCTACGGCCTGCGCTTCCTGGCCCAGTTCGGCACCCCCCTGCTGGTCCTCGCCCCCTGGTCGCTGACGCTGCTCCCGTTCGGCTTCTTCGAGCAGGCGGGCCTCGAGTACGGCTCCTCGGCCGCCTCCGCCCTCGACCTGCTCGGCGCAAGCCCCGGCGGCCCCGGCACGGTCGACGGGCTGATGCTCATCGGCGTGGTGCTGGCGGCCCTGGCCGCCCTGCTGCGGACCGAGCGCCAGTTCGGCATCTGGACGGCCTGGGCGGTGGCCCTGGTGGGCCTCGTCTTCGCGGTCCTGTCCAACGACTCGACGTGGGCGGGCCCCGCCACCCTGGTCTACGGCCTCGCCCTGCTGGCCGCCGCCATGCTCGGCGCCGACGGGGCACGCGCACGCGTGGCCGAGCAGAGCTTCGGCTGGCGCCAGCCGGTCGCCGCCCTGATCGCCTTCGCCTCCGCCGCGGGCCCGCTGCTCGTCGCCGCGGGCTGGATGATCGGCGGCGCCGACGGACCGCTGGAGCGCCGCGACCCCGTACAGGTGCCCGCGTTCGTCGCCGAGGAGAGCGGCACCCGCGACCAGGCCCGCACCCTCGTCCTCGACAGCGACTCCGCGGCGCACGTCGGCTACATGCTGGTGCGCGGCTCCGGCGCCCGCCTCGGCGACGCCGAACTCGCGGCGGCCGACGGTGAGAACGACAAGCTGGACAAGGTCGTCGCGAACCTCGTCGCCGGCTCCGGCGCCGACCAGGCGAACCAGCTCGGCGGCTTCGCCGTGCGCTACGTCCTCGTCCACAAGGGCGCGCCCCGCGAGGTCACGCGCGTGCTGGACGCCACGCCCGGCCTGACCCGGCTCAGCCAGCAGGACGGCAGCGGACTGTGGCGGGTCGACCAGGAGGTCGCGCGCGCCACCGTCGTCGCCAAGTCCGGATCCGGTACCGCGCAGCCCGTGGCCGCGGGCCCCGTGGACATCCACACCACGGTCCCGGCCGGCGCCGACGGCAGGATCCTGCGCCTCGCCGACACCGCCGACGAGGGCTGGACCGCCACCCTGGACGGCAGGCCGCTGACCCGCACCACCGTCGACGGCTGGGCCCAGGGCTTCGAGCTGCCCGCCTCCGGCGGCAAGCTGGACGTCACCTTCGACGATCCCTTCACCCACACGCTCTGGCTGTGGATCCAGGGCTTCCTCGCCGTCGTCCTCGTGGTCATGGCCCTGCCCGGCCGCCGCCGCGACGTCGACGACGACCTTCCCGAGGAGCCGTCGATCCCCGCCCAGGCCGTGGCGGGCGAGGGCCGCCGCGCCCGCCGTCTGCGTGCCCAGGCCGAGGAGGCCGCGCGCCCCGAGGACCTCCCCCCGCCTCCGCAGGAGGCCCCCGCCGCGGTCCCGCAGCAGCAGTCCTACGGCGACTGGGACGCCCCGACCTACGCGAACGCCGAGTACGGCACCTACGGCGGCGAGCAGTACCAGGGCACCGCCCAGCAGTACCCGACGGGCGGCTACGACCAGCAGCCGTACCAGGCGGACCCCTACCAGGGCGGCCAGTACGACCCGTACGCCTACGGCGGCCAGAACCAGCAGGCGTCGTACGACCAGACGACGTACGGCGGCCAGTTCGAGCAGCAGTACGACCAGGGCTACGACCCCGCGTACGACCCGGCGCAGCAGCACCCGGACGCCACCGGCAGTGAGCGTCCCGACGGGAGTCAGCAGTGAACCGCACCACCGTGTCCCTCCTCGCCGGCACCGCCGCGCTCGCCGCCGTCACCGGGTTCGCCACGCTCAGCTCACCGCAGGCCGCCGGCACCGCCAGGACGGCCGCCGAGCTGCCCGTGGAGCGCACCAGCCTGCTGTGCCCGGCGCCCAGCACCTCCGACATCGCGGAGACGTCGTACACGTCCTTCACGCCCGTCACCAAGGGTGCGGACAGCGGCGGCAAGGGCGAACTCCGGGCGGCCGCCGAGGAGTCGGACGGCAAGAGCGCGGGCAAGAAGGCCGGCAAGCCGGTCCTCAAGCCCGAGGAGCCCGGCAGGCCCGCCACCGGGGAGACCTCCGGCGGCGACGCGCAGGCCCTCGTCGGCACCGCCGAGGGGAAGTTCGCGCCCGGCTGGACCGTCCAGGAGACCACGAAGGTCGCCGCGGGCTCCGGACGCGGGCTGCAGGGTGTCAACTGCTCCGCCCCCGACACCGAGTTCTGGTTCCCGGGCGCGAGCACCGCCGCCGACCGCACCGACTACGTCCATCTGACCAACCCCGACGACTCCGCCGCCGTCGTCGACATCGAGCTCTACGGCAAGGACGGCGCCCTTGACTCCACGCTGGGGGAGGGCATCACCGTCGCGCCGCACTCCAGCGACCCGATCCTGCTGTCCACGCTCACCGAGGAGAAGCAGGAGAACCTCACCGTCCATGTAAACGTCCGCAGCGGGCGCGTGGGCGCGGCCGTGCAGGCGCTGGACGACAAGCTCGGCGGCGACTGGCTGGCCGCGTCGACGGACCCGTCCGGCAGCCTGGTGCTGCCCGGCATCCCGAAGGACGCCACCGCCGTGCGCCTGGTCGCCTTCACGCCCAGTGACTCCGACGCCGACCTGAAGGTGCAGCTCGCGTCCCCCACCGGCCTGATCACCCCCGCCGGGAACGAGACGCTGCACGTGAAGGCGGGCATGACCACCTCCGCCGACCTCGGCGACGTCACCCGCGGGGAGGCCGGTTCGCTGGTCCTGACCCCCACCGACACATCCGTGCCGGTGGTCGCCGCCCTGCGGGTCGTCCGCGGCAAGGGCGACGACCAGGAGACGGCCTTCATCCCGGCCACGCGTCCGGTCGGCACGCGCGCGACGGTCGCCGACAACAGCGCCAAGGGCACCACGCTCTCGCTGACCGCCCCCACCCGAGCGGCCACCGTCAAGGTCACGGCCTCGGCGGGCAGCGAGGGCGGTGAGGCCGTGACGAAGACGTTCACCCTCAAGGCGGGCACCACGGAGAACGTGGCAGCCCCCACCCCGACCGGCCTCAAGGGCACCTACGCCCTCACGGTCGAGCATGTCTCGGGAGGCCCGGTCTACGGCGCCCGCACCCTGACGGCCACCACGGACGGAGTGCCGGGCTTCACCATCCAGGCCCTCCCGGACGACCGGGGCATGGGTGGCGGTGCCGGAGGCGGACCAGGACCTGTCGGTGCTGCAGAAGTAGCCCGGGATGATCCGCGGGCGGTTCAGTCCTCGCCGTACCGCGGATCCACGGTCTCCGGAGTGAGCCCCAGCAGCTCGGCCACCTGCTCCACGACGATCTCGTGCACCAGCGCCGCCCGCTCGTCACGCCCCTTGGTGCGGATCTCCACCGGCCGCCGGTAGACCACCACGCGCGCGGGGCGTCCCTCACGCGCCGCAATCGTCCCGCCCAGCGGCACCGCCTCGTCGTTCCAGGACTGTCCGTCCAGCCGAGGCACCTCCAGGACCAGGAAATCGATGTCGGCGAGCTGTGGCCAGCGCCGCTCCAGGCGCTCCACGGAGTCCTGCACCAGGTCCGCGAACGCCTCGGCTCGACTCGCGGCGAGAGGCACCTGCGGCGGGGCGATCGGGCCGCGCATGCCCCGTCCGTGGCGATCACGGCGGCGGGGCCCGGGGCCGGTGGCGCGGGGCGGTACAGGGTTGTCCATCACTGGTGAAGGGTAATCCTCGCCGCACCCCCGCGTGCGCCGCCCACGCGGTACCCCGGACGCGGTCCGAAACGGCGTACGGCCGCCCCGTACGGCATGTCGGCAGTTGACCAATCCAGCCAAGGTTGGGCTCGAATCCGTATCTCTCCGAGACCGCCGATCTGGGGCAATTGACATGGTTTGCGCCAACTGGTGATCGGTTTCAGGTGTGTTCGGCCCCTCGAAAGCGGGTGTCCGCGCAGGTCATCGCGGTGTGACGGGAGTGCCGTGTGGGACGTTTCACAGCACGACACGGTGGGGTGACCTGGGGGAGAGTCGTCGCGGCCCGTTCAAGAGTGCGGTACCGTCCAACGTCGTGAGCCCTGTACGTCGCTGTTCGCGCACCGCTTGCGGCCGTCCCGCCGTCGCGACGCTGACGTACGTCTACGCCGACTCGACCGCGGTCCTCGGCCCGCTCGCCACCTACGCCGAACCCCACTGCTACGACCTGTGCGCCGAGCACTCCGAGCGCCTCACCGCCCCACGAGGCTGGGAGGTCGTCAGGCTCCTCGACGCCTCGGCCCCGGCCCGGCCCAGCGGGGACGACCTGGAAGCGCTTGCCAACGCAGTGCGCGAAGCGGCCCGTCCGCAGGAGCGCGCCGCCGAAGCCGGCGGAGCTCGCGCGGCCGACCCGATGGAGGTCGCACGCCGCGGTCATCTGCGGGTACTGCGCTCTCCCGACAACTGACCCGTCTTCCAGGCGCGTTCGGCGCGCTTTTCGCTCGCTGACCCACGCACGCCCCATTGACGTGAACTTGGCGCGGACACGACCATTCCGTTAAGCAGAAGTGAGAAATCGCTTTCCGCCTGACGGAATCGGGGGAGGCGCCCGTGTACGTCCAGGAACTCGAACCCGTCGCCGACTCGCTCGGGCTGTCCGCCCTCGTCGCGGCCCTGCCCCTGCTGATCGTCCTCGTTCTGCTCGGCGGCGTCCGCATGAAGGCGCACCTGGCGGGCCTCACAGGCCTCCTGGCGGCCGCTCTGGTCGCCTGGCTCGCCTATGGCATGCCGCTGGGCCAGACCGTCTCCAGTGCCGCGCAGGGGGCCGCCTTCGGGCTCTTCCCCATCCTGTGGATCGTCGTCAACGCCCTGTGGGTGTACCGGATGACCGTCCGCACCCGGCACTTCGACATCCTGCGCCGCTCCTTCGGGAGGCTGTCCGACGACCCGCGCATCCAGGCCCTCGTCGTCGCCTTCTGCTTCGGCGCGCTCCTGGAGGCCCTCGCCGGGTTCGGCGCACCGGTCGCGATCTGCTCGGTCATGCTCGTCGCCCTCGGCTTCGACCCGGTGCGCGCGGCGGTTGTCGCGCTGGTCGCCAACACCGCCCCGGTGGCCTTCGGCGCGATGGGCACACCGGTCGTGACACTCGCGCAGGTCACCGGGCTGCCGTTGGACGACGTGGCGTCCGTGGTGGGCCGTCAGACGCCTCTGCTGGCCCTCGTGGTGCCTCTGGTGCTGGTCTTCCTGGTCGACGGCAGACGGGGCCTGCGCGAGACCTGGGTGCCCGCACTGGTCTGCGGAGTCGCCTTCGCCGTCGCCCAGTTCGCGGCCTCCAACTACGTCTCCGCGCAACTCGCCGACATCGGGGCCGCCTTGGCCGGCGCGGGTGCCCTGGTCGCCGTACCGCACGCGCGCGTACCGGCCGACGAGTCCGTACGCGCGTCCGTGCTGACCGGCGCGCGCAGCGAGGACCTCGACGAGACGGACCCGCGCGGTGAAGTCCTGCGCGCCTACGCCCCATACGCGCTGATCGTCGTGATCTTCTCCGTCGCGCAGGTACCGGCCGTCAAGGACTGGCTGGCGAAGGCGACCCGGATGTACGACTGGCCCTTCCTCAACGTCGTGAGTCCCGACGGGGATCCGGTCGGCGGCAACGTCTTCACCTGGCCGATCGTCTCCACCGGCGGCAGCCTCGTGCTGCTCGCGGGGATCCTGACAGCCCTCGTGCTCGGCGTGCACGCGCGCGTGGCGGTCCGTGAATGGGCGGCGACCGTCCATGAGTTGAGGTTCGCGATCCTGACCGTGACGTCCGTGCTGGCGCTCGCGTACGTCATGAACCTCTCCGGACAGGCCGCCACCATCGGCCACTTCGTAGCGGCCGCGGGCGCCGGACTGGCCTTCCTGTCGCCGGTCCTCGGCTGGTTCGGAGTGGCCGTCTCCGGTTCCGACACCTCGGCCAACGCGCTGTTCGGGGCGTTGCAGGTGACCGCCGCGCGGGAGTCCGGGCTCTCCCCGGAGCTGCTGGCCGCCGCCAACAGCTCGGGCGGGGTGCTCGGCAAGATGATCTCGCCACAGAACCTCACCATCGCCTGCGCGGCCGTCGGGCTCGCGGGCCGTGAGGGGGACCTGCTGCGCAAGGTGCTGCCCTGGAGCCTCGGACTGCTGCTGGTGATGTGCCTGATCGTGGTCGGACAGAGCTCACCGGTCCTGGGCTGGATGCTTCCCTGACCCCGTCGACGCCGTCTGACCTCAGGTAACGGCTCGGAGTCCACTTGGCTCCCGCACAACCCGCTGTCAGTGGCTACGGGTAGTTTGTGGTGACCGACAGGACTTTCAGAAGGGTTGGCCGTGGCTGATCTGTCACAGCTCGTGAAGGCGTACGACGTGCGGGGAGTCGTTCCCGACCAGTGGGACGAGACGCTGGCCGAGCTCTTCGGTGCCGCCTTCGTCCAGGTGACCGGGGCGAGCGCGATCGTGACCGGCCACGACATGCGGCCCACGTCCCCGGGTCTGTCGCGGGCCTTCGCGCGCGGAGCGGCCGCCCGCGGCGTGGACGTCACCGAGATCGGCCTGTGCTCGACCGACCAGCTGTACTACGCCTCCGGCGCGCTGAACCTGCCGGGCGCGATGTTCACGGCCTCCCACAACCCCGCCCAGTACAACGGCATCAAGATGTCCCGTGCGGGCGCGGCCCCGGTCGGCCAGGACACCGGCCTCGCCGAGATCCGCGAACTGGTCGAGCGGTGGAGCGAGGCGGGCGCCCCGGAAGCGGCCGCGGGGACCGGCACGATCACGCAGCGGGACACGCTGGACGACTACGCGGCCCACCTGCGCTCCCTCGTCGACCTGACCTCCATCCGCCCCCTGAAGGTCGTCGTGGACGCGGGCAACGGCATGGGCGGCCACACCGTGCCGACGGTGTTCGCGGGCCTGCCCCTGGACGTCGTCCCGATGTACTTCGAACTGGACGGCACGTTCCCGAACCACGAGGCCAACCCCCTCGACCCGGCGAACATCGTCGACCTCCAGAAGCGGGTCCGCGAGGAGGGGGCCGACCTCGGCATAGCCTTCGACGGCGACGCCGACCGCTGCTTCGTCGTCGACGAGCGCGGAAACCCGGTCTCCCCGTCCGCCATCACCGCCCTGGTGGCCTCCCGCGAGCTCGCCAGGCACGGCGGCAAGGGCACGGTCATCCACAACCTGATCACCTCCTGGTCGGTCCCGGAGGTCGTCAAGGAGAACGGCGGCACACCGGTACGCACGCGCGTGGGCCACTCCTTCATCAAGGCCGAGATGGCGAGGACCGGCGCGATCTTCGGCGGCGAGCACTCGGCGCACTACTACTTCAAGGACTTCTGGAACGCGGACACGGGCATGCTGGCGGCCCTCCACGTCCTGGCCGCACTGGGCGGCCAGGAAGACCCGCTCTCGTCCCTGGTGGCCCAGTACGACCGTTACGTCGGCTCCGGCGAGATCAACTCCACGGTCGCCGACCAGACGGACCGCCTGGCCGCGATCAAGGCGGCCTACGAGGGCCAGGAGGGCGTACAGCTCGACGAGCTCGACGGCCTCACGGTCACCACCCCCGACTGGTGGTTCAACGTCCGCCCCTCCAACACGGAACCCCTCCTGCGCCTCAACGCGGAGGCGAGGGACGAGGCGACGACGGCGAAGATACGCGACGAGGTACTGGCGATCATCAGAGCCTGACGGAACGCGGCTGCCGGGGGCGAGGTGGCGGGGCGAACGACCAAGTCGCGGCTCGGGCCCCGGCGTAAAAACCGCGACGGGAACCCCCACCCGCCGACCTCGCCCCAACCCCGGCGCCCCCCTCTCCCCGGCGGTACCCTGACCAGGCACATCCGCACATGCAGCCGTCCGCCCCCGAAGGGAACCCCCATGCCGCTCGAAGCCGGCCTCCTGGAGATCCTCGCCTGCCCGGCCTGTCACGCCCCCCTCAAGGAGCAGGACACCGAGCTGATCTGCACCGGCCAGGACTGCGGCCTGGCATACCCGGTCCGCGACGGCATCCCCGTCCTCCTCGTCGACGAGGCCCGCCGCCCCGCGTGACGTCCCCGCTGCCGCCGTAGGCGAGACAGCGACCCAGCTGCCGTAAGAGCGACAACGACACAGCGACCACCGGAGTCCCGGACCCGCGCGACCGACGACCCGGCGAAGCGACAACCCGGCGTCCCCGGAGACCCGGCGATCGGAGGCTGCCGCCCCATGCTCGACGAATCGCTGCTAGACACCCCCGAGGCCCTCTCGGAGGCCGACCGCCGAGGCCTGCTCCGCGGCGCCGCGGAGGCCGGCGCCCGCGTCCGCACGGCAGCCCGGCACGCCGCCGAGGCGGGGGTGAACGACCTCAAGCCCGACGGCCGCCCCCGTGCCGTCCTCATCGCAGGACCCGGCGCCGCCGCCACCTGCGCCGCCGACCTCCTCGGCACACTCGCCGGCGCCGGCAGCCCCGTCACCCGCCTCGCCCCCACCGGAGTCGCCCCCGCCGCGGGCGCCCTGCGCTGGGAACTCCCCGGCTGGGCGGGCTCGGTCGACCTGCTTCTGATCGCCACTCCCGACGGCACCGAACCGGGCCTGTCCCTGCTCGCCGACCAGGCCTACCGGCGCGGCTGCACGGTCGTCGCGGTGGCGCCCGGCCGCACACCGCTCAGCGAGGCGGTCGAGGGCGCACACGGCATGTTCGTGCCCATGGCCACGGCCCCGTACGAGCAGGCCACACCCCTCACCGCATCCGCCCCCGGCGTCCTGTGGGCCCTGCTCACACCGCTGCTCGCGATCCTCGACCGCGCCGGCCTGCTCACCGCCCCGCCCGACACGCTCGAGAAGATCGCAGACCGCCTCGACCAGATCGCCGAGCGCTGTGGCCCCGCCATCGCGACCTACAGCAACCCGGCCAAGACCCTCGCCGCCGAACTCTTCGACGCGCTCCCGGTGATCTGGACCGAGGGCACCTCCGCAGGGCCCGCGGGCCGCCGTTTCGCCGCCGCTCTCGCCGAGCTCTCCGGCCGCCCCGCCGTGATCTCCGAACTTCCCGAGGCCCTCGCCGCGCACAGCACGCTGCTCGCCGGGCCGCTGGCCGCCAGCGCCGACCCGGACGACTTCTTCCGCGACCGCGTCGAGGAAGCTCCCGCGCTGCACGCGCGCGTGGTGCTCCTTCGCGACCGGCCCATCGGCGGTCTCAGCGCCGCTCCGGCCGCCCGTGACCTGGCCCTCAGCCACGACACGCCGATCAGCGAGCTGGAGCCCGAGTCCGGCGGCGAGATCGAGACCCTCGCGGAACTGATCGCCGTCACGGATTTCGCCGCCGTTTACCTGGCGCTCGCCTCGGGGGCCTGACGTTGCCCAGGACGCCCTGATCGCCGTACGTACAGAAAGAGCCTGATGGACCGCCTCGACAACACCATCCGCCCCTACGCCTGGGGTTCCACCACCGCCATCCCCGAACTCCTCGGCGTCCGCGCGACCGGTGAACCGCAGGCGGAGCTGTGGATGGGCGCCCACCCGGGAGCCCCCTCACGCACCGGCCGGGGCACGCTCGTCGAGGTCATCGCCGCAGACCCGGCGAAGGAACTCGGCGCCGAGGCCGTCGCCAAGTTCGGCCCCCGGCTGCCCTTCCTGCTCAAGATCCTTGCCGCGGGCGCCCCGCTCTCCCTCCAGGTGCACCCCGACCTCGCCCAGGCGAAAGAGGGTTACGACGACGAGGTGCGCCGCGGCATCCCCGTTGACGCGGGCCACCGCAACTACAAGGACGCCAACCACAAGCCCGAACTGATCTGCGCGCTCACCGAGTTCGACGGCCTGTGCGGCTTCCGTGAGCCCGCGCGCGCGGCCGAGTTGCTCGACGCGCTCGGCGTCGACTCCCTCAAGCCCTACGTCGACCTCCTGCACGCCCGCCCCGAGGAGGCGGCCCTGCGGGAGGTCCTGACGGCCGTCCTGACCGCCGACCGCGCGGAGATGGCCCACACGGTCACCGAGGCCGCGGCCGCCTGCGCCCGCCTCGGCGGCGACCACGCCCCGTACGCCGACATCGCCCACCACTACCCGGGCGACCCGGGCGTCGTCGCCGCGATGCTCCTCAACCACGTCCGACTCCAGCCCGGCGAGGCCCTGTTCCTCGGCGCAGGCATCCCGCACGCCTACCTGAGCGGCCTCGGCGTCGAGATCATGGCCAACTCCGACAACGTCCTGCGCTGCGGCCTGACCCCCAAGCACGTCGACGTCCCCGAACTCCTGCGCATCGTCCGCTTCGAGGCCGCCGACCCCGGCGTCCTCCGCCCCGAGGCGTCCCCGGACGGCGAGGAGGTCTACGAGACCCCCATCGACGAGTTCCGGCTCTCCCGCTACGTCCTTCCCGAAGGCGGCGCCACCCACGACCTGACCCGCCCGACCCCGCAGATCCTGCTCTGCACGGCAGGTTCCGTGCGAACCGGGGAACACGAACTGAGCCCCGGCCGGTCGGTGTTCGTACCGGCGGGCGAGAAGGCCGAGGTGTCCGGCACGGGCACGGTCTTCCGGGCAACGGTGATCGTGTGACCGTGACGTGTGATCGTATGACCGGGCCTGTGGACGGCTGAGACGTCCGTGCCGGGCGATGCTGCAAGAATGGCCCCCCGGCAAAGGACGGGCAAAGGCCTGGACGGGCACAGAGGCACTTGAGGCGAAGGGACAACGCGAGCAGATGAGCGCGTCAGGCGGAACCAAGGCGATCGTGGCGGCACTCGGCGCCAACCTCGCGATCGCGGCATCGAAGTTCGTGGCGTTCGCGTTCAGCGGCTCCTCGTCGATGCTCGCCGAGGGCGTGCACTCCCTCGCCGACTCCGGAAACCAGTTCCTGCTGCTGCTCGGCGGCAAGAAGGCCCAACGCGAGGCCACCCCGCAACACCCCTTCGGGTACGGCCGCGAGCGCTACATCTACGCCTTCCTGGTCTCCATCGTCCTCTTCTCGGTCGGCGGCATGTTCGCCGTCTACGAGGGCTACGAGAAGATCAAGCACCCTCACGAGATCGAGCACTGGTACTGGCCGGTGGGCGTCCTCGTCTTCGCGATCATCGCCGAGAGCTTCTCCTTCCGGACGGCCATCAAGGAGTCCAACCCGCTGCGCGGCAACCTCTCCTGGAAGGAGTTCGTGCGCCGCGCCAAGGCACCCGAGCTCCCGGTCGTCCTCCTCGAGGACCTCGGCGCGCTCGTCGGCCTGGTCCTCGCCCTCGGCGGCGTCGGCCTGGCCCTGCTCACCGGCGACGGCGTGTGGGACGGCATCGGCACCCTCTGCATCGGCATCCTGCTCATCCTGATCGCCCTCGTCCTGGCGGTGGAGACCAAGTCGCTGCTGCTCGGCGAGGCCGCCGGCATCGAGGCGGTCCAGAAGATCGAGGCCGCGATCGTCGACGGCCACACCGTCACCGGCATCATCCACATGCGCACGCTCCACCTCGGTCCCGAGGAACTGCTCATCGCAGCCAAGATCGCCGTCCAGCACGACGACACGGCCGCCGAGGTCGCCTCCGCGATCAACGCCGCCGAGTCCCGTATCCGCGAGGCCGTCCCGATCGCCCGCGTCATCTACCTGGAGCCGGACATCTACAGCGAGACCGAGGCCGCCAAGGGCGCCGACCGGGAGGCGACCCCCGGGGGACCGGCACAGCAGCCGACGGCCGGCCACTGAGGCTCTGTCGCGGTACGGCCTTTTGCTGCACGAGGACGGGGCCCGCCGGCTTTCTCGGCGGGCCCCGTCGGTTCTCGGTGCTCCGGCAGCTACCGGATCTCGCTCAGCACCTCCAGCACCGCCCCCTCGTCCGGCGCCGCGATGAGCCGCTCCCGGAACCCGGGGTCCATCAGTTTGCGCGACAGCAGCGCCAGGATCCGTAGGTGTTCATCGCCCGCAGCCGCCTCCGGCACGGAGATCATGAAGACCAGCCTGGCCTTCGTACCGTCCAGCGAACCCCACTCGACGCCCTCGGCGGACCGCGCGAATCCGACCACGGGCGCGGTCACCGCATCCGTCTTGGCGTGCGGAATCGCGATCTCCTCTCCGAGCCCGGTGGTTCCCTCCCCCTCCCGCCGCAAGGCGGTGGCCACCAGTTCGTCCAGGTCCGCCACCTTGCCGGTCCGGGCGAGCAGCTCGGCCATCTCCCGGATGGCGGCCTCCTTGTCGCGAGCGTCGAGGGCGACCTTCACGGTCTGCTCGGTGAGATAGCCGGAGAGGACTTCGCCGTCGGCTTCGGCCGCGGGGGTGCCGACGGCTTCGGTGCCCGCACGGGTGCCCCCGACGTTCGGCGTCCCGGTCGGTGACGCCTCCGCAGCGGACGCGCTCGACGAGGCCACGACCCGCTGCGCCACCACGGCACCGGCGGCTCCACCGGCCGCCGCACCTGCGCCCACCCCGACCAGCGCGGGCTCGAGCGGCCCGGCCGCGCCCAGTCCGGCCACCGGTGCCGCACCCTCGCGCCTCCGCTCGCTGACGTCGACCAACGTGACCGTCGTCAGCGCGGTGACCGCGGTGCCGATCAACACGGCCACGAAGAACATCGGCACCCCGCTCACCGCGCCCAACACCGCCACGATCGGCCCGCCGTGCGGCACCGCGTCCTCGACCCCGGCGACACCGGCGATCGCGCCGGCCACCGCGCCGCCGAGCATGTTGGCCGGAATCACCTGCGCCGGCCGCGCCGCGGCGAACGGGATCGCTCCCTCGGAGATGCCGAAACAGCCCATGAACAGCGCGGCCAGACCGGTCTCCCGCTCCTGCTCGGTGTAGAGGCGCTTCCGTATCAAGGTCGCCAGTCCCTGTCCGAGCGGCATGACCGGGATCGCGGCCGCGCACATGCCCATGACCGTCTGGTTGCCGGTCGCGATCAGCCCCGTGCCGAACAGGAAGGCCGTCTTGTTGACCGGCCCACCCATGTCGAACGCGATCATGAGCCCCAGAATCGCGCCCAGCAGGATCGCGCTCGTGCCCGTCATTCCGCTGAGCCAGTCGGTCAGGTGCTCGAACACCCAGGAGATCGGCTTCCCGATGACGTAGATGAAGAACAGTCCCAGTGCCGTGGTCGCCACGATCGGGATCACGATGATCGGCATGATCGGCTGCACGAACTTCGGGACCTTGACCTTCTTGATCCACAGCACCAGGTACCCGGCGAGGAAGCCGGTCACGATCGCCCCGATGAATCCGGCGCCCGCCTTGGAGTCGTACAGGTCACCCGTGTTCGCGATCCAGCCACCGATCATGCCGGGCACGAGGGCGGGCCGGTCCCCGATGGCGTAGGCGATGTATCCGGACAGGATCGGCACCATCAGCGTGAAGCCGATGACACCGATGTTGTTGATGTCCATCCAGAAGGAGTCCTTCGGGATGACCAGGCCCCCGGACGGATCGGTGTGCCCGCCGAGCGAGAGCGAGATCGCGATCAGCAGCCCGCCGACCACCACGAACGGGATCATGTAACTGACCCCGTTCATCAGCGCCTTGTACGCGACGCTCCGCTCCTTGCCACCGCCCGATGCCGATGCCGCCGGGGTGGCGCCCGCCGTGTGCACCGGCGCAGACCGCACCCGTTCGATCAACTGCTCAGGGTGGTGGATCCCTTCCGCCACCCCCACGGTCAGAACGCGCTTGCCCACGAAACGGCTCAGGTCCACGTCCTTGTCCGCGGCGATGATGACGCCGTCCGCGTTGCTGACATCGTTGTCATTCAGGACATTTTCAGCCCCGATCGAGCCCTGGGTCTCCACCTTCATATCGATGCCACGGCTCGCAGCGGCCTGTGCGAGCTTCTCCGCGGCCATATATGTGTGGGCGATGCCGGTCGGGCACGCGGTCACCGCGAGCAGCTTCAACCGTTGCTGCTCGCTGCCGTCGCCCGTGGGGGGAGGTCCGGCCGGACTGGTCACGTCGATCTCCTCACGCCTTTGTCCCGCGGAAACGCCGTCCCGGACGCCCCGCAAGATCGATCAGATCTTCCGATCTCTTCGCATCCTCCCTCACCTGCCCAGACCGACCGAGAAGCAAAAGTCCCCGGATGACCTGGTCTGATGTCGCCTGTTCCGCAGTTCTCAGGCCTGTTGTCACCTGAGTCACGGCACCCTGTCAGGGCGACTGACGGCGCCCCGCCGACATCCCGGACGGCCGCCCATGATCGGCCTGATGTATGCGGAGGCGGACTGGGGTGCCCCGGCCGACCGGTGTAGCTTGGGACGGAGCCAGACGTCGCTGCTGATGGCGGTCGGGCGGTCCGCACGCGGACCGACCGAGGGAGAGAGGGCCTCCGACGGACTGCGCTGCGCGCACCGGGCATGCCTGTGTCCTCTTCGGGCACCCCTGTGTCCGCCGCCGCGCAGACCAGCAGTACTTCCGCGCCCCAAACCCGAGGAGCAGCACCACATGACGACTGTCGACAACCGACAGGACTTCAAGGTCGCCGACCTCTCCCTGGCCGAGTTCGGCCGCAAGGAGATCACCCTCGCCGAGCACGAGATGCCCGGCCTGATGTCGATCCGCAAGGAGTACGCCGAGACGCAGCCGCTCGCCGGCGCCCGCGTCACCGGCTCCCTGCACATGACCGTGCAGACCGCCGTCCTCATCGAGACCCTCGTCGCCCTGGGCGCCGAGGTCCGCTGGGCGTCCTGCAACATCTTCTCCACCCAGGACCACGCGGCCGCCGCCATCGCCGTCGGCCCGAACGGCACCGTGGACAACCCCCAGGGTGTCCCCGGTCTTCGCCTGGAAGGGCGAGACCCTGGAGGAGTACTGGTGGTGCACGGAGCAGGCGCTGACCTGGCCGAACACCCCCACCGGCGGCCCGAACATGATCCTGGACGACGGCGGTGACGCCACCCTCCTCGTCCACAAGGGCGTCGAGTACGAGAAGGCCGGCAAGGTTCCCTCCGTGGACACCGCCGAGTCCGACGAGCACCGCTGCGTCCTCGAACTCCTGCACCGCACCATCACGGACGGCTCGCAGAAGTGGACCCAGCTGGCCTCGGAGATCCGCGGCGTGACCGAGGAGACCACGACCGGCGTCCACCGCCTGTACGAGATGCAGCGCGACGGGGTCCTCCTGTTCCCGGCGATCAACGTGAACGACGCCGTCACCAAGTCGAAGTTCGACAACAAGTACGGCTGCCGTCACTCCCTGATCGACGGCATCAACCGCGCCACCGACGTTCTCATCGGCGGCAAGACCGCGGTCGTCCTGGGCTACGGCGACGTGGGCAAGGGCTGCGCGGAGTCCCTGCGCGGCCAGGGCGCCCGCGTGATCGTCACCGAGATCGACCCGATCTGCGCTCTGCAGGCGGCGATGGACGGCTACCAGGTCACGACGCTGGACGAGGTCGTCGACAAGGCCGACATCTTCGTCACCACGACGGGCAACAAGGACATCATCATGGCCTCGGACATGGCCAGGATGAAGCACCAGGCGATCGTCGGGAACATCGGTCACTTCGACAACGAGATCGACATGGCCGGTCTCGCCAAGATCCCGGGCATCGTCAAGGACGAGGTCAAGCCGCAGGTGCACACCTGGAAGTTCCCCGACGGCAAGGTGCTCATCGTGCTGTCGGAGGGCCGTCTGCTGAACCTGGGCAACGCGACCGGCCACCCGTCGTTCGTGATGTCCAACTCCTTCGCGGACCAGACCCTGGCCCAGATCGAGCTGTTCACCAAGCCCGACGAGTACCCGACCGACGTCTACGTGCTGCCCAAGCACCTCGACGAGAAGGTCGCCCGCCTCCACCTGGACGCGCTCGGTGTGAAGCTGACCGAGCTGCGCCCGGAGCAGGCGGCGTACATCGGCGTCGAGGTCGGCGGCCCGTACAAGCCGGACCACTACCGCTACTGAGCCGTACGGCACAGCAGCAGACCCTCCGAGGCAGGCCCCCGCACCCCCGTGTCGGGGGCCTGCCCCTTTGGCCCTGTGACCCCTCGCCGTGTGACCGTCAGGCCGGACAGCCCGTCAGAACCCAGGACCCCCATGCCCCGCGGCCGTTATTCGCTCCACGATCCGCACGATCACACCCCCCTCGCAGAAGAGCACTTCCAGTGCGCCCCCGGCCCGTCCGGTTGGCGCTACGTCTCCCAACTGACCACCCCCGGGGGCGATCACAGCGGCTCGGTCGACCTCACCCTCGACGAACTCGGCCGCCCCATCCGCCTCGAACTGCATGCCGCGAGCTGGCAGGTGCGCGGTGCCGCTCTCGACGGCGTCACCTGGGTCCGCACAGACCCCACCGGGGCCCACGCCACGGAAGGCAACGTCGCCGCCCACGCCTTCACCGGCACATCCCCCGCATTCCTCGTCGCCACCACCCGTCTCCTGCGCCTCACCCCCTCCGCATCAGCAACCCGCGTACGCCTTGTGGCCTTCACGGATCCCGTCCTCGCCCCGCGCACCGTGGACCAGTCCTGGACCTTGCTGAAAAGAGAAACACACGCCACTGACAACGGCCCGCTGACCGTGGAGGAATACCAGGTCACAGCCCTGGACACGGGCGAACAGCACACCGTGCACATCGCCGGCGACGTGGTCCTCGCGGCCCCCGGGATCGAGCTGGAGGACCTCGAATCACCGCCGTCGACGTTCCCTGCACCACCGCTGGACTGAAGCGACCTCAGCGGGTGTCCGCTCCCGTATCTGACATCAGCGGCATCCGTTCGCCCGCGGGATCACGCCGGTGGAGCGAACCCGGACGCGGGCCTGCCCTCCGGCGGCACGGCGGCCCGGGGCCCCTCGGAGGACTCCCCGGACGAGACTCCATCCACCGGAACCCCTGGACGCGCCACGCCCGGAGCCGCCTCGACGTCGTACGAGACAGGCGGCTGAGGAGACAACGGAGCAGTGGGCTGCGCCCCCGGATACGCGTAACCGCCCTGCACCCCGGCCGCGGGGCCGGACCACGAAGCAGCAGACGGCCCGGCTACGGTCGTACCGCTGCCGTAGGCCCGCCGGGCCTCGCGGGCCTGCCGTTCCTGCACCACCGCCGCCAGATACGCGCCCGGCGGCACATCCTGCGGCGCAGGAGTTCCCGTATGCGCCGCGAGATCGGACGCCAGCCGCTCCGCCATGGCCCAGCCGACCTGCGGGTCGAGTTGATGCATCCGCGTCAGGTACTGACGGATGGCAAGCCACAGGCCATCGGGAACCGCCGAGAGATCGAGCCCGGAGAACCGGCCGGCCAGCCAGGGCGGAGGCGGCGGCACGAATCCGCTGGGCCCCACCGGAATGCGCTCCCGCACGACCAGCGTCCCAGCGAACACGTCACCGAGCCGACGGCCCCGCGCCGACACGAGCGAGGCGATACAGGCCACGACCCCGAACGTCATGAGAATCTCGATCACACCGATCGCGCCCCGCACCAGCGCATGCCGGAAGCGGATGGGCCCGCCGTCGTCCCGGACCACGCGAAGCCCCACCGCGAGCTTCCCCAGCGATCGCCCATGACTGAGCGTCTCCACCGCGATCGGGCCTCCCACCAGTACGAGCAGGAACGCGGCGATCGAGAGCGCCATCTGGGCCGCGTCGTCCAAAGAAGCGGAAGCGGCCACCAGCGCGACGGTCACGGCGATGTACACCACCACGGCCACGATCAGATCGATCAGCACGGCCAACGCCCTGCTGGGCAGCCTCGCGGGGCGCAGCTCAAGCGCCACCGCCTCGCCCGTCACGAGCTCACTCACGCCTGCTGTCCTTCCCCTGACCCGACTGGTCAACGGCCAGTCTGCCAAGCTGAGGGCGCATCGCGTCGCAGTACGACAAGCTGACACTCATGACGGACCGCCGACGATCAGCCGAGGAGCAGGCAAACCGATGGACCTCGACGTCTTCGTCACCGCCCACCGAGCCGAATGGGACCGCCTCGACGCCCTGCTCCGGCGCCAGCGCCGCCTCAACGGCGCCGAAGCGGACGAACTCGTCGCCCTGTACCAGCGCACCGCCACCCACCTCTCGCTGATCCAGTCCAGCGCACCTGACCCGCAGCTCACCGGCCGGCTCAGCCAACTCGTGGCACGCGCGCGTAGTGCCGTCACAGGAACCCGCCGTGCCTCCTGGCGCGATGTCACACGCTTCCTCGCCCACGGCTTCCCCGCCGCCGTATATCGATCGCGGCACTGGTGGGTGCCCACCGCGCTGCTGTCCGCCGTCGTCGCAGCCCTCCTGGGCTGGTGGATCGGCACTCATCCCGAAGTGCAGTCCTCCATCGCGGCCCCCAGTGAACTGCGCGAGCTCACCCGCCCCGGCGGCCAGTACGAGACGTACTACTCGAGCCATCCCGCGGCATCCTTCGCCGCCCAGGTCTGGACGAACAACGCCCAGGCGGCTGCCCTGTGTCTGGTCCTGGGGATCTTCCTGGGCCTCCCGGTCCTCTGGATCCTGTTCCAGAACATGCTCAACCTCGGCATCGGCATCGGTCTGATGTCCTCGGTGGACCGTCTCGACACCTTCCTCGGCCTCGTGCTCCCGCACGGCCTCCTCGAACTCACGGCGGTCTTCGTCGCAGCCGGCACCGGCCTGCGTCTCGGCTGGACCCTGATCGATCCCGGCCCCCGCTCCCGACGCACGGCACTGGCGGAGGAGGGACGAGCTGCCGTGGGCATGGCGATAGGCCTCGCGCTGGTCCTGTTCGTCTCCGGCGCCATAGAAGGCTTCGTCACCCCCTCGGGGCTGCCCACCTGGGCCCGCATAACCATCGGGATCGTCGCCGAGCTGGCCTTCCTCGCCTACGT